>JABHEG010000278.1 GCA_018676675.1 Lentisphaerota bacterium
GAGACACCTGCCATGGCGATCTGTCATGCATGCAGACTTGAGATGAGCGCTGAAGGCACGACGACGTGTCCCGCGAATGACTGCGTTCGGGTCACTTCCCGCAATCACATCCCCACGGTCCGGTACCCGGAGGATGCGGGTGGGCGCTGCCCCGACTGCAACGTGGCTCCCGGTGGGCATCACCATCCCGGATGCGACATGGAACGCTGTCCTACCTGCGGTGGGCAGCGGATCTCATGTCGGTGTGGGCGATAGGTAGGGATTGAGGAGGAGGGGCGCGCATCCATTGCGAGGCGCCCCTCTCCCCCTTTTTTTAGCTACGAGTTGGCTTGGGGTCAGTTGTCCTCGTCACCGAAGTAACTCCGGTTCCTTGACAGCCACTTCTTCTGACCGGCAATCTTGCTCGCCAACCGGCACTCCGGCAAGAAGCAGTACTTCCGGCGGTGCGCGTTGTACGGATCGGGACCACCATGGGGGAGGCCGACTCCGCGCCCGTCAGTAGACGCAGATCAGTACTGTCGATCGGACGACCGCCTCGATGGCGTCCGCTGAGTGGGAGGGCCTTTTCTTACCGTCCGACACAAGCAGGAGACGGTCGGCCACGGCAGATTGCCCCTCTAAGAAGGCGAGAACGTACGACTTCTTGATCGCGTAATTGACGTTCTGGAGGATCTTGCCCTTCTCACGTAGGACCATGGCCGCGTTGATTCGCGAGTCGACCACCCCTATGACGTGTCCGCTCTCGTCCACAAGCGGTCCACCGGAATTGCCCGGCTGGACAGCAGCGTCGATTTGGTACCTCGTCGGATTGCCTTTGGGACCGGCCGAACCACTGATGATCCCTTTGGTGACCTTGGGGGAGAGGCCTTGGATGCCAGGCATGGGAAAACCAATGGCGAACACTGCCTGTCCTAGCTGAGCCACCTTCCGGGAAGCGAATGTCATAGGCGCACAAGCATGGCTGATCTTGAGAAGCGCTAGGTCTGCGGACGGGTCCTTGGCGATCACCCGAGCTGGCACCGTGCCCCCTTGGTGTACTGTGACGGTAATCCTCGCAGCGCCGTCGATGACATGGTGGTTCGTCAGGATGAAGCCGTCATCAGTGATACTGAAACCAGAGCCAGATCCCCGGACTGGGGTAGCGCCCCCTGCGCGCTTCGAATCAGGTGAACGGTCGTCACCTGAAGGGGGTAGGGCTTCTGCAGATTGTTCCCCATGGAGTCCGAACTTGAACCGCACGATACGCCTGGCCAAATCCCGGCGATTGCTGTAGCAGTTGATCGTCGTGCCGCCTGTTCCGTCGGGTATGGTAATCGGGCCGGCCCAGTAGAGATCGGCGGTGTACTGTTCGCCGTCTACAGCGGTAAGGATGTCACGCTTCTCCGAGTGTAGTATGAACGCCCCCTCAGTCCGGGGATCGGGCTCCGCCAAGGCGAGGTCCCAGTCAGGACGGACCTTGACGACCCGGAAGCGCACTCGACGGTAGGCACGCCGCATGACGAGTTTGTCGGCCCGTGCTTCATACCCAGTTTCCTCCCTCTCCGCTTTTGCCTGGCGTTCTGCCTCCTGCCGTGCCGTCGCTTGGGCCGGAGTTACCCACTCCCCTCTGTAATTGACCAGCCCTCCGGCTTCGATACGCTTCTTGACGATTTGCTCGACTGTGTTGACGCCCAGGAGTACCTCATTCTCCTCTTCTGGGCTGAGCAACTTAAGCCGCACGACTTCGGACTCCGAGAGATCAGTTAGATGGACCTCTGCCCTTCCGTGGCGATGGAGCACCACGACACTGTCAGGGGTCCTGTCATGGATGGTGATGTCCCGGTAGACCCGTCCGTCTCGAAGCGTCATGGTGATGGCTGCATCGGCTCCAGCGGTCGGTGGAACCCAGACCATCAGCAGCAGTAGCCCAAGCGAGATCAAGCGCATATCCCTAACCCTCCCGAAGGCACCCCTGGACTGTTCTGCCCCGGAGGAGCCACAGCATCAGCGGAGGCCGAAATGGCTCCACAGGTGGTGTTTAATCTGTCGTTGCTTTGAAGTAGCCGGCTTTCCTGGCTTTGGCGAACCATGATTCGGCCTCACGGGCATCCTCTGTCACACCCGTTCCCTCTCTGTAGCACAGCCCTATCTGGTGCATTGCTTTTGCATATCCCTCTTTGGCAGACGAACGGTACCAGCGAACCGCTGTCCTGACGTTCCGGGTTGCACCCATGCCATTCTGATACATTCGTCCGAGGGCAAACATGGCTTCTGCGTCCCCGGCTTCCGCCGCCGCTTTCATCTTGTTGACGGCTTCACGTTCGTTCCTGACGACGCCATGTCCCAAGGCATAGCAATACGCGAGATTGCGCATTGCAGTCGTGTGTTTCCTCTCCGCCGCTCTCCGGAAGAGGTCAACAGCGGCTTCGCGGTCCTGAGATAGCCCATGGCGACCGTCCCGATGCATTTCGCCAAGAAAATTCAGGGCGTTCGATTCTCCCACACCAGCAGCCTGTTTGAGGAGCTGTATCCCCCGAGGTCCATTCTTGACGAGACCACCCCGTCCAGAGAGATACATACGGCCTAAGTTCGTGTAAGCAGAAGCATATCTCGCCTCTCTGGCTTGCTTGAACAGGCTGGCGGCCCTCGCTTCGTCCTGTGCAACATCGGGCGGGCGTCCTGCCAGCAGAAGCTCTCCCAGATAGTTCATCGCGGTCTTGTCTTTAGCCTTGATTGCTTTCTCTAGCGTCGCCACGGCTCGCCTAGCGTCCTTTGGTACACCACGACCTTCATCAAGTCGGACTCCCATAACGTACAGAGCCGGTGCGTACCCATCATTGGCGGCTTCCGTGTACAGCCGCACAGCCTCGGATTCGCTCCTAGGGACCCCTCGCCCCAGCCTGTATCTGTCAGCCAGGTAAAACGTGGCTCTCATGTTCCCGGCCTTGGATGCCTTCGCGTACCAACGCGCGCTCTCCGTGTCATCCCTGTTCAGACCATCCCCTCTCGCGAACATCAGCCCGAGCTCCAGCATTGCATCAGGGAAGCCTGCATCGGCCGCTTTCCGGTACCAACGCCGTGCCTCAAGTAGGTTCTTGGTTCCGCCTTGTCCGCCGTGGTGCATGACTCCTAATGTGTGCATGGCTCCAGAGTAGCCCCTGTCGGCCGCTTTCCGGTACCACTTCTTCGCCTTCAGGAAGTCCTTCGGGACTCCTTTCCCTCCATGAAAGAACGTGCCGAGATTGTACATGGCGATAGCGTTCCCTGCCTGTGCTGCCTTCTCATACCACTTGAGTGCGCTGGCCAAGTCCGGCGGAGCGCCCTGTCCGTTCGAAAGGCGGAACCCCAGGCTGACCATTGCACCCGTCTTCCCAGCTTCTGCCGCCTGGAGGAACCATTGAGCAGCGTCATTGTGGTTGCCGCTTCTCGCATGCGTATCCCCAAGCACAGACATCGCGTAGGCACTGCCGTTCTCTGCAGCCTCCTCGTATAGCTTCCGTCCCTCCACGGCATCCTTGGCCTGCACTCCCAGGCCAACCGTGTATGCCAAACCAAGCAGGTACTCCGCCTCTGAACAGTCCGTTTTGGCCAGTGCCCTCAATGCTTCGATTCCGGCTTCTGCATAGGCACGAGCCTGCGATTCGTTCTTGGTCAGGCCACACTCCCCAAACAGGTAGAAGCGTGCAAGCCAGAACGTGGCGAGCACATCCTCCTGGCGGACACATTCGGTGAGCAACTCAACGACAGTACTGAAGTCTGCGGGGGCACTCAGGTCATACAGCGACAATGCTTCCCTGCGGGTGGCATCGACCCCGACAGAAGCTACGTCCCCTGTTCCGTTACCAAGTGCAGGATCCGTCTGTGTTTCCTCCCCCTCGGCCGATGACAGGCCAGAGCGCGTCCCCGCGTCCCCAAGTTCGCCCTCAACTTGGCGAATGCGGACCAGGCTGCCCAAGATGACAAGGAGAATGCCCCCCATCACGGCAACGCCAACAAGCAGTTTCTTTGCACTCAACCACATGATCCCTGTTCTCCATTCACATCGAGATGTCCATCGCATAGACCCCTGGCAGCACCGCCGCAAGACGCGTGAGCACGCAGATTGACGGGTGAACGTGGCGTCCTCCCCAGATCCCTGGGTGTTTCCACGGACTGACCGAAGGATCAGCAGTGTGCTCCCGCCTTTGCGCACACACACCGCTCACGTCTGCCTTGCCTTTCTCTCGCGTCCCCACGGCAAAAAAAAGGGACGCGACTCATATGCATCCCTACAGAGGTACTGGCATACCCACACAGAGAATGCAGAGAGCGCGCCCCAATCGGGGCGACTCCCGGCGTGTCTCTCTGTGTGATGAAAAGTGCCAGTTTTCTGTAAGAGACGGAACCGGAAGAAGCCGAAGCTTCCGGTGAGCGTGAAGCTCACCTATGTGTTTCTCTAGTCGTTAGTCGTGATTGTGTTGCCTTTCAGATGCCCAACCCAATGCACAAGCATGATCCTGCGCATGAAACTCCCTCGAGATGCTCTACTCTAGCTCCCAGATAAGGCCGCGCCAACCCACGCCGACAACGCGTGCCGGAAGCGGGAGCATCCCTCAGGCTTCTGCTCAATGATACCAGCGCCCCCGCGGCCGTGCAACCAAGGAGAATCATTCCAGCAGCCGAACCGCCACTTACGGAACCGTATGAGTTGGTGGCGTGGGAGGGCCCCGGTGGGAGCCGGGGGCCTATCCCCCATCGAGTCTTCAATCTGTCTCGTCGTCAAGTGTCAATGTAGATGATGAACGCATACAGCCAGAACAGATGCAGCATCCCGCCGCAGGCGACCAATGTGGACAGTAAGAGCCTGCGCCAGTTGTGATGTCGTGCGCACGCGCCCAGATTCTGCAACGCCATCACGACGACTCCACCAAGAAGGAACTGAGCCCCCAGAAGAATGCCCCACGGCAGCATGCCCACGCACCCACTATCGGGCAAGGTGGAAGGCCACAGGATCCCTTGAAGGAGTACAAGCAATGGGATCGCCACGATGCACGATTCTGCAATCGGCCGGTGTGCCGGGCGGCTTCGGCGGAAAGCCACAACCGCCGCAACAAGGCCCACGACCAACGGCGTCAGTAATGCACCCCAAAACACGATGGCTGCGCGCGTGAAGTCGGTGGCAGTCGGCGGAGGGATTTCGTATGGGTCGTAATTGTGAGCATGCAGGCAGTCAGCCCAGCAAACCAGCTTGAACAGAACTAGCATGACCGGGGCCATTGCCACTACCCAAGTCCATCGCTTCATCAGCGCGCCTCCATGGCTCCAGCACCGGCATCATCTTTCGTCGCGAACGTACCGGTGACCTGCCGAGATGAGCGCAGCGATTCTCGGTCAGATCGACTGGCTGGTTGTCTCGTTTCTGTTCCTGATTCTCAGATTCCGGAATGCCTCAATCGCACCTGCCGCTACCCCTATGCCCATGACCAGTGCAGCGGTCCTC
Source organism: Lentisphaerota bacterium (assembly GCA_018676675.1). Lineage (GTDB taxonomy): Bacteria > Verrucomicrobiota > Lentisphaeria > Oligosphaerales > JABHEG01 > JABHEG01. Next base: position 5,459 of record JABHEG010000278.1, read on the forward strand.
ATGCAGTACGTCAGCGCCAAGGCCGATCTGTCTGCCCCCCTCACGCCCGGCTTGATGCATTCAGCCAACTTCGTCCACACCAGGTGCGACCAGTTGCTCGCGAAGGGGCTTGCGGCGAAAAGGATCGACAGGAAGACGCAAGCCCAGAAGGTCCAGAGCCACGGACTGCGGAGTCTCCTGATGAAGTCATCTTGCTCAGCCATCTCGGCTCCCAAACAATCAAGTGGCCGGAGCGGTCTCCCTACCCCAGCTCTCACGCCACCGGCCCACAAGCCCGCAGCACGGCGCCTCCTGCCCTGAGTCCCGTCTCGTATCAAACAGTAATCCTGAGCAGCATCCTTCCCCCCACCAGCATCAGCAGCTCTTCATCAAATCACTCAGGAGCTCCCTCGGTCTTCTGATGATCACGATAGCGGGAACGAGGAAGAGAGTCAACCTGAGGGAGGGATGCCCCACTGAGCACTGCAAGACTTGCTGGAAGCCGCCCAATGCGACTGCCCCGCTGATGATCCCCTCATGCAAGGCGGCGTTTTTGAGCCCGGTCCTTGTGCCCGCTGGTCCAAAGTTCAGCAGCTCCCTGGAATGTCCTTGCCTGCGGTTGGTTGGCGGGGGGTGGGGTTGTGGGAGGCGAGCACTCAGGGGAGTCAGGGATGTGGGCATCAGAGCTCACGAGCCAAGTCAGGGAAGGGCGCCAACTCTGAGTACGGATGGAGTTTTCGGGAGGGGTTAGCCGTGCCTAGCATCCTTCTATTCGCATTTCCCTATCACGTATGACCGCCACTCAGCCAAAAGCTCCCTCAACCGAAGGAATGGCCTCTGCTCAAGGCCTACAAGAGCCGCCAGGGCTTCGGTGCAGACGTATTCTTGGGCTTCTATCCCGGCAGACTCGACGGTCCGAGCAGTTAGAGCTTGTTGAATGGTCGGAGGATCGCTCCACTCCTCACCATGCTTCCAGAAGTTGGCAGCCCCATTGATCAGTGCCACACACGTCTGGCCCGATGGCAAAGTTGGTGGCAGATCCAGTGCTTCCTTCTTGGAAAGCCCACTTGACGGGAGAGTTGCGGACAGATATCGCTGCGCTGCAACAAGTGCGACGCCAGCGAGATACTCGGCGGCGTCCAAGTAGCCGAACTGATCAGGATCCCCACATTCCGCTGTGATATCGATCACCGATTGCCACTGAACGTACTGAGGGTTATGCGGCGCTTTGCCGCCGTATAACCCGTGTTGAATCCGGCCTTCGTGGACAGAGGATGCGTAAGGGTCGTTTATCGCCGCTTTCCCCTGTCAGACACTAGGAAGATAGGGGGTGTCCTGAGGGGAAGCAAGCGACCAACTGGCGGACCGGAGCTCAGCACTCGTGCCGAGGGTATGCTCGCGCTGTGGTTGGTCGGGTGAGAGGACGGCATTGCGGCTATCGAGGGCGCAAGGTAGCATTGCGGCTCTGTGGAGGCCGATACAGACCGCGGCGAGATCGGTTGGTTTGAGATGAGCGATGTGGTCATGACGCCATACATGGAGGAGCTCGACTGAGGTGGCCAAAGCGAAGGGCGGCCAGCGCGA
>JABHEG010000136.1 GCA_018676675.1 Lentisphaerota bacterium
AATCCGAGGTATGCAAGGGAGGTGAGGAAACAGGGGATCGGTCGCCGCACAGAGGCGCCTTCCACTCTGTTTCGTACGCCGCACGGCCCCCCGGGCGGCATCTCCTCTTGGCGATCGGAGGGCCGCTCGCCGTACAAGCGGAATCGGTCGCCGCACGGAGGCGCCTCCCACATTGGGGAGGTCTACTGGTGGGTCAGCGCTTCTTAAGCCTGTAGACGCGGACGCGGTTCTGATGGAATTCCGGAGCGTAGAGGATGCCCTTGTCGGGATCGATGCTGATATCAGCCGGGGAGTCCAGTTCGCACAGCGTCCGCACGGTCTTGCGGTCCGGCGTGATCGTGGCGATCCGGTGGCCTTTGAAGTCCGAAACAATGAATGTGCCGTCGGGGAGGACGACGATGCCGTCGAGGTTGACGAATTCGGAGGCCAGGCCAAAGGGCTGCGGGGGTTGCTTTCCTGTGGGGTCGAGCTCAAAGACTTCATGGAGATGCCAACTGACGCCGAACATCCTGCCCTCAGAGAAGGTGATCCCGTTGATCCCCTGTGGGGCTGTGAACCTGGTTTTCGTCCCGTCGAGGGTGATGGCGATGAAGGCGTTCTCGGTGGTGTCTGACACCCACACACGGTTTCCATCCGTGGCCAGATCGTTGGCTTTGCCGAAGCCTTCCGCAAAAAGCTCGAGGCCTTCGCCCGTCTCAACCGAACAGCGCATGACCCGCGTGTTGTCTGTGAAGTAGAGGTGGTCTCCGAGCACACACATGCCCTTCGGCCCGTGCAGAGGCAGTTGCGGTGTGCTCTTGACCCAGCGGAAAGAGGCAACGTCGCCCTTGTTGTTCAGCAATGACACAAAGCCCTTGTTGTCGTCAGACCAGAATTCGTCGGGATTGGCAGAGACGTTGGCCACGAACACCGCGTCACGTTCGGGTACAACAAGTGCGCATTCGGGGATGTCGAAGCCCTCGATTGCGGTGAGTTGTTCAGCCTGCCAAACGGGAGGGGCAGCCCAGGGGTTGAGGGACCGGCAGCCGGTAGTGCCGGCAAGGATGAGACAGAGGGAAATCAGCGGCAGCAGGCATTTGGTCGACATTTTTGGAGACACCTCTTGGATGGTTCAGCGGTCCACGGTTCGCTTCATGGGATCGGTCTGATCTGTCCGATCTGCCGGATCGGTCCAATCGCTTCCGTTCTCCGGCATGCTTCTCAACGGAACGCCATGTAGAGGACGATAAGTCCCAGAGCCAGGACTAGCGCGCCGGTGAGGCCACGCATCACGATGGCGTGCTCTCCCGCCCATCCGGCGATCGCACGCGATCCCACTCCGAATACACCGAGAAACACTACTGCCAGGAGCGGGGCGATGAAAGCGAGGTTGTAGGCACAGAGGAGTCCCAGCGCCCCGTGTCCTTTGCTGGAACTGTTGATGAACACGATAACGGGCAGGTAGACTTGCCCCGTACAGACGAGTTCAAGGCCGCTGACAACCACTCCGAGCAGGAGGGCGCCCGCACCAAGCAGGCCGGTGCCCACACGTTCGCGGATAAGCCGATGGGTCAGGTTCCGTATGCGCTTGGGCATCCCGAAACGCATCGCACCTGTGCCCCGCCTTCTCGCGGCAAGGACGTCCAGAGCAGCCCCTGCCGCAAAGATGAAACAGGCCGCAGCAGTGGCCAAAAAGATCCCACGCAGGACGCCGCTCCAGCCCTCGATCAGGTCCAGCATCCGGATGAATCCCACACCGATCAGGAAGTAACACATGTAGACGCCGACGCAGAAGAGAAGCCCGTAACAGAGGGCCCGGTATTTGCCCATGCCCTGAGCCAACGTGAGGTAACTGACCAGGAAAATGATCACGGCAAAGGCGCAGGGGTTGATACCGTCAATGAGTCCGGCCAGGAGTACAGTTGGGACGGTGAAACTGGCCGCCAGACTACGCAGGTCGCGCTCTGCACTGCCCAGAGCTTCCGCTTCATCCCACTCCTTCCAGAACGGGACGTCCGGGGCAGCTTCGAGCAGAGAGATTACAGCCTTGTCGGTGAGGGTCTTGCCCTGACAGGTCGCCTTCCCGGAGGCGAACATGGGCGTTTGGAGCCGTGATTCTGTGGCAAGGCCCAGTCGCGTTGCCACGGCCATCTGCAGGACGCGCCCTTCAGACTCGAGAGCGTTGACACGATGGAAACCGTGCTGTGGGAAGCGTCGCTTGAGGAAAGCCAGCTGCTTCTCTGCTCTTGCGCAGCCCTTGCAGCCGGTTGTCTCGAAGTACAGGATCGTGGCCTTCGTGTATGGCGTTTCGCGTTTGCTCGCTTCCGGTCTAGGGAGCTCCACTGGCGCCGTGGGAACGGAGGGGGCGGTCGCTGCCTCCTCGAGGAACGGGACGACTTTCGGGGCCTTTCTCACCAGCTCGATAACGGACGTCGGGAGTACCGCTTCAGGCAGCACCTGCCCCAGTCCCGTGGCCCAGCGATCGATTGCCTTTTCCCCATAGCGTAGCGTGTTGCCGGTCAGCAGCGCCGGGAACACCTCACCGGACGCGTTCAAGGTCTCCTCCACATCCATCAGGACTTCGTAGTTGCCTTCGGTATCCAGGTCTACAAAAAGGATAGGGGGCAGGTCTTTCGCCATCTTGGCCTGCACGGCGGGAAGGCACGTCGTCTTGAGCCATTTGCAGCCCTTGCATCCGGCTGAGGCGAAGACAATCCACGATTCGGGAGCGATGTTTATTGAGGAGGGGGGCGGTGTTTGGGCGACGCCTATACCGCCGAAGCAGAGAAGCTGCACCAGCACCGCGATCATCGTGATGTCGCTACGTCTGCCGGGCATCAGTTGCTCCTGATCCATATGTCCGGGGGGCTTCCGAGAATGTGGGCTCTCGTGTGGCGGGATGGCGGGATCACGTGAACATGAGCAGTCCGAGAATCACTTTGCCGATGGCCTTCCACACCTTTCCCACGACCTTCGGTGAGGCTAGCGTGCCCAGCCACACCAACACGATGCAGAGACTGCCGGCTGCCACTCCGAGAACGACCAGACTCGTCCGATGGCTGGAGGCGTCGTTCTGCAGGGCCCACATGGACAGTCGCATGGTCCCATAACCTACTGCCAAGCTGAGCAGGCGCAAAACGAGGGTGACCCCGCGTGAGGGGGACGGCAAGGCGTTGGGAATGGTCTCGGGAGCAGCCGGACGCGTGGGCTTGTCCTCTCCGAAGAGCTTGGCTGACCGATTGGCGGTCACGCGAGCAACGCCTCCAGCAGGTGCAATGCAGCGGCCTTATTGGGGATGCGCCCCCGGACTGACGAATCCAGGTCGGTCATTGCGAAAGGAGTGGTCGCCGAACCAACGCAGGACGGACAACCATCCTCGCAACTGCAGTTCCGAACGACCTGAAGGATGGTGGCCATGATGTCTTCGAAACGGTCCAGGCAGCGCCGGGCATATCCCATGCCCCCCGGGTAGCGGTCATGCAGGAACAACGCATCGCGACTCAAGTTCTTGGCGTCGACAACGGTACCGATGTCCTGGGTGTCGCACATGACGAACAGAGGAGCCACCTCGATGAGCACATTTGCCACCCCGATGAGGGCCTCGCCCATGAGCATGTCGGCCGCATCCACGGTCTTCACGACGTGTTCCGGAGGGGCGAACCAGAGGGCGACCGTTTCCAGCGATTGAGGAGGGAGTTCCAGCTTCTCAAACCCCAGGCTGTCCCGCGAATGGAAGCGGATCTTCTTGAACATGGAGATTGCGGTCGACACGGTCACATCACCGAACCCCAGCAGGCTTCCGCGCCACTCTGTTTCCTCTTCCGGCTCGTCAATGCGAATTTCCGAGGTCTGAACGGACTGTGTGTAATAGTCCAGATCGCGCTTCTCGACGAAGGCGATCTTCTGCTCGATGTCGAGTTTGTTGACGAAGTAGGTATCGGCACCGTGGATATAGACCGCATGGGTGTGGAGTTGGGAAAGGGCGCTTATCTCATCGAGCGTCCCGATGACGCGTTCGCCATCGGCTTCATCCTGGATCGTGTAGACGGGGCCGGCGATGTTGCGGAGGTTGACGGTTGCGGCCGGGTATTCACTGCTGGCCCAGTACCAGTTGTCCTGGATGTTCTTGACGTACTGGTCCTCCTCCAGGAGCTCAAGGATCGTCTCGGCGTATGGGCCGAAGTGGTCAGCGTCTCCGGCGGGGACAGGCAACTCGTTGGCGGCACACTTGAGATGGCCGATGGTCACGTGAGGGTTGTCCGGATCGACAACGGCCTGTTCCGGGCTTTGACGGAAGAGGTACTCGGTATGGGCCATGAGAAATTGGTCCATAGGTGCATTCTGGGCCACCAGGAAGATGAGCGATTCTTCCTGCCCTCGGCCTGCTCTTCCAGACTGCTGCCAAAGGCTTGCGACGGTTCCGGGATAGCCCACGAGGATGCAGGCGTCGAGGCTACCGATATCTATCCCGAGTTCGAGGGCGTTCGTGCTTGCCACGCCGAGGATCTCTCGACTGGCGAGCCGGCGTTCGATCTCTCGGCGTTCTTCAGGAAGATAGCCGCCCCGGTACGCATGCACGGCGTTGGCCAACCTGTTGGAGGTCTTTCTGAGGCGCTCTCGGCAACTGCGAAAGATCAGCTCTGCCGCCAGCCTCGTCCGTACGAAGGCGATCGTCTGGATTCCTTCACTGACCAGGAGTGTCATGAGCTGAACGGCTTCACCCAGGGGACTCCGACGGTCTCCGCCGATGCGCCAGTCGTCAGGATTGCCGCCCGCGGCTGTCTTGAGGGGAGGCGGGTTCCACAACACGAAGCGCTTTGGCCCCCGGGGCGAGCCATCGTTGTCCACCAGCGCCATTTCGCGACCGCAGATGCGTTCGGCGTGCTCACGTGGATTGGCGATGGTGGCGGACGAGCAGATGAACTGAGGGCGTGAGCCATAGTGCCTGCAGATGCGTTCCAGGCGGCGCATGACGTTGGCGAGGTGGGAGCCGAACACACCTCGGTATGCGTGGACTTCATCGATGATGATATAGCGGAGATTCGTGAAGAAGCGGTTCCAGCGCGCGTGCTGAGGGAGGATGCCTTGGTGCAGCATGTCCGGGTTGGTCAGGATGGCGTTTCCCCCGTCGCGGATCTTGCGCCGCAGGTTCTGCGGCGTGTCGCCATCGTACGTTCCGGCCATGAACGGGACGCCAAGATCGTCGAGATGCAGAGCATTGAAGCCCCGCAGTTGGTCCTGGGCAAGGGCCTTCGTCGGATAGATACAGAGCACGGTTGCGAGACTGTTCTCCGCGACGGCGTCGATGACGGGGATTGTGTAGCAGAGCGTTTTGCCGCTGGCCGTACCGGTGACGATGACAATGTCCCGACCGGCTCGGATCTGATCCACGGAGGTCGCCTGATGGGCATAGAGTTCCGTGATTCCCAGACGGCTGAGGGCCTGCTCACAGATGGGCGTGAGGCCGTTCTGCAGGGCTTGGTGGGTCGCCGGGCGTGCGGGAAGATCCTCAACATGGACGACCTGGTTGTCGAAGAAACGCTGGCCGGTGAGGCGTTGGAGAAAGGTTGTCGCTTCCAAAACGGGCGTTCCTGTGCATCGGCCTACTGGGGATCGGTCTGGGTCGCAGCGCTGTTTTCTCTGACGGCCAAGGCGTCTCCAGATCGGATTGCCAAGCCGTGAGAGCGTGCTGCAAAGCTAGTCTTCGATGCCCATCTTTGCGAACCCTCCGGGGGGCAGCGTGATGGTCTTGGCGAACGTTCCGAGGAGGGTGAAGCCGGCGGCCGGTTTGACGGTAATCGTGACCGGAGCATCGCTTGGGTTGTTGGCGGCGATTCTGACGCGGCCTTTGCGTGTATCCTCGAGTTCGAGGATGACGCCGGGGTGGTCGCACACCAGCAAATTGCCCACAAAGACCTGCTTGTCTTCAAAGGCGGTGTCAAGCTGGAGCATTCCGCGTCCCTCCACGATCCCGAAGCGTTGGAGCCAGTCTTTGTGTATGACCTTCTTGGGGCTTGCGAAGCGGTTATGCATTTTGTCCATCTGCCATGTAGGCACGAGGAATTGGTGTTTGCCCTTGTACCAGATGCCGGCTGGCCACTTTGGGTTGAGTCCGGTGATGAACACGGGTAGGCGCATGGGGAGAGCGGCTTGGGTGAGCGTGGCAGCGAAGGCGTGCTCTACAGCCTTCAAGCGGAGCACAAACCGCCGGTCGACGACTTCGCCTTGAGTGGGGCGGATGTCGTATGCCGTCTTGCCGCGGAGGCCCATCCCCTCGAAGACGTCTTCCACGAACGAGATGTCGGCATGATCCCGAACTTCGCTGCAGATGGCGAGGTACTCGTAGTGGAACTCTGTTCCCCCGGGGATGTCGGGGTCGTCTCCCAGCGATAGAGAGGCGAGCAAGGTGCTGCGTGGGTCTGCCGGATCGCCTTGTTGGAGGGCAGCGTAATCGAGGCCCCCGCTTAGAGGGACGATGGCGCGTGCTCCCCCGAAGGGCCCGATGTTTGCGATATACTCGATGTCCTCGAGCGATCCCCGGCGCCAACGTCGGCGTGGTTTCAGGCAGAACACGGACATCTTCCCGTCCTTTGGTGAGATGATGAATGTCTCGGCGTCTTCGACCCAGCGGTTCTGGAATACCGCGGCCGTTCGTCGGGGCACGGAGAGATCCCGGGTTATCTCGAAACGACCTTCCACATGATGAATCGATGTGGAGTTGGCCCATGGAGTGAAGAGAGTGAGTCTCGTCCGGCCACGGATTGGGGTGTCCGGGCTGGCGACTTCGGGGATGTCATTTTGGTTCCAGTTGGATGTCGCGGTGGGGGGGTAGATGTGATCGAAGACGTCCGTTCGTATATAGCCGAATCGACTGACGTGGGTGAGACGCTGATCGATCGCCGGTCTCTCGAGCTGCTTCAGTCCAGCGAGTTTCGGGAAATAGCCGAATGTCCCCGACTGGATGAATATGTAGTTCTCCAGGCCGCGGATCGGGAAGACATCGACGGCTTCGAATTTTCCTGCCAGGTAGGTGTTGAGGTTGTCCGTGCAGCGCGGGACGTTGAGTTCCTGGACGGAGGTGCCGATACAGGAGGAGATCAGTTTGCCGCCTTGCGTGTCGGTGGCCGTGATGATGAAGTGGTGTGTCCGATCATGGAAGCCGTCAAGTTCGATCGCCAGTTCCTTCTGTCCTTTGGGCAGCAGTCTCCGCCATGGGATGCCGGCATCGCTGATGCGGACTTCTTCGAGCCCCACGTCGGCCCGGAGACGCACCTGCAGGCGGAAGCGATCATTGTCCGGAATCGCGAGGTCCGATGTCCCGAAGTTGACCACCCGGAACAGATCGACTTGCGGGGCGCTGGAGACAAACTGCGGCCACTGGAACACGTGATTGCCTTTGTGCATTGGGCTTGTGCGCGAGAAAGCGCTGAGGATGTCGGACAACTCCGGCCAGGGGGCGTAGGTCTGCGGGAGAGAGGGAGTGGCGGCTCGTGCGACGTCCTCGACGGAGCGGACGAAGTGCAGGACAACCGGGAAGAGCCGATAGTTGTCTCCCTGCAGTCTGGTGTAGACGTCCGTGGCGTCGTCCACCAGTTTGCCGTTATCGTAGGTGTAGACAGCCAGCCCTTTGAAGTTGCCCTGGAACCATGGCTTCTCCGGGTTCTTGTTTGGGTGCACCATGATCACCGGGAAGAACTGGTAGCCGCGGAAGATGACGTTGTTCTTGGCGATCGTCTTTGCGTCCTTGTCCTGCCACCAGCCATCTTTGGGCCAGTGGGTGTCGGTCCCGAAGACCTGCCAGCTGTTCCCTGAGGCATCACGGTAGACGAATCCGCTGAAGACCTGAAACGTGTCGGAACGGTATTTGGCGCAAAGTGCGATCAATGCCCCAATTTCTTCCGGGGTGAGCTCCTCCAAGTCTTCACTGAAGGCCGCAAAGTCGTACCCGGCGGCTTGGGCGGCTTTGATCATTGCTTCCGGCGAGTCGGTCCCGGTTGAGAGATTGCTTTTGAGCCCGATCAGCCCCTTGTGCGTGCCGGCGAACTGGCGCTTTGGGAGGCGGATTTTGTCCCAGGGAATCCGGTGCAGTCCCGCCTCCTTCTCTTCCTTTCTGGGCGGTGCTTTGAAGCCGCCGAACGTGTTGCGCGAGGGGGCCGTGAGCCACTCCAGCAGGTTCCGGATCAGCCGTTCACCGCTGGATGGGTGGTTCGTGTCAGACTCGGTCATGATGAGTCCTCGTCCCCAGAACTCATGATAACCGTCGATGATGGTTGCTGAAGGGATGGTGGGCCAGAGGGCGATGCGCCCTTTCTGCACCTGCCTGGCAGCGAGGAGCGGCGGCGCTTCCTCCCACGTTCCCGGCGTTTGCTCTTTCCTGGAGTTCTTGGTCCCGAGAGGTGTCGTGATCGAGCAGGCTGTGTCCGAGGCCCGGAGCAGGATGCTCCAGGTGTCGTCCGCTCGAACGGGATGGGTGTAGTAACACATCGATCCCGGGTCTGTGGGGTAAATGAGGCCCTTGACACCTTCAGTGAGGGTGTGTTCGGACACGTTCCCTGTCCAGGCCAGACGGCTGATCGACGAGCGTGGGTTGGGCTTTGGAAGCCGCAGAATTGGGTTTTTCTCGTAGACTTGCTCCAGGTTCACCTGGGCACCAAGAGGAGCGAGAAAACGGTTGAGCTCCTCGGTGTTTCTCTCAAGCCCCCACTGGCTGGACTCGATGGCGCTGGTCAGGAGCAGTCCTCCCCCCTCGCGGACATACTCATGCAGCATGGCCTCGACGGCGCGGATCTCGGTTGCGACATCCCGGTGCTTCTCGATCGTGGGAAAATCGAGGGCGACGACGGCATTGAACTGTTTGAGCCATTCAAGGGTCAGTTGAGTGGAGAAGAAGTCCGCCCACCACGTGTAGCCCCAAGCCTTGAGTTTGGGTTGGAGCTTTGCGTCGGGCAGGAAGGAGCGGATTCGGTACTTGCTGGGGTCGCCCGGCGGCTTCTGTTCCACGCGACCCGAGAGAAAGAGCAGCGATTTCGAGGAGGACTGAGCTCGACTCTCAGCTACGCACAGGCAGGTCAACGTCGTGACTAACACCAAGACCAGACGTGTTCTTCTCTGCATCCTCCCATCCTCCATAGTTGCGGAATTGCCGCACCCGATTCTCCTTCTCTGCGGCCCTTCCCGTGGCTTAGGACATCCCACCCCTATAATCTTCCTTCCACTTCCCGTCAACCATCTCTCTGTCGATGTGTGAGCTGACAAGGGGGGCTTCCCGGGAACGCGATATTTCGGTTCCGGGAAGCTATATTCCGACTCGTTTCCGTGACGGACCGGCATCGTCTTGGTCAACGCACAGCTCCTCCTCCGCCGAGCACGTAACGCATCGGTATGGGAAGGGGGTGACTGGTCCGTCTTGAAGGCGTCGAAAAGAGTTGTGTCGCCGTTCCACCGTCTTCTTGCGGCGTAACAGAGAGGTCTCACGCATGGGCGCGGGCACACCGACAGACGAATCGCAGGGCCTCCCGCAAGGTGGCCCCCCTCAGGACACCGGCCAGGACCGCTCCGAAGCGCCCTCCCGTGACGACGCGGACGTCCCGTCGGGGGCGGCGCGACCGCTTCCTGGCGTCCCCGTTGGAGAGGACGCGGATTCTGCCCCCATCCGGTCAGAATTTGTCCCCCTCGTGGGACCCCGGTCAGCTGGAGAGAGCGGAGGGCCTTCCGCAGCCGTTGCGGCCCCGAAATCGGTTGCCGACCGCCTGCCTCCGCCCCCGCCTCCCGTTGTCCGCCCGTTGTCATCCCAACGGCCCGCTGCCGGCTCTCCCCCGCCTCGCCGGACGTCCCGCTCCGGGTGCCTGTTGGTGATCGCTGTTGTCGGCACCGTGGTGCTGGTGGGCTCGGTTGGCTTTCTGCTGTTTCTCGGCAACCTTGCAGACCTCGTCCCAAGCGGCGCGGCCGGGCTGCCTACGAGTGGTGGCGGTAAGATCCGCAAGGAGGTCCTTCTCGATGGGACGCTGGGTTCTGAGCGGGAAATTGCGGTCATCGATGTCCGTGGGATGATCCTGTACGACGCCCCGTTTGATGGCGCGAGCGCACGTTCGATCTGCGGTCAGCTCAAGGCGGCCAAGGAAGATGAGAGTGTCGTTGGGGTCATTCTGGATATGAACACCCCGGGCGGCGAGGTCACCGCAAGCGATGAGATTCATCGGGCCGTTCTGAAGCTCCGGGAAACGGGTAAGCCGGTTGTCACATGCATGCATGCCATGGGCGCCAGCGGCGGCTACTTCATCGCTGCGGGAACGGACTGCATCGTCGCCAATCGTCTGACTCTGACCGGGAGCATCGGCGTTCTGATTGGGACATTGAATTACGCGGGGCTGTTCGAGAAAATCGGTCTCGAGTCCGAGGTGTACAAATCGGGGAAGATGAAAGACCTTCTGGCCGGTGGGCGAACCCGCACCGAAGCTGAGAAGGCGCTTGTCAATGAACTGGTGACCAGCAACTTCCACGCGTTCGCGCAGGTCGTTGCGGATGGCCGCGAACGCTACCGGAGCCGGGCGGACGTTTTGGCCGCTGAATTTGCGGATGGCCGCGTCCTATCGGGCGAACAGGCGCTGGCGTCCGGTTTGGTCGATCAGCTTGGCTACTTTGAGGATGCCGTAGCCAAAGCCCGGGAGCTGGCGGATGCTTCCGGTGCGAAGGTGGTGCGTCTCCGCCGAGCGTTGCGTTTTTCGGATCTGCTGATGTCAATGAAAGCTCCTCAGGTCGGGGCGCTTCGCAACTTCTTGCCGCAGGAGATTCGGAGCCTTCAGCCTGGCCGCTATTATTACCTCACACCGACGGTGCTGGAATAGAACAAGCGTCCCTGGTGGATGCCTCCGGCAGCGTCACGAGGCGGGAGAATGAGCATGCTTTTCTGGCGACTATGGATATGTATCGGTCTCACGGTTTCAGGGCTGACGTGCATGGGACAGACCTTCCCCCCAGCAGGTTGGGAGGATACGCCGGATCCTCTCGCCGGCGAGTATGCAACTGTTGGCGGCGAGGTCGTTGACTATGCCGGCCAGTCCCCGAAGAGTCTGAACTATTACCTGGATAACAACGTCTTCACGGCCCGTGTGTTCGGAGTGATGTATGAGACGTTGATTGATATGAACCCGCTCACCCTTGAGTACGAGCCCTACCTCGCCCGGCAGTGGACGATTTCAGAAGACAAGAAAGTCTTCACGTTCAAGATCGATCCCCGTGCCCGCTGGAGTGATGGTGTGGAGATCACCGCTCACGATGTGCTCTGGACCTACCAGGCGGTGATGGATCCCAAGAACATGACCGGCGTTCATAAAGGCAGCCTTGAGCGTCTCGAGGTCCCGGAAGTTCTCGACAAGCACACCATCCGCTTTACCGCGAAGGAGGTGCATTGGCGCAACCTGGGAACGTCGGGAGGCTTCTACATCCTGCCGAAGCATGTGTTCGCGGAGAGTGATTTCAACAAGATCAACTTTGAGTTCCCGGTCGTGTCCGGCCCCTACCGCATAGGGGAGCTTAAGGAAGGACTGTATGCGACCCTTGAGCGCCGCGAGGATTGGTGGCGCCGGGCGTTTCCCAGCAGCAGAGGGAAGGGCAATTTCCAGCGCATCAAGTACAAGTTCTTCGCGGATCGCCCCAATGCCTTTGAGGCGTTCAAGAAGGGCGAGATTGATGTCTTCGCCGTCTACACGTCATATATATGGGTCAACGAGACGCAGGGCGAGAAGTTCGACAGGAACTGGATCGTCAAACAGAAGATCTACAACCACCACCCGATTGGGTTCCAGGGATTCGCCATGAACATGCGGCGCTTCCCGTTCGACGACCGGCGCGTACGGAAAGCGATGGCTCACCTGCTCGACCGTGACAAGATGAACCGGACCTTGATGTACAACAAGTACTTCCTCCACCGGTCGTACTACGAGGATCTCTACCACGGTGGCGTTTCCTGCCCGAACACGTCCACTGTCTTCAGTAAAGACGCCGCCCGTGCGTTGCTGGCGGAGGCGGGTTGGCAGGCCAACGCGGAGACCGGCATTCTGGAGAAAGATGGGAAGCCCTTCCGGTTCAAGTTCCTGACCCGGTCGGCCTCGTCCGAGAAGTTCCTCGCGATCTACGGCGAGGACCTCAAAGATGTCGGCATCGAGATGGCCATCGACAAGAAGGACTGGGCGGCCTGGGCCAAGGACATGGACGATTTCAGCTACGAAATGACGTGGGCGGCCTGGGGGGCCGGGCTCTTCAAAGATCCCGAACTCATGTGGGCATCAAAGGAAGCTGATCGGAAAGGCGGGAACAACATCACCGGGTTCAAGAACGCTCGGGTCGACGAACTCGTTGAGAAGCAGAAGACGATCTTCGATGTGGCGTCGCGACACGCGATCTGCAGGGAGGTCGACGCTCTCATCTTCAATGACTTCCCGTACGTCTTACTCTGGAACATAGACTACGTGCGCTTGCTCTACTGGAACAAGTTCGGCGTGCCGGACACCGTTCTCTCCAAATATGGGACTGAGAGCACGTCCTACTGGTGGTACGATGAGGATGCCGCGGCCGAACTGTCTGCGGTGCAGAAATCCGGTGAGGCCCTCCCCCGCAAGCTCGAGGTGGTCACCTTTGACGACGCCTTCTCCCCGACTGAATCGGACGGCTCGAGCCCGGCCGAGGCTGAGGACGCGTCGGGAACCGTCACGCCTCGCCCGGACGCCCCTGAGCCGATGGGGGCTCCCCCTGTATTGGATGAGACCGGCAGCAGCCCGCTGATCTCGCTTGTTTTCGGGGGCCTGATTGTGGTGCTGGCTCTGCTCGGGATCGCATCGCTCATCCGCCGCCGACGGTCGACATGAACAGGCAGCACAGACAGGACCCCCGCTAGCCCGCGGGAGCCGAGGATCGATGGAACGCCTGGACTACTTCATCCGAAGACTGCTGCTGGTGATCCCCACCTTCATCGGGATCACGTTGGTCTGCTTCGCCATCACTCAGTTCGTTCCCGGCGGGCCGGTCGAACAGGCGATGATGCAGATGCGCGGAGTCGGTGGGGCCGATGCGGGTCGGACGTCGGTCGCAAACTCATCAATATCTGAGGAACAACGGCTGGCGATCCGCCAACATTTTGGGTTTGATCAGCCGTTGCTGGTGCAGTACTGGCGGTGGCTTGTGCCCGAAGTCATCGGGATGCGGCGGGCGTCCTACAAGTTCCCCAATAAGACTGCCTGGCAGCTGATCAAGGAACGGTTCCCGGTCTCGATCATTTTCGGTGTGACCGGTTTCCTCCTGACTTATGTCGTCTGTATCCCTCTCGAGATGGCCAAGGCTCTGCGTCACGGCTCGTCGTTCGACCTGGTGTCGAGTGTCGCCGTCTTCGTCGGCTACGCGATCCCTCCTTTTGCCTTCGGGATGGTACTCAAAGCCCTGCTTTGCGGGACGGTGGATGGGCTCTGGGATGTGTTCCCAGTGGCTGGTTTCTATTCTGATGGATTCGCCGAACTCTCGGTGATCGGCAAAATCAGTGACCTTGCGCTCCACATGTTCCTGCCTGTCTTGTGTTACATGATCGGCAGTTTTGCGGTACTTACACTGCTCATGAAGAACTCTCTTCTGGAACAGATAAGCAGCGATTACATCCGCACCGTTCTCGCTAAAGGCGGGAGTTCACGCCGCGCGATATGGGGCCACGCTCTCCGGAACTCCCTGGTCCCGATTGCGACGGGGTTCGGACGCCTCCTGACGCTCATGTTCGCTGGATCCGTGATCATTGAACGCGTTTTCGAGATTCCCGGTATGGGACGGCTCAGTCTGGATGCGATTGTGGGCCGCGACTATTCCGTCTTCCTTGGGATACTGGCGCTGACATCCGGCTTGGGGTTGCTCGGCAATATCCTTTCGGATTTCTGCTATGTTCTCATCGATCCCAGAATCAACTTCCGAGGTTGACCCGCTTCCCACCCAACTCGGCCGGTGGGACGGCCAAGAAATGCACCATGAGCACGCTTGAGACTTACCAACCTGTTCTTGGCAGGGCTCCCGCGCCGGATTCCGGACGTATTGATCGTTCGGAGATCGAGTGGCGGAATGGCTTGCTGGTGCGAGCCACCAATTGGCTGGGCGACACGCTCATGACCGTGCCGGCCGTCTACCGCATGCGTCGCGCCGTTCCCTCGTCGTGTGGTGTGTTCGTGCTCTGTCCCGAAGGCCTTGCCCCTATCTGGGAAGCCGCCTCCTGGGTCAATGAAGTGATCACGTTTCCGGGGAAGCGGGTCAACCGCGGGGCTCGTGAGCGTATACGTCGCCTGCGTCCCGGAGTTGCCGTTGTCTTGCCCAACTCGTTCGGCTCGGCGCTCGACATCTGGCGGGCTGGTGTGCCACGTCGTCTTGGTCGGCGTGGGCGTGGGCGGTCCATGCTGTTGACCGACCGTCTGCCAACGTGGCCGCGGCCCGTCGGGCGGGCGTCGGAACACCAAGTCAGGCGGTATCTGGAGCTTGCCGGCGGGGTGGGCGATATCGATTGGGGCACAGCTTGCCCACGCCTCGAGATTTCGGATGCAGCAGGAGTTGCCGCGGGTTCGGGAATGGCCTGTGATATGGGGAAGCCCAGCTTGGTCGTCGCCCCCGGAGCTGCCTATGGTCCCGCGAAGCAATGGCCGGCGGAGCGGTTCGCGGCCGTAGCCCAGGGCTGGGAAGGACTGGTCGTTGTTGTCGGAACAGACCGTGAGAAGGGCGATGCTGCCTACGTCGCTGCCGACCTGAAGAACGTGGTGAATCTGGCAGGGAAGACGTCTCTGCGTCAGCTGATGGCTGTTCTCAGTTGCGCGACCTGTGTCATCGCGAACGACAGTGGAGTTATGCACTTGGCCGCAGCTCTTGGTGCCCACGGCGTCGCTATTTTCGGGTCGACTGATCCCATTGCGACCGGCCCGGTCGGGGGGCGCTGGATCGTCCTTCAGGATTCGCCCGATTGTGCGCCATGCTTTGCCAGGCGCTGTGCACTCGCCGGTGAGGACTCGTACAAATGTCTGCGGGCGATCTCGGTTGCTACCGCCCTCGAGGCTCTTGAGGCGGTGCGTGCATAGGAAAGAGCGGCGGCGAGCATGGGCAGCAAGGCGCCGTGAGGTCCCGGCGCAAGTCCCGATGCGACCTTCTCTGACCTACTGGTCTTTCGCTTCCTGGAAGATCCTCATCGAGCAGAATTTCGGGCCGCACATCGTGCAGAATTCCTCGTTGGTCTGCTCAGGGTCGGTCGTGCTTTGAGTGCTCTGCTCCGCGATCGCCTCCGCCCGGAGTTCCCGCGCCCGTCCCGGATCCAGTGCGAGGTCGAACTGACCTTCCCAGTCAAAACGGGCCCTTGCTCGCGAGATCGCATCGTCCCGGTCGCGTGCCCCGGGCCTCCTTCTGGCCACATCGGCAGCATGGGCGGCGATCTTGTAGGCCACGACTCCTTCACGGACATCCTGGGCATTCGGCAGCCCGAGGTGCTCCTTAGGAGTAACGTAGCAGAGCATCGCTGCACCATGCATGGCCCCGACTGCTGCTCCGATTGCGGAGGAGATGTGGTCATATCCAGGCGCACAGTCAACCACCACAGGACCGAGAATATAGAAGGGGGCTCCGTCGCAGACCTCGCACTCTCGTTCCATATTCATCTGGATTTGGTCAAGGGGCACGTGCCCCGGTCCCTCAACCATGACCTGAACACCCGCGGACCGACAGCGGTGGACGAGGTCACCAAGGACATCCAGTTCTGCGAACTGTGCCTCATCGGAAGCGTCTGCCAGGCACCCGGGGCGTAGCCCGTCCCCCAAGGAAATCGTCACGTCATGCGCACGGCAGATGGCCAGTATGTCGTCGAAACGCTCAAAAAACGGATTCTCGGCCTTGTTCGTCTTCATCCACTTGGCCAGGATTGCCCCGCCGCGGCTCACGATCCCAAGGAGACGCTCCTCCGCCAGCGGGAGGTGCCGCCTGAGCAGACCAACGTGCAATGTCATGTAGTCGACCCCTTGACGGGCTTGCCTCTCAACGACGTCCAGCAGCGTCTGTGCCTGAAGGTCGTCCGTGTCTTCTACTTCCGTTGCGGCTTCGTAGATGGGGACAGTGCCAATTGGCACGGTGCTGTGGGAGAGGATCCCGACGCGGATGCCATCGATGTTGGCCCCGGTACTGAGGTCCATCACCGTATCGGCCCCCAACTCAACGGCCGCCGCAAGCTTCTGCAGCTCTGCGCAGAGACCGCTTGACGTTGCTGAGTTGCCGATGTTCGCATTGATCTTGGTGAGCAGGTCCCCACCAATCCCTATAGGATCAAGAGACGTGTGTGCGTGGTTGGCAGGGATGACCGCATGGCCGCTCGCGACCTTCTCGCGGATGTAGTCCGCGCTTCGTCCCTCACGCTCAGCCACGCGCTCCATCTGTGAGCTGATCACGCCCTTGCGTGCGAGTTCAAACTGGGTTTCAAGCCGTTTCATCGTGGTCCTTGCACAGTGTCTATCACCAGTCAGCCGCGTCCTGTCCTGACATCTCATCATGTCGCAGCATCCCGGAGACGTTGGGATGAGTTCAAGCAAACCATCAATCTAGTCTTCCGAGGAGACCCCCGCAATCGCGGCCCCCCCAGGTGTCTGCCCCTGAGTTCATGTCCCACTGTCGCTTACAGGCACGGCTCCATATGCAGCCCTACCTGGAAGCGATTCAGACAAACCGGCAAAAAAGTGCCTTCACGAGTTGATCCGACCGCCCACGGCGCTACAGTACACGCTCTTTGTTGGTCTGATCGTCCATTCCAACAGGTCATCGCGGCAAAGAAAAACTTCGACCTGCGGTTGCTTTGTTTCGGAATGGATGCTAAGGTGTGTGCTCGCTTAAGTCAGAACGATGGCTTGAGCTACACGAAGTCGCTCTTTGAAAACTGAACAGTGCGATGTTCCTGCGGGAATAGTTGCTTGCGCCTCCGGGCGTAGGTAACCTTGTCAATTGAGAAGAAGTCGTACCCATTTTTCGGAATGGGTTAGCTTTTTACTATGGAGAGTTTGATCCTGGCTCAGAATGAACGCTGGCGGCATGGATTAGGCATGCAAGTCGAACGGAGACCCAGGCTTCGGCC
>JABHEG010000137.1 GCA_018676675.1 Lentisphaerota bacterium
CATGAGAAGACCACTCCTGTTAGTCGTGGCTCTGACGGACACAGGCTGCGCACAGCGTAAGCGGTCCCCTCTCCCACGAGAAGACCGCTCCTGTTAGTCGCGGCTCTGACGGACACAGACTGCGCACAGCGTAAGCGGTCCCCCTCTCCCATGAAAAGGCCGCTCCCGTTAGTCACGGCTCTGACGGACCCGATCCCATCACCCACAGATGCGTACCGTCACGATCTCGAACGGGCGGACGCTCACCGTTGCCGTACCGACGTGGGGAGGAGACTCATCCAGGGGACGTTCGAGTAAGTCGACCTGCGTGAGTGAAGCCGACGTCTTCGCCGCGGTCACCTGCACAGTCTGCGGGGCGTCAGCGTAGTTCCAGAACCGCAGGACGTCCCCATCCCCATCTTCAGCCCGTTTGAAAGCCGAAACGACCAGACACTCCCCTTCAAGCTCGAATGGGACGAGCCGGTCGGGCATCTGCACCTCAACGAATCGGTCCTGCTCGACCCGACGCCAACCGTCTCGAGCCGCATTGATCGATTTCCAGGAGGACCGGTTGGTGTCGACGGGTACCTCGCCTCCTTCCCTGGGAAGGGCATAGTACCCAATGGTTGCGTGTGCCTCGTGCTCCTTCTCCCAACCGTAGTCACCGTGGACCTCAGCGATGGGCGCGTACCGGAATGTGGCCGCCGCCTCCGGAACGGCGCCTGACCGCCAGTCGCCCTCGTGGAGCTTCAGGGCGTACTCAAACCGGAGCTCGCGTTTGAGTTGGGCTTCCGGGGTCTCCCACGTGCTGCAAAGCAGAACGAAGTCCACGGACCGAAGGAGAGTAACCTCCAACTCCGTCCCGTCCGGGGTCGAGACGATCTCGTATTCATGCAGCCCTTTCCCGATAAAGGCAACTCCCACGTCCTCGTCCGAAATGTCCACGAAATTCCGCATGGGGTGCGAGTTCTGCCGGTCGTCCGCGGCCCATCGCTCGGGGCTGTTCTGATGAACGGCAAAGCTGGCGTCAGCAGCGACAGTGGTCGTGACCATACCCGTGGGGAGGACCAGGCGGATTCGCTGGTTCTCCGCCGTGTTCTGCACTGTGGTGGCAATCTTGAGCGTATCACTTCCCCATTCGAGTGTGAGTCGGGACGTCACTGAAACCGTTGTGTGCCCGACTCGTTCGCCATTAGCCCGGTCGTACGCCAGGGGCACCTCGAGACGACTGACCACGTCGATGACCCCGCGTAGCGCCCCGGCCGACACAAGCGTGCTCACAGCTCCTTCGTGACGGTTGTCCCGCCGTTCATCCCCCTCAACCGGCTCAAAATGATAGCCCCCGCCGATGTCTCCTTCCTGCACCAGGTAGTGCGTCCTACGCACCACGTTCCCCGTCAGTATATGCTCCAGATCCAGCGTGCCGTCCGCGTTGACCAGGACACGGATTCGGTCATTCTCCAGCGATGTAGGCGTACACCGAACGCCGGGGCACACGTCCATCGGGGCGGGAGTCCCAGCTGAGAAGGTGAGTTTGCGGATCTCACCGGGGCGCAGAGGCGGAAGGCGCGTGCATCCGCGGCACTCGTAATGCGTCTGCTCCCCATTGGTGTGCCGGACGAGCATGTGGGTGACCGTGTCGAACTGAATCGGGCACACTCGCCCCGAAGCATCTGTGAAGCACCCCTCTCCGGTTGGGCGTTCAGCCAGCCTGACAACGAAATCAACGACAGAATGCCCACCGTTGAGTCCTCCGTACACTATGAGCGTCGGGACAGCGGCTCTGCGTGCCGGGTTATTGAGGAAATCCAGGGCACTGTCCGCAATATCGATCCCAAGCTCGACCGCCTCTCGGAAACGCTGGTTGACGTCGGTGTGGACACGATCTTGACTGCAACCGCAGATCGAGTCATGAGCATGATTCTGACAGATCAGAGCCCACGCTCGACGCAGGAAACAGCCCGAGCCGGGCTTTCCGAACCAGGTCGCCATTGCGTCCAGAGGCTCGGCCAGATTCTCGATATGGATCTGGGCTTCCTCGTTCGCAATCTTGTTGTCGATGCGACTGGATAGCGTCCCATGCAGTTCGTTGATCTGCAGGCACCCCCGCAGTTGCCCTTCCACCGTCTCCATATCGACAGGGACATCATTCTTCCAGGCGTCCAGGGCGTCTTTGAGGCTCCCATGGTGAAACGTGACGTCGGGCAGGAGGTGAGGAAGTGCGTCCAGGATCTCCGGAATGTCACGCTGAAGCCAGCAGTGGTCGATGCCGTGGGGAACGCAGACGATGTCAGGACGGTGCGAAGGCGCAAAGGCCGCGATCTGCTGTTCGAAGCGCGCACGGAGCTCGTCTTCTTCATCCGGCCCCGGGAGGAACTGCCCGGCAGTGTACCCTCCAGGCAGATGCCACGCATAGACTGTGCTGCCATCCGGAGAAGACCACAGGAATTCCCGTTTGTGGCCATCGGCAGAGGCAATGGCCACCGGCCGGCCTCGCGAGAAGACGAAGTTGTCAATGCCGACGCCGCGCAGGATTTGGGGCAGCTGCTCGATGTGACCAAAACTGTCGGGCACGTACCCGACGTTGGGAAAGTCAGCCCCGAACCCTGCGCAGTCCGCATACCCGCGCACCAGGTTCCGGACAAGTGCCTCTCCATCCGGAAGAAAGGTGTCCGGCATGGTGTACCAGGGCCCGATGACCAGCTTGCCGGCCGCGATCAACTCCTGAAGGAGCGGGCGCCGCTCCGGTCGGATCTCCAGATAGTCCTCCAGCACGCAAGTCTGCCCGTCAAGGACGAAGACTTCGAAGCTGTTCTCGGCCTGCAGCACATCGATGATCTCGTCCACCGTCCGGATCAGGCGGAACTGGAACTGGTTTCTACTCAGGTACCACTCCCTGTCCCAATGCGTGTGACTATAGATAAATACGTGCACGATGGCTCTCCTGTCTTAACTCGTTTCCGGCTTCCACTCTTGCAACCGTGTTCGGTCTCAGCTACCTTCCCTAGTCAGGAATGGTACCAAGAGACAGGCAATCGGGGCGTGGCAGCCCCTCCCACGTTAGCTGCAATGACCTCAATGTGGGAGGCGGTGCCATCCGGCGACCTCTTTCTGGATGCACTTTTCGCCACTTGTCTTAGTGCCGTCCTTCGCTAGTCAGTCCAGGAACCACCGTTTCAGAAACATCACCTCAGATCCCTGATTTAGCCACCCATGCCCTTGCCGCAACGCAACCGCCAGACCGCTCAAGACGACGTCTCAGCGCTTGAGCAGTCGGCGGAGACCATCGCCGCCAAGCCCTTCCTCCGGGCGATCTACAGCGAGTGGTATGATCTGCTCGTCTCTGCTCTGCCGACATGCGCTGGTCCTGTTCTCGAACTCGGGGCTGGTGGCGGGTTCCTCCACGAACGTCTTCCCGGTGTGGTAACCAGCGATGTTCTGCCGGGGCCTGGCGTCGACATCATCTTGGATGGGCGATGCCTCCCGTTTGCGGCGCGCTCCCTGGGTGCCGTCGTGATGACTGATGTCTTCCATCACATCCCCGATGTTCACGCGTTCCTCCTGGAAGCGGGTCGCTGTGTCCAACCCGGAGGGGTCGTCGCCATGGTTGAGCCCTGGCGGTCCTTGTGGTCGACGTTTGTCTACACGCACCTCCACCACGAAGACTTCAAGCCGCGTGCAGTCGACTGGGCCTTCCCTGCCGGACACCCCGTGTCAGCCGCGAACGGGGCGCTTCCGTGGATCGTCTTTGGGCGGGACCGTGACACGTTCAACCGGGACTTCCCGCAATGGACCGTCTCACGAATCCTGCCGATGATGCCCTTCCGCTATCTCCTCTCAGGCGGGGTCTCTTATCCCGCATTCGTGCCGAACTGGAGCCACGGCTTCTGGCGCGGGTGTGAACGGATCCTCTCTCCTCTGATACGCTGGACTGCGATGTTCGCGCTTGTGGTGCTCACCCGAACAGACGCCCTGCCCTCGACCTCAGGAGACCGCTGTGAGCATTGACGGCAACACGAAAATCAACGCCGACCGGTTGATCTGCTGCGGGCTGGCACTCCTCGCCTTTGCGGTCTACTGGCAGACGCGCCAGTTCGACTTCATCAACCTCGATGACAACGTCTATGTCTATGACAACCCGCACATCCGCGATGGGCTCACCATCACGGGGCTGAAATGGGCCTTTCAGGCAGATCTCGTCTTCCAGACGCCAAATGCCGACTACTGGCAACCGGTGACGATGATCTCCCGGATGCTCGACGTCTCCCTGTTCCGACTGCATCCGGGGGGACATCACATCATGAACGTCCTGCTCCACGCGCTGAACGGCGTCCTCCTGTTCCTTTGTCTTCGCCGGCTGACCGGCCGGCGGTGGCCCAGTGCGTGGGTCGCGGCCATGTTGATGGTCCACCCCATGCATGTGGAGTCCGTCGCCTGGGTAACGGAACGCAAGGATGTCCTGTCAGCATGTTTCTGGATCCTGACGGTAATGGCGTACACCACGTATGCCCGAGCCCCCTCCCTCGGGAAGTACGCGTTGGTGTTTCTGCCATACGCCCTGGGGCTGATGACCAAGCCCATGCTGGTCACACTGCCCTGTGCACTCCTTCTGCTTGACGTGTGGCCGCTGGGACGCCTCCGTCCGGACGACCTGTGCCGCCGGGAGGCCCGGAATAGTGCATTCCGCCTCGGGGCCGAAAAGCTCCCCCTCCTCTTGCTCGGCTTGGCGACTGCCGGAGTTACGTTCCGGGCCGCGAAAGCAACGGGCGCGATACAGAGTGCGGAAGCGATCACGCTGATTCAGCGTCTGGGCACAGCCGCCGTTGGCTACGGCACTTTCCTGCGGAATCTGTTCTGGCCGCACGGACTCGCCGTCCTCTATCCCTGGGCACCCCCTACCCCGGAAACGGCGGCTGTGGCGGCCGCTATCCTGGCTGTTGTGACGGCCCTGGCCATCTGGCAGCGAAATTCACGTCCATACCTGGGGGTGGGTTGGTTCTGGTTTGCCGGAGTCCTATTCCCTGTTATCGGGGTTGTGCAGGTGGGGCCACAGAGCCTGGCAGACCGCTTTGTGTACATTCCCTACATAGGGCTCTACATCATGCTGGCCTGGGCATTCGACGATTGGGTTCGGCCCAAGCTTCCCAGGAAGATGGTCGCGTTCATCGCCGGGATTCCCTTGATACTGGCCATCCCCGCAACGTGGCACCAGGTGAGCTTCTGGCGCAACAGCGAGACCTTGTTCCGACACGCACTCGACGTGACCGAGGGCAACCAGATCGCCCACAATAACCTCGGGCTCCCCTTGCTGGAGGCGGGGCACGTTGACAAGGCCATCACGCACTTCCGGGCGGCAATCGCGATCCGGACAGACTACCCCGAAGCCCACCAGAATCTCGGAGCAGCACTCCTTAAGAAAGGCAACATAGCCGAGGCAATCCTCCACCTCGAAACCTCCATCAGAGGCAAGCCCAACGTCGCCGGGCCGTACGCAAACCTGGCCGCCGCCCATGAGCAGGCCGGCGATTTGGCGAAGGCCGAGGAGCACTACCGAACGGCGCTGGGGCTGTCCCACGCCAAGGGGGACCTCTCCATGTCTCTCGGTACCATCCTCGCCCGGGCAGGGAAACTGGCGGGAGCCGAGGAGCACCTGCGAGCAGCACTTGCCGAAAGCACGGAACCCCACCTCGTGCTCCTGAATCTCGGGAACGTCCTGGCTCAGCGAGGGCGCCCGTTGGAGGCCGTTGACTGCTACCGGAAGGCGGCGGCTATCACGCGTGGCTGGGTGTTGGCCCTGCAACGCCTTGCCTGGATGCTGGCCGCGTGCCCGGACGCAGCCGTCCGCCAACCACAGGAGGCACTGGCCATCGCCAAACGGCTGACCGCACACGGAGGCCCGGAATCCCCCATCCTTCTCGACACCCTTGCCATCGCCTATGCCGCCAACGGGGATTTTGAGCAGGCGGTGAAGACCGAACAACGCGCCATCGCGGCAACAGCTCCAGGCGGGCCATCCGCCGAGGGCAGAGGGTTCACCCAACGCCTCGAGATGTTCCGAAACAATGCAGCCTATACCGATCCGCCTGTCCGGACACCAGGGGCTGAAGAGTAAGGGAGAGAAACAACCCCTTCCGCCCCCATCAGGGGCACTGCATTCCCTATCCTGCGCTCAACCTGACGATCTTCCCGAGAACGGTGTACTGCATCCACAAAGCACATCCGCCGCCCCTCTCGCCCCGACCAACAAGGTTGCAATGACCTTTGGTCAAGCTAGGTTTTTGGATTGCTCGAGTGCTGCCGAACTCATTTGTCGGCAGCACGGGAACAACATCCCAGAGCCTGCATTCGACAATGACCAGAGGAACACTGAATATGCGTGATTTGACCGAGGTCGCAGCCCTTTCCAGATGGTTCGGCAGCAATCCAGAGTACGTCTTTCTGGGGGGTGGAAATACCTCTTTCAAGACCGATGACATGCTGTACATCAAGCCCAGTGGAACGACCCTCGCCACCATTCAACCGGAAGACTTCATCGCCGTGGACCGGGCCAGCCTGCAGCACGTCTTCACAGCCGACCTTCCGGAAGACGTGTGGGAGCGGGAAGCCGCTGTGAAAGAGATCATGATGCTTGCCGTCCGCCCGATCGGCAGCGGCCGCCCCTCTGTGGAATCGCCCGTGCACGACGTCATCGAGTTCCCGTACGTGTTCCACCTCCACCCTACCATGGTGAATGGCTTCACCTGTGCCGCGGACGGCGAAGCCGCATGCGCAGAGCTCTTCCCCGAAGCTTTGTGGATTGAGTTCGTGAAGCCCGGCTACACACTGTCCACTGTGTTCACGGAACGCCTCGCCGTCGCCAAGAAGGAGAGAGGCTGCCAACCCAAGGTCGTCTTCCTCCAAAACCATGGCGTCTTCGTTGGTGCAGACACGCTCGAGGAGATTCGCGCCATCTATGAAGACATGATGAAAACACTCCGCCGGACCTATGCCGCGGCAGGCGTGCCGCTCGAGTTGGCAACCGGCGAACTCGAAGCCGAAGCCGTGGCGGGCGCAGCCCCTCCGCTGCGCACCATCCTCGGAACAGACGAAGACCGAGCCATTGTCAGCTCAGCCCCTCCGTTCGCAGTTGCCGAGGGACCATTCACCCCCGACCACATCGTCTACGCGAAGTCCTTCGCCCTGGTGGACGACCCCACGGCCGTGGGAGTGGCTTCCTTCACCGAGGAACGCGGATATGCCCCCAAAGTGGTCTCCCTCTCCGGCAAAGCCGTCCTGGCCGCAGACACAACCCTGAAGGGCGCCAGGGAAACGATTGAGGTCGCCAGGGATGCCGCACGTGTTGGTGCCCTGACCGCGGCGTTCGGTGGTCCCCGCTTCCTCCCGGAAGATGACTACGCCTTCATCGAGAACTGGGAGGTGGAATCCTACCGCAAGAAGATCGCAGCTGCAGCATCAGGCGGCGCATCACGCCTGGCAAACCGCGTCTGTGTCGTCACTGGAGCAGCCCAGGGGTTTGGGCTTGGCATCGCCCAGGGCTTAGCAGAGGCCGGAGGGACCATTGTGTTCGCCGACCTCAACATTGATGGTGCACAGCAAGCAGCGGCAGACCTCAACGCGACTCAGGGGAAAGACCGTGCTCTGGCGGTTCAGGTGAATATCGCAGACGAGGCCTCCGTCCAAACCATGGTACAGACAGTCGTTGAGCAATGTGGAGGCTTGGATCTGCTGGTCGCCAACGCCGGCGTGCTGAAAGCCGGTCCGGTCAGCGAATTTTCTCTGAAAGACTGGGAGTTTGTCACCAGTGTCAACTACACGGGGTATTTCCTCTGTGTCAAGTACGCAGCCCCTGTGATGGGCGCCCAGGTGATCGATACGGACAGCCCATGGACGGACATCGTCCAGATCAACTCCAAGAGCGGTTTGGAGGGCAGCAACAAGAACGCCGCCTACGCGGGCAGCAAGTTCGGGACCCTCGGGCTGACGCAGAGCTTTGCGAAGGAGCTCGTCTCGGAGCGTATCAAGGTCAACAGCATCTGTCCGGGGAACTACTTCGACGGGCCTCTCTGGAGTGACCCGCAACGTGGCCTGTTCATGCAATACCTGGAGACCGGAAAGGTGCCGGGAGCCAAGACCGTCGAAGACGTGCGTCGGTCCTATGAAGAGAAGACGCCGATTCAACGTGGGTGCACCCCGGCCGATGTGGTCAAGGCCATCCTGTATGCCGTGGACCAGGACTACGAGACAGGCCAGGCCATACCGGTGACCGGCGGCCAAGTCATGCTCAAGTGACGATTGCGAGGAATCAGTCCACAGGGAAGGTTGGTGAACAAGACGTGAAGCCAAACCAGGCAGAAACAAGCGGCATCATGCCGCAGCGGGGCGATGTGGAACGTCGCTGCCGAGCTTCGATTGTCAGCATGGCGCTGATGATGCTGGTCCTCGGTCTGGCCGGGTGCCGCTCCCTGGCGCCCAGCTCGATGATGGCAAACTCATTGGGGGGTGTGGTGAAGGGCATGCGCCAACACCCGGACCCGGAGCTCGTCCGCGAAGGCTCGGCAACGCTTCTGCTTCTGATCGACGGCCTTCTTGCCAAGACGCCCGACAACCCGGATCTCCTGCTCACCGGAGCGGCTGGGTACACCACCTACTGCCAGGCCTTCCTCACCAATGAAGAAGACCAACCGAGAGCCGCCTTGCTCTATGAACGAGCAAAAGCCAACGGTCTCCGCATCCTCTCCCAGCGGCGGGCCTTTGCTGCCGCACTTGGTGCCGGACAGGATACCTTCGAGGATGCACTGCAGCACTTCACACGCAGCGATGTGCCGGCCATCTACTGGACAGCGGCAGCCTGGTTGGGGAGCATATTGTCCCAGCCTGACTCAATGCGTGCTCTCGCTGAACTCCCCAAAGCTCTCGCGCTGATGAAACGGGTTCTTGAGCTGAACGAGACGTATGAACACGGCAGCGCCCACCTCGCGATGGGGATCTACTACGCCGTGCAGCCACCAGGCGCAGGCCGGGACCTGGACCGAAGCGGGAAACACTTCAACCGAGCCCGGGACCTTGCCGGCCCGGCCCGGCTCTCCCCTGCGGTCCTGTTGGCCGAGTTCTACGCGACAGCTGCCGGGGATACACAGCTCTTCCTCCGAACACTCACCGCCGTCACGGAAACGAACATCAATGAGCTGCCGAATGATGACGCGTTGGCAAACAGCGTAGCCCAACGCCGTGCGCAATGGCTTCTGGACAACCGAGGAGACTATTTCCTGGAGCTGGACGACGACACAGGAGACGATCAATGACACCTCACGGCCAACTGAGACCCCTCGGCGCAACTGGTGCATTTGGCCTCCGGCTGGCCCTTCTCGGGCTCGCCATGCTGAGCATCAGCAGCCACGCCAAAAACTACCGCCTCAAGTTCGCTATGCTTGCGCCGGACCGCAGTGTCTGGGGGAAGCACTTCAAGGCTATCTCACGGGATCTGGCAGCCAGAACAGATGGCCGGGTGAAACTGAAGGTCTACGCCGGCGGCGTCCAAGGTGATGAAGCGACGATGGTCCGAAAAATGAGGATCGGTCAACTCCACGGGGCCGGCTTCCTGGCCAAGGGAATAAACGCTGTCTGCCCCGACTCAACCGTGCTCTCTATTCCTCTTCTCTTCAGAACGGAGGCCGAGGCGATCCATTGCCTGACAGCGCTGGATCCGCACCTCCGAAAGCAGGCTGAGAAGCAGGGATATCACATCATCGGCTGGACCAACCAGGGCTTTGCCTATCTCTTTGGCAGAGATGATGTCCGTGACATCGCATCACTCCGCAGGGCCAAGCCGTGGGTCCCAAGCGACGACGTCTTCGGTCAGGCGCTCTTCGATGCCTGTGACGTCTCACCGATCCCGGCCCAGGTCAGCGATGTGCTCACGGGACTGCAATCAGGACTCATCCGGACCGTCTTCACGCCCCCCATCGGGATGATCGCCATGCAGTGGCACACCCGCGCCAGTTACCACCTCGACCTTGGGCTCTTCTACTCATTTGGAGCCGTGGTCATCACGAACAAGCAGTGGAAGAAGCTACCCGATGATGTGCGCGGGATAGTCGAGACTGTGTTCACCAAACATGTGGCTGCCCTGAACAAAGGGATCGGAGACCAGAATGCCGAAGCCTTGCAGGTCCTCGGCAAGTCAATCACCACCGTCACACCGACTCCCAGGGCTCTGGCTGAGTTTGAGGAACTCAACCGGGATCTGGTGAAGCGTCTGAGCAAGAAGACCTTCTCAGAAGAAGCCCTCCAAATCCTCCAGGACGCGCTCCGCGAATTTCGCGACAAGGCACCCGCCCCATGACCATGCCGACGAGCGAACCGAGTCAGGAAGAGGCGACCGAATCCCCCCTCGGCTCTTGGATTCGACGCATCGAGGAAGTGCTTTTCGCAATCATACTCATCGGGATGATGGTCGTCGGCCTGATCCCTGTTCTCGCTCGCCGTTTCTTCCCCGTGGGCCTTGCCTGGCCTGATCCCCTCTCCCGCCAGATGGTGTTGTGGATCGCGCTGCTGGGGGCCGGGGCTGCCACCCAGGCACGAAGTCACATTGCGGTCGATGCAGTCACACACTTTCTTTCCCGGCGGGCTCGTTCAGGCGTCCGAGCTCTGACCCACTTCCTGAGCGCTGTGCTGTCTGGGGCGTTCGCCTGGTTCAGCGTCGCCTTCGTGCGAGACATGGCCGAGTTTGAGGCAGACAATATCGCGTTCCTCTGCGTGCGTGAGTGGTGGCTCACTCTGGCCCTCCCAATCGGCTTTGCCCTCCTGGCCCTGCGCCTGGCGATCGCCTGCATCCAAGATGTCAGGAAGAGCATTCGGAAGACCGTGGAAGAGGGAGAACCAGCATGAGCCCGGCGATCATGCTAGCCATCCTCGTCCTCGCCGTCATCGGGATGCCGCTCTTCGCGGTAATGGGCACATCGGCGGTCGTGAACTTCTGGCGGGCAGAGATCGACTTCCAGGCCGTGATCATCGAGTTCTACCAGCTGGCCTCGAAGCCCATGCTTCAAGCATTGCCCCTCTTCGGCTTCTCGGGCTGTCTTCTTGCCCAGAGCAAGGCTCCCCAGCGACTACTCCGCCTGTCCAAAGCCATTTTGGGGTGGTTGCCCGGTGGGATGGCGGTCGTCTGCGTCGTTGCCTGTGCCTTTCTCACCGCCTTCACCGGGGCTTCGGGAATCACGATCGTGGCTCTCGGCGGATTGCTCTTACCGGCCCTGGAGAAGGACGGCTACGGGCGTCAATTCAGCCTGGGCCTGCTGACGACCAGCGGCAGCATTGGGTTGCTCTTCCCTCCGAGCCTGCCCGTAATCCTGTACGGGGTCGTCAGCGGCGTAAGCATCGATGCACTGTTCCGGGCTGGTCTGCTCCCCGGCGTCCTCCTGGTTGCCGTTCTCGCCCTCTACGGCATCTGGTGGGGATGGCGCAGGAAGCTCCCACGATCACAGTTCAGCGTCCGGGAACTGCGGGGGGCCCTGTGGGACGCACGCTACGAGATCCCGCTGCCTCTTTTGGTTCTGGGGGGCATCTACGGGGGGTGGCTTGCGATCAGTGAAGCCGCCGTGGTGGCAGCCGTGTATGTCCTGATCGCCGAAACGCTGCTCTATCGCGATGTACCCCTACGTCGCCTGGGGCCTATCGCCCGAGAGACAGCCATTTTGACGGGAGGAATTCTGATCATACTGGGGATGGCTCTCGCGCTGACCAACTACATGATCGATGCTGATGTTCCGGGGCAGTTGTTCGAGTTCGCCCAAGGACGAATGACATCGCGGTTCGCATTCCTGGTTCTGCTGAATCTGTTCCTGCTGGGGGTGGGTTGCATGATCGACATCTATGCAGCCACAGTGCTGGTCGTGCCCCTCATCCTCCCGATAGCGGCGGAGTTCGGAGTCCATCCCACACACCTGGGTGTTATCTTCCTCACAAACCTGGCCATCGGCTATGTGACTCCGCCAGTTGGCCTGAATCTGTTCATTGCCACGATCCGCTTCCGAGAGCCCATCCTCAAGCTCTACTGGTCGGCCTTGCCCTTCGTCGTCCTGCTCCTGATCGTCCTGGGCTGTGTGACCTACATCCCCGTTCTGTCGCTCTTCGCCCTGCCGGGGAACTGAACGAACCGTCGGCGTTCCGAAGAGCGCCATATTCGCAGGTCCTTGCGGGCTCGTGCCTGCTCGGGGATCACGTATCCCAGCAGATGTCACTTGCTTTGAAGACAGGGCCGTTCAGGCACGTCCGGACGTACTTCCAGCCGTCGTGGGTGTCGGCCTTCAGCCTGACCACGCAGGCAAAGCAGGCCCCCACACCACAGCACATGACATGGTCGAGGCTCACTTCGGCATCCTCTCCCCGGGTCAGCATGATGGCACTGACGGCACGCAACATCGGGTTGGGGCCACAGGCATAGACCGGGCCAAAAGGTCCCTCGCCAGCCAGAGCGGGTTCCAGTAATTCGGTGACCCGTCCCCGGTGCCCCTGGGATCCATCGTCCGTGGACACACGAACATCACACCCCAACGCCTCGAACCGATCCACGAGGAGGATATCGCCAGCGCTCCGACCTCCCAGGAGGCACACCGGAGGCAGGGCACTGATCCGGGCCAGGAGATAGGTTGCCGCGCACCCATACCCGCCGGCGACAATCACCGGCCTGCTGTCGATGCTTGGACGTGAGAATCCTATGCCCAAAGGCCCCAGTACATTCACCTGGCTCCCGGCAACAACACGCGCCAGATGGGCTGTGCCCTCTCCGACCACCTTATAGACCACCGTCAACGTCCCGGTCTCGGTATCAGCGTCGCAGACACTGAACGGCCGACGCAGGACCCGGTGTTCGAACCCCGGAAGCCTGATGTGAACGAACTGTCCGGGCTGAACAGTCGCGGCCAGATCCGGGGCTGCCAGGACAATTTGGTAGTAGTCGCCCTGCAACACCGAGTTGGTCTCTACCGCGGCATCAACTTGCTTTTTCATGCTCTCTCGCTCTTCCGTTTCGGCAAAAATCCAAGATCAGACAAGGAGGACGCCGGCCGTGGTCGGCCTGCGCCGGCCCGATTTCAATAGTCACGTAGTACGTCTGCCAAGGCTTGACTGAAGGTGTCCACGTCTTGACGAGTGTTGGTGCGACAGAAGCTCACTCGAAGCATCCCTCGGGCGACCTCATCTCCCAGCCCCATTGCCCGGACGACGTGGCTCGGCTTTCCCGATTCGGCCGAACACGCGCTTCCGGTGCCCACGATGATCCCCCGGTCGGCGAGAATCCTCATCAGGACGGCCCCCTCGTAACCAGGGAATGAGAAACTCACAATGTACGGTGACGCCTGAGGCGGAGAAATCCAGACAGGTCCTGGGCAGACACGATCCTCAATCTGTTCCCGCAAGGAGGCATTGAGTTCGGCCACGTGCTTGTTGCTCTCCTCCATAGTGGAACAGGCAATCTCCGCCGCACGCACAAACTCGAGAATGCCCACTGCATCGATCGTCCCGGGGCGCAATGCCCCCTGCTGCCCGCCGCCGAAAAACAGCGGATTGAGCTCAACGCTACGTCGCCTGACGAGAGCGCCAACGCCGGCCGGGCCACCGATCTTCCGCCCTGAGACGACAAGTAAGTCAATGGCAGCTTCCCACCACGGAATCGGGACCCGAGACAAGCTCTGGATGGCATCCACGGCCAACAGCAAGTCGGGTGCGTTGCGGCTGGCCCATCGTCGCAATGCGACCAGGTCTTGGACAGCCCCGGTTTCATTGTTTGTGTGGCAGACGGCAAGTACCCCCTTAGCAGCCCCCTGAGAAGCTCCGCTCCCCTCACTCAACACCATCCCTCCCAGCTCAGTCAACGGGAGAGAGTGGAATGCTCCAGAAACAGCAACTCCCGCACGACAGGCATCAAGAACCGCAACGTGAGCCCCGGAATCGACCAGCGCACACGGCGCCGCGTGTCGACGCAAGACTCCCTGACACGCTAGGTTTACGGCCTCTGTTCCGCCACTGGTCCAAATCACATCCGCCTCAGCGGGGGGAATCCCGAGCAGCTTGAGCAGACGTCGTTCGGCATCCGCAGTCGCGCGAAGGGCTTCCGCCGCCAGCCACGACGTCGAATGCGGATTCACGTAGTAGGTCTGACAGAGGCCGACATGATCCGCCAGGATCTCGGGGAGCACGGGAGTGGCAGCGGCGTGATCCAGGTAAATCGGATGGCGGCGTTGATGCGGTGAACTGGCGGTCGTTAGGTGGCGATGGGACATAATGGGACCAGCTTGGGGACAAAAATGCCGTTCCCACGCACGCCGAGCTGACAGATGGCGGAGAGCCCGGAGGGGCGAGGAACACGTCGGTAACGTAGCACGGTCCTGCCTCAGAGAAAGGCCTTGGGCAGAACCCGTGTCCCTACCCCCACAGGGCCATCCGCCGGGCAACAGGGCGTCAGGACAGCGGGTTGGTCCCTCACCGCTCGTGCCACTTCCGCTTGTGCGCGGCAACAGCGTACTTCATCAGATTGTCCGGGATCTTTAGACGTGCGACCAGACCTCGGATCTCATTTTCGGTCAAGTACTTGATTTCGGCCCGCCTGGGGAACTCCCGGAGTCTCTCTTTGGCGACCTCACGCAGCCGCCGCAGTTCCTTCTGCTTCTCCTCATTCGCTCTGTTCTCCGCCTGCCAGCGTTGATTGTCCGCCTGCTTCTGAACCCGCTCCTCAGGTGTGTCCAGGCGTGACAGGGGAATCGCCCGGTACCGTTTGCCGTACCGACCAGACTCGTTATTGAGGCGGTTTGAGACCGTTCGCCAGGAGCCACTCAGAGACTGCAGCTGCTTCACCAAGGCTTTGCGGGTGGGCGTCAGGACGGCTCCGTCTCTGATAGCGGCCTCGGAAGCCGGGTCGGCGGGGGCCTCGCCCTTGTCAGGACCGAACCCATCATCATCCAGGGCACGCGTTAGCGGAGCGACAACCTTCTCCTGGAAGGTAGCCACAGGGCCCTCGCCCCCCCTCGCAACGGGGGCCGCCGTATCGTCACGAGCATCGTCATCCGGTTTAGCCGCCCATGCGGCCTGATCGTTGCGGGACGGTGGTTGCGATGCGGCAGCAGGAGCGCTTCCTTCCTGCTGACGGGCAGCATCCCAGCCTCGCTCGAGGAGAGGCGTCACACGCACTGCAACGAGGGCTGCAAGGGCGACCATCAGAACCAGAGAGACAAGTGCAGCGAGCGGGAAACACCCCCACCCCGTTTTCCCATCATCAGCCATGAAATACGTTCCTCAGAAAGGCAACTCATACCCCATACAGGCAGCCTGCAGCGGTCGTCCGCCTCCGGCGCTCAGCGCGTCACTGTTCCCAGCAACGCCCCTCCCTCCTTCGGGCTCGCCATCAGTTGCCTGAACTCTTCCTCATCTGTGACAGACCGATGTAGACGTCGGCATGGATCGTTTCTCGTCCGAGGATCTGCTCCGCGAGCTCGCGCATCAGGACAATCGCGAATGATGAGTGCTTCTCCAGGAGCCCGGGAAGATCATTGATCACAAAGAAGCTCCCCGGCTCGACGACCGTTACAGTGGCCGTCCGGCTCGAGTCGAGAAGCGCGGCCAATTCCCCAAGAACGGCCCCGGGTTCATCGATAACGGCCACCTCCCGCTCTCCATAGGAGACACGGGCAACGCCGTCGCGCAAGACGTATACCTCGCGACCCGATGTCCCTTCCCGGATGAGAGTGTCCCCTGCTCCAAACACCTGTTCCGGAACTCCCATGGAATCCAGCTCAATCAGAACACGTTCCCGGGATGCACTCATCTTTCTTCCTCCTGCAACAGACCGAACAGGATGCCCGCGAGACCACCCACTGTAGGCTCAGTTGAAAAGTAATGCCCGGGCTCCACCATGCCAACCTCCAATCCTGTCCAGTATGAACCGTTGCCTTTTTCACTGGAGTCGCCTATAGTAGTCGTACTCGGTTCTGAGCTGGGATGCTATGTGACCGAGTTCCCGGGATTACCTTCGCCCAAATTAGCCATCAAGCTTCTCTCAGCGCTTCAGAGGATTATGGCCAACCAACCTTCATCGCCTTCACTACCGTCCACGCCTGACGAAGAGCAGGAGCCGGAGGTAGCAATCGACCCCAAGGACGAGCTCAAGCGCCAGCAGCGTGAGCTGGCCCGGATTCGGCGGGAGATGAAGGCTCCCATGTCCAAACGCTCCGTTCTCATGGTGGCGATCTCACTGTCTCTGGTCGCCCTCGTGGCGGTGGGGGCCTACTATTTCGCCTGCTTCTACCGCGTCAGCCTGTGGGCCAACACGTTCATGGACAACTACAACAACAGTGAGTTGACCATGATTAAGCGCTTCGCCCCGACCAGACTAGCCAAAGTAGAAAACCTCAAGAAGAGCGCCAAGTCCGGCAGTATGCCGATGGAAACGCGGGAGATCTGCAAACGCTACAAGGAAGCCAACGATGCCCTGCAAGACGCCATGGACTTCGCCCTCGAAGGCCGGAGAAAGTATGAAAGCGCCCTGCAAGAATTTGAGACGTTGCGCGACGAGGCGGCAGCCAAGAAGCTGGAGACCTATGCCCCAAATATCTGGGAGCGGATACAGAATCTGCGCAAAGAAGCGAAGGACGAGACAGATAGCGCGTTCAACCCGACGCATGCGATAGAGAAGCTGCACGAAGCCGTTGAAATCCTCGAGAACACGCAGGAATCGTACGATGCGATCAAGGCCTACAACGAGGCCCAATCAGCCTACATGGCACTTGGCGAAGCCTTGATTGAGGCAGAATGGGCCGAAAACTGCCCCGATGACCTCGCCTCATTGAAGAGCGTGACAGGCAAGGCCGAGTCAGCGGCGCAGGCCGGCTCTTGGAGCTCTGCCGCGAAGGGATACACAGCTGCAAGTGCGATCATCAAGCCGCGTGAAGAGGAACTCAGCAAGATTCGGGACAAAGCCAAGGCTGTGGTGACCCGTTTCCGCGATGCCTGCGACGCATCCAGAGCTGACCTGTCCAAGAATGCTCGGGGAGCATGGAGCAAGATCACGACGCAGTTGGGCGCAGTGAGCAAGCACGAAGCTGCATACGAGTACGCTGAACAGGAAAAAGAAGCGTTGGCAGGCATCGCCCTTATCGAAGAGATTCGGGGAACGGTGGCCGAGGAGAAGTCATCCCGAACGAAGAGGCTGAAAAAACTGGTCCAGACGTACCAGGCCGTATACAAGCACGACAAATTTCTGCGAGCGAACTGGAAGGACGAATGGCAAGTCCTGCAGGACGCCTACCGCGGAGTCCCTGCCCTGATCAAGTCCGAAGACTTCCTCGCTCTGCTGAAGGAAGTGAACCGCCTCCAAACAGCGCTTGACGACGTGATTGTTCGCCGCGAAGAACTGCTGAAAGAGACGGCAGGGACCCGCGCCAAACTGGATGTGCTTGAGAAGAACGCCGTCATCCCGCTACTTGGTAGCAACTTCCCAAAGGAGTTTCGGGAGTTCAGAGATCTGAAGACGTCCGCGGAGCGCGCGCTCAGGCGCAGTACACTGGTGGAGGCGACCGAGTTCTATGGGCAAGCGACTGCACTGCTGGGGAAGCTCATTGGGGAGCTTGAGGAGATCCGCGGAACCAGCGCCCAGCTACTCAAGGGCTGTCGGGAAAGACGAAGTCGTTTCGAGGCCGGGATCCGGGCCTTCCGAGCAGATTCACAGGATGAAATGGACAGCCTGATCGAGCAAGGGGCTGCTTACCTCGGCGAGAAGAACTATCGCCTGGGCCTTCCCAAGCTCAGGAAGGCATCCGAGCTTCTGCCGACGTCCCGTTTCACCTTCGAGATGAAGGGGACGGCCGTTGACAATGAGAAAGCGCTCATGTGGGCCCGTGACGGCAACAGCCCGGGCTGTTACAGTGGCAAGGCCTGCACGTGGCAGGAAGCGGATACATGGGTCAGAACGTTGCGTTTCGCGAGTTACGAAGGCTGGCGACTCCCGACCTTCGATGAACTGCAGACGCTGCTGCGCATGCCCCCGGAGCAGCGCGAGAGTGTATTCCCCAACA
Organism: Lentisphaerota bacterium; assembly: GCA_018676675.1. Classification (GTDB taxonomy): domain Bacteria; phylum Verrucomicrobiota; class Lentisphaeria; order Oligosphaerales; family JABHEG01; genus JABHEG01. Next base: position 18,042 of record JABHEG010000137.1, read on the forward strand.
CGAAGACGGCCGTATACTGGTCCGGAACATACGACCGGATTACGGATGTTGACCGAATGCTTGCGATTGACTTTCAGGCCGGCCGGAACGTCAAGAAGAACAAGCAGGAGAAGCACTTCGTCCGGCCTATCCGACTGCCGCGGTAGCGTTTCTCTCCACTTGCCCTCCCCGGGCCGACTCTTCTCGGCGGCCAACGAAAGCTCCGCGCGGAGAGCCGGTAGGTCTTGCCCGCAGACAGTAGACTAAGCCGTTATCTTTCCCCCAGCTTCCCGTAGATGTAACGCACCAGTTCCTCGGTCTCGTCCCACCCGATGCAGGCATCCGTCACGGAAAGCCCAGGCACAATTTGGGAAGGGTCGTCAGGCATGCTCTGCTTGCCTGGCTTAAGGTTGCTCTCGAGCATCATCCCGACAATGCACTCTGCTCCGCCGCGGACCTGCTCCATCACGTCGTCTACCACCACGCGCTGCTTCTCTGGACGTTTGCCGGAGTTGGCGTGACTGCAGTCCACCAGAAGATTGGGGATCAGCCCTGATTTCCGCATCAGCTCCTGGGCGTAGGCGACATGCTCGGATCCGTAGTTGGGACCGCTCGTCCCTCCTCTTAGGACGAGATGACCAAATGCGTTCCCCCGGGTCTGGAAAATCGCGGCTTTGCCGTCGCCCGTAATGCCGATGAACGTATGGGCCGAAACCGCGGTCGAAATTGCTTCCACCGCAACCTTCAGATTACCGTCGGTGGCGTTCTTGAACCCTACGGGCATGGAGAGCCCGCTGGCCAACTGCCGGTGAGTCTGTGATTCCGTGGTCCGGGCTCCTATCGCTCCCCATGAGATAAGATCAGTGATGTACTGCGGAATGACCGGTTCCAGCATCTCACTGGCCGCGGGCATCCCCAACGTCGCAACCTGAAGGAGAACCTGCCGAGCCAGTCGCAGGCCCTTATCGATGTCACAGCTGTCGTCCAAGTCCGGGTCGTAGATGAGTCCCTTCCATCCCAACGTCGTCCTCGGTTTCTCAAAGTACACTCGCATGACCAGCAACAGGCGCTCCTCCACCTCGTCACTGAGCGCCTTCAGACGTTCTGCATAAACGAGGGCGGACTCGACGTCATGGACGGAACAGGGCCCGACCACAAGTATCTGCCGGGGATCGCGGTGCATCAGGATATTCTCGATCTGAGCCCGGGCCCCAACAACGGTATCAGCGGCCCGAGTGGTCAAAGGCAACTCAGCCTTCACCCCCTCCGGGGACGAGAGAGGGCGGATCGCCTCGATATTGAGATTGTCGGTCTGTACCATTGATGCACCTTCGTATTGCCGCACAGAGAGAAACAGTACACATAAGCCGTCAAAGCGCCGCCAAACCACCCAGGCGTTCGGAGAGCTTCGTCAACGCCTCGCGGTCCTCCCCACAGGCCTCGAGAAAGGCCAATATTTCGGTCCCATCGCGCTGCCAGACACGGCGGCGGCGGATCTTGAAAGTCGGGGTCAGGGTCCCGTCATCCACCTGGAAGGCCGGAAGGACGAGTACCTCTTTGGGTTTCTGAAAGGCCGCAAGAGGACCAGTCTGAGCAACCACTTCGTCCCGGGCTTCCTGCAGCAGTTCCTCCGAGGACGTTCCGTCCGCCGCGTCGGGATCCACATTGACGCAAACATAGACGTTTTTGCAGGACTCCCCGATCACCATTGCCTCGGTGATCTTCAGGCTGTTCTTGATTGCGTCTTCAACGGGTTCAGGGTGGAGCTTCTCTCCGCCCTTCAGACAGATCATGTTCCCGAGACGACCGTCCAGGAACAGAAAACCGTCCTTGTCAACATAGCCCACATCGCCGGTGTGGAGCCAGCCATCCGCGAGAGTTTTGGCGCTGGCGTCCCGGTGCCGCCAATACCCCTTCATCACACAATCACCCTTCACCAGAAGCTCACCGTGGACATCCTTACCACGGCGACCATCCTCGGCCAGGAACGTCCAGTCGCCTCCACTTCCGGCATCCAGCCAGTCCAGCAATGGGCCTGAGCTTCCCAGTCGATGGTTCTCCAGCGGGTTGCAGCTTATAACCGGGGTGGACTCGGTCAGGCCATAGCCCTGCATGATCGGTATCCCGAGGTACTTGAAGAAGAGCTGCGGGCGCAGGTCTAGGGGAGCCCCTCCGGAGACGATGAAGCGCAGGCGGCCGCCAAACGACTTCCGGACCTTGCGGAAGACGACCGGACTGTAGAAAGCCGCATGGGCCATGCGCCGATGCAACGCCCCCGACATCCCCGGATCTTCCTTCAAGACTTCCTCGGCATTGCGCAACGCCGATTCGAAAAGCCGACGCCGAGCGGGAGCTGCCTCGCTGGCTTTCTTGATAATCCCGTTCATCAGTGCATCGGCAATCCGGGGGACAACCAGAATGACCGACGGCGCGTAGTTCCCGATGTTCTTGACAAAGTCACGCTTGTCTCTGGGGATGATCACCCCTGCGCCCGACTTCATTGAGATCAGGACCTCTACAACCAAGGCGAAGCAATGCCAATACGGCAGAAGGGACATGATGGTGTCGTCATTGCGGATTTGAATCTTGGCGATGGACGACGACGCATTGGTGAAGAAGTTCCGGTGAGTCAGCATGACCCCTTTAGGCATGCCGGTGGAACCACTGGTGTAGATGAGCGCCGCCGTGTCGTCTTCCGGAACGACCAACCCTTCAGGAACCGGCCCTTCCGCACAGTCGCTGATATCGGAGAACGGCAGGACGGGCTCGTCTCCCGCCAACCCTTCAACCCGATCCTTGACGCTCGGGTCGACCAGAATCACTTTGGGCTCACTGTCCCGCAGAATGAACCCTGTCTCCAAGTCCCCAAGGCACTCACAGACCGGAACAGCGACAGCCCCAAGCGACCAACAGGCATAGAAAGCCGTGATCTGCTCAGAGCACTTTGGGGTGATAATCGCCACCCTGTCAGACGCTCCAATCCCCTTTACCTGCAGGCCCCGGGCCCAGTCACGGACGCGCTCCTCGAATTGCCGGAAACTCACATGCGTGAGCGCATCACCTTCCCCTGCTTTGTAGGTCAGGAATGCCTTGTCCCCGTAACGGGAACAGGCGTCATGCATCATGGAATAGAGGTTGCGCATATGACCAACTCCACAGCAACGTGCCCCTCTGTCACCCCAACTGTTCAGGCAGGTCCAGCCGTTGCGCCGGACAGCGCAATATAGACACAAACCAATTCACCGCAAAGCGCCTTGGGAAAGCCCGCAAACGCGAGTAGGTTCCAGGGGAACCACAGCTCCAGGCACGTCGTCACATTACTTGGGAAGGACAGGCCCAATGTCGGAACCACTCTCCATCGGTTTGGTCGCCATCGGCGGCTACGGCAATTTCTACGTCCGAGCGTTGCTGGACGGAGCCCCGCCCGAGGAGTACCGGATTGCCGGAATCGTCGACCCGATGGCCGAACGAAGTCCCAGACTCGATGACCTTAAGCAACGGGGAATCCCCATCTACGACACGCTGGGGGAGTTCTACGCCAAGCATCGGGCAGACCTCGTGACAATCGCCTCGCCGATCCACCTGCACTGTCCACAGACGTGCGAGGCCCTCGCGAACGGAAGCAATGTCTTGTGCGAAAAGCCGTTGGGAGCCACCATTCAGGAAGCGCAAGCGATGATCGACGCCCGTGATGCGGCGGGCAAGTTCGTCGCCATCGGCTATCAGTGGTCCTTCTGCGCCGCCATTCAGGAGCTGAAGAAAGACATCCTGAGTGGATGCTTCGGGCGTCCTCGCCGTCTCAGGACAATCGTGCTGTGGCCTCGTAAAGACAGCTACTACGGGCGCAATGCATGGGCCGGGGCACTGCGCAACGAGCGAGGCGACTGGGTGCTTGACAGTCCGGTCAACAACGCCACAGCTCACTACCTGCACAACATGCTGTACGTCATCGGCGATGCTGTCGACCGAAGCGCGCGAATCACGTCGGTTCAGGCGGAACTCTACCGAGCCAACCCAATTACCAACTACGACACGGGGGCGGCAAAGATCATTACCGATTCCGGCGTCGAGCTGCTCTACATTGCGTCGCATCCGGTGTCCAGGCAGCACGGGCCGGAGTTCATCTTTGAGTTCGAAAACGGGACAGTTCGCTTCGGGGGGGGGCTCAAAACCGTCCAGGCGGAGTTCGACAACGGCACTACCAAAGACTATGGCGACCCGCAAGCGGCGGGAGAAACCAAACTGTGGAACTGCATGTCCGCAGCTCTTGGGAAGGGACAGATCGTCTGTGGCCCGGAAGCGGCCTCAGCCCAAACGCTCTGCATGAACGCCATGCAGGAATCCATGCCGCAAATCAGCGCCTTCCCCGATGACGTGGTGAAGACGGATGGCGCCCCCGGAGACCAGCTGACCTACGTGGAGGGCCTGGACGATGCCCTGCGAGCCTGCTTCGAAGCAAACCAACTGCCCTCGGAAGCAGGACTCCCCTGGGCCCGGGGTGGAACGAAGATCGACGTAACCGCGTACGATGAATTCCCGAGCCCCGGATACCCGGCGTAGACCGCGCCCCGACAGCAAGAGACGGGAGTGGCACGTTGCTCTCGACCCGAACAGGAGATCCGCGATGAGAGACCGCCCGAACATACTGCTGATCACCACCGACCAGCAACGCGTCGACACCATTGGGGCCTACGGCAGCACCCACGTGCGGACACCGAACCTGGACCGGCTGGCTCAAAGCAGCGTTGTGTTCGAACGTGCGTATGTGCAGAACACAGTCTGCATCCCGAGTCGAGCCTGCATCCAGACGGGCCGTTACACGCACCAGCACGGGGTGCGCTACATGGAATCGGTCATCGACACCACCCCCGGGCTGCCTGACCATGAAAAGACCTTCATGGATCATCTGAGAGAAGCCGGGTATTCCACCGGCGCGACCGGCAAAATCCACATGATGCCGGAACGCGGTTTCGATTATATGGAGATCGTCGGAGGGAAAGGAGCACGCTGGACTCAAAGCACGGGGCAGGACATCGGGCCGGCTCCGCTCGGGGCTCAATACGCAGCCTGGCTCAATGAGAAGCACCCGGGGGGGTACGAAGCCCTTTACGAACAGCGCCGGCGCCCGGAGTACAGGAAGTACAAGTGCTCCATCGTGAGCGACATCCCGCTCGAGGAGTACGTAGAAACCTACATATTGGAGAAATCGATCGAGTTCATCGAGCAACCACGCGACAACCCGTTCTTCCTGTGGTGCGGCTTCTGCGGCCCCCATGGCCCTCACGATCCACCTGCTTCGCACGCAGACCTCTACCCCTTCGAGGACATCAAACTGCCTGACACCTGGGAAATCGACCTCAGCGACCGACCAGCGTTCCTGCGACGAAACAGCCCACGGCCCCCCATGACAACAGATGAACAGGCCGTCATGCGCCGCTACATGTCCTATTACTTCTGCCTGGTCACGCTTATCGATGAGTACGTCGGGAAGCTCATCGAGACGCTCGAGGAACATGACATACTCGATGACACGCTCATCATCTACACATCAGACCACGGTGAGATGCTGGGCGACTTCGCCAGATTCGGCAAAGGAAATTTCTACGAACCGGTTGTCCATGTACCGCTGATTGGCCGCCCCCCGGGAGGATGTGAACCGCGACACACGCAGGACCTGGCGGAAGTGATGGACATCGCCCCAACCATCCTGGACTACGCAGAAATCGATAGACCAGACGAAATGCAGGCGAAGACACTGCGTCCCATGCTTGAGGGAAAGGACGGAGGACATGAAGCCGTGCTGTCCGAATACACCTCCAATGATCGGCGCCTCAGCGGCAAGTGCCTGATCACGCAACGCTACAAGTATATCCTGTGGGATACAGACGATGGCGGGGAATTCTATGATCTCCAGGACGACCCGCGCGAACTCCGCAACCTCTACCATGACCCCGAGTTCCGTGGACCCCGGGATGAGCATGCAGAGATCCTGCTCAGGAAGCTCATGCAGTCAGAGTGGGGGTATTGCGGCGGACGGACGGAGCCCTATTGACCCGCAAACCGTATGGACGGGTGCCGAGGCCGATGCCCAGTTGCGGGCCAGGCCTCCGCGACAACCATCTGGAGGGAAAGGCCATGGACGGAATTCCCACGTTCCCCAGCTTCGACATAGAAGGCCAACGCTTCTCGAAACTCATCCTGGGGCATAACCCGTTGATCGGCGGCTCCTACATGAGCCGAGCCCGAAGCCGGGTCTATCAGGAAACGCTGAATGCCCCGGAAGCCGTTCGGGACATTGTGATCCAGGCGATTAGAAGCGGCGTCCGCAGCATGATGCTCGGGGTCACCGGGGAGAAGGATGTTCATGTGATGGCAGGGCTGGAGGCCGCCCAGGAGGAGACCGGAGTCAAAATCCCCACGATCATCATCGTCAACCGGGGATTCGAGGAACACGTCGAACTACTCCATCGGGTCAACTGCGCGGTCTGCCTCATCCACGGCCAACTCACCGACGCCCTGTTTGACAAAGAGGGGCGCACCATGAAGCCGGAGTTCGAGCACCTCACCCGAAGCATCAGACAACTCGGCTTCATTCCCGGCATGTCAACCCACAACGCCGGAGAAGTGATCCCGGCCGCAGAACAGTTTGATGTCGCAGTCATCAACACACCGATCAACAAGGTGGCCTGGCGCATGTGTCCGTGCGAAGAGCTGGTCCTCAGGGCAATCCGGCAGACGACGAAGCGAGTCATCGCCATGAAGTCTCTGGCCATGGGGCGGATCGCGCCGGACGACGCGATGCAGTACATCTGTCGCGTGCCGGACGTCGATGGTGTGGTGGTTGGCATCGGTCATCCCTATGAGGCAGAAGAGACCTTTGGGGAAGCCTCGCGTATCCTGGGAGCCATGAACCGGTGACCGCCATACCGCGGAAAAAGCACAACGCCTTCGCCAAGATTTGCCAACTCGCGGGACGTGCTGTCGAGATGTACGACATGATCCGGGCGGAAGACCGCATCGTCATCGGGCTGAGTTGGGGCCAGGACAGCACCGTTCTCACCCATGTTCTGCATCGCCTCCGTGAGAAAGCCCCGTTCCACTTCGACCTTCACGCCGTCTGGGTGGATGGGGGGTTCAATGCAGGAGAAGCCCCCCGTTTGCAGGCTTATGCTGAGGAACACAGTTGGTCCCTGGAAATCGTCAGGCTGCCGATCACGGAAATCCTGCGGGACAAAGGGAATGAAGAGACCCCCTGCAGTCTCTGCGCCCGGTTGCGTCGCGGCAAGCTCCACGGGGTCATGGACCGGATTGGCTACAAGACGCTGGCTCTCGGCCAGCATCGCGACGACTTGGTGACCACCTTCCTCATGTCAGCGTTCCGAGGCAGCGGGTTGATGACCATGGGCCCGCACGTCCCGGCCGATCGAGGCCGGAAACGCCTGATTCGCCCTCTCTGCCTGGCGTCGAAGCCGCTCATCGCCGAAGCTGTTGAAGAAATGGGCCTCCCCATCATCGCGAAATGCCCGTATATCGATCAACTGGACGAGACAGGTGACCGGGCTTACGTCGAGCGCCTTCTCGATGAACTGGAAGGACATTACCCCGGGGTCCGCCACGCCCTGCGCCGTTCCCTCTCCGATCTCCGGCCTCCTCATCTCATGGATCCGCGCTTCAACGACCTAATCCGGAAGACCACGAGAGCCTGATTGCGTCCGGGCGATGCTCCCCTACTGTAGTTGCTGCACCGGGCCGCCAACTCAACGCTCAACGCCTGCCAGTGCCCACTTTGGGGTGACTCTGGGAAGGACGGCGGGGGAACCACAAGAGCCCATGATGAGTTGACCCGGAACAGCTCCCGTTGTATCGTCCTTCAACAGTAGAAGGGAGGCTCAGTGGCGAACGACCGTCGGGCGGAAGCGCATTGAGAAGAGGCTCGGCCAGGAACACGCGGAATCCCGAAGCTCTCTCGCCAATGGGTTGCGCCGCATCCGGCCAGGCTGTCCGCAAACCGTCGGGCGGGTAGCGTCTCACAGGCGGCTTATCGGACAGCACGGCAGGTCGTGTCGGCCGCCCTGGCCGTGACCTTCGGCGAAAACTGCCCCGCCACCCGCCACACTCCTACGGTAGTCGAGACAACCGATGTCCTAGAGCAAACTGCCTTGGCCAGACACATCCCGGCTTCCCGCCGAACCGCGACTGGGTTCAGAACGCCATGGAATCAGAAGACATCCAGCGCACGACGCCCGCACACGAGGGCGACAGTGGCAGCCATGCCCCCATCGACCAACTCCAGGAAGCTGAAGCAAGATACCGAGCCGTTTTTGAGGGCGCCCCTCTAGGCATCTTGATCGCAGACTCTGAGACCAGACGCTTCCGCTACGCCAACCCGGCGATCTGCGCACTCTTGGGATACGCCCCCCAGGAGCTGACCACGATGACCGTCGCCGACATCCACCCCCCCGAACAGCTCGAGCACATCGTCGCAGAGTTCGAAGCCCAGGCTCGAGGCGACAAGATGCTGGCCCCGGACATCCCCTGCCGGCGCAAGGACGGAGACACGGTCTACGCAGACATCACCGTGTCCATCGTGGAGATCTCCGGGAGGCCACACAATGTCGGCTTCTTCACCGATATCACCGAGCGCAAACTCACCGAAGAAACGCTCCAGCACTACGAACGCATCGTGGCTGGCGCTTCCGACATGATGGCACTGATAGATGCAGGCTTTGTCTACCTTGCTGCCAACGACGCGTATCTCGGAGGATGCGGCAAGCCCAGGGAAGACGTCATTGGTCACACCGTGTCCGAAGTGCTCGGCGAGAGAGTGTTCACGGATGTGGTCAAGCCCAACGCCGAGCGCTGTCTGCGCGGCGAAACCGTTCGGCACCACACATGGCTGACGCCTCCCGACCGCGGGCGACGCCTCATGGATGTCGTCTACTCTCCGCATGTCGACCGTGACGGCAGCATAGCGGCGTTCTCTGTCTGCTCCCGGGATGTCACCCAACGCAGACTGGCCGAAGAAGAAGCAGAGCGGTTGGCCAAATTCCCGAGTCAGAACCCAAACCCAGTACTCCGAGTCGCCCCGGACGGCACCATCCTCTACGCGAACAGGGGTAGCACGCCTCTGCTTGAGGAATGGGAGACGGCGGAGGGGGACTGCCTCCCGCAGGGGTACGTGGAGTGTGTCACGGCGGCTATCGAATCCGGCATGACGTCCGACACCGATGTGGACTGTGGTGATCGTGTGTTCAACGTGGTGTTCTGTCCTCTGGGTGATCGCCGCCAAATCAACCTCTACGGTCTGGACATCACCGCGCGCAAACGCGCGGAGGAAGAGGCCGGCCGCCTGGCCAAGTTCCCCAGCGAAGACCCGAATCCAGTGCTCCGAATCGACGCAGATGGCACGATTGTCTACGCCAATGCAGGCAGTGCCCCTCTGTTGGCAGAGTGGGGTTGTACAGCGGGATCACGCCTGCCGGATGCCCAGGCAGATCTGGCCGCGCGCTGCCTCGAAGACGAAATCGTGGTCTCCACCGACGTTCCCTGTGGCGAGAGAACCTTCTCGCTGACCTTCTGCCCCGTCCCCGGGCTTCGGCAAGTCAACCTCTACGGCATGGACATAACAGCCCGAACACTGAGGGAACAGGAGGTCCGGGAGCTGAACGAGACCCTCGGAGCGGCGCAGAAAATGGCCAAAGTCGGCTACTGGCGGTACGACATCGCTTCCCAGATGCCCACTTGGTCCGACCAGATGTTCGAGGTCTGCGGATACCGCAAGCAGGACGGCGTTCCCAGCTACGACAAACACAAGCTGACCTGGCATCCCGACGATTGGGAGGAGTTCGACCAAGCGGTCCAGGGCTGCGAGCGGGGGAAGCCCTACGACATCGTGATCAGGATCAGGTTCCCCGACAGTTCATACCACTATGTCCATACGCAAGGCTTCCCCGTCTACGGCAAGAACGGAGAGATCAGAGAGCTCTTCGGGACGTCCCAGGACATCACGGAGCTGAAGCGGGTTGAAGAGTCACTTCGGCAACAGGGGGAGCTCCTCAATTCGGTGGAGAGGATCGCGGAAATCGGCGGGTGGGAAATGGATCTGATTACCCGGAAAGCGACGTGGACGCAGGGCACGTACGACATCGTCGAGATCGAGCCGGGCCAACCCATCCCCGGCCCGGATGAGCACATGGACTACTACCTGCCCGAATACAGGGACATGGTCTCTGAAGCCATGCGGACTCTGATCGTCGACAACAAACCGCTGGATTTCGAGGCCAAGTGTTGTACAGCCAGAGGCAACACCAAGTGGGTCCGGGCCATCGGCAGGGCAGACTGGGAGGGGGAGACGTGCACGAGGGTCTACGGGACCTTGCAGGATGTCACCAAGCGCAAGCAGGCTGAAGCTGAGCTAGCAGGGCGACGGAATGAGCTGGAAGCGCTCTGTCGAATCTCTGAAACTGCCCTGAGTAACTCACCGATGGGTACACTTCTCGACGGGTTCGTGCAGGAGATAAGCCGAGCCACGAGCTTCCCAATAGCGGCTATCGAGTTCTACCACGCCGCCGAAGAACGAATGGAGTTTGCCGCATCAGTCGGGATCCCCCTGCCCGATGGGAAAGCCACCTTCAGTGTCCCCGTCGACAGCACGCTATCCGGGACCGTAGCTCGTACGGGCACGTCGCTGGTCGAGACACATGCGGGGACACGGCCCGAATACAGCTTCAGACGTCTCCGTGAGTTGAGCGTGGAGACGTTCGTCTGCGTCCCATTGTCCTTGGCCGGAGAAACCGTCGGTGCGCTGTCGCTTGCACACCCGGAGAGCACGCCGATCCCTCCCGCCTTCGTACGTTTCGTGTCTGGATTGGGGAATATCGTGACCACGGTCATTTCGAACAAGCGTGCGGAAGAAGCACTGCGGAACAGCGAAGCCCGTTTCCGGGAGATGTTTGAGAACCACAACGCAATCATGCTCCTCATCGAGCCGGACTCCGGGCGGATCGTCGATGCCAACCGGGCGGCGAGCCGATTCTACGGCTACCCACACGACCAGCTCTGCAGTATGTCGATCGATCAAATCAACTGCCTTTCCCCAGAAGAGATCAAAGCCGAACGGGAACGGGCCAGCAGGCTGAAGCAGAACTTCTTCATCTTTTCCCACAGATGCGCCAGTGGAACCGTCCGAACGGTGGACGTGCACGCCACTCCCATCGAGTTCCACGGTAAGCAATTGCTCTTCTCGATCATCCATGACACCACAGCCCGTGAAAACGCACGCCACAGGCTCCAACAGAGCGAAGCCCGCTTCCGGAACCTCTTTGAGAACTCCCCTTACGGGATCCTGGTGTGCGAACTGATCCGGGACGACACGGGCACGCCGACCGATTTCGTCCACCTGCAAGCCAACGAGGCTGTGGCCACACACACGGGCATGTCAACGGACGGGGTTGTCGGCAGGCGGGCGTCAGAGATGGTGGACGGAGACACCCTCGCCCCCATCCTTGAGACCTACGGCGGAGTCGTGGAGACGGGCGCCCCCGCCCGATACTCCCAGTATTTCGAGCTCTATGACCGCACCTTGGATGTGACAGCCTTCTCCTTGAATGGGGACCTCTTCATCATCAACTTCTTCGACGTCAGTGAGCGCGTACGAGCCCAAACCGAACTCCGGGAGCACCGCGACCATCTGGAACAGCTGGTCGAAGAGCGTACAGAGGCCCTTGCCAAGCTGAGCGAAGAGCAGCGAACGATCCTTGATTCCGTGCGCGCAACAATCTGGTACAAAGACACCGAGAACCGAATCCTGCGCGTGAACAGAGCAGCGGCCGATGCTTTGGGTCTGAGCATTGAGGCCATCGAGGGCAAACTCACGCAGGACCTGTTCCCGGAAGACGCGGACGGCTATTACCGAGACGATTTGGAGGTCATCCATTCCGGGAAACCCAAGCTCGGGATCGCGGAAGAGTTCCGCGCAGCGGGGGGAGACGTTCGGTGGGTTCTCACCGACAAGATCCCCTACCGTGATGAAGCGGGAAAGGTCGCCGGTGTGATCGCTTTCGCTCTGGACATTACCGAGCAGAAGCAGGCAGAGGAAGCAGCCAGAGAACGCGCGGAGGAGCTGCGAACAATGGTCAGAGCGATGGCCGGGCGGGAAGTGAGGATGGCCGAGATGAAAGAAGAAATCAGAGAACTCCACGCCCGACTGCCGGACGCCGGGGTCATGCCGGGCGGCAACGGATGAAACTGGGTCCCGACATGTGCCCCAGCCTGACCAACGCCGTCCACCGGGGATCCCCGGCGGCGACGCGGGAGCAGGACCTCGCGCGTTCGTGTGGGAGAGAAAATGTAGGACACACGGGCGCGAAACCCCGCCCTCTGACCGGCGTATGCCTCCTGGTCCTGCTGTGCCTGCATCCCGCCACAGCAGGAGCCATGCACTCAGAACAGAGACCCATACGCGTCGGCATATTCCAGAATGAGCCGATCGTGTTCCAGGATGAAAGCGGCGTAGCACAAGGCCTCTATGTCGATCTTGTGAACGCCATCGGCAAAGAAGAGGGCTGGAACATTGAGTACGTGCTCGACTCCTGGGATGGCTGCCTGAAACGACTGGAAGCCCGGGATATCGACCTCATGACATGCATCGCCTACGCCGCGGAACGCGATGCCTTCGCCGATTGGTCTCGCGAGGTCGTTTGGACCCTCTGGGGTGTGATCTTCGTGCGCCCTGAATCCGGCATCGAGAATGTGCCGTCACTGGCCGGAAAGAGGGTGGCCATCCTCAAAGGAGGAATCAACGGGTTGAACTTCCTGGAGCTCTGCTCGGAGTTCGACATCAGCTGCGACATTCTCCCGCTGTCAGCCTATCATGCACAGCTGAAGGCGGTCGAGTCGGGAGAGGCCGAGGCAGCCGTTGTAAACAGCGTATTCGGAACTATGCACGGGGCTGAATACCAGGTCAGGCAAACGCCCATCGTCTTCAGTCCCGTCAGTGCCTTTTTCGCCGTCCCGGAGGGCACCAACGGGGATCTCCTCAAGACGATAGACCACTACCTCTCCAGATGGAAACAGGACGGCGATTCCGTCTACTACCGATCACTGAGACGATGGCTTTCCTCCACGACCGAGAGGATCCGCGTCATTCCGGGCTGGATCCCTGTGGCGCTGTCCGTGCTCGCGTCCGGGTTACTGGTGCTCCTGCTATGGACCCGCCTCCTGGGACGGGCAGTCAACGACCGGACCGCGGAACTGCAGGAAAGCGAAAGTCGCTTCCGGCATGCCGTCACGGAGTCCCCGTTCCCGATCATGATCCATGCTGAAGACGGGGAAGTGTTGATGATCAGCGACGTATGGACGACCCTCACCGGGTACACTACTGACGACATCCCCACGGTGGCTGAATGGACCCGAAGGGCCTACGGAGAAGACAAGCAACCTGCCCAGGACACCATCAGGAAGCTCTACGCAATCGACAGCCGAGTAGACGAAGGCGACCGGACCATCGCGACACGCTCAGGTGAGCGTATCGTGTGGAGCTTCAGTTCAGCCCCGCTCCCGCCGCTTCCGGATGGCAGGCGCCTTGTCATCAGCATGGCCATGGACATCACTCAGCGCAAGCAAGTCGAGGAAGAACTGGCGACGCACCGCGAGCACTTGGAGCAACTGGTCGCAGATCGTACCCGGAAGGTGCGCGGAACCATGAAGGTGATGGCCGGCCGCGAAGTCCGTATGGGGGAACTGAAAAAAGTGATCCACAAGCTCCGGCAGCAACTCCTGGAATCCGGACTGGAACCGGTAGCCGCTGATCCAGTTGGTCGCGGAAAGGAAGCAAGCCCATGAAAACGGCCGGTCGGGACGTTGGGGCTGGGGTGCGCCACGGCATGATGCCACGACTTGCCCGTGTTGCGGCTGCTCTGGCATTCGGAATGGGCACGGCCTCCGCCCAGAACACGGAGCGGCCTGAGCTGACCGTCGCAGTCGCACACTGGCCCCCATGGAAAATTGTCCATGAGGACGGCTCGGTCGGTGGTCATGACGCCGACATTCTGCGCGCGATGGAAGGTCAGCTCGGGGTGACGTTCGCGTTTAAGGCATACCCGTGGAAGCGCTGCGTTGAGATGCTCAAACTAGGGCGGATAAATGTGGTCAGTTCAGGGAAACTCTCGGAGATTCTGGGGCCTCCCGGACGCACGACGAAGGAGACGTTCCAGGAGGAGGACGCCGTTGAGAGGCAGGAAGACACGAGGGACCATGTGCCACAGAGCACATCTCCGGAAGCGGCCGGCGCCGGAACCGGGAAGGCGGAGGAAACGAGTGAGTAGCGCCCACCACGGCAGATTGGGACATCGTTTTGCGGCGACGTTACTCCTCGCCGCGGGAACGACGTTCCTCGTCCTCACAACCGTCCTGGCCCTCGTCAATGCGGACATGGCCAGACGACGGTTGGAGTTCCGCCTGACGGACCTGTGCCACCAGGTGGAGCTCAGTCTTGCCAGCGCGCTGTGGCAGTACAACCACGCCTACGTTGAGGATCTTCTTGATGCCCTTTTTCTGACCGAGGAAATCGTCTATGCGGAAGTGCTGGCGGAGGGGCAGACAGTCGACAGCAGGACCCGCCCGGGGATGCCGTTGAGGACCTTCGCCTTCTACGGTGACTCGCCGGACCACAGCGTCAGGACTGTTGCAGTCCGGCACCAGGGCGAGGTAGTGGGCCACTTCCGAATGGCCGCGACGCACGACACGATCCGGCGCACGGTCATGCGAGACGTGTCCACAGCGGCATGCTGGTTGCTGGTCGTCGCCATCGCCATCGCGGTGACGACTCTCATCCTCGTTGAGCGTGCCGTTCTTGCCCCTCTGAATCGCCTCAAGGGGTCCGCTGCGACAATCGCAGCTGGTGACCTGGATGCCCCGATCGACACAAGCGGAGATGACGAGTTCGGTCAACTCGCGACAGCGTTCGCAGGAATGATGGGCGATCTCAGAACGACCATGGCCTCACGCGATGAACTCAACCAGGAGATCGCCCGAAGAGAAGCAGTTGAGGGCGAACTGCGCAGGGAGCGCCAGGGCTTGGAGAAGCAGGTAGAGAGCCGGACGACTGAGCTCCGGGAGCGCACCGAAGACGCCGAGCTACTCAATCGAGCCATGGTGAACCTGCTCGAAGACATGCAGTCCACGAACAAGCAGTTGGGGCGGTCAACTCGGGAACTGGCTGCAGCAAACCAAGAGCTTGAGGCATTCAGTTATTCCGTTTCGCACGACCTGCGGGCGCCCCTGCGCGCCATCAATGGATTCAGCTCCGCAATTGCAGAAGACTACGCCGACATCCTGGATGACGAGGGCAAGGACTACCTTGGGAGCCTCTGTCAGGCAACGCGACAGATGGGAGACCTCATCGATGCCATGCTTCAGTTGTCCCGCGTCTCCCGTGGTGACCTCCACCGGGAAGACGTTGATCTGACCTCGATGGCGACGGAAATCTTCACCAACCTGCGGAGCGCGGCCCCCGAGCGGATCTGCACATGCACGGTCAAGCCCGGGCTGCGTGCCACGGCCGACCGGAAGCTCCTCCATGCGGTCGTCCACAACCTGCTGGAGAATGCGTGGAAGTTCACCGGAAAGACGGCGGACGCATCGATAGAGTTCGGAGCCATCGCTGAACCGCATGTCCCTTCCGGCGAGGAAGCCCCTCCCCCAGACAGCTCAGCCCCTCCTGGCACATTGTCCCACGCCATGGCATACTACGTTAAGGACAATGGGGCCGGCTTTGACATGGCCTTTGCAGACAAGCTCTTCGGGGCATTCCAACGCCTGCACCGGGCTACCGACTTTGAAGGAATCGGGATCGGCCTGGCAACAGTGCAACGGATCATACACCGACACGGCGGCCGGATATGGGCCGAAGCGGAAGAAGGCGTGGGAGCGACCTTCTACTTCACCTTGCCACAGCTGTAGCTGGCAGCCCACCTTGGGCACAACGGAAAGACCACGCGATGAGCTCTGCACAGAAGGTGATTCTGCTGGTCGAGGATAACCCGCATGATGTGAAACTCACTCAGCGAGCGTTCAAGAAGTGTAATGTCGCAAATGAGCTGATCGTCGCCGAGGATGGCCTGGAAGCGCTTGACTACCTGTTCGCCACCGGCCGGCACGCCGACCGTGCCCCAGGCGACCTGCCCGCCGTCGTCCTCCTCGACCTCAAACTCCCGAAGATCGATGGGCTCGAGGTCCTGCGCAGGATCCGCGCAGACAGCCGGACGAAACACCTTCCGGTAGTGATCCTGACCTCGTCAAAGGAAGAGAGCGACATCATCGGCGGTTACGAAGCAGGCACGAACAGCTACATCCGCAAACCTGTGGAGTTTGGCGAATTCGTCAATACCATAGCGAAGCTGGGGCTCTACTGGCTGGTGCTGAACGAAGCCCCGACACGTTGACTGTGAGACGGCACGGAAGAAAGAACATGGCTCGCCAACCACCGACACCCGATCCCGACGTCCCGCTTCGCCTGCTCCTCGTCGAGGATTCGGAACTCGACGCCAAGTTGCTGCTGCGCACCGTACGCCAGGCCGGATATGTCGTTGAGCATCGACGAGTTGACACAGCTGTCGACCTGGACCGAGCGTTGGCCTCAGAGCCCTGGGACGCCATCGTCTCAGACTACAGCATGCCTGGTTTCAACGGGCTCCAGGCGCTGGCCATCGCCATCGAGTCAGGTCTCGATCTGCCGTTCATCATCGTCTCCGGAACCGTCGGCGAGGACGTTGCCGTTGGGACCATGAAGGCTGGAGCTCACGACTACCTGCTCAAAGATAACCTGACCCGACTTGTACCCGCGATCGAGCGAGAGATGCGCGAAGCGCAAATGCGGGCCACGAGCCGCGAGGCCGGAAGGCAGCTCCGACGAAGTGAAGAGAAGTACCGTTCGCTTGTCGAATCGGCCTCCGAACACCTGTTCATGCTGGATCGAGACGGGGTCTTTGCCGCCAGCAACTGGCGGTCGTTCCCCTGCGGAAGGGTCACCAGCGGCCCCCTCGCCGGGCACGCCCTTGAGGACATCCTGCCCCCGGAAGAAGCAGAACGCTACCGTGGTCACCTCGGGAAGGTCTTCCGAACAGGCGAGCCAGTGGAGTTTGAGCACGAGTTAGTCGAATCTGGGGGCCTCCGCCACCACGCAGACACACTTTACCCCATCCACGGCGAACACGGCATCACCTATGTTGGAGGAATCTGTCGCGACATCACCGAACTCAAGAATGCGGAAGCGGAGAGCCTCGATCTCCAAGCCCAACTTGTCCAAGCCCAGAGACTCGAGGCCATCGGGACTCTTGCCGGGGGAGTGGCCCATGAGATTAACAACCCCGTCAATGGGGTCATGGGATACGCGGATCTCATTCTGCGCCGACTCGCCCCCGACTCCCGAGAAGCAGAATTCGCGCAGGAGATCAAGCACGAGACAAACCGCATCGCGACGATCGTCCGCAACCTGCTTAGCTTCGCTCGCCAGGAGAACGAGCTCCCCGCGCACGTTCGTCTCGGGGAAGTGATCGACGCAACGCTGTCACTGGTTCGCACGGTCATGCGACACGATCAGATCGCCCTGGACATCGAGGTCGGTGACGATCTTCCCTGCGTCAACTGTCGGTCCCAGCAGCTCCAGCAAGTCCTCATGAATCTCATGACCAACGCCCGGGACGCTCTGAATGAGCGGTACCCGAAACACGATGGCAACAAGACGCTCGTCCTCAAGGCCGAGACATTCCAGCACGATGGTCGCGAGTGGGCCCGGATCACCGTCGAGGACCATGGAACGGGCATCAGTCCCGAGGTGCAGGAACGGATGTTCGACCCATTTTTCACCACCAAGCCCAGAGATAGAGGGACAGGTTTGGGGCTCTCGATCAGCCATGGCATTATCACGGAACACGGCGGACGACTCTCGGTCGATAGTAAGCCAGGGGAGTACACGCGCTTCCACGTCGAACTGCCCACAGCCGAAACGTACGCCGCTGAGACACCAGGAGACGCGCCCTAGTGCCAACGCTGTTGACTTGGGGGCACGGTCGTCCGGGACGCCGCCTCCAGGAGCATTTGCAGGGACTAGACGCGCTGGAGGCCGATGCTTGTCCCGCCATAGCCGGACGGCGATGGGGGATCCTCAGCGGCCGTCTTCTCCGTGAAGGGACCAGCTCAATCACACCGACCTGTTGGAGGGCCGGTGCTTGTCCCGCCATAGCCGGACGGCGGCGGGAGATCCTCAGCAACCGTCTTCTCCGTGAAGGGACCAGCTCAACCATACCGACCTGTCGTAGTCAGAGTACACGTGATTACCGCCGTTGTTGATGTGCGGATACTCCGCTGAGCGCCTGGCTCTCAACGCCCCCCGAACTCAGCGATGGACCGGGGTGGAGAAGCACCATGACAGACCATCGCACAGGAGACGCGAGCACCAACGCCCAAGACGGAACGGGAACCGGCAACACGGGTGCGCTGGCTCACCCTGAACAACGCTGGCGCACGCTCTTCGAAAACATGGCCCAGGGCGTGTTCTACCAGCGCGCGGACAGTGTGCTGATCGACTGCAACCCATCCCTGCTGCAAATCCTCGGTGTAACCCGTGAGCAGTTCATAGGGAGGACGTCCCTTGATCCCGAGTGGCAGGTCATTCGTGAAGACGGCTCGCCACTGCCCGGCGAAGACCACCCCTCGATGGTAGCCCTGCGCACGGGCAAAGACGTTCGGAACGCGATCGTGGGCGTGCTCAACCCGGAGAAGGCGAGTTACGTGTGGCTCAGCATCACGGCAATCCCGCAGTTCAGGGATGGCGATGAGCGTCCATTCCAGGCCTTCGTCATCGTCCACGATATCACAGAAATCAGGGGTGCCGAACAGCGGGAGAAGGACGCCATGGTGAGGCTTCGCCTGGCCATGGAAAGCGCGGGCGAGGGCACGTGGGAATGGGACCACACGACCGGCCTGGTGACCTTTGACGCTGTGTCGTCAAAGATGATGGGCTACGAGGCCAAGCTCCCCCCAAAATCGGGTACTTGGGCCGTGGCTCAAATCCATCCCGATGACCGGGCCGAAGTCGACCGGCTGTATGCGGCTTACCTTGCCGGAAAGACGGACACGATTGCGACAGAGTTTCGGCTTGAGAAAGCAGACGGGGACTACACCTGGGTGGCATCCGCGGCCCGGATAGTCCGCGCAACTCCCGACGACACGCCGCTCCTCACCGTCGGCGTACTTCGAGACATCACCAAATCGCGGCAGGCAGAAACAGCCTTACGGGAGGGTCGCCGGAGGCTGATGACGCTGATGAGTAACCTGCCCGGCATGGCCTACCGCTGCGCCAATACTCCGGCATGGCCCATGGATTTCGTCAGCCAGGGGTGTGTCGCCCTGACAGGATACACGGCCACAGAACTCACGGGGGCGTCTGCACCTGACTTTGGGGATCTCATCCATCCAGGAGACCGGAAACTCGTCTGGAACACCGTCCAGGCAGGCGTTCTGGCAGGCCGCCCGTTTGTCGTGGAATACCGCCTCATCCACAGAGATGGAAGCCAGCGATGGATGTGGGAACAGGGGCGAGCTGTCGAGTCAGACGACACGGGCACGGCAGTGCTTGAAGGCTTCATCTCCGACATCACCGCCCGCAAACTGGCCGAGGAGGAGCACCTCAGAATGGAGGCCCAGCTCCGCCAGGCCCAGAAGCTCGAATCCATCGGGACATTGGCAGGAGGAGTCGCCCACGAGATCAACAACCCGATCAACGGCATAATGGGTTACGCGGACCTCATCCTGAAGCGTATCGATGCCGGGACCGAGGCCGCGACCTTCGCGGAAGAGATCAAGCACGAGACCAAACGCGTCGCCGATATCGTCCGCAACCTTCTCGCGTTCGCACGCCAAGGCGGGGAGAGGCGTGGCGCCGTCCACATCCAGGAAGTCGTCCAGGCCACTGTTTCCTTGATCCGGACCATCATAAAGAGGGATCAGATCGAGCTGGTAGTCGACATACCGGAAGATCTGCCGTGCATCCGCTGCCGGCCGCAGCAGATTCAGCAGGTACTGATGAACCTGATGACAAATGCCCGCGATGCCCTGAACGAGCGTTACCCAAAGCTCTCCCCGGAGAAGACGCTTGTCGTCGGCGCAAGGTCCCTTGAACGCGCAGGCACGCCATGGATTCGCGTGACCGTCGAGGACCATGGAACCGGGATCGAGCCGGATGTGCGTGAACGGATGCTCGATCCGTTCTTCACAACCAAACCCGGAACGGTCGGGACGGGGCTGGGACTGTCTATAAGCCACGGCATCGTTCAGGAACACGGGGGCGTGCTCTCAGTGGAGAGTGAGGTCGGGGAGTACACGCGTTTCCATGTTGATCTACCAGCCGGAACCACCCCGGACACCGACACTGAGATGTGCTGGGAGCATGAACCGGAGACCAGCGTCGGTCGCGGCAGACACTGACGGCTTCCACAGATGACACGGGCAGACACAGGACCGCTCCCGTTGGCCTCGGCTCGGACAGACCGGGCGAACGGCTCCCCATGACCGGTTGCATCGGCGCCGAAGAACTCCTTGATATCCCATTCCGAAACTGCTATGTTCAACCACATACAACCATGTACATCCTTAGTGCATCACATCGCATAGCCAAGTTGGCTCGACCGACAGAAGCAGATCCACCGGAGAGTTGGGTGTGTCGGAGATACCCCAAAGCCAGATACTGAACACACAGCAGGCCGCACAACTCTTGGGTGTGCATGCTGAGACGGTTCGTCGACTGGCACGCCAGGGGATCCTGCCCTCCTTTAAGCTCGGCAGCGACTGGCGCTTCAATCGGGATGCTCTGCTCAACTGGGCGCAGGGAGGGCGTGACGAGCAGGCGCGGGCCACGGTGATGGTCGTGGACGACGAAAAAGCGATACGACGGTACCTGGAAGAGACCTTGCGTGACGACGGTTACCGCGTGCTCTGTGCCGCTGACGGCTTCGAGGCACTTCAGCTGGCCGACAGCGTCGTTCCTGATGTCGTCATTCTGGATCTCCTGATGCCGGGAATGACGGGGGCAGAAGTACTGGGAGAGATCCGCAAGAGATTCGGCTGGGTTCCGGTGATTGTGCTCACAGGCCATCCGCACGGCAATCTGATGGAACAGGTGCTAGCGCACTCTCCGGTGACCGTTCTGGCCAAACCGGTGACGGCCGAACGCGTTTCACTGACTGTCCGACAGGCTTTGGGCAGGAAGTAGTGGCAACCACGGGCAAACGTGGAACAGATACCGACGACGGGTGAGGGCACGCTCTGGAGAAGCAGGGAGAAAACTATGGCTTCAGTTCTGATCGTTGATGATGAGAAGAGTATTCGCTTCGTGTTGGGCGAATACCTCCGGGAGGACGGCCATGATGTGCTCGCGGCTGAGGATGCCGAACGAGCCCTCGCGGCTCTGACCGAGACCCAAATCGATGTCGTCGTCACGGACGTCATCCTTCCCCGTATCTCAGGCGTTGAGCTGCTCGCCCGGATCAAGGCACGCTATCCCCGAACACAGGTTATCATGATGACCGGTGAACCAACCGTGGAGACGGCTTCGGAAGCCGTACGAACCGGAGCGCATGACTACCTCCCCAAACCAGTCCCGGAAGACGCCATTCTCAAGGCCGTTAACGGAGCCGCCAAGGTGAAGATACTCGAGGATGAGCGGGAGCAACTGGCCGAAGAGAATCGCCGGTACCAGGAGAACCTGGAAACACTCGTCTCACAACACACCGAGGCGCTCCGCCAAAGTGAGGAACGGTACAGGGCCCTGGTGGATCACTCGCCGCTCGGTATCGTCGTCGAAGGAACGGGGGGACTCAGCCTGATCAACCAGACGATGGGCACAATGCTCGGACTGACCGGTGAGGACTCGTCGGCAATCTTCTTCCGAGACCTGGCCAGACCGAAGGATGCTGAGGAACTGGAAAGGAGACTGGCAGCGGTCCGGACAGGTCAAAAGAACGTCGCCCAGGGAGAAACGACCCTTCTCGCTACCGACGACACCGAACTCATCGTGGAGTTCGTCGCCGTCCCGTTTGCAGCGGAAGGAGAGGCGGCGTTGCAGATCGCCGTCCGAAATATCACTCAGGAACGACAATTGGAGAGGCAGCTTCGGCAATCGCAAAAGATGGACGCGATCGGGCATCTGGCCGGAGGCGTGGCTCACGACTTCAACAACCTGCTGATGGTGATGACCGCCTGCACACAGTTCATCGCCGATGTCGTCCCGGCCGACTCCCCGGTGTCCCGTGATATCCGGGAGCTTCGAGACGCCACGAGGAGAGCGACAGACCTTACCCGCCAGCTGCTCGCCTTCTCACGACAGCAAGTTCTGGAACCTCAGGTTCTGGATCTGAACCGGGCCGTCGAAGGGATACGCAAGATGCTCGGGCGACTTCTGGGAGAAGACATACAATTCACCTTTGAGCCCGCGGCAACGGGGCCGATGGTGCAGGCCGACCCTGGGCAGTTGGAGCAAGTGATCATGAACTTGGCGGTCAACGCTCGGGATGCCATGCCCGGTGGCGGCAACCTGGTGCTGGCCACAACGCTTGAGACGCTTGATGAGGAGAAGGAGTTCTGTGCGAGCGCACTGGCACAAGTGGCCCCCGGCAAGTACGCCTGCCTAAAAGTCACGGACTGCGGAACCGGAATGACTGAAACGGTTCTGCAGAAGGTCTTCGAGCCCTTCTTCACCACCAAAGAACGCGGCAAGGGCACGGGACTGGGGCTGGCCACCGTTTACGGCATCGTGCGGCAGCACGGGGGAGCAATCGCGGTCGAGAGCGAGGTGGGTTCCGGCACAGCATTCTACGTATTTCTCCCGCTCGCACAGGGCGCCCAGACAACGTCTGAAGTGGCGGAATCACTGGTACCGGGAGCCAACCCCGGCGAGACGATTCTGTTCGTCGAAGACGAGACGAGCGTGCGGCGAGTCACCTCTCGATACCTGGAACAGATGGGCTACAGTGTCATCGTGGCGGAGAGTGGTGAAACAGCCCTTGAACTGGCGGAAGAGCACCCTGGGAAGATTGATCTCGTGCTCACCGACGTGATTCTGACAGGCATGGATGGGAAGTGCCTCGCAGACGAACTGACCAGCCGCTACGCCGACACCAGAATCCTGTTCGCGTCCGGCTATGCCGGTGACCGACTCAGTGCGCACGGCGTCACCATGGACGCGGTCAACTTCATCAACAAACCCTTCACGCGCCAAAAGCTCGCGGGGAGAATCAGAGACGTTCTGGATGCCTGAATGCCTCCCTCCCTGCATGTGCTTCCCTGAGCCGCCATGCGCAAGAGGAAAACACCAGGCTTGACTGGAGATGGACT
Organism: Lentisphaerota bacterium; assembly: GCA_018676675.1. Lineage (GTDB taxonomy): Bacteria > Verrucomicrobiota > Lentisphaeria > Oligosphaerales > JABHEG01 > JABHEG01. Next base: position 41,409 of record JABHEG010000137.1, read on the forward strand.
GACACATGAGTAACCTCGAAGCGACCGCTGCGCTCAAAGTGGACGGCGACGGTGAACCCAACCGCTACCGTGTCATCGCGGTGGACGACGACCGATCGATGCGCTATGTGGTACGAAGAAGCCTCGAAAGTGATGCCTGCACGGTCGAGACGGCGGAAGACTACACGTCGGCAATGGCGCTGCTCGCCACAAGACAGTATGACGTGATGGTAACAGACGTCGACATGCCGGGAGGGTCGGGCATCGAGTTGCTTGCTCACTGCCGCAAGAATTTGCCCAACCTGCAAGTGATCCTGATCACCGGCCGTCCCCAGCTAAACGATGCAGTAGACACCATGCGTCAGGGCGCCTACGATTACCTCGCCAAACCATTCCAGCCACAGAAACTGAAGTCGACAGTGGAAGCGGCCCTGGAGCGTGGCCGTCAGAACCAGCTGGTCCTGACACAGGTCCTTGACTTGGGCAACCAACTGAGTCGAGATCTCAAGATCATCCGCACCTTGGGCAAGGGAAGCATGGGAACCGTCCTGCTCGCGGAGGCCGGCGGCGAGTACTACGCGTTGAAGGTGCTGCACTCCTGGCAACTCGACCAAGGGTCCGGGCGCCCTCGCCAACGGTTTGAGCGCGAGGCCAAAATCCTCTCGGAAATTGACCACCCCAATGTCGTCAAAATATTCGATTTCAAGCTCGATTCGGAAGTCGAGTCACCCCACATCCTCATGGAGTATGTTGAGGGCGAAACACTTCGGTACATTGTCAACGCAACAGGATATGATCTGTTGCGAAAACTGAAGATCATCCGGCAAATCGCCTCCGCCCTGTCAGCCGTCCACGCCCACGGCATTGTCCACCGTGACATCAAACCGAGTAACGTGTTGGTCACAGCTGCCGATGGGGTGAAGCTGACGGACTTCGGGATTGCCCGCGTGGCCAGCTCAACCCTCACCGGCACGGGGGAGATAGTGGGGTCGCCGGCTTACATGTCACCTGAAGTGTTCATCACGGATGACGTCGACTACCGAGCCGACATCTTCTCGCTTGGGGTCCTGAGCTACGAACTGATCACAAACACCAAGCCTTTCTGGGCGGAGACGCTTTCGCGGCTCATCAAGGTGATCAGCTCGCAGCCTGTCCCGGATCCCAGACACAAGGGACTAGAACTCCCCGATTCGGTGGCCAACCTACTCACGCACATGCTGGAAAAGTCGCCCGATGACCGGTACCAAAGCGCAGACGAGCTGGTTCGTGCCATAGACGCAATCATCACCGAACTGGAAGCCTGACTCAAGCTCAACCGGTGCCTCTGCTTCCGAGAAGGACTGAGCCTGATGCAAACGCGCTCCGGCCCACGCTGGTCGATCTTGCCAAACGAGGCAAGACGGCAGTTCCAGACCTGTGTTCTGCTGATCACCGTCATCCCATCCCTTGCCATTGCGTTCCTCCTCATCCAGTTCGAACGAGGCGGGGCAGTAGGGTGGGGAAGCTGGCTTGTGGTCGGAGCCGGTCTCGCCTGTATCGTCGTACTTGGCTACGTTCTTCTCGGCAAATACCCAGCGACGGTAGCCAAGCTCCGAAGCCGCCTCGAAGACATCATGGAAGAAGAGCTTCCCGAACACGTCGAACAGATGCGATTGGAGGACGATTTCGCCGCCATCGAGACGTCACTCAGCTTGATCCTGGAGCGATTGCGGGAGCGATTTGCCGCCGTTCAGCTCGAGAAGGCGCGACTAGAGGAAGAACTGGGGCATGTTCGCTACCTGGAGGCCATCGGCACCCTCGCTGCCGGCATTGCCCACGAGATCAGCACCCCCCTGCAGTTCATCAGTGACAACACGCGATTCCTGAAGGAAGCCACGGAAAAGCTGGTCCGCGCCCTGCCCAGTCGCCAAGCAACTGCCGCCCCCGATCCCGGATCACGCCACGACGTTCACGGAGCTCCGCAACCAGCTTCTCTTGACCTCAGAGACATGGAATTTCTCCGCGCTCAGATACCAGATGCCATTCAGCAGTCGCAGGAGGGCATCCGGCGCATCGCAGCGGTGGTCCGCGCCATGAAAGCCTATGCATCACGAGACGCCAGTGGACAATGGGCTGAAGCCGATCTCAATTCCATGATCGAGAACGCTCTGGAAGTCACCCGAAGTGACTGGAAGCACGTCGCAGATGTCACAACGGAGCTCGCCGATGACTTGCCCGTTCTGACCTGCATCCCTCAGGACATGCGTCAGGTGTTGCTGAGCCTGATTGGCAATGCAGCTCAAGCGGTGGGCGAGGCCGTCGAGGACCAAGGCGGACAGAAGGGGATCATCCGCATCGCGACGACCGGAACGCAAGACCGGATCACGCTTCGAGTCCAGGACTCAGGCCTCGGGATCCCAGAGCAGGCTCAACCCGACATCTTTGAGCCGTCGTTTACAGCTGGCGAGGGTGCGCGCAACGCAAATCAGGACCTGGCAATGGCCTACTGGCTCGTCACCCGCAAACATGATGGGGCGATGGCCTTCGAGTCGACGGTGGGCGAAGGGACGACATTCACCGTTTCGCTTCCTCTGCGCACCGGGGTCTCGGCAGAATCACCGGACCAGCGTGAGAGCGAGGCCACAGCCAAGCCACCGGAGGCCTCCCGAGGGCCGGAGAGAGACAGTCAGCTCAGAATCCTCTTTGTTGACGACAGCGAAAGCGTCCTATGGGCTCTCGAGAGAACACTGCACGTGATGGAGGGACATTGGAAAATGGCGTTCGTTACGAGTGCTTCCCAAGCAGTGGAACGGCTCCGTCAACGCCCCTACGACGTTGTCGTCACCGACAGCAACATGCCGGGGAAAAATGGGCAGGAACTCCTGCAGGAGGTCGGGGATGCCTATCCAGGGACAGGGCGCGTCCTGCTGTCGGGGGACACAGGCCTCCTGGCCGGAGGCGACGCAACAGGACTCCCGTACCCGATCATCGCCAAACCGTGCGAGCGATCGGAGCTGCAGGCTGCCATCGAGGAGGCACTCGCTGCAGCCCGGGGCCCAACGCAGACGACAGCCTCGCCTGCAGGGACGACACCATGAGTGAACCCAATCACTACACCATCCTGATCGTGGATGACGACAGTAGTTTCCGCCAAAGCCTCATCCGACAGTTCTGGCTCATGCGCGACAGCTTCAGCGTCCAGAATCTGGAGGCGGGAAACGGGATGGATGCCCGCCGCATGCTGGCCGAGAACCATGTCGACTGTGTCCTGCTTGACTATCGCATGCCCGGGGGATCAGGGCTCGAGTGGTTGGGCCAGTTCCTGGAGCTGGATCCGGGACTGGCCGTCGTCATGGTGACGGGTGAAGGCGACGAGCAGACCGCCGTCGCAGCACTGCACAGGGGAGCCATGGACTACCTCGTGAAGGGAGCCTTCACCAGGGAGGGCCTGGAACGCGCGGTGGTCAACGCCATCGACAAAGTGCGCATGCGGCGTGCCCTGGGCGAGGCCGAGAAGCAGCGAGTTATGCTTGAGAGCCTCGGAGCTGCCTGCCATCACCTGGGGCAACCCGCAACCGTGATCCGGACGTACCTGGAACTCATGCAGGGCGGCGAGCAGTCGGATGAAATGCAACAGATGATCTCGCGATGCCTCGAATCAGCAGGTGCCATTGCCGATATACTGCACCAACTGCAGAAGGTGAGTCAGTACCGAACCGTTCCCTACTTGACCGGAATGGGCGAAGACTCGCGATGCAAAACCAGTATCATTGACATCGGTTCGGACCAAGCCGGCGAAGCGTGAGTGCCACGGCATTGCCCTCCGCCGACTCACAGCCCCACCACCACGTAGCAGAGCATATCGTTTGGGAGGCGGTGCCATCCGGCGAGCTCTCCGTGAGTGCAGTGTCAGGAGAAAGCTGACAGAGCTGCCTACTCACAGCCCCCCGTCAACACTCGCTCCGCCCAACCTGCGAACCGGTAGGAGGGTGCTCCGACGCGCCAAATCCAGGGTTGGCGGCCAAACGCCACTCAGCCATGCCGCACGGTCTCCTCAACAAGACAGCAGTAAGGCGCAGCCGTTACCGACTGCGCCTTACCACGGACACAACGTCAAGCGGCATCGCCTCTAGAACTTGTACCCCACCGAGATCGACGCGAGGTGCGCCCCGCCATCCTGGTAGTCCCCGGTTGTCGGGGCCAGCACCTTGGACCCGGGAGGCGTATCTTCCACCAGAATGAGGCAATAGGCGAGGTCCACAGACCACTTCTCACCGGCATACCCCGCCCCAACACAGAGCATGTGGCGATCGCCATCCGGGAGCTCCTGACTGCGGTATTCACCGTTAGCAGGGGTGTTGTCGTACACATAGCCGCTACGAAGCGTCCAAGCCTCATTGAGCTGGTATTCAGCACCCAACCGGTAGCTAAAAACGTCGCTCCAGTTCTTCGTTGAGGCAGGTGTGCCAGCCAGCGCACCACCGTCGTAGTAGACGTGCAGTTCGTCATACGTGTGCCACCCCGTCCAGACGACATCGACCCCCAGCGTTAAGTTCCCGAAAGTCGTCGTGCTCACTCCAGCAGTGACAGATGGCGGCAACGTGACCGTGCCGTCGATCCCAGTTGGCCCGACCGGGCCGGTAAAGTGCACGCGCCCTTCCAAGGCGATCCGCATAGAGGACTGGTACTTGACCCCAACTCGCCAGTCGTCGTTGACCTCATAGTTTGCGCTCAGCGAGTAAGCCGAGCCGAATCCGTCTGCCTCATGCTTCGCCTGTCCAGCAGCTCCGACGTAAGCCCTGTAGTACAGATCTGAATACCCCACACTTACGCCGAGCGCGAGCGACAGCTTGTCAGTGGCTTTGTACGCAACAGAAGGGGTCAAGGTGTGCGTCGCAAACTGCATCTCGAGCGTCGGTCCCATCCCCATTCCACCAAAGCCGGTGGGAATCCACACGTCGTCATCCCACTCCGTACCGAGACCATACGGAACGTTGAACGCCAGCGTCCCGGTCACTTTCTCGCTGATCGGGTGGACGTAGTAGAGGCTCGGGATGAGGTGGATCTCGTCCCGCATGTCGGCGGTGTCGCCAGCGCCGGGCGGATCATAGCTGAAGCTCAGCTTCGCCGTGGTCACACCCAACTGCAGCGCTCGGCCCTCGGCACCGGCAAGCGAAGCAGGATTGTACCAGGCGTTCGACACCATGTCCGGCCGGGCGCTGATCGCCCCGGCCTGACCAAGGGCTTCAGCAGACCCCTCCGTGTAGAGCTGGAAACCAGCCCCCCAGACGAAACCGCAGCTCAAAGACAGCAACCCGACCACACCAGCGACTCGACGCATCATGCCTCTTTCCTCCACCCAAGTGCCTGTCCACAGGAGTAATCGACCGTTCGAACGCCCGCCCGGCGTCGTGCCAATCGTTACCCCAACCCAGAAATACCTCCCGGTGTGTCACTTCGGAGAGGCACCCGAAACAGGCGCTCACGGCACACCAGAATACGCAGACATTACCGCAGAACTCCCTCAGCACAAAGCCAAACGCGGTAACCTCCCCCTGATAACCCGGCTTGGTCCATGAACAAATGTCCCACATGTATCGTCCATAGGGGTGAACAGCGGAGTGAACACCACGTCCGGAGCGAGTAGGAGAGTCAGCCAATGTGCGTACCGAAGAGATCCAAGCTGGGGCAACGGATTTCCCGCAAGTTCCTGTCAGCCACCTTGCGTGCCTTGTGTGTGGGAATTCCTGGATGGCGGGGGGCAGAGACTGCTCGCCATTGGGAACGCGTTTCGACGGATAGTGCGTTGCGCCCCATGGACGGTCGGAAGCCCCGCATCCTCTGTCTCCTGTCCGCTGGGCGCACACTCCCTCTCGTCCTGTGCCTTTTGGCCTGCGGATGTGCTGCAACCCGCGAAGTGCGCCGAGCTCGGACGGCCATGGCTCAAGGGCGCCCCATACTCGCCCGAGGCCACTTAGAGAGCGCGGCCCGCCTCTCCCCCAAGCGACTCAGGGATCCTGAATTCCGGGAAAAGCTGCGGATTGCGAGACGAGACGCCAGACACGCCGAAGGCGCCCAGCTGGCACGCGGACAGAAATGGGATGCAGCGCTGAATGCGTTCGAGGATGTCCTGGAGATTGAGTCGGGATGGCCCGACGCACTGCGTTCCATCGCGGAGACGAAGCAATGGGCGGCTGCGGCCCTCCATCAGCAGGCCCTGGCACAGGCAGATATGGGAAGAGCCCGTGACGCTGCCGCGAGCGCTGCACGCGCTCTTACCTACGTTCCGGACCACCCCGGCGCCCAACAGGCACACCACGCCACACAGTTCCCGGAAGCGGACGAAACTCGGGGAGGCGTTCACTACCGAATCGCCACGCAACACATCACGACCCAGCGTTGGCCTGAAGCCGCCGAAGCCCTCCGGGAGGCCACGGTTGCCAACCCCAACCATCTTCCCGCACGCGCCCGACTGTTTGAAGCCAAAGAGAGAGTGAGTAGAGCCAAGGCCCTGTTCGACAAGGCAGTCTCAGCCCTCGAACAGCATGATCTTGGGGAAGCAGAATCTGCGTTTTCCCGCAGTCTTGACGTCACGCCACACGCGGGCCGAACAGCGGAAAGACTGGAGCACGTGAAACAGCTCATCGCCCACGCAACCAAGCTGACCGAACAAGCCCAAGATCACCTTGCCCACAGGCGTTGGGACAGCGCGATCAAAAGTGCCGGGAACGTACTGCAACTGTGGAGCACGCACCCTCAGGCCGAGGAACTCAGATCCACAGCGGCCAGCGGCGCTGCCCGGGACGCGATTACTCAGGGACGAGAGCTCCTCAAACAAGCCCACTATACCCGGGCCGAGAGGGAGTTCGAACGAGCGTTGACCTACCGACCGGACAGCGCCAAGGCAAAAGAAAGCCTGTCAGATGCCGCCCTGGCACGAGCAAGATCCGCCGAGGTCGGGGAAGCCTGGGGAGCCGCGCTGTTGTGGCGGATAACCGCCCAGCAACGCCATCAGCGGAAAAGCGACAGCGCGGAGATCACGCGCACGATCACACGCGTCCTGAATCGACTGCAGACGGACCTCTCCCTCGCGGTCCTTGGGCCGGGTGGGAAAATCGATGCGGATGCGCTCGACTTGGCCCAGGGGCTCCGTGACCGATTGCAGGCAAAACTCCCCTCGTTCATTCAGCTGAGCCCCGCCGATCTCTCTGGGAAAGAAACGAATGTCGACTACGAACTGCGCCTTGAATGCCTGGGAATCAATATTGACCAAGAGGTCATTCAGCGCGCAAGCCGGACGCATCTGTACAATGTCGAGCACCGTTTCCCCAACGTGGAGATAGCACGTACCCGTGAGCTCATCCACTCGTGCGAGCATCAGGTCACAGTACTCAGCCACCGACTGACCGAAGCCGAGTCCAGGCTCCACCACCTCAGAAGAAGCGCCCCACCCACTCCCAGGCATCCGAAGAAACACGACGCCTCCACAGGCGGGAACGCCGCAAGCCCCTCGACCAGACACGGCCAGAGAGGCAGACACGAAACGGGAGAAGCAGATCAAGACAATGCCCACCATGGCGGAACGAACCATGCCCATCAGGGGGAACACCACGCCCATGCGAAGTACGCAGAGCATCAGCGGCGTGAGCAGCACCTCCAGAGCCAGGTAAACCGCTGCCGAAGAGACCTCGATAACGAGCGGCGGGAACTGAGACGACTGCGTAGACGTCTGGATTCACTGCCCCGCACAATCGTAGAGGTACACCGCAAGACATGGCCGTACGTCCGTGTGACAGAGCGCAAGACAGGTCGACTCGTGGCCCGTCTGAACTTGGTCAGCACCAAGACCGGAAAGCCCGCGGCAGAGCAGGTGTTTGAGGTCAGCAAACAGGACCAGGACGACGCTATCGAGAACCCGAACCCCGACATTGGTCTCAAGTCCGACCCACTCATTCTGCGGACCAACCAGTCCATCCGTGGGAGCCTGCTGAACGCAGCGTCCATCAGAACGGCTGAAGCAGCAATCGACATGGTTCACGAGCAGATTCGCCTGCGCCTGGAACAGGAGCGGGACGCTGTTCGCGGGCAGGACCTCGTTTCCCCGCAACGTCTGGAACGCGAAGTCACTGCCATCCTCGCACGTCAGGCCAGAGGGTCCACGTCCGCGACAGCCGATCTCGAACAGCTCCGTCAGACGCTGGAAGAACGGGCATCGAAGACCAACTGAGAGCGAGTGGTCCGGCGAACAATAGTGTGCTGACACACTCGCTTCCTTCCACCACGGCTACTCCCCAAGCACGTCAATCAGGAAGCGGTGAGGAAAACGAAGCCCGAAATTGAGTTTTCGGGCCAGCTCGAAGCAGGGCTCTCTAAACTCGGGATAGACAGCACCAAGGGCAGCCATGATGACTGCCTTGTCCTCGATGTCCATGGCGAGAGCAGCTACCGGCCGGAAATCGGCGAGGGGCTTCTTGCCGGTGATATATGCTGCGGCCTCCTGTTCCGCGGCTCCTGCGCTCTGCAGCAACTCCGCCGCCCGTATGAGAGCAGCCGAGGCCTCCTGATCGGCTCCGCGAGCAGGCGCTGCCAGGTAGAGCAGAAGATACTGAATCCCCGTTGGCTGCTTGGCCGCCTCAAGAGCTGCCGCCGCGGCCGCTGTCTCTCCTTGCGACAGAGCCACTTGGAAGCGAATGGTGGGCTCATCGTCATCTGCCATCAGCCTGGCAAACTCGGCGATGTCCCCACGCAGGTAAGCGTGGTGGGCCCGAAGATAGCACTGCAGTTCCTGGCGCCCTTCCGAGCCAACGAACTCCGCGGCTTTCTGATCGAGCTCGGTCAACGCCTTCTGAGCCTCATCCCGATGTCCGGCCTTGCAGTGCACAGCCACTTTGTCGATGTACAGACTGATGTCCATGGGAGACTCCCGGAGCTGTCTATCGATCCAATTTTCGGCCTCGCCGAGTCGCCCGGTGGCGAGCATCGTTTTGAATCGGTTCGCCGCGAACAGCTCTGCCCTGGGATCCAGCTCAACAGCGGCCTGTGAGTGCTGATACGCCAAGGCAAACTCGCCGAGTCCAAGATAGTGGAACGACAGAGCGTGGTGACCATAGGGAGTCGGGGTGCTTCCCTGGGTTGCCAGAGCGAAGAGACGGAAGGCCTCTTCCGGCGAGTCCACCACGCGCCCGAGGAGATAAGCCATTGGCCCCGAGTCTGGTTCGCGCTCGAACCGCCGTCGGTATTCCGCAGTCAGGTCGTGTTCAGGCGTGTGTCTCTCACGCGAAGCCTGGTAGTACCGGTGCCACTCGATCCGCACAGGTTCAGCGTCAAGCCCCGCCTGTAGCAATTCCAGGTAGGCCTCCGAAGCCATGATCCCCCCCAACAGTCGCAGGCAGGCCGTGTTGGCTGGCTCCAGGGCGAGCACGCGCTTCCCGACCTGAACAGCTCGTTCCTTACCTTGAGCCCGGAGGAGAGCTCCGAGGGCCTGCAGTGTGCCCGATTGCCCTTTCCCCAACAGCCCAATTCGGTAACGCGTTGTACTACTGCCCTCCGAAATCGTCACTTGCTCAGGGAAGGGCTCGAATACGAGGTGAAGCCCCTTGAAGATGTAGGAAAGCTCGCCCATATGCAGGGCATCCTCTGGAGGCTTGGCTCGGGCAGGATCGTCTGAGTAGGTGGCCGCCTCCCACAGAATCCCCGCGACGCCGTCAGGATTGATCAGAAAGGTGCGATTCAGAAAGGGGCGGATCAGGAAGGGGGTGGACACCGTCACGTCGAATGGCTCCAAAGACAGGTCCTCACTGACCGGCTCGACCCTGACCGTTCCCTCGTGAACGCGCCGGCTCACCGGAACGCCCGGGCGCAGAGCCAACTCCTCCCCCGCCACGAGGACGCGGTAGGGGCTGGAAAGCCCGCTGACGACGTGGATCTCACGACTCCGTCCCTTGGCCAGGGAAAACGCCCCGTAGACCAGGAGAGCCAGTCCCAGCAGGACAGGACCGGCGAGGCGGGCCAGGACGGAAACGCGATCGCCTTGCGACGAACCGCCCCCAAGAGGCGACACAGCGCCACCCATGATGGGCTTGTGGGTGCCCAGGTTCTTCTTTGACAGTTTCTGAAGCTTAGAAAACTGCTTGTCCTTCTCAAGAGCTGGAACCAAGGCCAGACACTGCGCGAAAACCGCGGAAGCTCTGTCGTGCTCTCCTGTCGCCTGGTAGCCCTGCGCGAGCATCACCAATGCCCCGACGCTGTCCGTCAGCCTCTCATCGATGACGTGCTGCAGGAAAGGCGCTGCCTCAGCCGGGCGCAACTGCTCAACCAGAACGCCGGCCAGCAACTCCCGTCCATCTGGGTCGTCCTCAACCGCCAAACAACGGCGCAGGAGGTGCTCAGCCTTTTCACTCTCGCCGAAACCAACGCATGTTCCGGCGGTCACCCGGAGAGTCTCAACATCATCGCCGGCACAGGTGACAACTGTCGGGGCGACTTTCAAGAACGTCTCTTTGTCCTGGTAAGCGGCACAAACAGAAACCACATCGCAGGCTTTGGCCAGGTCCGTCGGATCCTCGCGAAACGCTGCCACCGCTTCCGCGATTGCGGTTGCCTTGAGCTCGCCCCATTCCTTAAGGGAAAGGCTCCGATGTCGTCGACAGCGGGAGCATTCGGCCAACACCCGCTTCTTGCCCAACGCGACCAGCGGGATCATGAAAAGCACGGCGTAAAGCGTGGTGTCAAACGAGGACAGCCGCCCCTCTTGCCCGCAATGCTCGCACGTGCCGTAGCTCTCGTGCAGGTTTCGACGACCGTAGTACCACGTCCCGATACCATTGATAACGTGAGGCATGCGTCCATTCCCCATTGCTATTAGCTGCACTGTGCCGATACCGCGTCCCCCCAAGATAGGGCTGGAACGCTCCTCTGAAAAGTGTCGCCGGGATTCCGTATCCGGCGTAACCGCTCGCTGGTGTGAAGCGGCTCAACAGAGTCTGGTCCTCCCGGGATTCCCTGAGCCGTCTGCGTCCAGCGGAAGGCAACCGTCCTGCGAGCTGTCTTGAAGGTCTTCCCCACGTAACCGAGCCGCTGCACCTGCCCCTTGCCTCGTTCGTCTCGAAGCCGTTCCGGGAGTAGATTGGTGCGTTGAGCCAACCGACATCATCAAGACGTGTGTCCCGATACGGTCCTCACGAGCAAACTGGGCCGAGCACAAACGTAAGACTGACGCAATGAAACCTGCCCCAGACACCGACCTGCCTTCCGCCCTCCCCTGCTGCTGTCTGCCCCGGATCGGACGCCTGTGTTGGCTTCTGGCCGCCCTCCCGCTCTTGCTCTCCGGAGCCATGCCCACCATCCAGCAGGAAGTGTGGCCGAACACCGACAAGGCGTTCAGCACGTTTGCCACGAAGATAGACGCACGGACTCCACGGAACCTGCTCGCTCGGCGGAAGGTCCGCCTGTCCGGACTGGGGAACGCAAGCATGCTGGCGGACGGGATCGCGGGAGAACGTGGGGGGGCCGGACGCGTGGGTGCGGGGGGAAAGCCGACTGTAATCGTCTGCTACCTGGGCCAACCGAAGACGGTCAGAGAAATCGGCGTCTACACGTTCAACATCGACGCGCGAGCCAACCAGGACTACGAGGTCCGCGTGGTCAACAACAGCGCCAATCCCGGCAAACAGCCCGTTTTTGAGGGCCCGCCGCTATTGACAACCGGCCCCAAAGTCGTAGGCCCCAACAGCGGCGGCTGCCACACCTGGTTCAGACACGAAGATAGCGCCCCTCTTGTGGACGGGGAGGTCGATTGGGTCGAGTTCCGTATTTGGCGCACCTACAACGTGAAGGCCGGACATCCCGCCCAATCCGAGACCCCCACCAGCTGGACGTCTCTCATTGAGTTCGAAGTCATCGGCAATGACGATGACGTGATCGTCCGGAGTCCGGAAGAGATCGCACGACGCAAAGCGCTGCAGTCCTTCCCGCGGAACCCGGAATTCACTAATCGAGAGACCTGGCAGGAGACCATGGTGGCCGCCCGGGAAGCCGTGCTCGCCTGGGAAGTAGAACTGGACCGTCTGGCCCAGCCTGAGTCGGGCGTCGTGCTGGAGCCGTGGCAGATAGCCGGTCCCTTCGCACCGGGGAGCCCTGGGTTCAAGCAGGCTGCGGATGCATGGGACCTCGCCAAGGTCGAGGCCATGTGCAAGGCTCTTCCCTTCAAGCCGTTCGAGGGGGCCGGTGACGGCCGGGAGACCAATCTTGCCAAGAGCGTTCCGGCAGCTCCGGGGCAGGCAATCATCCTTGTTCGCAAGGCCGTAGCCGAAGCCGAGTTCGACCGCACCTATCCTTTTGAAGTCGGGATGGGAGCGGGTATTGGTGAGATCCGCTGCCTGCCCTCACGCCGCCGGCAATGGTTCGACACAAAGACAGGACCTGCCACCCCCAACAGCAAGCTCTTCCAGCTCTCCCTCAAGCCCAGCCCTCTCGCGATCGTGGCCATTCTGCGGGTCCGCGAAGATGGAACGTGTCCATTTTGGTTCTCCCTGCACGCGCTCAAAGGCCCCAAGACCCCCGGGACCTTCAGTCGTCGGATCTACCGCAGGCAGAATCTGTACCGACAGCTGCAGGAACGTTTCCCCGATCCCCTGAGCCAGGCCGAGATCGCGTGGGAAAGAGAGGACAGTATCTGGATGCGCTTCACCCGCCGGGCGATGTCCAGAATCGACTGGCATCTTACAGACTGGCCGACCAGCCGGCCTGACTTCCTCGTAGCCCAATACAATGCCGCCCGAGCCACTCGCCTGCAGGCGCTTCAGGAGAGCACTGCTTCTGCCCCGGAGGCACTTGTTTCACACCTCAAGCAGGCTGTCGGCCAGGCAGAGACGCCGCCGGCCCAAACCATCGCGGACGCCCGGAAGGCCTACTATGCGATAGCCGCTCTCCAGGACATGGCCGCAGCGGCCAACCAGATTCACAGTGCACGCCTGGCTGTGACCGATCAACAGGCAACCTTTGGTACGGACTACCCAAAAGCAGACGAGAAGCTCGCCCGGATCACGACGTTGGAGAAGCAGATAGCCGCGCTGCTGGCAGAGAAAGTGCAGCCCGGGACTGAAACAGTCACGCGTCTGCTGGCCCTGAAGTCCGACATCTCGACAGTTGCACGGGACATCCTGCTGACGAACCCGCTCCTCGGCTTTGAACGTCTCCTGATGATTAAGGGAGGCCCTGGCTTCTCCTCCAACTGGGGAGGCGCCAACCGCCTCGGGAACGAAGTCGTGAGTCTCTCACCAGTCGCGCCGGATGGGGAGCTGACAACGGTCTACAAGGGCTCTCGAGTCAGCGACATGGACGTCAATTGGGACGCGCGTCGCATCCTCCTCTCCGATGGCCGCCACCTGCACGAACTCGACACCGAAACAGGCAAGGCGCGGCAGATTTCGACCCAGACCGACCGCCATGTCATGCACTATGACGGCTGTTACCTGCCAAATGGCCGCATCGCGTTCGTCTCGACGGCCTGTGAGCAGGCCGTGCCCTGTACGGGCGGTTGGTACGTCGGGAATCTCCACCTCATGGAAGCCGACGGAACCAACGAACGCCGAATCACCTTCGATCAGGATCACAGCTGGAACCCCTGCGTGCTCAACAGCGGCCGTGTCATTTTCACACGCTGGGAGTACACAGATACCCCCCATTATTTCACCCGCCTGCTCTTCCATATGAATCCGGACGGGAGTGAGCAGATGGAGTATTACGGCAGCAACTCCTATTGGCCCAATGCGCTCTACTGGACCCGCCCTATCCCCGGACACCCGACCAAGGTCGTCGCCATCGTCTCCGGACACCATGGCGTCGGCCGAATGGGCGAACTGGCCATCTTCGACCCCGCCCTCGGACGACATGAGGCTCAGGGCGCGATACAAAAGATACCCGGATACGGGAAACCTGTTGACCCAGTCATCAAAGATGGACTTGTCAGCGAGTCCTGGCCGCGTTTCGCTACGCCCTGGCCCCTGGCCGAGCCCGAAACTCATCGTGGAGCGGGCAAGTACTTCCTCGTCGCCTGCAAGATGACCCCGTACTCATCGTGGGGCGTCTACCTGGCCGACATCTTCGACAACCTGACCCCGCTGCTCATGGGCCCGTATTCGATGCCCGTCCCCTGGCGCCCCCGGCCACGCCCACCGATCGTTCCTGACAAGGTAGACCGGGCCCGCACGGATGCGCATGTCGTCATGAGCGATGTCTATGAGGGGGGGGGGATATCCGGCTTTCCCAAGGGGACAGTCAAGGCATTGCGGATCGGGTCACACCACTACCGTTACGGCGGGAACGGAGACACCCGCGGCTCTTCGTACGAGGGGGGATGGGATGTGAAACGGATCCTCGGGACGGTTCCGGTCGAGCCTGACGGTTCCGCCTTCTTCAAGGTCCCGGCCAACACCCCGATCTTTGTCCAACCGATTGATGCTGACGGCAAGGCGTTGCAGACCATGCGGAGCTGGTTCGCTGCGATGCCCGGGGAAACCGTCTCCTGTGTGGGCTGTCACGAGCCACAGAACCAAACAGCGCCAGTGCATTCGGGGCAGGCATTCCGGCGTGGGGCTTCGGAGATCACCCCGTGGTTCGGTCCGGTTCGGGGGTTCAGCTTCGACCGTGAGGTACAACCCGTTCTGGATCGCCGTTGTGTCGGTTGCCACAGTGGGGCTCCGCGCAAGGACAAACGTGCCATCCCCGACCTCCGGGCAAAGCGCCTGCACCCGGACTTCAAAGGGCCGTACAGCCCCGCTTACATGGCCCTTCACGCCTATGTGCGTCGCGCGGGTTACGAGGCCGACTACCATCTCGCGGCCCCGGCCGAATACCACGCCGACACCAGCCAACTCGTGCAGATGCTCACCAAAGGGCATCACGGGGTGACGTTGACGCCGGAAGAGTGGCGACGGCTGTACACATGGATCGACTACAACATCCCCTACCCTGCAAACTGGCGCGAGAGCCACCGCCCCCCGAAGGACGACCAGATAGAACGACGCGCCAAGTACAAGAAGCTCTACGCGGCCATAGAGGACAATGACGAAGCCCCTGTTCCTTTGCCGCCGGTCGCCGCCTTCGAGCCGCCACAGCGGCACGATTCCGCAAGACAAGCCGTCACACTGGAGGGCTGGCCTCTCAGCCGTGAGGCAGCTGGCGAGCAACAGCGGAAAGCCGCTCTTCCGGATCTGACGCTTGAGCTCGCCCCGGGTGTTGACCTGGAGTTCGTCCCCGTCCCCAGAGGCGCGTTCCTCATGGGGGACACGGCGGGATTCCCCGACGAGAACCGGCAAGAGCGCGTGGTGCTCGAACGGTCCTTCTACCTGAGCAAGCTCGAGGTCACCAACAGCCAATTCGGTCTCTTCGATCCCTACCATGACAGCCGGTTTGTCGCTGGCCGTGGCAAGGACCGCTTCACACGTGGCTATCCGGTCAACCAGCCGGAACAGCCCGTCGTCCGAGTGACCTACCTACAGGCGAAGGCGTTCTGCGAATGGCTGACGACCAAGACAGGAGCTGTCTGCCGGCTTCCCACCGAACAGCAATGGGAATACGCCTGCAAGGCGGGATCCAGCACGCTCTGGCCCAACGGCGACGACCCCAAAAACGCCGGGAACCGGGCAAACATCTCCGACGCATCGCTCACCCGCTGGAACTGGGGTCGCTGCGAGAAAGAGATCAACGATGGGGCCCGTTTCTCCGTACCTGGAGGAAAGTACCCAGCCAATGCATGGGGGCTGCATGACATGATCGGCAATGTCGCGGAGTGGACAGCCAGTGATTACGCCCCCGGCACAAGCCTGAAAGTGGTGCGCGGAGGGTCCTGGAACGACACCCTGAGGTACGCCCGCTCATCAAGCCGCTGGCGCTATGCCGCACATCAGCCGGTCTACAATGTCGGCTTCAGGGTTCTCTGCGAAGCGCCCGCGCCGACCGGCAAAGCTCGGGCCCGGGCCCGCTAACAGGTCTACCGGGGACCAGGTCAGCTGTCTCCCCCCGAAGACCGCCTGCTCAGCCCCGCGCACGGAGAGTGAGGCGTTTGTGGAAGCGGAAGTACGACCAACACACCACCTTCAGGCTCTCGCGCCTGAGGGTTCCAGGAGGGTGGCTCCTTTCGAGCCGCGCACTCTCGTGGCCCTGTTCCTACTGTTGGCTGCGGTCGGGAACACCGCCCCGCCAAGCCGAAACCACGTGGCAAACGACTTCGACGGTCAGTCGGGCCTCTCCCTGCTGGGATGGCGTGTCCAGGCAACGCCCGCCCAGAGCGAGTGGTCAATCAAAGACGGTCATCTTGAAATGCTCGGGCACCGCAGCCCCTACAAAGGGGGATCCATCGCCAAGACCATCCCCCTGTTCGAGCGTGGCGTGCTTGAGTTTGATGCGCAGTTCGCGACTGCCGGACGCACCGACTACCAACATTTCTCACTCGGCTTTCGGCTCTACGGTCACATGACCGCCTTCAAGAACTACGGGACCCACGCCTGGCTGCAGTACCGTCCCGGGCAGAACACCTGGGCTACGGTGGCAACGGCAGTGCCGTTCGGGAAATGGGTGCATTTCAAGGTCATTTTTGATTTCCCGGCCAAACGCGTGGAGTACTACTGCGGCGATGGGGAAGACCCCGCCTTTGTCGATCCGGCTCTGGAACTCGACCTGTCCAAGGCGCCGAACGAGCTGGTGTTCTTCAATTACGGTCTGTGCAACGGGACGATCGCCAATCGCATTGACAACATCACCTTACGCGACCAGGAGACCGGCCACGCGCACACCCCAACCCAGCGTGACGGGTTTGTGATCTTCGAGGGAATGACAGCGGATCGCTTTGACACCCGACACCTGCTGGCGGAACACGTTGAGGACGACACCGTTGCGGTTTACCGGCTGGTAACACGGGGATCCGCCATCGCACCGCGCAACATCTTCCGCCTCCAGCACGTGCCGGGCCAGAGACGCCTGGAGGAGGCGCGTCTGATCGTCCTGGCAGATGTACCGGCAACGCCCAATGCGTGTGCCCCGGAGTACCTGTTGAACGATATCGCCACCGCAGTGCAGGATGGCGCACATCTGCTCATCCTGGCCGGAATGTTCTCTCTGGGCAAGGGAGGGTACCAGGAAACGCCCCTGGCCAAGCTGTTCCCGATGGAGCCGCTGACCCCCTGGGATGGGCAGCGCTTCAGTACGCCTGCCCCCATGACAGGCCCATTGATGACCGCAACACCAGCGAAGCATGCCGAACCCACCGTTCTCTGGTACCACAACATTCCTCAGCCAAGCCTGGAAGCCGACACGCTCCTGCAGGCACATGGGAAGCCAATGGCGTTGCGTTGGCCGGTTGGCAAAGGAACGGTCACCGTGTTCCTGGCGATGGCCTGTGGCGACTTCCGGGGAACCAACCAGACACCATTTTGGCAATCACCAGCCTGGCCGGAACTCCTCCGCGGCCTGGCCGGCCATCCAGCGGACTGACATAGGAGATACGGATGCCCACACGTACCGGATATCGCCAATTCCGAGGCACGCTCGCCGCAATCTTGAGTTGCTGGGGCCTGCACGCTGCAGTCGGACTGCGGGTGGAAAAATCGCAGACCGGAGTCACTATCGAGACGACGTACTACGTTGCGGTTCTCGCAAAGGAAAAGGGGATGACCTTCCAATCCCTGACCGACCGACGGACCAGGAGAACGATGCGCGTGCAGTACTCGGGCCTGACTGTTGCCGAGGAACGTGAACGCCCAACCTGGACAAACGCAGCCTTTGGCCAGCCGAAGCGGCATCTGGAAGCAAGAGCCACCCCAGATTTCGAGCTCACCGGGGGGCCGAACACCGCAACGCTGGTGAGTACGTGGTCAAACGCAGCCGTTGATGTCCGGAAAGCACTCACCTTCACCGCCGGTTCAGCCGTCATCGATATGACCTGCACTGTGAAGGTCAAGCGAGCGTTGGAGGACCTCTCCTACACGCTGGACGTCAATGATACCGTCTTGAGCCGCGTTGGGCGGTTCTACCCCGGTGCCGAACGCTACACAGCCCGGATGCCGGTGGAAGCCGTCTATGCACGTGCCCCAACGTACAGCTACTGCACGGACGGTAAGGCCGGCGTGGGACTGCTGGCTTCCGGACGCGACGATATCGAGACCGTGGCTCACATGACCTACACGCCGTCGTTGCGCAGAACGCACCTTGCGGCATACACCCGACCCCTCCGTTGGGACACAACTCCACATGAGGTAAAGCTCAACGTCGGGATCATCGTCGGCCTCCCTGCGGACGACGTCGCGGCCCTCCATCGAGCCCGGAATCCCGCCCTCCCAGCCGTTCAGGTCACGAAATTCAACGTGACTCACCTCATCCAGAGGACCGACGAAGAGGGGCAGGCGACAGTCGAGCTCACAAACCACACCCCTGCCGCCCAACCAGTCACGCTTGGCGCGCGAATTACTGGCGGGATCACGGCGACGCGGGGCCTGAAGACGCGGGCCTACCAGATTCCCGCCAACAGCAGCCTGCAAGTCCCTCTCACCTGGCCCAATGAACAGGAGTACGGCTTCGAACTGCTCGTGGACGTCCACTCCGCCGATGGCACACTCCTGGACAGTGCCCGGGAGTATTTCGCGGTTGCAGACCATTTCGTCAAGGTGGCGCAGACGACCGTTTGGAACGCCGGCTGGATGCGCTACGACTGGTTGACTCCGGCGATGGTGCGCAAGGCCAAAGAGAGCTATGTCGGCATCATCGAGTACTACTGCTGGGCCCCGGATCAAGTCTTTGACCTGACCCCGGATACGGAGACCTGGGAGCCACACACGGAATCACAGGGCGCCTACAGGACCGAACTGAGCCGGACGTTCTTGCGTGGGGTTGTGGATTCGGCCCACGCCAACGGAATGCGAGTCCTGGCGATGGATACCGGCTTCGCCAGCCTTCCGGGCGCACTCGATCACCCCAAACGCGTCAAATACACCCGCGACGGCCAGATATACCTCTACAACGGCAACATCCACAACGGCAAGCGATTCAATGCCGTGGGTGCCTATGTGCACGAACCTGAGCTGACAAAGGCCTGGGCCGAAGAGATGTGCGCGTCGGTCGACATGTTCGGCTGGGACGGGGTGCGCTTCGACTGGAACTTCATCCCCGTGGCCCCCCAGGATCCGCTTCACATGGCAGGGAAGGACAAGGAGGAGAACATCTACGCCCGAGCCAACCGACAGGCGTGGTACACCTGGGATGGACGTTCCGCCCACGACCTGTTCCCCAACCCCGACCAAACCGGTGCAGAGCTCTGCCGCATCTACCGGCAGACGGTGGCCGAGAAGTACCCCGACTTCATCTATAACGTGAACTACTCGGTCAACCACGGGCTTTTCGACAAGTACCCCGAGTACTCGGCCGTAAACACGAAGGACTCAGGCATCCTCATGGAGAGCCTGCTCAACACCTACAGCACCTACCCAACCTGGCAGGCGTGGGCCAAGGTGTTAACTGACGCGTTGAGCGTGATTAGACCGCAAGGAGCACAACCCTTCGTTGGCTGGATGCGGGGCTATGCTCCGGGCGGCATCGCCCACCGCAATATGCAGTACATCATGATGGCTTCCGGATTCCGCTGGTACGGATCTTACGGGGCCCGCCACTCGCTTGACGACACCTACAAGCGGTTCCGCCACGCGACGCGCTTTGCCGAGTTCTTCTACGATCCTGACTTCAACCGGATCAAGGCCCCCGAAACGCGGGTCGAGGTAACGGGCGGAGGATCGGACCGCGTGCTGTGGAGACCATTCGTGTTCGAACGGACGCGCACCAAGCACCGCGAACTCCTGGTGCATCTGCTCAATCTCCCGCAAGATGACCACATTATCATGCATCACGACACCCCGGCGGCGAAACAGGACTTGGTGGTCACGGCCAAGTGGGAATCGACCTCCCTCCCGACCTCCTGCTGGTTACTTACACCGGATCCACACCCCCAAGCGACACGACTCACCTGGGCCAGGAAGCCTGACGGCACGGTTGCGATCCGCATCCCCGAACTGGTTTCTTTGGGAAGCGTGGTGCTGGTTGGTGAAGGGGGACAGTGACATGGTGACGCTTGCCACAGACGTCTGTAGCAACCCGGCCGCAGCCGGGCTCTCCACGCAAAGCCGGCCATACAGCATTCTCCGCCTCATGGCCATTGTACTGGTTGCACCGTTGGCCCTGCGCGCAGCAGACGAGACGGTGTTCACTGCCGACTTCTCAGGGACGAAACCACTCGAGCAAGATGGGTGGGAACAGGTCACCACTCCCGCCCAGAGCCACTACGAGGCCCGGGAAGGAGTCCTCAGGGTCACCTGCAGACAGAACCCCCACCACGACGGTTTCATCCGCAGGCGTATCCCCATCGTCAAGCGTGGTTCACTTGAGTTTGACGCCAACATCGCGATGGAACAAGCGGGCAACAAGCTGGGGGTGGCGCTCACCGTGAGTATCTACAACATCGGCACGTGGTTCCATGATTACTGCAAAGACTGGCGCAGGTACTTCCCCGGCGGTCCGAACCAGCGCCTCCCGGGTTTCAGTACCGAGCCGGTAGGGCACCAGCGCCTGACGCCCGTAAAGCTGGGGGAATGGAGTCACTACCGAATCCTCTTTGACCACGATGCCGGAACCGTTGAGTACTACTGCAACGACATGCGGGATCCTGTACACATCGACTATGACGTGCCGATTCTCGGGCGCGAGGAGTACGAAGGAGGAACGCTCCGCATCGGCAGTATGGGGCTGACCAAAGGGCCCGTTGTGTACGGCATACGGAACGTTGTCCTCAAACAGACCACGCCGGATTCGGAGAGCAACTCCCCGCGGGAAACGGTCCTGCTTTTCCACGGAATGAGCTCGGACCAATACAACCTGGGAGGGCTGTTCACCGAAACCGTCGCCGCTGGGAAGACACGGGTCTACACGGTGCGAACCCACGGTGCTGCCATCGCCCCCCGCAACCAACTCAAGGTCGATCGACTCCCGTCTGCCGCGACCGTAGCAAAGGCCTCAGCGATCGTCCTTGTCGACATGCCCCTCAGCCCAGGGGAGTGCCTCCCCCCCCCTCTCCTTCGGCAGCTCATCGACGCCGTTCACAATGGGGCCAGGCTGGTCATCGTGGGGGGGATGTTCTCCCTCGGCAAGGGCGGGTACAGCGAGTCCGCCTTGAACCCCCTTCTGCCGATCGAGGTGGACAGTCCCTGGGGAGTCACGCGCTTCCCCGAACCACGTCCTCTCTGCTCGGAGGCCGGCCCCCTTGGCGTCGCTCTGGAAGCACCCCACGTTCTCTGGTACCACAGCGTCAACGTGAAGGAGGGAGCCACGGTTGGCATGACGGCTGATGGGAAACCGATGTTTGTCAGCTGGCCGATTGGCGAAGGCAGCGTCAGCGTCTCTCTACCCTGTCCTGCCGGGAACGTCTGGAGCAAGGGCACGCCTGCTTTCTGGCGCACCACCACATGGCGCCAATGGCTTGAAAGCAAGATATTGGAGGGGAGATAGGGTATTCGGGATTGGTCATTCGTTGTTCGGGGGGAGGCCGAAAGCTCTCTCGATTCTCCGGATTCCTGCCCCCTCGAATCCCCGGATCACCGAATCGCCAATCGCCAGTCGCCAATCCAGCATCCCCTACGCCTTTAGACCTTCCAGCAGCTGAGCTCGAGTCCAGCCGTTCAGGATTGGGTCCCCGGTCTCTTCCATCCATTCAACCAAGCGGCTCCGCAGACGTTGGAGTTGCTCGACGTCGTCCGGCAGCTGGGCAAGATTGCGTAGTTCGCCGGGATCGTCCTGAAGATCGTAGAGCTCATCTTCAGCGGTTGGATTCCAGATGTATTTCCAGCGCTGATCCCGCACCATGCGTTGACTGTAGAGCCCAAACTGCGCCCCATGGTAGGCGCTGAAGATGTCCTCACGCCCGGTATCGTCGCCTCTGACAAGAGGCCGCACGCTCTGCCCCTGAAACGCATCCGGGACAGGAATACCAGCGATGTCACAGAGCGTCGCAGCCAGATCCAGCGCGTGGGTCACAAAGCTGCGGCATACGGCCCCCGGTGTCGCCTCTCCGGGCCACCGGACAATGAGCGGGACTCTAACGATGTCATCGTACATCACGTAGTGCTTATCAATCATGCCATGAGCGCCACACATATCCCCATGGTCAGAGGTGTAGACAACGACGGTGTTCTGACTCAGGCCGTGGGCCTCCAACGCGTCGAGCACGCGCCCAACCTGCTGGTCAATCAGCGAGATCTCTCCCAGGTAACGCCCCACAACCGGAGCCCACTGGTCCCAGGTCCAGTCGTCGATCCGCCAAGTCCGTCGCTGTTGGCGCTGAATGTAAGGCTTGCCCTGAAGAGAGTCCGGGAAACTCGGCCAGGGAGGAATGCTCTCGGGCGCGTACATCTCAGCGAATGGCGATGGGACCATGTTGGGCAAGTGCGGCTCGGACGGCGTCCACATCATGAAGAAAGGGCTGTCGCCCTGAGAGAGCTTCCCGAGCGACTCGATCGTCCGGTCGGCGCCCCAGGCCAAGCGTGACGCGGCGGCGGGTATGGCTGAATCAGTTGCCCCAAACCAGTTGCCGGCCATGGTCCTGGGCGCATAGCCCTGCTCTTCCCGCCAGCCCCAGTAGTCGCCCTCCGGGACAGAGATGCTGAAGCCATACTCCTCCGGACCGTGGTCGTGATCGACATGCCACTTCCCAACGTGCCCGAGCTGGTACCCGGAATCGGCGAGCAACCGAGTCACTGCGGGGCGCCCAAAAGGTGCGGGACGGCCCGCTTCAGTACCCGTGTTGGCCAGCACACCATGCTGGAAGGACCACTGTCCGTAGACGAGGCAATTGCGGGCCGGAACGCAGAGAGGGATCGGAGTGTAGGCATGCTCGAAGTTGGTGCCCGAAGCCGCCAAGCCGTCCAGGTGCGGGGTCCGCAGGAGAGGATGTCCATTCGCACCGAGACAGTCGGCCCGATGCTGGTCCACAAGGATCAGCAGAATGTTGGGACGGGCATCGTTCACCGACCGATCACTCATCTACCTGCACGATGGATTCCGTTTCGATGGAGCGAATCGCCGCGTCCAGGACCTTCTGCGCCGCCAGGCCCTGTTCGCCGGAGCCATTGATCTCTGCGGGCGACACACCGTTGGAGACCTGCTCGATGAACGTGTGCAACCGGCAGGAGAACGTGTCGTGGAAGTCCCGGTAGCCACCAAAAACAGGGTTTGTGTATTGCCGTTTGACCAAGTCACCGGCAGGATAGAGGGTGACGTTCCGCCACATGTCGTCCAGCACGAAGCGTCCCTTCAAACCAGCGACTTCACACCGT
The DNA here is from genome assembly GCA_018676675.1 of Lentisphaerota bacterium. GTDB lineage: Bacteria > Verrucomicrobiota > Lentisphaeria > Oligosphaerales > JABHEG01 > JABHEG01. The sequence continues at coordinate 64,733 of JABHEG010000137.1, forward strand.
TCCATCGGGTGTCCGCGGGCCATGTCGTAGCTGGCGGTCAGATGTCCCACCGCTCCACTTGCGAAGCGAACATTCAGCGCCATCGTGGACCAGATGCTCCGCCCGGGGGCGGTCATCGCGAAGCACTGAACAGCCTCGATATCGCCACCGAAATGGCGCATGATGTCCACCGAGTGTGGGTTCAGGGCCTTGATCATGTAATAGGGCGAGCTCTCGTTCGGGTTGCAGATCCACATCGCCATGTTGATGAACAACTGATGACCGATCAACCCCTCGTCCATCCATTCCCTGGCAAGCATCGCCGCCGGAGTAAAGCGGTGGTTGAGGTCAATGCCGAAACACCGATCATGCTTCCTGGCGCACGCAACCATCTCCTCGGCTTCCGGGATGGTGTTGCAGATCGGCTTCTCGCAGAGAACGTGGCAGTTAGCCTCAAGCGCCTGGATCGTTGGCTCGTGATGGTCACTTCCGTACTCAAAGCCGCCAGTGGCAACACTGCACACGTCCGGTTGAATCGCCGCCAGCATGGATGGAACATCGTGGAATGCCGGAACGCTCAGACGTGCAGAAGCTGCACCAGCCCGGTCACGGCGGATGTCGCAGACGGCAACCAAGTCTGCCAGCTCATCCGCCAGGTAGATGTCGGCATGACGGTTCCCGATTGGGCCACAACCAATCACGGCCACTCGAAGAGGCATCGTTTTCTCCTGAAATCACTGGGGAGTGCGTCCTTAGGAGGGCACGCCCACACATCCCGAAAGCTCTTCGTCCGGGAGCTTGCCCTACTGACAGCTGACAGATCTCTTACCTTGCCCGGGCCTGCAGTTTGGCGGCCTGTTCGGGGTCGCCGATGTGCATCGTGTCGTAGGCTTCCTGGCTCGATTTGAAACCGCGTTCGCCGATCTCATCATGACCATGCCAGGCCCCCTGCGTGAGCATCGGGTTCGTGCGCCCCTCTTCCTTCTCACGCTTCGCGATGAAGTCCTCCATTCGCTTCGTCAAGTACGCCACCACCTCCGGTTCCTTGTCGGCCAGATTGTTGTTCTCATCAGGATCAGCCAACAGGTTATAGAGCTCGACCGGCGGCTTGAAGTGGAAGTCCGGCTCCAACGCCCGAATCAGTTTCCATTCAGGGGTGCGCCACCCGTGTTTGCGCATCCACGTACATTCAGTGATGTAGAACTCAGTGTCGAAGTTCTCCTTCTTGCCCTTCACCAAATCCATCAGGTCTCTACCCTCAAAAGGCATATCAGTCTTGATCGACAGCAGTTTGAGGAGAGTCGGCATCAGGTCCTTGTGCTGGTTGAAGCCCTTGACGCGACGACCTGCCGGAACCTTCTTCGGGTAACGAATGATCAACGGGACACGGAGAGTCACATCGTAGATGCCATGATGATCGAACCAGCACTCATGGTCATAGAGGGTCTCACCATGGTCTGCATTGATGACCACGATCGTCTCTTCAAGGATGCCCAGACTCTCAAGCTCAGTGAAAATGCTCTGGATGCAGGCATCCATGTACGCAATGGCACCGTCGTACTGCGCAACCACGTAGTCTTTATCCGTAATGCCGTCAGGCATCCAGGAGAGGAAGTAGTCGCGGAAGGGGCGGAATTCCATCACCGGATCCATCGAGGGATTGTCGGCATCACACTCATCGCCGTGATAGAACATGCGCTCGTACGGCTCGGGAGGCAGGTAGGGAGAGTGCGGATCCATGTGCCTCAGGAACAGGAAAAAAGGCTCGTCCTCGTCCGCGAGGCGGGCCAGCTCTGGCAGCGTCACGTTGTTGAGGTTCTGGGCCTTCGGGCTCCGTCCCTCGGCCTTTGACCCCCAACCACCGAAGTGGAGGTAGTTCTGAAAACCACGCGCCGCCGGGTTGCCCTGAAAACCAACCGACGTGGTGTTGTACCCTTCCTCACCCAGCACCTCTGCAAGCGTCTTCGCTTCCTCATTCATCGGCCCTCTGTGCCGCAAGGCCACACAGTTGGTACCAAAGCAGTCCCGTCCCGTAAGCATCGAGCCATATCCGGGCGTGGTGGGTACGTGAGGACAGAAGGTATTCTCGAACAGCGTGCCGCCCTTGGCGAACCTGTCAATATGCGGCGTGGTCTGCCGATGATAGCCGTAGCAGCTCATGTGAGTGGCAAGCAGTGAATCGATCCCAATGAGCAACAGATTCGGTTGCTTCCGCTTCCGGGATCCCGCCGTCTTCTTACTCGTAGCCATGCTTACGCTCCTGAGGGTTCATTCGTGACTCGTGATTCCTGATTCGTGCCGTGGGCCCGCCATACCCGAATATCGAGAGCATCGAAAGTCGGATCCCCAATCACCTGGCTCCACATGCCTGCAGACAAGCCTGCATGTGCCCTCGGGCTTCTGCGGCAATGGCCACACACGCAGGGAGTTCATACTCCTTGGCCCCGATCACCTCCAGGTCAACAGGCCCCGTGTATCCCGACTCATGCAGCACGCGGATGTACCCGAGCAGGTCAATATCGCCGCGACCGTTCGCCTGGTTCTCCGGCTTCCCTGGCCCCCGTTCGCGTCCCTTGCAGTCACGAATATGGACATGGCGGATCCGGTCCACCACCGCGCTGATCGCCTCAACCGGGTTCTCGTTCGCCCGGTGGATGTGGCTCGGATCCATGTCAAGGCCGAACGCCGGACAGGTGATCGCTTCCAGGGCTCGAAGCGACGTCTCTGTGTTGTAGATGGCTGCGCCGACATGGGCCTTCACGCACAGTGTCAAACCGTAGTGACCGGCCCGTTCAGAGAGCGTTCCCAGCGACTCGATGACTTCCTTCAGACTGTCCTCATCGCCACTCTCTCCGCCGGGACCACAGTTGATCACTGGAATACCGATCTCAACGGCAGCCTGGAACGCTTTCTCCATCCGCTCCGGGTCACGGCGCGGTTGCTCCATGGCCAGCACGGGCAACTCATAGCGCTCCGAAAGCTCCTTGACAACGGGGGCCAGTTCCTCCCACTGATCGAGGACCAGATGCTGGCTCATCCCATCAATGGCAGAGATCTCCAGGCCGTCATAGCCACAGGCCTTGAGCCATCTAAAGGACGTCTCCATATCAAACTTGCCGAAAAGAACTGAATTTGCCCCGAGTTTCATCCACTATCTCCTTGTCGCTGCCATCGATTCCGTGAACGCTGCTGAAAATAGCCCCCAAACCCCCTGCTGCCACCCCCGGAGGAACTCTCCTGTTGGCTTGTCCTGCCATAGTCCCTCCCAGGACGACGGCAGATCACGGCTCTGTTATCCCCTGACTGAACCGAGCCGCGGCTCTGACAAACAGGCATCGCGCGCGGGTTGTCTTCGTCGATGCCCGGGCCATAGTACGGGCCTCTGCAATGCGCGTCCGTAGCTCAATTGGATAGAGCATCTGCCTTCGGAGCAGAGGGTTGGGGGTTCGAGTCCCTCCGGACGTGCCATTCCTGCCGACACGATGGCGCCTCCAGACAACTGAGGGAAACGCTATGGACCTTCAACGTATCTCGACCTGCAACTACCCGGTACGAGACAGAGACCTCGACTACACCTTCAGACTGATCGCCGATTCCGGCTACAGAAAAGTCGATCTCTGGGGCGGACTCCCGAACTACTCGAACACTCCGGATGAGTGCGATGTGACCGCCCTCAAGAGCAAAGCGGCCGAGTACGGCCTCCTGATCGCCAACCTGGGTACGTACCCCGGCCGGAAGATCTTCGACGTCGGCCCCGAAGCCGAATTCGAGGAAATGAAGCGTGCAATCGACAATGCCGCTTTCCTGGGCTCGCGTTCGATCCGCGTTTGCCCGGGCACGGGCGAGGATCCGGCGATCATCCCTGAGTTGGTCCCGTTCTTCCAGAAGAGCGCCGCCTATGCCGCCGGGAAAGGCGTCTACATGGGCATGGAAAACCACAAAGGCAGTATCGCCGGCAACCCGGATGCCTGCGCCGAGCTCTCCAGCGCCGTAGACTCTCCACATTTCGGCGTCCTCTACGAACCGGCGAACCTGATGGCCTGCGGGGTGGACTACAAGAACGCGTACGCGGCCTTCGGGGACTACGTTACCCACGTCCATGTCAAGGACAGCCATGTTGTCGACGGGACCTACGAACGCACGATGCTGGGTGAAGGCTCGATCGATTACGCATGGGTCACGGCAACTGTCGAAGCAGGCGGGTACACCGGTGACTACGCGCTCGAGTTCGAAATTCAGGACAGAGTGGATATCGCGATTGGCCTGCCCAAATGGCTGGAGTACTTCCTCGCCCTGTAACTGTGAAATCATGCCGACGGGGTGCTGACACACCCGGAATAGCACACATCAGGAGACGATTCTGTGAAACTGATCATGTTCTCGAAGATGCTCAAAGAGAAGAGCGTGCCCGAACTCGTCGACGTCGCAAGAGAATGGGGATTGGATGGGTGGGATCTCTGCGTCCGACCGGACTATGCTGTGTCTCCTGACAATGCCGCCGAGGAGCTCCCGAAAGCCGTCGCGCTGTTCCGGGAAAACGGCCTCGACATCCCCATGGTGACCGGCAACTTCGACCTGCTCACCCCGGACCACCCGACTGCCGAGCCGATTCTCTCGGCCATGGACAAGGCAGACGTCCGACACATCAAGCTCGGGTACTTCAAGATCAACCCGGACGACGGCGATTACATGACCGAGGTCGCCAACGTGCGCAACGCACTTGAGCAATGGCTCCCCCTCGCCAGGAAGTACGGGGTCAAAGTCTGCTACCACACGCACAGCAACCGTTGTATGGGGCTAAACGGCGCGAGCATGGCTCACCTTGTCGAAGGCTTTGATCCGGCTTTGATTGGTGCCTACATGGATCCGGCCCATCTGGCCATCGAAGGAGAAGAAATAGCCTTGGCCTTGAACATGGTGAAGGCTCACCTCAGCCTGATCGCCACGAAAGACATCCTGCTGACACGCGTGGAGAGAAATGGTCACGGCGCCGTGGAGAAAAGCTGGGTGGTCGCAGGCGACGGTGTCGTCGACTGGACGAACGTCTTCGAGTCCCTGCAGGCGATCGGCTACGACGGCCCGATTTCCGTGCACTGCGAGTTCAAAGTCCCCGACGAAGAGTTCATCCCCGCCGTGAAGAGGGAGATCGCCTTCTTCCGGCAGTTCGTTCCGGCCGGAAACTGAAAACGTGAGTCAGCAATCGCGCAGATGACGACCTCCGAAACTCGCCGCTTCTCCAAGCAGTCCGCGGAGGGCCGCCTCCCGGCCCTGCCGGGCATCACCCGCAAGACGTTGGTGCACGGGACAAACGCCCTGATAACCGACAACTGACAGGTCCATCACATGGCACATCGAGACATCCAGGGGAACGCCCCTGTCTTCGTTCAGACCGCGACATCCGTCATGGAAGGTCTGGATCAGTGGCAACAGGTCGGAGAGGCCGAGGCCCGGATGGCCTATGACATGACCCTGCGCAATGAACTGTCCGGGGGAACGCCTGTCGTTCGCGAATTCGAACAGACATGGCGTGAACGCACCTGTACGGAATACGCCATCACCGTCACGAACGGCACCAGCGCCCTCTACAGCGCGTTCTTCGGTCTGAAGGTTGGCCCGGGTGACGAAGTCATCTGCCCTGACTACACATGGATCTGCACAATCTCCCCTGCTCTGTTGCTTGGTGCACGACCGGTGTTTGCAGAATCGCTGCCCGGCAGTGTGGTCATTGATCCGGCGGACATCCGTCGCCGCATCACTAGCCGCACGAGAGCCATCGTGGTCGTACACCTGTGGGGCTGGCTCTGCGACATGGACGCCATCATGGAGATCAGTCGCGAAACCGGCATCCCTGTAGTCGAAGACTGTTCTCACGCCCACGGTGCCATGTACAAGGGCCGGCCCGCCGGCTCGATTGGCCACGTTGGCTGCTGGAGCATGCAGGGCTCCAAGCCGGCCAGTGCCGGTGAGGGCGGCATCCTGGCTACCAACGATCCCGAAATCTTCGACCGCGCCTGCCTGATCGGCCAAGTCAATCGGATCAAGGGAATGGATCTGGTCACAACCAACTACCAACACCTGCAGCCCCTGGGAACCGGAATGAAGTTCCGAGCCCATCCCCTGGGGATCGGTATCGCGGCCGTGCAGCTCGAGAAACTCGATGCGCTGAACGAACGGCGTGCAGGATACGTGAAGGAAGTCGAGGCAGGTCTGGCAGAAATCTCGTGCCTTACTCCAATCCCCACGGCCGAAGGCTCCGAACGAGGTGGGTACTATGGTCTCCCCACCCTCTTCCAGCCCGATGACCTCCCCGGTGTGTCACGCGATGCCTTCCTGAAAGCGCTCAACGCACAAGGCCTGCCGGCCAGCGACGGAGGCTACGAATTGCTCCATCGCCTGCCGATTTTTGGGGACGGTTTCGACCTGTTCGGGCACGATCGCGGCCCCATCTGTCCGACCGACTCAACCGGCTTCGACGGCCCCTGGCAGGGATACGAAGAAGGCGATTTCCCGGTAAGCGAGGCCACGCATGCGAATCTGGTCTTCCTCCCGATGCTCAGCGACCCGGTCCCCGGGGCAGCCGGGAAAATCCTCGATGCCGTCAATGAGGCCGTGAGGCGCCTCAGGGCCGAATGACCGGAGTCGCGGGAGGAGCCGCCGTGCTCCGATTGACTCGGAATGTGGGAGGAGCCGCCGTGCTCCGATCGGCTTCACACGCTGGGACACAGAAAAATCGCGGGATGGCACCCGCTCCCACATTGGCGGCAAAGACACCGGCGTGGCCTGTCCCCTCCCCCCTCACCGTCTCGCCGTCGTCCCCAACGAGACCAAAGGCAGTACCGGCTCCATCCGGCTGCCGTACTGGAAGATCGTGAATCCACCAGTCTTCAACTGCCGCGTTATCTCGATCTGCTCAACAAGCTTGACCACATCCAGCGGGTTCCGCCAACAGCTGAGCCCTATCCCCGGATACAGCGGGACCTTCCCCGCGTAGCCAACCTGTGCCCGCACCTGATTCGTAAACGTCGTGTTGCTCTCGGTGTAGTCCATGGGGCAGACGAAGTCCAGCCACCTCTTGTCGCACCAGAGCTTCCAGTCCTGCCCCACACCGTCCCGATCAACCGGCCAGTTCCGGAAAACAGCCGCAGATATGTCCACATCACGCCGGACCTCTTTGGCCTGTTTCGCCACGGTCTTGACGACCACGTCGATGTTTGAGCGCCGGAAGTCCAGCCACGCACTCTCGTTCGGGCCACCCCTGGCACAGTCTCCCGGCCAATTGGCCACCGATGCCCCAATCCGCGCCTCAAAACGTTCCCTGCACCCAGCACAGAAGCAGTTGCTGCGCCCCGGGTAGCGGATGTAGTCAAAGTGGATTCCATCAACCGCGTACTTCCGCGCTACCTCGACCATCGCGGCAACCTCGAGGTCCCGGTTAGCCGGATGCGATGGGCAGAGCCAACGCTCTTGGACCTCCCCCGTGTTGTTGACCTGGACCCGGTTGGCTTTCCGCATCACTGCAACGGTCTCATCTGACGCGTGACCGCTCATGTTCCAGTTGACTTTCCAGACGTGGCACTCGACCCCGTACTTGCGGCACGCCGCCAAACACGCGTCGATTTGATCGCCCTCTTCCGCAACCCTCTTGTGCACGGGCAACACGTCGCTCTCGTAGTAGGCCGTCCCGCCCCACAGCATGTTGGGGAGAATCGCGGTGAAGCCGCAGTCAGCCAGCTGCCTGATGGCCTCGTCCCATGTTTTCCCCGCGACGCCAAACGCGCTGTGGCACCAGAAGGCCCGGAACTCCCCGGGCTCTGATTTGCGCGTCAGACACCAAGCTCGCAGTGCAGCAGTCGCCGCATCTTGTGAGGCCGTGATCGAGTCCACCCATTCGCCGTCCGCCATCAAGCTCTTGGACTTGGCGCGGAGGCGAACCGCACGGTTCAACTCCTCCCGTCCCTGCCCCGTTTGCGTGGCCAGGTCCTGATGCAGCGCCTGGAAGTCTGCGTAGCCCCCAAATCGTCCTATACCCGCGAACTCCGCACCGGCTGCCGTCTCCCACACCCCCGGGACAATCCCGCCGACCAGGGATAGGAGCAACGCCTTCTTGTTGCCCCAGTCATCCTTCAGCCAGACATGCCCCACATGGCCTCCTCGGTCTGAGACGACGACTGCGGGGATAGTCGTGTCAACGCCATCCGAGCCTCGCCACACCGCGACAGCCCGACTTGTTCCCGGAATCGGCTCAGCAGGTTGCGAACACCACGACCGTTGCCCGGCCAACGCCGGCTGCCCCGCCAGGCCCTGCGCAGTTCGCGCGAACCCTTGGTAATGACCGCCTTCTCCGGCTGAAGCCCAGGTCCCACGTTTGACCCCAATCAACTCCGGGATGCCATCGGCCAACGAATAACAGGTGATGACACGCCCACCACCACCCACAAACTCCTCCAGCAGCGAAAGCAACCCCTCAGGCAACCGCGGGTTGTACGGCAGAATGGCCAGTTTGCGGCCAGCCAGCCGCTCGGATGTCACATCCAAATCCGACAGCAGGGCATGGTCGAGGCCCGCATCCCCTAAACAAGCTGTCACGGTCTCGGCATATTGGGAGTATCCCTTGGATTCCCGATTCCCGGCTGAGGCGCAGGAGTCCGCCCGCACCACGAGAATGTCTGCGTCGGCGCCGACCGGGCCCACATTCGCGATCGCGCAGACCGTGTCCTTATCTCCGCCACGCCACGCGGAGATGCGAATGGTATCGATTGTCCCCCATCCCGCCGGTGTGCCCTCGGTTCCGGTCGTGCTCTTGTCGATGACAATGCGCTGCCATTGACCGTCCTTCTCCGGGGAGAATCCGGTGCGGAACCAGCCATCCCCGCTGCGGAAGTAGAGAGCAAAGCTCGCGATGGATCTGGAGTCCTCGCAGTAGAAGTCGAACTGGATCCCACGGGCCACGGCCAGATCGGCCGTGATCCTCATGTCCCAGCTGGCCCGTTCATGGTCTGCGCCTGCGAGATTGACGGGCAGGCGGACGAACGCTCCCTGTCCAACCCGCCCAAGCGTCACCGGCAGGCTTCCGTCCATGGGGTCAAAGAGCGCCTGAGCCGCTGCGGTGTCCGCGAGATTGAACTCAGGAAAGAGTCCCTCTGCAGCAGGTGGTGCGGGGACAGGGCCACCCAGCACGAGATGTCCAAGACAGACGGCAAGAATCAGCGACAGACGACAGATCAGGTTCATGGAGTGCCTCCTCATACAGCGGCCCGGCAGAATTGTGAATCAAAGACATCTAACCTACACCAAAGCCAGCCCGGCACCAAACGAACCGTGCTGGCCGCTCCCATTGGGACCGAATGGCGCTAGCATAGGCAGGAAGAACGGCCCGCCGTTGCCCTACGTGCCTCACTACGAACGTCGTCTTGCTGGTGGCGGACTTTGTTCGTAGTCAGCAACGTAGCCCTTGCCGGAGTTGCGTTGGTCCGGTGGGAACACCAGACTCCTCGGCCCTCATCTTAGTGCCTGCACGGAAAGACCTGCTTGGTGAACTCAAGCGGTCGAGGGCGACCGCCCTCCAGGCTGGAAACACGGTTCACGGCAATCCCGTTCGAGGGCGGTCGCCCTCGAACGCTGGGTTCCCGTTCAGGCACCACCTTACTGCCATTCCCCATTGGGGCCTGGGACTTCCCGGTCGCTCCTTTACTCAGCTTACCAATCGCCCGAGCTTCTGAAGAGAACGCAGTTCGTGATCGAGATCCATATTGATGCCAAATTCCGCGTAAGACACCTCGGCCACGTACAGGTCACCGCGGGAGTCCACGGCAATGGCATGCGGGGCCCAGAAATGACCGGGGGCCTCGCCGTAAGGTTCACGACCAAGCCGGGCCAGCACTGTGCCCTGCCGGTCGAGGACAGACACGCGGGGGCCTAGACCGGTGCCGACCGCGTAAGCCTCGTTCCCGCCGGCGAAATACTCCCCAACGAAGACAAGCTGCGAGCGCCCATGCCCCAGACTCACCGCGGCCGCTCGGGAAAAATCCCCCCACCGCGTCTCAAAACGACCAGTGGCATCAAACACCTGAACGCGCCGGTTCTCCCGGTCAGCGATGTAGATGAAGCCGTCCAGGTCGATATCGATGTCGTGCACGATATTGAACTGGCCGAGTTGAGTTCCGGACTCGCCCCAGGATGCCAGAAGGTGTTTGCCGTCCGGCGAGAAGCGATGGACCCGGGCATTGCCGTAGCCGTCAGCCACCAGGATCTCGCCGTTACGTGGATCAACAGCAACACGGGTGGGCCCGTTCACGGCGTTCCCGCTCATCGCCGAAGACGCTCCATGCGGAGGAATGAGCGTCATGAGCAAGCTCCCCTCCGGTGTGAACTGACGGATCGAGTGGTCGGCATTGTCGACGCAAAAGACCGTGTCATCCGGGGCGATCGTCACACCATGCGGATTGGTGAACAACCCTTCTCCCCAAGTACGCAGAACGTTGCCGACACTGTCGAACACGATCATAGGATGATTGCCGCGATTGAAAACGTAAACGTTGTCCTGCGAGTCTACATCGACGCACGTCGCTTCCTTGTAGAACCAACCTTCCGGGAGATTTCCCCAGTTGTCCCCGGATACCGTGTAGCTGTACCCACCTTCCCCCAGGGTAATGCGATCCGTCCCATTTCCAGCCATTGTCCGGTTCTCCTCAACGCCCAGATCATCGCGTCCGTCCTGCTGATATCGGCATGCGTACCATAGCGCCTCTTGAGCCGCCGGAATCCCCGAGCATGGCATCCGGGACCGCAGCGCGTATGTTTGCTCCAGCGTTGGGATGACCACCAAAGGAAAGAACTGCTCCATGCCGAACGACGTGATGACCGTTGGTGCTGCCCGAGTGAACATCACCCCCGATGTCGGGACGCTGTTGGCAGGTTCTCTGTCACCGCGCACGTCGACAGGCGTTTCCAGTCCCCTCAATGCCAGCGCCGTGGTCATCGAAGCTCAAGGCTCCCGGTTGGCCTACGTCGCCTTGGACCTCATCTCACTTGAACGCGGCTACGGTGGGGACGAAGCCGTCCAGCTGGCATCGCAGGCAACGGGGATCCCCGAGACGCACATCTGTTTCGCCTGCAGCCATACGCATACCGGCCCCTACACGCGCAAGCGTCAGCCGCAATGCCTCAATGCAGACTGGATGTCAGCCCTCCCCGGCAGAATTGCTGAGGCCGTCACCCAGGCCGACGCCAACCGCGTCCCGGCGCGAATGAGCCGCGCCCGGGCCTTTGAGAGCCGAATCCAACATAACCGCCGAATCCGCTTCAAGGACGGACGCCACGTCAACACCTGGCTCCTTGGACGTCATATCAACAGCGATCTCCAAGCCGTTTGCTCTGCGGGCCCGGTAGACCCCGAAATCGGGATGATGGCCTTCGATGATCTGAACGGCGACCTCATCGCCCTGCTCTACCACTTCACGCTCCACGCAAACAGCGATTTCGGTCCCGAGTTCAGTGCCGACTACCCAGCCATTGTCTCGGACCGAATCCGGACGGAGTTCGGGGACCAGGTTGTTCCCCTCTTCCTGCCCGGTTGCTGCGCTGACATCAACCCCACCTTCCCACGTGATCATCGCACAACCGGGAGCCATCTCGCCGACAGCATGATCCCTGCCCTCAAGGACCGCCGACCAATCAACACGAAAGTGACTCTCGGAGCCCAGAAACGTCTCGTCCGCATCCCACTCCGAGACCTGGACTTGGACCAGCATGAACGACTGGAGAAGTGTGGCTGGACAACGGAGCAGAACGAGTACTTCCTGAATGCTCAGAAGAACCTGCGTGCCGAAGGAGTAACCGACGTAGAAACGTGGGTCCAAGCCTGGCACATCGGGGACACAGCCTTCATGGCTTTGCCGGGAGAGGTCTTCGTGGACTGGCAAGTGCACACCAAGGGACACAGCCCCTTCCCCTGGACCTTCCCCATCGAGCTCAGCAACGACTCACTCGGTTACCTCATCACGCGCGATGCCTGGGAAGGTGGCGGCTACGAGGCACTCATCTCCTGGGGTACGTTCATCGACGTGGCCGGCGTCGAACTCATGGTCGACCGAGGCCTGGAAATGCTCCGTCAGCTCTACACCAAACGGCAACGCGCCCTGATGCAAGATTGACACAGTAAAGGGAACCTGCCATGCTCTATCGTCCGGATGCTGCTGAAGCTCGAGATAGGCTCACCACCTGGTGGAATGGTGGCGACATCGGCCGGCCCGTGCTGCTGGTCAGCAGCCCCCGAAGCGAACGGCTGGAAGACGTGCCGGTCATGCCACCCCCAGAGGGCGTGCTCTGTGAACGTTACACAGCCAAAAGCCTCGAATTCAGAACCAACCTCGGTATCCGACAGGCCGGGGGGGTGGAGCTCTCAGGGGAGGCGATCCCAACAGCCAGCCCGTGCCTCGGCCCCAACTGCCTGGCGCTCTTCCTGGGTTGTGAGGGTGTAGAACAACCCGGTACGGTCTGGTTCAGACCGTGCCTGGAAGACACTGAATCCACGGCGTTCAACGCGGACCCGGACAACTGGCACTGGGGATTCCAGCGGGCCCTGCTGGATGGCTTGGTCAGCGCTGGCCAGGGCAAGTTCATGGTCACGTTCCCGGATCTCATCGAGGGCCTGGATACCCTCGCCGCCATGCGGGGAAGCCAGGAACTCCTCGTTGACCTCATCGAACGCCCCGATTGGGTACACAAGGGTCTCGCTCGGATCTCAGAGCTCTACCACGAATACTACGATGCCGTCTACGAGCGGATCAAGGATGAGACGGGCGGTTCTCACTTCTGGCTGTGGGCCCCGGGGAAATGCGGCAAGTTCCAGTGCGATTTCTCCGCCATGATCTCCCCGGATATGTTCGGGGAATTCATGGTGCCGGTGCTTGAGGACCTCTGCAACTACATCCCCTACAACCTGTACCATTGGGACGGGCCGGGGGCACTCATTCACCACGATCACCTGCTCTCCGTCGATGCGCTGCAAGCCCTTCAGTGGACGCCCGGCGCCGGCGCCGCTCCCGTGGACGATCCCAGCTGGTGGCCCTATTACCACAAGACCGTTGAGGCCGGCAAAAAGATGTGCGTGTTCGGATGCCGCAGCATCGATCAACTCAAAGCCATGAAGCGTGAGTTCGGCCCTCAACTCAAACAGTTCGCCATCCGCAAACACTGCCCGACGCGAGCAGAGGCCGAGGAGTTCATCCGCACGGCCTACGTTGATTGAGTCGCGGAACTGTTGATTTCGGGGACTCCTCTGCGTATGCTTGGCGCCACGGGACTGGTCATAGGTCTCCGGGGCAGTTGTGAGGTATGAAGAGTCGTTAATCTGGCGTTCCATAGTTGGTCCTGAGCGGACGGGAGTTTGGCTAATGCACATTCCGAAGTGGGCTCTGTTTTTCGATTTCCACACCATGCCGGCGAATCCGGATGTCGGCAAAGCGTTCGACATGGACGCCATCACGGACTGGATTGCCGAGTGCGGGGTTGACTTCATTGTCTTCCCGGCCCGGTGTAATCTGGGAACAGCCTATTACCCCACCAAGCTGGGCATCCCCCATGACGCAATGGAAGGAGACCTCTACGGTGACCTGGTGGCGGCCTGCCATGCGCGAGACATCGCGATCTCAGCTTACATCAACGTCGGACTGAGCCACGAGGAATGCTACCGTCACCGGGACTGGGCTGTGCTGCCCGCGGACGGCCGCAGCTACCGGGAACCCTTCGGTAACTCCTTCTTCCGCCAGATGTGCTACAACACAGGATACGCCGATCATGTCACCGAGATGGCCCGGGAAGTCGCGGACTGGTACGGCGTGGACGGGTTCTTCTTCGACTGCTTCCACACGCAACCCTGCATCGGCATCGAATGCATGGAGAAGATGAAGGCAGAAGGCGTCGACTTCACCGATCCCATTCAACTCAACGACTTCAACTACCGCAAGATGCTGACCATGGCCCGGAAGCTCTCCGACGGTGTCCGGGCCATCGATCCCGAATTGCTCCTCTACTTCAACGGAGTCGACTACGAAGCGCAGGCCGAACTCGGGACCTACCTGGAACTCGAGTGTCTGCCGCAAGGCGGCTGGGGTTACGAGCTGCTCCCCATGATCTCACGCTACATGCGCACACTTGGCAAGCCTGTCCTGAACATGACCGGGCGCTTCCAGAAAAGCTGGGGAGACTTTGGGGGCGTCCGAACCAAGGCCAGTGTCGAGTACGACTGTATCTACGGCATCGCGAATGGCGTTGCCCCGACCATTGGCGACCACTTCCATCCACGCGGAGATCTGAATCGAGCCGTCATGGCTATGGATAAAGCCGTCTATGCAGGCCTTCAGCCGCTTCAGCCCTGGATAGAAGGCGCCGAGCCGGTGGTGGAGATGGCGAACGTGATGAAGTGTGGCTATCCCGGCTATCAATGGGCAGGCGGCGCACGACCGCAGAAGAAGAATCTCGCGGTACAGGCCACGAAGTCGGCGACGCGCGTCCTCGCGGAACTGAACATGCAGTTCGACAACGTCACCCTGGCAGCACCGTGGGACAAGTACAAAATCCTGGTCCTCCCCGACGAAGTCGACGTCAGTGCAGACATGGCAAAGCGGCTGCAAGCGCACCTTGACCACGGTGGTGCGATCATCTCAACCGGTTACTCAGGCCTCGACGAAACACGGTCCCAGTTCGTGCTGGATGCCTGGGGGGTCGACTACCAGGGCGACGATCCGTTCGACCCGGCGTATGTCGCTTTTGGCCCGGAGTTCACCGATGGAATGCCGGATATGCCCGTGACGCTATACGAGAAGGGCACAGACATCGCCGCCAAGCCAGGCACGGACGTCCTCGCGACCATTGTGGCCCCGTACTACAACAATGAATGGGACGGACGCCATGGGAGCCGGTACACGCCCCCCGACACCGACACCGGCCGACCAGCGGTGACTGTCTGTGGTCGGGTCGCTCACGTGAGTCATCCGGTGTTCCGGACCTATTTCAACAGCGGCGCCCTGCCGATGCGGCAGATCATCGCCAACCTGCTGGACCGCTTCCTGCCTGAGCCATTGACCCGAACGCCCGGTGCCCCGGCCTTCAGTCGCGTGACTGTTACCTCACAGCCGGGACGCCGAATGGTCTACGTCCTGGCCTACCTGCCGGAATCACGCGGCGCGGGAATCAACATGATCGAAGAGCCGCTTGAGCTGAATGACTTCACGATAGGCCTGCGCCTGGATGAACGCCTCCCGAAAAAGGTCTATCTGGCCCCAGGCTGTGAAGAACTCGCGTTCACCATCGACGGCAACTACGCGACTGTCACGATCCCCAAAGTGAAGGGCTGGTCCGTGGTCGTGTTCGACGAGTAGGAGGATCTGTGACGCGACGCTCTGCGGTCGTAGCGCATGAGCAGTGTGATACGTTGCTGACCGTCAGACACGTGATCAGCGTTCACTCCCCTCCGAAATCAGGAGTTAGAAATGCGAGTTGGCTTCGCGACTCTAGACATCACCCCCGAGATCGGGAGCGACATTCCCGGAGGATTCAGTCCCCGGGTCTCGACCGGGATCAGAGATCCGTTGCAGGCCCAGGCGTGTGTGGTTGAGGGCGATGATGACCGCCTCCTGGCCGTTGTGAGTGTAGACGCTGTGTGGGTGCCGGATGCGACCGTTGCGGCCGCTCGCGAACGTGCGTGCGCTGAGACCGAGCTGAACGAACGGGACATCTGCATCGCGGCGACACACACTCATTGCGGCGGCCCCAGCCACAGTGTCCTGGGAACTGATGTAAACCCGACCTACTCAGATCTTCTCGCCGAGAGGATCTCAGAAGCCGTCGTGTCTGCCCTGGGGCAACGCGTTGAGGCAGAGCTGATCGAGGCAGCAGACGATTGTCCCGACTGGGCCTTCAACCGGCGCTGGGTTTTGCCCGACGGCTCGCACAAAACCAACCCCGGGAAGGACAATCCCGAGGTCCTGCACCCCGCCGGACCAGTCGATCCTGAATTGCGCGTGTTGGCATTTCGTGACACGCAGGGGACGTGGCTCGGGGCCATCACCAATTACACCTGCCACAGCACGGTCATGTGGGGAAGTGAATTCTCTGCAGACTACGCAGGCTGTTGGCGCAATGCCCTGGCCGAACGAAGCGGCAATGCCGCATTCTGCATGGTGTTCCTCAACGGGGCCTGTGGAGATATCAATCAGTTCGACTTCGCGAACCCGGACGTACGTGAAGCGGGCCCGGAATGGGCAAAACGCATGGGGGCAGCGCTGGCCGATTGCACCTGGAAGTCGATGACGTGCGAAGAGGGCAACAGGAAGAAGGCCCTGTTCTGCAATTCGGCCCATGGGGAAGTGACCGTGCCCTGCCGCGTGCCGACTCCCGAGCAGCTTGCCGCAGATCAAGCATTGGCGACCTCGGATGAAGACTGGACATCCGCCAAGTGGCAGGCACGTGACCGACTGCTGCTGGCCGAGCGCCTCGGTGACGCAACGACCAGTGAACAACCGATCGACGTTTACCGCATCGGTGAGACACTCATCGCGGCCGCTCCCTGGCAACCCTTCTGTGAGTACGGGTTGCGCTTGAAGGCCGACGCAGGGAAACCGTTGATGGTAGCAACGTTCGCAAACGGCGGATGCGGATACGTCCCCACTCCGGCCGGCTTCGAAGGCGGGGGATACGAACCCACCCTCTGTCGAGGCAGCTTCCTCGCTCCTTCCGCCGGGGACCTGATGACCGGGGCACTGCTGGACCTGAGCCGGGGGCTGAGCTGATGACGGCGATCACTGAAGCAGCTCGACAGACACCGGTAGCCGAAGACTGCGACGTCGTCGTCTGTGGCGGAGGACCGGCTGGAGTAGCGGCCGCCCTGGCCGCGGCTCGAGCTGGAGCGCGGACACGCCTGATCGAGCTCCACGGCAGTCTGGGCGGAATCTGGACCGTCGGCCGCATGGCGTTCGTCTGCGGCATGCACGCGAGTAAGAACGGTATCCTGATGGAGATCGTGAACGGCCTGAAAGCGCGCAACGCGGTCGGGCTGTCCGGATTGGCTTTCGACGTCGAGGAAACCAAGCTCCTGTTGGAGGAGATGTGTCTGGAGGCGGGAGTCACCATTCGCCTGCACACCCGCGTAGTCGACACGATCCGCAACGCTGAGAACCGTATCACGTGCGCGATCACAGAATCCAAGTCCGGCCGCGAAGCCTGGCGGGCGCCGGTCTTCATCGACTGCACCGGTGACGGTGACCTCGGTGCGCGCGCGGGTTGTACGTTCTCCGTGGGGCGCCCGGGAAGCGGAGAAACGCAGCCGATGAGCTTCATCGCGGTTGTCACGGGGATCGAACTCGAAGCGATCCGGCAGTTCACCAATGCACGTCGGCCCGAGGACGGACAATCCAGAATCAGCCACAAGAAGAGACTCCAGACGCTGCTGACGGAAGCCGGGACGCCACCATCTTACAGCCACCCAACCCTGTTCCACATCCACGACAACCTGTTCCTGATGATGTCAAACCACGAGTACGGGATGTCGGGGATCGACGCCGACCACCTCACGCAGTCAACGCTGCGCGGCCGAACAGAAGTACATGCTCAGATGGCGGCACTGCGGAAGGTCGGGGGGCCATGGAAGGACATCCGTATCGTGGCGACATCGGATCAGATCGGCGTCCGGGAAGCACGTCGGATCAAGGGGCGATACGCGGTGACGGTCGACGATCTCGTATCCGGTGTCCGCCATCCGGATGCCGCCACACGGTGCCACTTCTGCGTCGATGTCCACGCCACGAATCCAGCCAAAGGGAAAGGGCTGGGCAATGAAGGAGTCAAAGCAAAGCCCTACGACATCCCCATCCGAGCCCTGATTGCAGCTGATGTGGACGGTCTCATGATGGCAGGCCGATGCATCAGTGGCGATTTCCTTGCCCACGCCAGCTACCGAGTGACCGCGGATGCTGTCCCCATGGGCGAAGCCGCGGGAAAAGTCGCGGCCGCGGCTGCCCGAACCGATCGCCTGCCGCAGGATGTCCCGTGGGACGAGGTGGGGAAGTAACTCAGTCGCTCGTCTGAAACTCCGGGCTATCTGTCAGAGCCGCGACTTCCTACGGGAGCGGTTGTCTTTGCCTGAACCGAGCCGCGCACAACGTAAGCGGTCTTCCCCGCTCAACATGGAAAGCCCCCTCCCCAGTTGGTCAGGGCTCTGCCGGAGCCGAGCTGCGTCCCGCCGCCGCGCATACGCCTCAATCCAAGCCGTAACTCATTGCAGCAGAAGGCACGGGGCTCTGCCCCAAGACCCCGCCGGGGAAGAAACTCTCCCCCGGACCCCGCGTGCTGGTGTCGCGAACGCCAGGTGACCAGGCCCACCTGACCTTCGCGCCCCCGGTAGCCGCCGCTCGCGCGACGGGCGCCCACGTAGACGGTGGCCGTGACACCATCGTCTGTCGTAATGTATTACACTGTCCAAGAATAGGTTGCGCCTCAGCTTGATGCGAATGCGCGACTCACGGAAGCGAACTTCCTGTGCCTGGGCCCCGCCTGGGGCCGCCAAGATGCTGAACAGAAGGGCGCCAACTCGGCATCCCTTCCACCTGGGAACGCCGAGTTCCAGCTCGGCACCGCCCTCCGTATCCGCTGTCTGGCATTCCGGCCATCCCTGACCGGCTATCGTCCCGGACCATCACGAAAGCACCGGTTCATTCCTGGTCCTGAGGATTCGCGTGCTCCTTCCGACCTTCCTCCCTCCACCAGTCCTGCCAACGCTTGATGTAGGGCTCCTCGTCCTTCAGGAAGACGGGCTTTCCCGGAGCCCAGTCGCCTTCTCGCCCAAACGTCTCTGCGAGCCCCATCAGACATTGGTATCTGACGTCCTGATCAGCATCTTCGAGCCCGGAGACGAGACCAGGAACTCCCCCGCGGAGCGATATGAAGTCATCGAGCGAATCCCAGAACTCAGAGGAGGAGGGTTCGAGTTCCGCCAGCGAAGCAATCAGGAGCGACTCGATACATTTCTCTACGTCTTGCTGGTCCGGGATCTTCCCGAGGAGGCGGGCTACAGCCCCCGAATCTCCAATACGGATCACGGAGTGCCAGTAGTTTGCGGGCCTGTACCAGTCCTCGCCATCCCGCGGCTCATTCAGGAACAGAACAACAGTCTCGCCCGGGGCAAGTTCCTCCGGCGTCTCACCGGCAGGCAAGGCACCTGCTTCCAGAGCTCCGAGGTGCTCCACCACGATGTTGTCATCTTGAGTCCTCCCTTTGAGCACTCGTTCAACCGCCATCCCAACGCGACGACGACTGAATCTCGTTACCGCCCCATCCTTCACAAAGGTAATCTCCTGGCCTCCAGACTGTTCCGAGCCGACTTTCCCACAACGACCGTCTCCGAACCGGCACAGACCTCGCGGAGCCCCATCTCTGGCGCATAGACTGGCAGGCGAGGGTGACGGGCTCGCGCCGGACGTGGGAACGTGGCAATCTCGCCCCGGCGCAGTTTCGCTGACAGTTCCTGCCCCTCCTTCTCCCACCAATCCTGCCAGCGCTTGATATACGTCTGTTCATCTTTCTCGAGGAGCTCGATACCCGGCCCCCAGTGCCCGCCCCGGTCCATTGTCTCAGCGAGTCCCATCAGGCACTGGTGTCTCACGCGCTGGTCGGTGTCTTCCAGGCCCGCGACGAGATCCGGGACGGCTCGTGCACATTTCGCTTCCCTGAGCACGCATGAAGCCCTCCAACGGACGAAGCCCTCCGGGTTCTTCAGGAGAGGGACGATGTACTCCTCAACCGTCGACTTGTCCTTCACGCACATCAACCACGTGCTCACGCGCCTTTTCGCATCGACAACAGCTTTGTCTGACTCGTCGTCCTCTGTCAGAAACTCAACCGCCCGTTGGACAGAGGAGCGGTCCTCGAGCCGGAGAAGCATACCGAGAATCCAGCCTTTGATACGGGGATCCTGCGAGCGGTCAAGAACGTCCTTCAAGGTGGCAACCGACTGCTTGCCTCGCAGCGAGACCAGATCCTCCAGCGAGGTCACCATCTCGGAATAGGAACTGAGTTCGGGAAAAGACGTCGCCAGGAGTGAGGCCACGTAGTTCTCAGCATCGTGTTGCTCCGGGCCTGTCGCGAGAAGACGAGTCACGGCCTCCGACTCACCAATGTGGATGACCGATTGGTAGTCGTTGACTAGCGTGTAGTAGTCCTCACCCTCCTCGCGGTCATGGAGAAGAACCACATGCATCTCACCCGGGATGAGGTCCTCCAGCCTGAAGTAGGCACGTGACCCCATGCTCCCCCCCAGGTCAGGCACCCCCAGGAACTCCACCATGGTCCGGTCATGCTGGATCTTCCCTCTAGCGACCTGTTTGACCACCAATTCCGCCCGGCGAACACTGAATCTCAGCTGTCTGCCGTACTTTTCCCGCGTCGTTTCCCTTCCCGTGGCCTTCGCCCAGGAAACTCGTCCCACGACGATGATCTCTGCTTCTGCACAGGATTCCCGAAGCCCCGTCTTGGGCGCATGACTCGCCAGAAGGGAAGTCCCACCCAGCATGACTAGTCCGACCGACCACAAGGCCCTGATGCCCTTCTTTCCAGGCATTGTCCACTCCTCGAAGGCTGATTCAGTGTGTCCTGCCCTCCCCACCCTAATACTCCTGCCGCCGGGCATGGTTTGTATAGTAGACCCATTCTCTCCCGAAACCCCACACTCCCTTTCCCGAAGCGGTGGGACCGATGTAATGGTCCCCGTGAAACCCCACCACTTTGAGCGCGGGAGGAACATCGGGGGTCGTTGTGGTCGGGAAGGAGTTCGATCCCGCGAGCCTACCGAGGTAATCCACATCCGCCGCCGGGTAGAACATGCCGCTTTCCGGGGAGATTGGGGGCCAGTTGTTGGGGTAGTAAGGTAGGGAAGCTCCCCACACTTCATTGTACTCCACGTTGTGCGGAAGCACCTTCGCTAACTGGTCACGAATCTCAAGGAGGTGGTTGGACACGTATCCTTGGCGCCCGCCCACGATCCACGAATGGTCGGTTACGTTCAGCTCATTCTCTACCCACGGCATCCTGACTGTCAAATGAGTCGTCCAAGTCTTCCCACCGTATGTAGCAGTGACGGTAACGTTGTCCTTGGTGGCAGGCGGGGGACCCTTGCTCTTCAGCACAATGGTTCGGTCGGTTTCACTTGTCTTGACCACTGGTCCTTCGTATGTCCAGACGCAGCTTCCCGTATCTGGGCCAACCAATCTCACGGTGGTCTCCTTAATATACTTCGTCGCCTCCCCGCCATTGAACCACCATATCTCTTCATGATCGGCCACGAGTTCAGCGACTGTTACATGAACGCTGCTCACTGAAACGAATCCGTCTTCGCGATCCTCTTTCTCTCCCAGCGGAATGACGGCGTCATCGTCGACTTTGACGCCAATGACCGTGTCGTTGCTGCTGGCGCTAACCCAATCGGCAACCCAGTCTACAGTCTCTCCCCAATCCGTTCCGTCTAG
>JABHEG010000244.1 GCA_018676675.1 Lentisphaerota bacterium
AGCTCCCGCCGCCTCACGTCCCACTTCCGAAGTGTCTGTACAAGAATAGTCTGTTTGCCGGGAGAGCCTGGCAAAAGACATAAAGCACGAAACCGAGAAGCGTTGTGCACAAGAAGACAAAAATCAACTGGGCACAACCGGACGTAACAACGGGAGAAGACTCATGCATGCCACAGGAAGAACGGTACATCCCAACGAGCAGAGCAGACAACGACCCTCGCCCTCGTTCCCTCTCCGTAGAGTATCACGAGCGCTGTGGGCTGCGGCCCTCGTATTCGGTGTGGTCACCAGCACCCATGCCGCAGGTACGCTCAAACCGGTCAACTCGGCGCTCCAGGCCATACAGATCCAGGACCACCACCTAGGCGTGGTCATCAACAACGGATTCGCGATCACCACGGTCAACCAGACGTTCTTCAACCCGAACGCCCAGGATCTTGAGGCCCTGTACAGCTTCCCCGTCCCCAAAAGTGCCAGCCTGTCGGAAGTCACGATCATGCTGGGGGAAAAGACGATCCATGGCGAAGTGCTCCCCAAAGGAAAAGCCCGGAAGGTCTACGAGGAGGAACGGGACAAAGGCAATGAATCCGGGTTGGCCGAAAAGAAGGGATACCAGCAGTTCGAGTTCGCCGTCTCCCCCGTGAAGGCCAGGAGCACGGCGGTCATTCAGTTCGTGTACTACCAGCCGCTTGACATCGACACCGGTGTGGGGCGCTACGTCTATCCTCTCGAAGAGGGAGGAACAGACGATCCCGCCGCCCAGAGCTTCTGGACACGGAATGACCAGGTCGAACAGTCCCTGACGGCTGAAATCGAGCTCAAGAGCGCCTGGCCTGTCGCCGATGTCCGCCTGCCGGGCCTTGAGAACAGTGCCGCAATCGAGAAGATCGGCGAGGGCCACTACCGCGCCAGGCTGGAGCAGAAAAGCGCCCGCCTCAACCGCGATCTCGTCTTCTACTACCGTTTGGCCGACAACCTGCCGGGACGCGTTGAAGTAATCCCGTATCGCGCGGACCCCGGAAAACCTGGAACCTTCATGATGGTCGTGACCCCCGGCATTGACCTCCAGCCTCTGGATCGCGGCGCGGACTATGTGTTCGTTCTGGACCTTTCCGGAAGCATGAGTGGCAAGCTGCACACGCTGGCCGACGGCGTCAGTCGAACTCTCGGCGAGCTCAAGCCACAAGACCGATTCCGCATCATCACGTTCGCCAACTCCGCCCAGAGCCTCTGTGGCGGCTGGACTGCGGCCAACCCCGAGGACGTAGCGGGAGCCATCACGAAGGTGAAGGGCCTACAGGTCGCCGGAGGAACGAACATGCACGCCGGGCTCAGAATGGCGCTGAACGACCTCGACGATGACCGCGCAACAAGCATTGTCCTGGTCACCGACGCCGTGACCAATACCGGAGTCGTCGCCCCCAAAGCCTTCCACAAGCTCATGAGCCAACACGATGTGCGCGTCTTCGGGTTCCTGATGGGCAACAGCGCCAACTGGCCCCTGATGCGAACCGTCTGTTCGGCCAGTGGAGGATTCTACGCAGGCGTCTCAAACAGTGACGACATCATCGGCCAAATCATGCTCGCAAAGAGCAAGGTCACCTTCGAATGCCTGCACGATGCCGACCTCCGAATCACCGGGGTCAAGACCCACGGCACAAACGATGGAGCGATTGGCAAGGTGTATCGCGGCCAGCAGCTCGTGATCATGGGCCGATACAACAAGCCCGGCACCGCGACGGTCACGCTCAAGGCCAGGCTCACCGGAGAGGACAAGACCTACACAACGACATTCGACTTCCCCAAGATCAACAAGGACAATCCCGAACTCGAACGCCTGTGGGCAATGACCCGCATCGAACACCTCGAACACCAACGCGATGTGGGACTGATGGAGGACAAAGAGGTAAGGAGCGCAGTCCAGGGCCTCGGGGTGGACTATCAGCTGGTGACGGATGAGACATCCATGCTGGTGTTGGCGGACGATGCTTTCGCCAGGCACGGGGTGGAACGCCGCAATCGCCAGCGTCTGGCTGTGGAGCATCAGGCTCAAGCCGCACGGCGCACGGCGCCGATCACCAACTACCGGGTCGATCGCAAGAAACCGGCCTTTTCCGTCCCAACCCCCTCAATCGGCGGCGGGGCCTTGGGCCCGGTGGGGGGCCTGAGCATGGTCGGGATGGGAGTCGTCATGTTGGTTGGGATGCTGAGCCGGAAGGAAGATCGCGAAGCAAGCTGATCACACGACGTTCAGACGAGCGGATAGAAACGGCGGCGGCCCTCCCCGGGGTCGCCGCTTCCGCGTCTTCCGGCGCTACTTTTCACCTGTGTAGAACTGCATCCGCGGGAACTGATCACACAGAAGACCGCCATCGACAATAATGTGCTGCCCGGTGATGTATCCCCCGGCTTCGCCGGCCAGGAACACGACCGCTCCGGCAACGTCCTTTGCCTGTCCCAGCTTCCCCAGCGGAACATGCTCGGTCGCGTACTGCCAGAACTCGTCCTTGAGTGGGAAGTCCATGCCAATCTCAGTCTCGATCAGTCCCGGGGCAACACTGTTTACGGTGATCCCATTTGGCCCCAGCTCAATGGCCAGCGACTTTGTCAGCATCTCCATAGCTCCCTTGCTCGCGTTGTACGGAGCCAGCAGAGCCTCACCAACAAAGCCGTTCGTGCTGGTGATGTTGATGATTCGTCCCCCTTTGCCACGCTCGACCATGTGCCCCGCGATGACCTGCGAGACGAAGAACGGAGCCATGACATTGACCTGAAGTGTGCGCTGCATCAGCTCCGGGGTGACACGCGACACAGGCACGAGGTCCGCGATGGCCGCGTTGTTGACAAGGACATCAATGGGCCCAAACTCCTCAACGGTGCGGGCAACCGCGCCCGGGAGCTCATCGATCTCCTCAAGATCCTGCTTGAACGCCACTGCTGAACGCCCCAGTCCACGGAGTTCGGCCACCACCGCATCAGCCTCAGCTTGACGACTCCGAAACCAAACCGCAACATTGGCTCCAGACTGGCCAAGCAAACGGGCAATGTCGGCGCCAATCCCACGGGATCCACCACAGACTAACGCATTCCGGCCACTCAGGTCAAACACACTCATCAGGCAAACTCCTCCCGGTCAACTCTCAATAACGGCCCGGCCGATTGTCGGCTACAGACCACGCCATGATACCGACCGGCCGCCAACATTACAACCCCTCGGCCCAAAGCACGTCATCCTCCCCCGCTGCAAGCCCCGCTCACTCGTGGAACTGCGGCAACAGGTCGCGCGAGGCCACCAGGAGTTCATCCAGCATCTTCGCCGCCTGGTCCGGGACAATCGCGACATCGTCAATCATCAGAGCCTGGAGCGCGAGATTGCGGTCTCCTTCGACGGCCGCATCAGCGACAAGCTCATGCCAGACAAAACGCTTCTCGAGAAGCCCCTTCAGATGGAGCGGTGCCTCTCCCATCTGCAGGCCGCGAACACCACAGGAATCGGTGACTGCTTCCACCTCGACCTCAGCGGTAGCCGGCAGATTCGGGATGCAGCCATTGTTCGCGATGTTCGCAATGCAGACCTGCCGTTTGCCATGCGTGACCGCGTCCAGAATCGCCCCAATCCCTTCGCCGGTAAGCGGATCCGAAGGGGCGTCCGGCAACCCGGTCCCGCCCAGGAGCTCCTGATACTGCTCAAAGAACGCATCGCGGACCTCCGAGGTGACCTGTGGGGGACCATTGCAGGACATGTCGTCCGGAAAACGCGCGACGGCCCCCTCCGCCAGCTTCTCGGGCAAGCCCTCAACCCCGCCCTGTGTCTGCGCCAGGAACGGGTAGAACTCGATGATGTGGTCGTCAGGACTGTACAGGATACGCTTCCCATAGATGGCAGAGAGCTGGTGACTGAGTTCGCTACCCGCGGGAGGGGCTTTGGCGGATGTACGGGACATCAGCTCGGGGTAAAGGTCACGCCCACGGTGCGCCACACGAGTCAACCAGTAGTAGTGGTTGGTCCCAATCCACAGGCAATCGAGTTCCGTCATCGGGAGATCAAGGATCTTGGCCACATCGCGAATCCCCCCTTGGACACCGTGACACACGCCGATCACATTGAGGTTCGTGTACTTGTGCATCGCACGACAGAGCACGGCCATCGGGTTGGAGTGATTGAACAGGATGGCGTCCGGACACCGCTTCTCCATCTCCCGACAAATCTCCATGTAAGCCGGAATCGAACGCAAGGCCATCATCATCGCCCCGGGGCCGGCAGTGTCTGCAATGATCTGCCGAATGCCATACTTGGCCGCGATCAACACATCTGCATTGTGATGGTAGGAGTCATAGACGCGCTGATTGATCCCCGCGCCGCTTCCCCCGATCGATGAAATGGCGAAGTCCGCACCGTCCAGGGCGTCTGCCAGGCTTGCGGCAGAACGAACCGTCCAGCCAGTCCCGGCCTCTTCAGCCAGACGTTTCCCCAAAGCCGCAACCCGACCCGATTTCTCCTGGACGAGGTCGACCATGACCAGCTCGGAGCCGGCCAGACCGGCGTTCACAAGAAGGTCCCCGATGGCACGCCGGAAGTACAGGCTGCCCGCCCCCAGACACACAATCTTCTTTGCGGTCATGTCGTCTTACTCCATCAAGATAGCTCGGAACGTCTTGGCGGGGATACTCACCCGCAGCTGACCGGCGTCCAGACTGCAGGGGTCCTCGTGCAGGATATCACGGACGCGAGCCGTCTGCGGGACACCGAGAGCTCCGAACTGCAGTCCTGCATTGAGACTCACCGGCATCTCGTTCATGTTCATCACGACAGCCAGCGTTCGGGCCGTACGACGGTCTCTGTAAAACGATGCCACCACGCCATCGGGCAAACGCATCGCAGCCTGCTTCCAGTAGGGGATGAACTCATAGTCATGCCCCCAGTCCAGCGCGTCGAGGGCGTGGAAGAGCTTCATGAGTTGCTCGTAGTGTGTGTATGCCCACCAGATCACCCCGTCATGCAGCAGCCAGAGACCATTGAGATAGTCTGCCGGCTGAGTACCGAACTGTTCCCACTCCTCGTCCTTGATCGCGCTTGAGCGCTGGAACTCGGGCAGAAAAACGGACACCGGCCCCAGGTTGTTCTGGGTGTTGTATTGCGCGGCAAAGGTATCGAGACTGAGGACGTTCTCATAGCCTCGATTGTCCTTGCGATTGAGGATGCTCGTGTAGTTCTCGCCATCGACCATAGCATCACAGAATGAGTAGACCGGCATGGCAATGTGCCCGGACATGTGGAAGAAGATAAGTCCATCCGGATGCCGTTGTTTGACGAGCGTGTAGATGCGCCGCAACAGACGGCGTGTCCCGAGGAAGTTGGTCGTCTCAACGACCCCGCCGCCGTCCCCACTTTTGCGGATTCCGCAGCCATGGTGTGCGTTGTTGCAGGCGATCGGCCGGGAAACATCGAAGTAGAATCCACGTGGACTGGATTGGTCGTAGAGCTGTTTGATCCCGAACATAATGAAGTCCTGGTATGACCGAGCTCCCTGGCAGACGGAAACAGTCCGTGCATTCGTGTGGTGATCCGGTGCGAAGACGGGCACACGCTGCGTATCGCTGACCCACTCGTGCCCAAACTGCCTGAATTCGGCGCTCTCTGCCCAGAAATTGTGCAGCTGCATGTAGGGGAACGACCACACTGTTCCGCCCCAGTAAAGCGGACGCTTCCAGCGCTTTTCATCAATGGAGGCCTTGGGGATCGGGTAATGCGTCTCGCCGCTGGGATCGTGCGGATCGCTCCAGCCGGTCGACCATATATCGATGATCTCGATGTCCCGCTTCTCCGCCATCGCTCGTTTCTCGTACGCAATGTGATACCCATTGTTGACCAGCTTCCCGTCTCGCCACGTCGCCTTCCTGGGCGTGTAAACGCGCCAGTTCCGGTAACGTGGCGGAGGCGGCTTCACCGGAGTGACGATGTAGCCCAGCTCAATCGTCACCGGCTCGGTCAAAACGGTGGGGTGATCGATGAGATTGAGCTGCAGCTCGACCGCGTCGTCCGTGTGGCGGATGGTCATCTCTTGTGTTCGGTTCTCGACCCACCAGGTACGTGAGGTCTCGGCGATCACTTGGATGCCGCCTTCGTGGTTGCCGAGCCAAATCGGCCGCATGGCTCCCTTGAAGCCCTCTTCCGGCAGGGCTCCGGTGAGTCGACAGGCATAGTCATAGGGGTTGTAGAGTTCTGCCCATTCCGGACGCAGGGGCACCACAAATCGGATGCCCTGGATATCGGCGCCCTCCTTGCCTGGATCAATCGTGAGACGCAGCCAGGTGAATCCGTCGAACTCCGTTATGCTCTCGGCACTCAGTTTGACCGGCCCCGTGGTCACGGACCGCCGGCAGGTGGCTTCGGTCTCGTTCACTGTCTGCCAATCCGCTTTGGCGGGGATGTCGGCTGTGGAAACGACGCCTCCTCCATGACTCACCTCTATGCGCATCGGGCAAGCCAGAATGCCTTGAGAATTGGTCGTCAACTGCTTGGGGAGAAAGCCGTCGCCGTACGCGGCCTCACGGCCCCACACCTTCACCGTGTCCGCCTGGCGATCGACTTCAACCGGAGTCCACGGCGAGGGCACGTCAGCGCTGATGCCTATGGTGTTGCCCAGCCAGTCCGGCAAAGGCTTGATGCTGAATGGGAGGCGTTTCTCAGTCACGACACGCTCCCCGTCCAGAACTCGGCCAACCACGGTGTATTCCCCCACTGCCAACCCCTGAACGTCAATGGTCCGAGCACCCTCTGCCGGCAACGGCGATGCGACCACCTCGGGGGGCAGCATGGCTTTCGAATCACCCCCGAGAACGCTAAAACTGCAGCGGAGCTGTTCGAGGGGAACGTCGGGCTGGCGTACCAGCCACTGGACGAGGAGCTGCTTGCTCGTCGGATAGTGTTTGGACGTCATCTCAAGCTGCTGGGCCACGTAGAACGGGACGTCCAGATGGTAGTGAACCGTCTCGCCATCCGCCGACGAGACATCCAGAACCAGCAGACCCGCTGCCTGCTGGGTCAGATCCGCGGCAAAATGCCATGACCGCACCGTGTTGGGCTCGATGGTGACCTCGTCCTGGTGCAACGTCCCCTGCTCCGTCCCTATGGTGATCTGAAGAGGCCCGGTCCCATCCGCCGCTGTGAGCCCCAGGCGAATATCTACCTTGCCTTCAGCAAGCGGCCCAAGCTGCTCAAGCTGAACCGCCACACCGTTCGGGCCGCCAAACACAAGCCTGCCCAGTCGCCCGGCGGCTGTGACGTCACCGGTGTGTGGATCACGTTCGCCCCAACTCCACGTATCGGCAGCATTCTTCAATTGACGCCACTGACGGGTTGCGTTCATCCCCCAACCGGTGCCCGGCTTGGGGGCGCTGACACCAAGAGAGGAAAAGGGAATCGCGATCTCCGCAACCCATCCCTCCATGCTGCTCCGGCACGTGACGTGCCACTCGGGATTCCAGGCAAGATGAGTCTGGCCGGAGGCCGGTGCGCGCCAATCGGCACGCGTCCCGGTTCCGTTGCAGCGGAACGCCTGAGTCATCCCACTCTCCTGATCCGGCATGAGTTCGAGGGTTAGCGTGTCGTCCTTGCTCATGTCGCCATCCCGGGCACTGACCATGGCGCGGACAAAGCCGTGGAGTAACTGCGCATCGATGTGGCGCAGCGCCTCTTCAGGAAGCTTGCTTCGCATGGCGAAGTAGAGGTTCTCTGAGTCATAGGAAGCATGGAGGTACGTAGGAGTGTCCCCGGGACAGATCCCTTCCGTATCGATCTGCACCATGGTCACACTCGCGTCACGCCACTCGTCGGGGGACATTGTGCCGTCCACAGCGATCGGCTGGCGGGTTTGCCGGATGCGCATCAGCTGCGGAGTTCGCAGGCGCCCCACGGTCAAATACTCCCGGAAAAGGTCGTTTCCGGCCATCGCTCGGTCGCGAATGATCAGTTCATCGACCAAACGCCTCTGGGTTCCATCGCCAAAGGTCTGCCCGAACTTGAGAAGGGTGACCTTGGTGACAGCCTCATGCGACACATCGGCACCGACTTTGCGTCCGTCCAGGAACAGTTCACAGCCACGCCCCCGACGCCAAACGATGGCATGGTGGTGCCAGGTCTGCTCATGATGCGCGGGGAGCCACATCTTCTTGGTCGTCTTCCCGCCGGCGGGGTTCTTGAGCTGGGTGAGCAGAAAGAGCTTGGCGTAGGGGCCGTACTTGTAGAGCCGCGTCCAGCCTCCGGCCCCGAACATCTCGAGAAACTGGAAGTGGCTGACGCCGTTGGTCGTGCCATCCTCTGCGGGGATCCCTCGCTGGTGCCAGCGGGCACCGTCGATCCCCTTCACCCAGAAGGAGATCGTCCAGGCATCGGGTGGAAGCGTGCCGGGCCCCGGATAGGTGACCGCTTCGCCATTGCGCTGAACCAGCAGGGCTCTGCCGCGAATGCCGTCAGCTCTGAACTGAGGCGTTCCCTCCTTGGCAATCCATTTCCCAGCTCGAATACCGGACTGCATGACAGCGTCAATACTGTCCTCGAAGGAAGCATGCAGGAAAGCAGAAGGAGGCCCGCTGTCCGCACCGAACGCACGGGCCAAAAGCGTGGCGAGGCACAGGAACACGAGGGACAGACGGACAGAATGATTCATGCTAAGGCTCCCCGATTGTCTGTTCGCAAACGGGGGGAGCATACACCGGGCGGTAGAACTTTGCGAAGGAGAGACGTCCTCAGCGGCACTCAACACTCGGAACGGCGCTCCGGCGGGTCCCAGTGCCGCCAGTAGAACGAGATGGCATGTTCTGAGATCCCGGTGAAACGCTCTTCGAACCCATTCCGGCGTTCCATCGGCAAAGCCGCGTAAGCAGCGGCTGTCAGCAGGATCTCATGCGGATCGGCTGTGTCCTCGCCAAGCTTCGAAGCCAGGTTCATTTCCGTGCCAAACACACCTTCGTGTTCAGAGCGGAGTAACGTGCCGTGGCCGATCCCGATACACACACCAAACGGCTCACGCTCATTCAGCATCAGATCCGCCGCATGCACGGCCTCATTCGCGGCCAGGGCAGCATCGAGCGCATCAACAACGCCGGAAAACTCCACATACAGGTTGTCCGTCTCAGCTCGGAGACGCAGACAACCGTGGTCCTCCATCACCGGACGCAACAGCTCACGCAAACGGCCGAGCAGACCAAGATAGTGGACGATCCCCTCAGACTCACTCACCCGGGTGAAGCCAACCGAGTCGAGCACAAGAACAGCTCGCTCACAACCGAACTGCTCCCACACACGACGCTCGAGTTCGAGGGGCTCAACGCCCTGCAACTCAAGTGCGTGGATGGCATCTATTACGTCAACAGGCATGGGTTCAGGACCTCCCGATCACACGTACTCCTCTGCGCATTCCTGGGCGATCTGGTTCCACTCAGTAAGGCGTTGCGGCTCGTAGCGAACGGTGCTGATATCCTTCAGATGAATCTCCATAACGCAACCGCCGGCGCTGGCCATCTGCAGCTTCTCGCGGATGTCCTTCCGCACCAGTTCCGGGTCCCACCGGTCGGGGGCCAGGAATGCAGGATTCGGTTTCCAGGCAAACACGAAACGCGATCCCACATTCGCGACGGCCTTCTCAAAGTCCACCCATGGACTCATCGAGATCTTGTACATATTCGGCAGGTATTCGGCACAGACATCCACCTTGTCGTGCAGCGGCTCACAGCACCCGTAGTAACAGCGGCCGTAACGAGTCATGAACTTGGCTTCATGCTGAAGAGCAAACTCACCATGCATCTCAGGCGACACCTCGGAGAAGATCTGTGCGGCGCCGGAGACCTCGAGCTGATCCAGGGGAGCCGCCAGGAGGTCCTGCTCAACAAGCTGGTCCAGGCGGTGACTCCAGCAGTCAACGAGATGTGCCACAAGCTTGTGCACGTAGTCTGGACGTAGCACCAGATCCATCAGGATCTCCTGCACACCGGTCCAGCGCACGATGTAATCCCAGGGCGCGAACCAGGGCCCGCCGACACCCGATGTGCGGACTTGCAGGATGCCGTCGAAGATCTCGCAGCGCTTCTGGTAACCCTCTTGGGTCCGGGCTGCATCGTGGCTCACCACAGGCTTCTTGATCTTGGCGATGTCAGCCTCGTCTTTGATCTGAATGTGGAAGTGCCGCGACACAACGCTGTTGGAGTCGTCTGTCCGCGCCACATCGACGTCCTCAGAGATGCCGAAACCAGTGTCCCGGATGCAGTAGGGCTGCACGGAGACAACGCCGATTGTCATGTCACCGGGGTAGTGTCGCCATTTGAAGAGCTGTTGGCGCATTCCTACCTCGATGCCACGACAGAACGCATCCTCGCAGTGACAATCGAGTTCGCCGCTGCCATTGAGCTCGTTCCACGGCTCCTGGTAAATCCGGATCAGCGGCTTGCCCTGCTCCATACGGCCGACCGCCCGGCCGACTGCCCGGCGCGTTTCATTGATTGGGTCGGCAGCAGCTTCGGCAATCTCACGGCCGAGCTGGCGTAGAACATCACGGTCATTCTGAGGGATGGCTGACATGTGGTACGGGAACCCCTTCCTGCTGGCTTTGTGACGGGGCGAACTGGGATTTGTCACTATAGGACCGGGAGACCGCGGAAGCGAGGCAGCGGGGCGGCCCACTCCGGGCAACCAGAGCAACGTCGGGCTCACAGACCGAAGTGAGCAGAACGATCCCCCTTGTTCTTCCGTCCCACGATACCAGCATCCCCACGCCCATGCAACACGACTCGCCGCGCCCGAAGCCCTCTTGGACCTCGTCAGATTCCCCTTCGGTACTGGGCGTCAACCGTAGGACGAATAGCCTGTTTGAGCTTCGCCCCGGCATCTGGTGTTCCATTCAGATGCTCCTCAAAGAGGCGGATGATGCCGGCCTTTCCCATCTCCAATTGAGTTCCGGTCCGTATGTCCCTCAAGTCGATCATAAAACGGGAAAACCTGCCCGGCATATCAGTCACGATGTCAGTATTCAGGAAGTTGCGGTTGTTGTAGAGGCAGTGGTAGTTGCCGGGCCTCTTTTCAAGGTGAACAGGACCATTGTCCAGGTTTGTGATGGATGAGGACCTGCCGCAAACCGGGACGCACTCAGCATCAATCCCATCCTTCTCACATCCAGTGACCTGATGGAACAAGCATTGTCTGCTGGTCATAAGCAGAATCGGATGGTAAATGCTATAGAGCATCTTGAAGTCACCAGGACTCTTGATGCCGCCAATCTGACGTCTGCTGAGTTCATTTGAGATGAACGCGCCCGAACAGTCAAAGCGTTCCTTGAGGCACACCAGGCTATAGGAGTTGGCGAGATTCAGGTACGGTCCCGCTAGCCATGCAATGCCTCTCTTGCGGGCTTCATGGGCGACGCCCGTGTTGTTTGTCACGACAAGTTCCGGCTGCACATGCTCAAGAAACTCCACCGCAGTCCGGTAGTCTTCACCTATCAAGATGGAGGGGAACCAGGGAACCAGCTCTCTTCTCGCTGTGAAGAGCTCGGTTAGCTCAGAAAATCTGTTCCCGAAGGAACTGGGAAGCTGGAAGTAGACGGCCGCAGTCTCACTGCAAAGGTCCAGGTCAGCCTGGGACGAGATCAGTACGGAAAGAGCGGGTTTCGTGGTTGACGTGCCAGGCTTTCCTATGGCTGGAACATCAACCGGATCAACAGCGTCCTTTGAACCGTTCAGGACGAAGAGAATCCTCTTCCTGATTGAATTGAGCTCCCCAAATGGCACTGAAAGCCCCCCCTGAAGGTCCACCAAGTCGAGGTCCTTGATGACGTACTCCGTATCATCAATGGACTGGAACTTCCTCATCAGACTCTCACGGTTCAGGCTTCCTGCAGTGCCCTCGTCCGCGCGACTGCCGGAGTCAGCCCGTAGGTCGGCCTGTGAGCGTACCACGAATGACGTCTCAGGTGTCCTTACAGATACCTCCAGCGGTGCTCCACGTTTGCCCGAGAGCGTCACTGTCACGGGGGCCTTTGATACGCTCAACTCCTCAATCCTGTCCCGGACGTGAGCCACGATTCGTGTCTTCTCATCAAGGAGCTTCGCCTCGGCGATGTCCAGAGTCCCGTCAGCTGTTTCGCCGGACATCTCAGAAAGATGGATAGCTGCGTGGTTCATGGGATCGTTGATGAACATCTCCTTCCCGATGGATCCCCTCAGGAACCCGGCCGAAAAATCCCGGTTGAACACCTTGTGAAGCTCGCTGTTGTCAGTGCTGAGTCTCCTACCCGCAGACAGGTTCCGGAGCTGCTTCCTGAAAGAATCCACCACCGTGTACACGTAATGAAACTCCTTCATTCTCCCCTCGATCTTCAGTGAATCCACTCCTGCATCAGATAGTGCCTTCAGCTCGAAGTAGGCCGAATTGTCTCTGAGATTGAGTGGGAAATCGATGCCTTTGGGTGTGGTCACGTATCTGGCTCTGCATGGCTGGCTGCACCTGCCGCGATTGCCGGAGTTCCCGCCATGGACGGAACTCATATAGCAGATACCGGAGAAGCAGATGCAGTAGGAGCCATGGACGAAGACCTCCGTTCCCAGTCCGTTGGCATGAGCGGCTGAAGTCAAGCGCCGTATCTCATCGATGGTCAGTTCTCGGCAGAGGTTGGCTCGCGTCACAGCCAACTCCTTCAGGAAGCGGACCTGGCCTTCGTTGTGAGTGGTGAGTTGCGTAGATGCATGGACCTCCACGCTTGGGAAGTGCCTGGACAGTAGATGGAGCAGGCCCAGATCCTGGACGATCACCCCATTGATAGTCGTATTCACCAGCTTGTTCAGCAACCGGATAACGGCCGGAAGCTCGCTCTCAACGATGATGATATTGAGAGTCAGGAAGACTTGGCAGCCATGTTTGTGGGCAAGTCGCAGAACGCCGTTCAGATCCTCGAAACGGATGTTGGCTGCCCGATTCCTGGCATTGAATCGGTCCAGGCCGCAATACACAGCATCGGCGCCTGCGGCAACTGCTGCCTTTATGGAGTCGAGGTCCCCGCCCGGTGCCAGTAGCTGAATCTCTCCAGCCATAGCTTCTGATGCTTGAGTCTTCATGTTCACAATATAGAGGTGGGCGCTGGAGAGCCGAGCGTTGAGATGAACTGTAGGTCGACCAAACCGGTGGCTGGGGGGGGAGTACTCATCAGGTTGGTCCGTGAGTACGGACGGCCAGGCTCGTCGTTCCGGGGTGCCTTTGGCCGTCTCACTTCGTTCGGCTCAACCGGTCCGGTCGCGCTTCCCAGGCGGCCTAAAGGCGGAACTACAAGCCACTCTTGCCTCCGGGACAGACGGTCGTCCTGCGGTTCGTGATCGGTTCGCTCCTGCTTCCCCGGTGAGTCTCGTACAAGCGCCGAAGCTCCCACTTCGGGAGACGCGGCGTCCAGTTGATGTTGGGTTTGACTTCTGCCATCGTTCCCATGCGCACACGCTGTGGATCAGGCGCGAGTTTCTCGCGACTCGCCCGCATCCGACTTGTTGGGTGGGCTATTCGCCACGAGCTAGTGTTGCCCTTTTCGTTTGGTCATCTACACGAACCATAAAATGTCCGCCGGGGGGAGTCGGTGGTTTGAGTTCATAGAACACGGTCCACGTCCGGTCTTTCTCCGTCTACTCGTAATGACACCCGGTCATATTGTATTTATCGACGTCATATCCTCCGGATTTGGCCGTTGCGTCCGCGATCAGAAGGACCTCTGCCTTCGTAAGATCGGTCTTCGGTTGGTCCTCTCGGCTTGGCTTCGTACACCCGACACCAGAGAGTAGAATGGCAAGAAGCGCTCCCAGCACTGTAATCTGATTCTTCATGGTCATTTCTCCTGCACCCCAACGTGTCCATCAACGGCGGGAGGCACGAGCGTCCGCCTGCATGGGAGCTGCTATCGTTCCATCCAGTATCTTTGCACAACGTGACCGTCTATCACTCCTTCAAAGTCGAGCCGTCCGCCATTCTTCTGAATGATCCTTGCCGAGTGGGTGTTCGCTTTGTTGCAGGTTAAGAGCGCTTTGGATATACCCAGTTCTCTGGCTTTCTCAAGCGCAAATTCAAGTATCCTGGTTCCATAGCCTGAGGATCTGACGCTAGGTCTTACACCATACCCAATGTGCCCACCCTCGATCCTCAATCCATCGGTTAGGCGATGCCTGATATTGACCGCACCGTAAATCTTGCCATTGGCGCCAACCAGGAAGAAGGTCGAGGCGGGAGGCCAAGTATCTGGAAGCCCTTTCCCCCTGGATGCATCATTCAGTGAGCGGATGTAATCTTGAAAGTTCTTACCGCCTTGGTCGAGCGCATATGGCACAGGACGCTCTTCTGCACGCTTGAACTCAGCTACAAAGCTGTTGAACTCACTCTCACTGATATCCTCTGGATCGACAAGCTTCATAGCGTATCTGTCTCCCTGCAGACCACGACCGGATGACAGGCGGTGCGTTCACCGTTCCTGTCGATCCTCCTGATCTGCGATTTCTATCCTGGGGCATCCACGCGCCTCGAGAGGCGGGTCGTTTGCCCCCTTCACTCCAAATCCGGGCCGTTGATCCTCTTCCCTGCGAGCTGTCGTTTCTGGGCCTCCCGGTTGAACGAACCATAGAACAGTGCATTCGCATCCATCCACGTCACCAACCGACTCTGGTCGTCGTCGGTGAGGGTAACGCCTTTGTGTCCGCGCAAGAGCTTGGCCAACAGCGGACTTGCTCGTGAGCCGAACCTGTCAGGCTGGGTGAGGGGCTCGCCGTTGTTCTCTCGGAAGCGTCCCCCCTGCCACTCGGAGTACGGAACGCGCTTCGCCAGCGCGTAGTAGGACTTCGTGAAGACGCCCTGCCGTTCACCGGTCAGTGTAACGCCTCCTTTCGGTGCCTTCGCACCATGGCAGCTGATGCAAAGGCGGTCCAGAACCGGCTGCACAAGCAGTGGGTAGCTCAGCGGCTTTGACCCGTCCGGCCCCGGTCTGATGGGCGAAGCTGCACGGCCCAACGCGGCCGGCCGGATGGACGCGTCCGGCGCCTGCATCCGCGGCTCATGGCATCCGACACAGGCTGACGTCTCTCCCGGCTGCAGGTAGACGACGCTGCGCATGGTCTGCACAGCCCTGCCATCACCGTCAAGGGCCTGGAAAAGCAGCGGGATCCGAGCCGGGGCCTCGAAATACGCTGAGCCATCCGCCTCCACAGGCACTGTTCCGAGCACCTGTTTGCCCGGAGATGCGTTCGCGAGGCCAACTCGGGGTGAGTTCGCGTTCGGCGTCGTTTTGGGCAGCACCTGAACGACGCGAAGGGCACGGATGTCCACATCCGGGAGGGCGGGGTAAGCGGCGTAAACGTCCGCCAGTAAGAACCGACCCATTTCGCCCTGGTCCGCCTCGGCCTCGGGCATTCCGTCGGCCTCGGTGAGGAGTGACGGCAGAACCGGCGGCATCTCATGCGGTCGCAACAGCGCCGGCCACAAGCTGCCAATCTTCAGATCGCGGTGAAGTAACTCCTTGTTCCCAAACGCGTCGCAGAGATAGAGTCCGAACATATTCGGTGGATTCTCGCCCCCTTCCCCGATCAACGGATCAAAGCTGTAGGCAACCAGGAAGAGACGTTCGGAGAGTGGAAATGGCGATCGATAGCAGTGCCCCGGCCAACGGCGAGCCGCTTCGGGGACCTCGGTCTCCCGATTCAGCCCGGCTGTCGCATGCCAGTTGCGCGGCCTGACCGGTGCTTCACTCTCCGGGAACAGCGCATCCGGCGTCAGGCGTGTCAAAGGCGCCAACCCGTCGACCCCAACTGTGGGGTCCACCAGAATGATTGAGCCTGCAGTCATCGCGTGATGCGCGGCCGCGGTGGCCATCAACTGCCGCGAATTGGGAACCGCGCGTGCTTCCCAGATTCCTACGGGGTTGAACGTGTTATTGCCATAGAGGATCCGTACATCAGTCCCGTCCGGACGGACAGACCACAGCTGCTGGTAATAGACCGCGCTCCTGTCCACATAGTCCCAGCGCGTATAGGCGAGCCGCCCGTCCTGCATGACACACGGATCCCACTCATGGGTCTCGTGGTAGGAGACCACCCGTGGGGCCGTGCCATCGGCTTCGGCAACGGTGAGCGTGTAGACCGGGCACGGGCCACGGCCGCAACGATGGTAGCCCCCGCGACGGGTCGAGATGAACACCATCCTCCCATCCGGCAAAACACGTGGGGCGAAGTTATCAAACGCCCCGCGCGTCAACTGTCGCAGGCCGCTCCCATCGGCGTTGATCTCGTAGATGTGATACACGCGATCAAGATGTGCGGTGCGCGTTTTCGGCACAGTGTCCCCCGCGCAGAAGGCAAAGAGCAGCCGTCTGCCATCCGGCCCCGCCTCCAGATGCTGCACATTGCCTGACGGTAACACGCCGCTGGTCAGGGCTCTGACCGCCATCGATTTTCCGGGCTTGTCAAGAACGAAGACGCCTCCTCCCGGGCGAGCTCGAGCTCCGTAGTACTGGGTCAGCTGGTGGCTGGAAATGCCGGGCGCATGCTTCACAAACGCAATAGGAACACCCTCGGGCAATCCAAGAGCGAGCATCATCTGCCGACGCCAGGCATGCACACCGCGCCAGAGGGCCTCCTCTGCGGCTGCCTCGGAGGACTCCAGCGCTTCCAGTCGAGCCAACTCCCGCTTCAGAAGCCTCTGCAGCGTCTGCCACGTGCCTGTTTCCCGGCCGGTCTGCCCCATGTACTCCATGAACGCCCGGCCCGTCTGCAGCACTCGGGCTGACGCCATCAGGCGTGTCACCGGTTCACGGACCGTGCCGATCCCATCCTGCATCCGCCAATCCCATTCGAGCAGCCATTCCCCGACCCGGGATCGATAAGGGGGGTGGACCGAAGCGACTCCGTCAGTCCTCCCGCCGGCCGCCCTCACCGAGACTGGCCAGGTCTTTCCTTCGGCACCGGTGGCTGTCACATTCTCCCAACGCAGGAAGGCCTCACCTGACGGTGAATGGACCTCGAACGCAAGAACGCCTTCCTTCGGGGACCGGAACGGCCCAAGTGCGACCGTCGCTGTTTCGCCACCGGAGACCACGCTTGACGTCACGTTGCCATCCAGGCGCAGCCGGACCTCGGCCTCGTTCCCGGAAACCAGCGATGCCCGTGCAGACACAGTCACCGGTACGTCCGTGCTGACAGGAATCTCCAGCCTCGCTGTCTCCCCACGACGCAAATCGGTCAGCCACATACCTTGAGTCCGCACCAGCAGAATTTGAGGCCCGGTCGACCGTGCCCCTACCTGAACACCGCACCAGACGGGGCTCAGGGGAACAGGTTCACCCTCGCCGGCAACAAAACGCGGCTTCCCGAAGCGGGGAACAGTCAGATCCTGGAGCAACCGCGCATCACACCAGTCCACCATGTCACAGCCAATCCCGTTCCGACCGTCAGTCGCCACCAACCGCAGGGCCTGCCCGCCGACCACAGGAATATCCAGGGACAGCCCGGGGACACTATCAGACAAAACACCGCTGGCGAACCGTCGCTCATCATCGACCCACACCTCAATCGTCAGGCTACCGCGTTTCCCTCCCTGCCAATGGACGCCGACAGTCGCCAGGAAACGTACATCGTGGGGACTCAGTGCAATGCGGATTTCCCCTCCGGCATGGTGACCGAGCCCGCGTTCGAAGACCCGCTCCCCAAGCCGCAGCTGACTGGGAGTGCGGCCGTCAAGAGGGACGGTGGCTGTGTCTCGCCCCAGGGCACCCCACGCCTGCCGACTGGTGAGTCGCTCCGTCCCGACAAGGTCACTCAGGTAGACCGCTGCCGGCTCGGACGCGGCCGTCAGACAGCATCGGGATACCGCCAGAAGGACCGTGACAGCCAGACATCCCCCCTTCACACCTTTGCCCGTTCTGATCGTCATGCGTGCTCCAGATACTCACGGCACCAACGGCTCGAACGCTCCGGCGGCTGGGGGATCGGGGCGTGGGCGTCCGTAGAAATCCCGCAGCACACGCAACCCTCGATCTTTGGGGGCGAGCAGAGCTCCCGTTCCGAAGCCAACTGCCTCTGAGGCCCCATCCAGGCGAAATGTCCCATCCCGAACCAGAGCAAATCCGGGAGAGTTGGTCACCTTCCATCGGCAGCCTTGCTCCAATCCCTCGGCCAGCCAGGCATCACGTGACTCGATCGTTGTCCCCAGACCCCGAACCCAGGCTGTCGGGCTTGCCATAAGATAGAGGGTATTCGCGGCCCGGAACTGCCGGTAACCGTCCTTTCCGGCCTTGCCGCTCTGCCAATACACCGTCTCCAGCCCTTCCGGGGCGATCAGCAGGTTATTGACAAACATCGTGGGGTGCCGCATACCCCAGTTCTTGACAAACACCGGCCCGCGGCTCGTGAACACATGCGTCTCGTGCAGGTGCCAGTTCGTCCACCCTTTGTGGTAGTCAGCCAGCCAGGAGTCGATATACAGGTTGTTCATCCACACAACAATGCAGTCAGGACTGCCGGTCGCACCGTTGGTTTTGACCAGTCGGCAGTTGCGGAAAATGCACCGCTCTATGCGATGGACCTTGTTGTAGTAGGCCGGATCATGGCGCCGGTGTGAATCGTCGATGGCGCCATCCCCGGCCAGCCAGCTGTCAAAGACGCAGTTGAACACGATTCCGTTGCTCGGGGCATGGAAACCGATGCCATCCTGATTCCGCCACTTACCGCCGTCATCGTTCAGATAATCGTGGAACCACGAGTCCCGAATCACCCCCCACTGCAACTCGCGCGGATTGTCCGCCGTCACTGCGACCTGGTCCCCCTTTGTGATGCCGTTGTTGATGTGAATCCCGGCCCCGCAGCGCATGTCATTTGCGCCGTATTGCCAGCCGCTCACCTCAACCCGTTCGATGTGGTACTCGGCGCACCCTTCCAGGCGGATGTGGGTACGCTCAACAGCCCCCGCCGTGAACACATTGCGGATGGTAACCTTGCCGCATCCCTCGAAGAGAAACGTGTGCTGGGCCCGGTAGTCCGGGTCCAGATACGCAACCCATACGTTCTCAATGGTCACGTTCTCGCAATCTCGGAAGACGAACAGTGTGCCGCTGTACTTGTTCGTGGTCTCAGGCCAGCTGACCTTGAGATAGAGGTCCCGCAGAACAACGTCCTTCTCCCCTTTCCACCTCTTCCGGACGTCCGGTCCATCCACCGAACGCCAGGCAACACTGCCAACGTCATGCCGGGCCAGCACGTCCCCCGTCGGCATGGCGCTGAGATCCAGCTCGTCGAACTCGCGGAAGCGCTGATCCACCTCGGAACGAGGCAGCATCGGAAGGAAAGCATCGTGCTCCAGTGTCCCGTCCGCCCCACCGGTAGTCCGGCATCCCACGAGCAGGCAGGAGAAGACGACCATCAAGGCTGTGGGCATCGAGACTGTTCTCACCGTTCGTACTCCGGGGATGTGGTCATCGGCTTCGATCATGCGTCTCGCTCCAGCCATTCATCCAGCATGCGATCATGATCCTCATTGAAGCCGGGATAGATGTTGCCCATGGCCTGTTCGTAGGACGCGCACTCGCAGTCCATCCCGTACTCTTTCATGCGGACGCCATCACTGCGCACGATCTCCCGCCAGGCTCGGAAGCTGGTTCGATTGTAGGCCTGACAGCGCGCATCGGCCTCCTGGTAGTCTACAATCCGGCACAGTTCGGCGTCAAGCCCAGCCGCCACCTCCGGGCACTCGGAAGCCACGTTCCGGATCTCCTCCGGATCCTCGTCCAGGTTGAACAACTGCGGCTCGTACCCCGGATAGGCGATGTACTTCCACTCCCCCTTGCGCAGCATCCAGGCCGTCGTGTTGAGCGTGGTCCCCGTGGAACTGGCGAACGCCCAGTCACGGGACGCGGTCGTGTTTCCGCGCAAAAGGGGCATGAGTGACTCGCCATCGAGACCAGCGGGCGAGTCCACCCCGGCCATATCCAGAAACGTCGGGTAGAAATCGATGATGGAAACGATGTTGTCGATCTGCTGCCCCGGCACGATCCCCGGCCCCGCCACGATCAGAGGCACACGGGCCGACGATTCATAGTGGTTCATCTTGTACCACTGCCGGTGTTCCATGTTGTTCTCTCCGTGGTCCGAGGACAGCACGACGTAGGTCTCTTCATCCAGACCCAATCGAGCCAGGGCTGCCAGCACACGGCCGAGCATGGCATCCGTTGCTGCGCATTTCGCATAGTAAATAGCCCGGATTTCACGCACGAGGTCATCTTCGAAGCCGAACGTCCAATCCTTGTTCCGACGTTGGAAGGCCATCACCGGATGGTCCGACTCGTCTTCAGGAGGAATGGTGACAGCGTCCAGATCCAGCAGGTCCAGATACTCACGGTGGGTCCGGAAAGGCGGGTGAGGCTGCCCGGTGCTGATGTACAGGAAGAAAGGGTCTTCGCTCTCAGCCCGTTCCTCCAGGAAATCGACAGCCTTGGCGACCGTCCGCCAGTCGGCTCGATCCCGTCCATCCGGCTCCTCCACGATCTGTGGAGGACGAGGCATGTACTTGACACTCACCGGCAGGTCGGCCGGCCCGGTCCAGGCCGAGACACGGGCCATGTGAGTGTGCTTCCCGGAGTAGTAATCGTGCTTGCCGAAGCCACCGAGTTCAGAACCGAAAACGTATCCGGCAGCCTCCAGATCATGCTTGAAGATCCGCGTTCCGGGCTCGAGTCCTTTGTGGTTATTCCAGCTCTCACATCGGTGCGTGTATGTCCCGGACCACATGTTGGCCCGAGCCGGGCAGCAGATAGGATGAGAGGTGTAAGCGTTCCGCAGCAACGCTCCGCGTGCTGCGAGCGCATCGGCATTCGGCGTCGCATTGCGCATCACCGGATGCCCCATGCAGCCCAGTACGCGCCCATCCCAGCTGTCCGTCATGAAGAAGACGATGTTCGGACGTTTCGGCATTGGTTGTATTCCTAACTGTAATGGCAGATCCCCGGCAACCGGGCTCAGCCCATCTCGTCGAGCTTGTCCAGAAGCGCGGGATACCTGGCGTCGGTGTCGCCATACTGCTCCCGCAACTCATGCAATCGCCCCTTGAGCCCCGCCACTGTCTCCGCCAGCGATGGCTCCTCATAGACGTTTCTCAGCTCAAACGGGTCATTCTGCATGTCATACAGTTCCCAGCCCCCTGGTGTCTCCACGGCCAGGGCACCAGACGCATCCAACGGCAAGCCATAGTAGCAAATCAGCTTCCAGCGTTCGGTCCTGATCCCGAAGTGGGCAGGATTCTGGTGTCGATGAGCCAGATGCATCCAGTAGCGGAAGTAAATGGCGTCCCGGCCGGGGGCTGCGGGGTTCGCCAACCTGTCCCGGAAGGACTCGCCTTGCATACTCTCGGGAGGCGTCACACCGGCGTAATCCAGGAGAGTCGGGGCAACATCCAGGTTGCTCAGCAGCTGCTCGGACACCGTTCCGGTGGGAATCTCACCCGGGTAGCGTACGAGAAAGGGAGCCTGAAGAGATTCCTCATAGCTCCAACGCTTGTCCTGGTAGTCATGCTCGCCGAGGAACATGCCCTGATCTGATGTGTAGATGACCACCGTGTTGTCCAACTCGCCTTGCGCTTCAAGCTCATCCAGCAAGCTCCCGATGGAGTCATCGATACCCGCGACGGTCCGCAAATAGTCCTTCAGGTACTTCTGGTAAGCGGCAACGGCTTTCTCCTCGAAGGTCATTTCCTCTGTTCCCACCAGAGGCCCGGTCACATACCGCGGACGGAGGAAATCCCGATACAGACTGCGGACCTTATTTCTCGGTGACACGGTCGAGCCAAAGGCCCGGCTGCCTTCCGAGCGATGGTTCTTGTCCTCAAACAGGCTGTCGGGCACCGGAATATCCACGCCATCAAAGAGGCCTTCATGGCGTTCGGCATACTCCCAGAAATCATGGGGTGCCTTGTGGTGACACATCATGAAGAAGGGCTTACTGGTGTCGCGTTGGCGGAGCCAGCCAATGCTCTTCTCGGTGATGATATCGGTGACGTAACCCTCATGCCTGTTCCCCGGCAGCCGCTCGTGGTTGTCCTGTTCGAGGTGTTCCCGGGGCGTGCTCTGATCGAGGAAGTCCGGGTTCTGGTACACGCCCTGTCCCGGCAGGATGTCGAAGAAATCGAACCCGTCCGGATAGCAATGCAGGTGCCATTTCCCGATCATGGCCGTCGTGTATCCGGCGTCCCGGAGAAGCCGGGCGAGGTTCTCTCGACAGCTCGGATCCCAGTGGTCGGATAGCGTGCGAACACCGTTGACATGTCCATACTGACCGGTCATGACGGTGGCCCTGGCCGGAGTACAGATCGAATTGGTGCTGTAGTACCGGTTCAACCGCACCCCTTCTGCCCCCAGTCGATCCATATTGGGCGTACTGAGAACCTGAGACAGCCGTGAACCATAGCAGCTGATCGCGTTGGCCGCGTGGTCATCAGACATGACGTAAAGGATGTTCGGGCGTTGAGGCATAGCGGTTCTCACGGTTCAACGGTTCAACGGTTCACGGTTCACGGTTGCCTACAGCCTTCTGCCTACAGCCTACAGCCTTCTGCCTACAGCCTACAGCCTTCTGCCTACAGCCTACAGCCTTCTGCCTACAGCCTACAGCCTACGGCCTCCTGACCTCACCGGGCGTATTCCTGAGCCAGACCGGTCACCAGTTCTGACCACCGGTTGAGGCGCTCCGGTTCGCAGCGAACAGTGGATATGTCCTTGAGAATGAACTCCACATGACACCCGCGATCACGGGCCAATTCCAGAATGGGCCTGAGCTCAGCTTCGACCATATCGGGCCGCCAATCTTCCGTTGCGAGGTAGGACGGATTCGGCTTGGACGAGTAGACCAGAGAGCTGCCCATCGCGGCCGTCCCGATCTCCGGGTCCGCCATCGGGCTCATGGAGATCTTGCGCACCTGAGGCAGCATTTCCCGGATCAGATCCACCTTCAGATGGAGGGGTTCACAGCACCCGTAGTAGAGCAATCCGAAGGGGCGAAGACAGCGCGCTTCGTACGCCAGGGCAAACTCCCGATGCATGGCAGGGGAGACCTCGGAGAACACCTGTGCCATACCTCCTCCCCACAGGTTGTGGAACTGCACGTCTTCGGGGTCGTAGCCAGTCCCGGGCAGCTCGTCCGTATACCCCAGTCCCCCCTGCCCTATGATCACCCCCACGTTGTTCGGTCTGAGCAAACCGAGGTCCCGGAAACTGTTCAGGCGAGCTTCATGGGCCTGGGTGAGCCGTTCCATGATGGCGTGCACGTAGGCGGGACGCAGCGCCAGGTCTGTCAGGATCTCGGTGACCCCGGTCCAGTGGACCAGGCGGTCCCAGGGGGCGATGTTCATCCGCCCGACGGAAACAGCGACGCGGACCTCAAGCAAGTCACCAAACACATCGTTGAGCAACGCTGTACGTGCGTCTG
Source organism: Lentisphaerota bacterium (assembly GCA_018676675.1). Lineage (GTDB taxonomy): Bacteria > Verrucomicrobiota > Lentisphaeria > Oligosphaerales > JABHEG01 > JABHEG01. Next base: position 23,476 of record JABHEG010000244.1, read on the forward strand.
TCGCGGCCTGATCAACCGTAATCTGCGGGATCTTGATCTTCTCAACATCCGCCTCTTCGGTTATCTGAGGCACATAGGCGTGGGAAGAGATCCCTGACTCGACCCGGTCACCCCCGCGCTGGGCAATCGTCGTCTCCTCAATGCCGATGCCGTAGTTGTCCCCAATCAGGACCGGTTCCATGCGGAACACTGGCTCCACGACCATGTCTCCCGGGAACCGCTCCCACTGGTAAGTGAGGCGAGTTAGCTCACCCTCAATCTGTCGGCAGAAGGGATCCTGACAGACCAGCGCCAGCGGGTCGGGATCCGTCATCTGCAGCTCGCGCCAGGGAATCTGGTAGATGTGCACCATCGGGCGCACGGAATCGAGTTGATTCAGGCGACGCCAAAGCTCCTGCCTCTCCGCCTGAATAGGCAGCGCGGCGATCTCGGCGACCCGTTCCGCAAGACGACGGAGCGCATTTCTGTCGTCGGTGATGATATCCATTGTACTTCTCCTAACCACGGCAAGCCGCCAAATCCCGAATGTCCGCCGCTTACAGCGGTTCATCCGGTTCCACAGCGAAATCCGGCGGCGGCGTTACCGAGACCTGACGCGGAGCCCCAAGTGCAGCACTCTGAGGACACCAGTCATAGGGATAACGATACGACCTCGGTGTCCGGGCAACGTGCTCCCACACGGTCCGGGACTCCGGCGTCACTTCGAACACACGGCCTCCGGCAGACTCACAGATGAGCGTGTTGCCATTCTCAAGGCGCTGAGCGCTGGAGGTGTAGGCCGCGTGAAACGTCAGGCCTTTATCATACACCCACACGAGCTCTTTGGTCATGGGGTTGATCTCAAGAACGTAACTCATCCCGGCATGCCCCAGATCACGCCACGGCGACGCTCCGTTGTCGAAAATGAGTACATTTCCGGCCCCGGGAAGCCCTTCGGGGATCATGTGTGGCTCATGCTGCCCCGAGAGTCCTCCGAAATAGTCTCCGGAATACTCCCACACGAGCTCCTTGGTGTCACGATCGATGATGTAGACGGTGTCCAGCTGACGCGGGCTGATCATCACATTCCCCGGACGGAAACGCTCGTCCCCGGCTTCGAACCAGCGATTCGCAGGCAATTCCCGGACGGTATTGATGTGCGTCCAGTCGCAGACCGTGCTGTTGTGAGGTCCGGCAAACCACCCAGGGCTGGCGAGCAACCGGTAATGGTTGAGATCGAGATGCCCGTGGCTATGCCATTCCCACACGAGCTCACCAGCGGGATTGACCTCAAAAATGGTGTCGCCGTAGATCGTTTGGTTCTGCCACGTCGGCTCGCGTACCTCTTTAAGGTGCCCAGGCGGAACGGCCTGGCGACAGATCAGCAGCGTATTCCCGTTCTCCTTCCGCCACACGTCGTGATGCGGGCCCAGGTGCATCGTGTGCGGGACCTTGCCCTCAGGGATGTAGCGCCACACGAGGTCGCCGTCCCAGTCGTACTCGTCAATCATGCCGTCCGTCGACGTCATCCCGCCGCGTGACACCAGCATGTGTCCGTTCCGCAACAGGTGCGCTCGATCGCAACCGTGGGAGTGAATCGAGTCCTCCATCGACCACTCCCGGACGGCGCGTCCGTTCATGTCGACGAGACGAACAGGATTGCCAAACAGCACGGTGTAACCATTCGCGCAGCGCGACGGCTCGTAGAGGGTCGTTCCTCGCGGGTAAACAGTTCTCATCGCGGTCCTCTGCTCTTCTTTGCCATGCCCATCCATGGAGCGCACGTAGCGGGTGATCTGTGTGGCTTCGGTTGGGGCGCCCCTCGCCTCAGGCCTCCCGTGCTCCCGCCCAAATGTACAGTCATTCCCGCGCCAACTCCTGGGACACGGTCGCGCGGGCGAAACGTGTCGTTGGGCCTTGAGAACACGATAGTCGCAGCCGATCGCCATGCAACTGCCGGCCCCCACGCCACCCCAACTCATCCCAGGAGAGGCTGGCGAGCCATCAGACAAAAGGCTAGTGTGGGCGGGGAGAGGTGTCCGGTGTCTGGTTTCAGGCTCGAATCCTGACACCTGAACACTGAAACCTGACACCCCGATGTGCAACACAATTCATGGCCGGATCAGTAGGGAGACATGTGATGCCCGAAGAGATATCCCTGAGCACCGATCGGCGCCCCAACATCCTCTGGATCCTCTCCGAGGACAATTCCTATCGCTTCATGCGCCTGTTCCATCCCACCGGAGCCAAGACCCCTCACATCGAGCGGCTGGCTGACCACGGGATCGTGTTCACCAATACGTTCTCCAACGCACCGGTGTGCTCGGTCGCCCGGACGACCCTGATCACGAGCACCTACGCCCCGCGAACGGCCGGACAGTTCCACAGGAAACTCAAAGAAGGCAACCTGCCCCCATCGCTGAACATGTTCCCGAACTATCTGGGCACAGCCGGTTATTACCGGACGAACTGTGCCAAGAAAGACTACAACCTGGTCGAGAGTCCAGACCTTTGGGACGAATCATCCAACAACGCCACCTGGCGCAATCGCCCCTCCGCCGAGACGCCATTCTTCCACATGCACAATCTGGGCGTCTGCCACGAGAGCTGCCTCCACTTCCCCGCTGATGAAATGAACACGACCCCGGCGGAAACGGATCCGGCCGCCGTCCCGGTCCCCTCTTTCCACCCGGACACACCGACGTTCCGCTATGCCTATGCCAGGTACTACGACTTCATGCGGGTCATGGACCGCCAAGTCGGCCAAGTGATCAGGGAACTCGAGGAAGACGGACTGCTTGAGGACACCTTCATCTTCTATTTCGGAGACAACGGGGGGATCCTGCCCGGCAGCAAGGGGTACCTTTGGGAAGACGGACTCCGTGTCCCGCTGGTCGTGCGCGTCCCCGAGAACTTCAAACACCTGGCCCCCTTCGCCCCAGGCGAGCGCTGCAACGGCTTCGTCTCCTTCGTGGACTTCGGAGCCACTGTGTTGAACCTGGCCGGACTCACCGTCCCGGAAGAGATGGACGGGCAGCCCTTCCTGGGGGAGCGGACGCAGAAAATTGAGATCGCAGCTCGGGGTGAGGCGGTGGGCTACGCGGACCGCTTTGACGAGAAATGCGACCTCTGCCGTTCCCTGCGGAAGGGGCGCTACAAGTACATCCGCAACTACCAGTGCTTCTACCCCGATGGCCTGCACAACAACTACCGCTACCTCATGGCAGCCTACCGCGAATGGCGGGACCTGCACCGCGAGGGCAAACTAAACGAGCTCGAAGGGCGCTTCTTCGAGCGCAAGCCCCCGGAAGCCCTGTTCGACCTCGAGACAGACCCGGACGAGGTCCGCAACCTCGCCGACATCCACGGCGCCGCCTACATCCTGGCCGACATGCGACAACGCATGCAGGAGTGGGTGAAAGACCTGCCCGACCTGAGCTTCTACCCCGAGAACCATCTCGTCGACAACGCTCTGGACGATGGCATCGCTTTCGGGGAAAGAAGCCGCGCGGAGATCGGACGTCTGGTCGAGATTGCGGACCTCGCTCTCCTGCCGTTTGCGGAAGCAGAGCCAGCGCTCGCCAGTGCTCTGGAGTCAAACAACCGGTGGGAGCGCTACTGGGGAGCAATCGTCTGCAGTTGCTTCGCGGAAGGCGCAGAGTCCCTGGCCGACAAGGTCACAGTTCTGCTGGACGACGCCGACAATATGGTCCGCGTTCGTGCCGCGGAGTTTCTGGCGATCATCAAGGCGACAGACCCACGACCCACCCTCTACGACGTGCTCAAAACGACGGAGTCAGCCGCGGAGGCGCTGTTGACCCTCAACACCGTTGTCTTCGTCAATGATCACCTGGAAGGCTACCCCATCGATCCCGAAGCCTTCGCCCTGCGCGCTGACGATCCCCAACTCGAACGCCGGATGGAATATCTCAGGCTCAGCCTTTCACCACCACTATCACCCCGGCGATGACCAGGATGACGAGGATCGTGTAACGCAACAGCTGCCGTGGCACCTTGTTGACGTAGCGGGAGCCGATCGTGCTCCCGATGATCACTCCCGGAATGAGCCCGATGACCGCCTGCCAATCCATATGGCCTTCCGAGATGTGGGCAACAGCGGCCACAGCCAGTGAAACCGCGGCGACGGCGCTGGTTGTCCCCACCGAGATGGGACTGGGGAGCTTGAGAACAAGCAGGAAAATGATGACAATGATCGAGCCCGAAATGCTCGTGGCCCCCATCAGAGCCCCCAACACCAGCCCGAGGAACGGCGCAGCCACCAGCTTCCACCTGGGGACTTCCAGCTCACGCGGTTTGGGCTTCATGATGACGTAGCGGTAGAACAGCAGCACGGTGGAAACCAGAATGATGATGCCGATGATGAACTTGAGTGGCAGGACGGCGTTGATGGCATCGGCGTAGTACGCGGCGAAGTAGGAAGCCGGGATCGCAGTCACCGAGAAAATGCCGGCGATCCGCCACTCGATGTTCTTCTCCTTCCAGTGCTGGACAACACTCGCAAGCATCATCACCACACCGGCAAACCCCATCGACCCGACCGCGATAACCGGGTCAAGGTGGAAAAAGATGATCAGGCCAGGCGTCCCAAGAATGCCCTTCCCGATCGCGGTGAACCCCACCATCAACCCAACGACCAATCCCCAAAGCGCGTACAGAAGCAGAAAGAGAAGGTTGAATTCCATCGAGCCGTTTTCCTGGTTTTCCGAAACAGTCACGAACCGGAGCCGGTAAAGCCCGAAAACATAATCGTCAGGGAGCTTTTGGGCAAGGAAGGCGCGACCTGTCCGAACAGGCCGGGCACGTGTCTCTGCTCTCAATGTGGGAGCGGGTGCCATCCCGCGATGTCTTCGTCTCGAGGCAGATCGAGACACAGGTTGGAGGAACAATGCCCTCGGCGTCCGCTCCCGTGAGTCGCGGCTCGGTAAGAGGCAACCGTCCCCTGGAGGCGCCGGTGCTCCGTAACCGGCCTGCTTCCATCCGAGCCGCGCATAGCGTAAGCGGTCTTCTCCTCCAGCGCGAAGAGGCCCCCTCCCGTCGGTCAGGGCTCGGTAAGAGGCAACCGTCCCCTGGAGGCGCCGGTTCTCCTAACCGGCCTGCTTCATCCGAGCCGCGCACAGCGTAAGCGGTCTTCTCCTCCAGCGCGAAGAGGCCCCCTCCCGTCGGTCAGGGCTCGGTAAGAGGCAACCGTCCCCTGGAGGCGCCGGTTCTCCTAAC
>JABHEG010000280.1 GCA_018676675.1 Lentisphaerota bacterium
AAATGACGCCGCCATCAACCAACACGTCAGGCTTCACCCAGACCTCAATGGCAAAGCTGGCTGTGAGTGCCAACTTCTGGTGCTGCTGCGCGTTCAACGGCACCGTCATGGTGTCACCCGCGTCGAAGTCCATGACACGCAGGGCGAACGGGCTGCGGCTGTCGGTGCCATCTGTACCGGCTGCGACTTCCGCACCATCGTTGGTGCCGTCATCGTCGGTGTCGGCAACGGTCGGATCGGTGCCGTACGTCTGCTCATCGATGTTTGAGAGACCGTCAGCATCCGTGCCTGCGGCATCCAGGTTGGCCTGCGAGTTGGTGGTCCGGGGATCCCAGCCGAGCAGGAACTCGTACAGGTCGGTCATCGTGTCACTGTCGCTGTCACTGGTGGCTGTGGCCGTGCCGATGCCGCCGAAATGGCGGAATTCCCAGAAATCGGCAATGCCGTCGTTATCGCCATCGGCGTCGAGGTAGGTATAGGTCTCGCTGTCGTCCTGTGCGTCCGCGATGTCCGCAACCGTTGCGGTGCCGCCGCGGGTTAGCTCGGTGTCAAGTGCGGCGTCCGTCGGGACAGCGGCGTTGTAGGGATTCAGCAGGCTCTCCGCGGTGGTTCCGCCGTCGTCGAAACGCCAGTAGGCCGTGAGCTGCGGATCCACGACCGTGAATGGGAGGAACCGGTTACCGGCAATGAACGCAGCCGTAGGCGCCGTATTCCAGACGCGGAGCTCGTCGATAGAGGCATCCAGCCATTCGGCGTCGTCAGCGGTGGCCGGACCAACCGTGACCGGGCCGCCGTCGGCGACCAGTGCGCCACGGGCTGCCCACTGTTCGGTGTACTCCAGGCCGGTGGCCGACTTGTAGACCAACGCGGTGACCGTGCCGTCCGCAGGAGACGGATACTCAGTGACGACCGCAACGTGCACCCAGCCGTCGGCCTGGGTGATCTCGTTGCCGTTCAGGTCCATGGTGTCGGTGTGGGTCTGGCCGTCCTGCGTGGTGTAGGTGAAGACCACATCACCATTGAGCAGGGCCAGCTTGTAGGCGACGGTGGTGTCGCTGTTGACCTGCTGGACGATGGTACCGTCGTCATCCGTGTCATCGAGCTTGATCCAGGCTTCGACAGCCATGTCACCGTTCAGCACGGGGCCGACGTTGGCGACCGCATTGCCGGTGTTGTCGTTGGTCAGAGCCAGGACGCGGTTCGTGAGGGGGCTCAGGGCATCCAGCGGATCCGTGCCGGCGTGGACTTCGTCGTCATCGTCGACGCCGTCATCATCGGTGTCCGCATTGCCCGGGTTGGTCCCGGCGAGTTGCTCTTCCTCGTCGGTGAGGGTGTCACCATCGCTGTTGGTATCGGCTGGCTGGATCGTGGTCGGATTACGGCCGGCGAGGAATTCGTTCAGGTCGTTAACCCCGTCACTGTCGAAATCGCTGGCAGCGCCGGCCGTGGCCAAATCGCCGAAGTACTGCAGTTCCCACTGGTCATCGATGCCGTCGGCGTCAGTGTCTGCGTCGGTGAGGGCACCGGCATCGGCGACAAATGTGGGTGTGTTGGTGAAGGCACCGGCCAGGTCAGCGTCGTTGGGTGCGGTGAAGTCCTCAACCGTTGCGCCGCTGTCGTCAAACGGGTAATAGGCAACGAGACTGGCCGCGTTACGGGCCAGGACTTGATCACGGTTGGAGGCGATCGCGTTGAAACTCCAGGAGGTATCCCAGATGCGCACTTCGTCAAGGCGCCCGTCAAAGGCGGCACTACCGATCGTCAAGGCACCATCATCACTGGGCTGGATGCTTGCGAGGTCGATCGAGGTGTACTGGGTGCTGTACGTCTGGTACTCGCCGTCGGCGTCAGGCGTGTAGACCATCAACGCGAGCGTGGTGGTGTTTGTTCTGACGGCCGCGATGTGACTCCACTCAGCGGCACCGATGCGGGCGTCCGTTCCGAGCTCGACGGTCTGGTCGCCGATGGTGAACGTAACATCACCGTCAGCATCGTAGGCCAGTTGGTAGTTGATGTCAGCCCCACTGGCTTTGGACAGGATCACTGAGTTGTCAGCCAAGGCCTCCGGGCGGACCCAGGCCTCGATCGTGAACATGGTGGGCAAGTTCAGCTTCTGTTGGGCCTGGTTGACGTCTACAGTCACGACGTCACCGGGGTCCAAGTCAAGGACGCGCAACGTGAAGGGGCTGCGGCTGTCAGCCGGGTCGGTGTTAGCCAACACTTCCGGGCCGTCGAGAACGCCGTCATCGTCCGTATCCGTGACGTTCGGGTCCGAGCCGTAGTTCTGCTCATCGATGTTGGAGAGACCATCGGCATCGGCCGTTGCATCAAGGTCGGTCTGCGGGTTGGTAACACGCGGGTCCCATCCGAGGAGGAACTCGTAGAGATCGGTCATCGTGTCGCCGTCAGCATCGCTGGCGGCCGTGGCCGTGGTGGTGTTGCCGAAGTGGATGTTCTCCCACAGGTCGGCCATACCGTCGCCATCGGCGTCGGCGTCAAGGTAGGTGAAGGTCGCATCCGACTCTTTGGCGGCCGCCAAAGCGGTCATCAGGTTCGCGGGGGTTCCGGCGAACTCAGCGTTGTCCGCGAGGGTAGCCGGGTCATTGAACCGATTTCCGGCGAACTCCTCGGCCGAGGCGCTACCCATATCATCGAAACGGTAATGAGCGACCAGATCGAAACCGGCGGGAGGCGTTGCGGCACGGTTGGCGGCGAGCTCGGCCGCGCTTCTGGCGTCGCTCCAAATGCGCAGTTCGTCAATTTGGCCCTGGAAGCCGTCACCTGCGGCGGCTGCGCCGATCTCGAGGGCGCCGGAGCCGCCGGCCAGCACGCCGTTCAGGTCGGCCGTAGCGACCTCGGTCAGGCCGGTCTCGGGCCGGTAGACGTACAGGTTGAGCACGCCGTCCGTGCCGTCAGGCGAATCGATGACCGCGGCCACGTGGACCCATCCCTCGGTGATCGTGATGTTGCTGTCGAGAGTTGCGGTCTTGGTGGTGTCATCGGTCACGCGGTAGGTGACCTTCAGATCGCCGTCGGCGACGAGTTCCAGGACGAGGTCGTCGGTGGCGCTGGCCACATTGTCCTTGCGCAGGATGATGCCGGTCTGAGCAGCGGGATTGATCCAGGCTTCGACGGTCGCACTGCCGCCGAGCACAGGCCCGAGGGCAACGGTCATCACGTTGGTGTCCGCGAGTGCCAGGACGCCGTTGCGCAGCGGGCTCAGCGAATCCAGCGGATCCGTGCCGTTGGCGAGCTCGGCACCGTCGTTGGTGCCATCGTCATCGGTGTCATCGACATCCGGGTGGGTTCCGGCGGCCTGTTCCTGCTCGTCGGTGAGGGTGTCACCGTCACTGTGGGTGTCGGCAGCCTGGGCGACATTCGGGTCACGACCGGCAAGGAATTCGTACAAGTCGTTAACCCCGTCACTGTCGGCATCCTGAGTACCATCGCTGGTGGTCAGGTCACCAAAGTTCGCCAGCTCCCAGGTGTCGTCGAGGTCATCGCTGTCGCCGTCGATCAGGCTGTTCGGGCTGTCGGCCTCGAAGGTCGGGTCGCCACCATCGGTATTCGAGCGAATGCCGGCGAGATCCCAGTCATTTCGGGCGGTGAAGTCCTCAACGGTGACGCCTGCATCGTCATAGGGATAGTAGGCGACGAGTCCGGCTTCGGTGCCGTCCAGGATGGCATTGCGGTTGGTGTTGAGCTGGTCAACCGAGCGGACGGTGCTCCACACGCGGGTTTCGTCCAGACGTCCGACAAAGGAAGTGCCGCCGAGGACGAAGGTGCCGTTGTCAGTCGGGGTCGGGGAGGCGAGAGCCGCAGTGTTGGTGTAGGTGACCGTGGCATTGGCCGCAGAGACCTGATCCGGATCGGGCTTGGTGACGCGCAAGGTGAGCGTCGTGCCATTGCTGCTGGCAGCGATGTGGCTCCACTCGGCAGCGAGCAGGGCGCTGGCCGGGACGGCCGTGAGGGTCTGGTCACCAACCGTGAAAATCACTTGCCCGGTCACACTGAGCCCGATGGCGTAGTTCACATCGGTGTCGCTGTTCTTCACCGCGAACGTCTGGGCGACATTGACCACCGCCGGCTTGACCCACGTCTCAACCGTGAACGTGGTCAGGTTGAGCTTCGTCTGGGCGGCGTTGAGAGCGATCGTGACGGTGTCATTCGCGTGGTTGAAGTCCATTGCGCGAAGCGTGAGGGCGTCACGGCTGTCGGTCGGATCGGTACCCGCGGCGACTTCCGCATCGTCGTCGTTACCATCGTCATCGGTGTCGGCGGCCAACGGATCGGTGCCGTAGTTCTGCTCCTGGATGTTGGTGAGCGTGTCGCCCACGCCCGCATCCGGGTTCTCGTCGACATCGAGCACACCCGCCGTCCCGCCGTAAACGGTGGCATCGGAATCCGGTGCATTCGGGTCGGTTCCGGCGAAGTACTCGTAAATGTCCGTCAGGCCATCACTGTCTGCATCCCCCGTGCCGTCTGTGGTGGTCAGCACGAAGAAATGGCGCAATTCCCAGTGGTCGGCAATGCCGTCGTTGTCGGAGTCTTCACTCAGGTACTCGTAGGTTTCGTCCGTCACTTTGAGAGAGCCGACAGCGGTCATCGTGGCCCCACTGTAGGTCTCCATCGTCCATGCGCGTGTCTGGCTCTCCGCTTGCCCCAACCCCTGGCCCAGCATGAGGTGTGAGTCGAACTGCGTGAGATTGAAGCGCTCGGCCCCGGTCGGTGCGTCATGGGCTGCGACGGTGTACTGACCGTCGTCGAAGCGCCAGTTGACGCCGTGCGACCCCGAGCTGAGGTCTGCTCCGCCCATGGTTCCCGTGGCGGGACGAGTGTTGGTCGGCGACCAGTTTCCGTACAGGACGTTCTCGGCCAGCGCCGCGTAGGACGTGCGGTACTCGTCGATGCTCCCGACGAACGAACTACCCAGAGCATCACCGAAATAGAACTGACCGAATGCGTTGGCATTCTCTCCGGAGTAGCTTTCAGCCGGCAGCGGGGTCATGTCGAAGGTCTGATTGGTAACAATGCCGTCTGTCATCGCGTACATGGTCAAGACGGGGGCGTCCGCATCCATGTCCATGCTGACGCTAAGGTTGGTCCACTTGGCTGCCTCGAGTTCGACGGCGGCGAACGTCCGAGTCTGGATGGCGCCACCTTCGGCCACCCAACGGAGCTGCGGCACCATGTCAACAAGGCGCAGATCGTAGTCAAAACTCCCATCCTCAAGGTCGTGTCGCAGAATGGTCCTGGTCTGGCCGTCATTGCTCGCATCCGGCTTGACCCACAGCTGCAGTGTGTGTGCGATGTAGCGACCAAGCGTCTGGCCCTGGTCGCTACGAGCGTATGCCGTGACAGCAGGCAGCGAAAGCACCAGGTTGCGGGTGAACACCGGCTGACTGCCGATGGCGGGGAATCCGCCGTTGGCTGCGGTGAGGGGCCCATTCAGGGAGTCGTTCGGGTTGGTTCCGGCCGCGCGCTCGACATGGTCCAGAATGCCGTCATCATCGGTATCCACATCGTCCGGGTCACTGATGGCCAGGGCCTGGTAAACATCAGTGGTTGCGGCGACGGCATTGTTGCCGGTACGGAAAAGACCTCCGGCGATCGCGTAGAGCAGGCCCTGCTCCTCGATGTTGGTGAGGCCGTCCCCGTCAGGATTCGCGTTCAGGTCGCCCGGGCTGGCCAGGATCGGGCTCGTTCCGGCCAGGTACTCAAACCAGTCCGAGAGGCCATCACCGTCGAAGTCAGACACTGTGTAGAAGAGCTGGCCAGCGGAAGGTGCAACCATCGAGGCCGTGGTCAGGTTGCCGAAGTACTCGGTTTCCCAGGTGTCACCGATGGCGTCCCCATCCGTGTCGGTGGTGTCCTCGGCGAAGGCATTGGGTCTGCCGCCCTGGCCATCCAGGACAGCGAAGGTAACCGTTCCGGCGAGTGTGCCGCCGCTGGCCCAGTCAGTGGTCCAGTCGTTGGCGGCGAGCAGATTCTCGACCTGCCCGGCTTCAAGCCCTGTGTCGTCGGCGTCACCCCAGCCATCGCTGTCAACATCAACGGCCGACGTGAAATCATCGAAACGAATGACAGCGCCCGGGAACTGCATGGACGCGATGTAGCCTTTGTAGTCGGCCCCGACAAGGGTGTTGACAGGTCCAGCCCCTATCGTGGCGGGTCGGCGAGTCGTGATCACGCTGCCGAGTTCGAACGTTGGGCTGTCCGTTCCCGGTGTCATCTCAATGTGCAACGCGCCATCTGCAGCTGTGAAAGCGGCGCTCAACAGCACCCACTCGGCTGTGGGCACAGCCTGGGCTGCCGCGCCACCAGCTGAGCCGTCCGAGATGACGCGGATAGCGTTACCGGCCGCGTCGTGGAACTCAGCGCCAAGCCGGATCGTGCCGGCGTCGTTGATGAGGAACATGCGGTAGTTGTAGCGACCGGCGGAGACTTCACGAGCAACGATGGTGGCTTCATCATTGGCATTGGGGACGACCGTTGCGTCGGCGTGGACCCACGCGTCGGTGGCCCAGGATGCTCCAGCGTGCTGTGAGGACAGAGGCATGCTGACGTAGGCTGTTGCTGCCCCCGGGAAGAGAAGCGCACGATGCACGAGGCCATCCGGCGTGTTCAAGCTGTTGGTCGGGAGAGCTCCGGCCGCGACCTCGGCCGCATCGCTGTAGCTGTCGTCATCGGTGTCAGGCAGCGTCGGATCGCTGCCGTGGATCTCTTCATCGGCGTTGGTGAGGGTATCACCGTCGAAGTCTTCCTGGCCATCCGGGATGCCGTCGTTGTCGGTGTCGGCATCGTAGGGATTGGTGCGGACGTAGTATTCGTAGAGGCTGCTGAGTCCGTCACCATCATAGTCGGATGCGGCGACAATGTCGGCCGGGAGATCGGTTTCGGGTGACCCGTAGGGATGGCCGGCACCATCGTTAACGAACCCGTCATTGTCGTTATCAACCGTGTCGGTCAGGTTGGTCTCGGGCGTCGCGAAAATGCCTGTGAGGTCATCAATCGCACCGTCACCATCGGAATCGATTCCGTCAAAACGATCATCGACGTCGACGACAAAGGCATCCTCGAACCAATTCGGGAGCAGGTCGTTATCGCTGTCATCGATTCCGCGAATGACCTTGGCGGTTGCGCCGGTGACGACCCAGTTGCTGGTGCCGGTTGTGGCGCCGACGCCGTAGACGGATGCGTCGAGGTCGTAGTCAGCAGGATCGAAGGTCGGACGGGTGCGGGCAAAGTCCTCGATGGTGAGACCGGCGTCATCGAAGCGGTAGTTGGCGTTGAGGCCGCCGACGCCGGTTTCAACGATGGTGTCACGGGCAGCTTCGATCTGCGCCTGCGTGCGGGCTGTGGTCCAGACGCGCACCTCATCAAGGAGACCGTAGCTGAGGCGGTCGGCTGCGTTCCCGCTGCCCTTGCCGCCGAAGTAGAGATCACCGGTTCCGGTGATCGGGGCTTCGAGCACGATCTGGGAGAAGGAGAGGATACCGTCAACGTAGAGGGTCAGGGAGTTGGCCTGGGCATCATAGACACCGGCCACGTGGCGCCATTCGCCGTTGGCAAACGCGGTAACCGCGGCATCGTCGCCACCGGCGGTGTAGGTGCGACCGTAAACCGAGTCGTAGGTGACGTAGGGACGTTCATTCCCGTTCAAGCCGATTTCCATGGCGGTTCGGCCGTCGACCTGGTAGGACAGGATAGCGCCGCCGTCGTCATCGCCGCGGTCCACGCCACCACCGTCGATATCGAGATCGGTACGAATCCATGCCTCCAAGGTCCAGGAGCCGCCATTGCGGTTGAAGCGCTGGCCGTCCGGGAGGCGGATCCCGCTGGCGTAGGCTGTTCCGCTCACCTGGCTGAGATCGAAGCTGTAGTCCGGCGTGGCTTCATCCGTGACCGGATCCACGCGGCCCATGCTGTAGAGCGGGCTGGTGATATTGGCGGCAACACGGGTGGTGTCCGCATCGTGGTCACCAATGATCTCATTGCCGTCGTTGATGCCGTCATCGTCGGTATCCGCCAGGCCCGGGTTCGTGCCATAGACGTCCTGCTCCTGCAGGTTGTTGAGTCCATCGTTGTCGAAGTCCTCGATGCCGTCATCCTGGCCGTCACTGTCAGTATCGACCACGGTGGGATCGTTGCTGGTCAGGTATTCGTTCAGGTTCGTGAGACCGTCTCCGTCGAGATCGCCGGTAGCATCGGCAGCGACGAGAGGATCGAGGCCGTAGGTCAGTTCCCAGGCGTCGGGCATGCCGTCGCCATCGGTATCCTGCTCGTCGACCGTGACCGGTGTGGTGGCCGTGACCAGTGCGGCGCCATTCACGCGGTTAGCCGCATGCTGCCAGTTGGTGGTCCAGTCGGTGTCGTAGGCGCCGGCGAAGTCCTGGACGCTTGCGCCGCCATCGTCGAAGCGGTAGTACGCGACGAGTGAGGCGTATGCGGAGCCGGAGATGGTTGTGGCGTACAGGCTGCTGATCGCGTCCTCTGTGCGGGCCTCGCTCCAGACGCGGACTTCGTCAATCGTGCCGTCGATATCAGAGCCGATGACTTGGGTGACGGCCTGCTCGCCGTAGGCAACCGGGTTCAAAGCCCCAACGTTCTGGACGGCGACTTCCGCACCGTTCACATAGAGGGTCAGGGACTGGGCGCCCTGGGAGTAGACGCCGGCAACGTGGTACCAGACATCGGCCGTCAGGGCATCGGTTGCGACGAGCTGCTGCTCGACGCCGTCCGCGACGGTGAAGGCGACGTACGGCCGGAAGGCGCTGATGCCCAACTCGTAGTTGACGCCATCGCTGCCCAGCGCACGCTGGATCAGGACGCCGTTTCCGGTTTCGGAGCTGTTGAGCTGGACCCACATTTCCACGGTCCAATCGACGTTGAGGGCGAAGCGATCCTCGAGCGGGAAGGTCATGTAGTGGCCGCTTGCACTGGTCAGCTGGAGGGCCTGAGGCGTGTCCGGGGTGAGCGCGTCGAGCGGATCGGTGTCGGTGTTGTCGGCCGTTCCGTCATCATCGGTGTCGGCCAGATCCGGACGCGTGCCTGCGAGTTGCTCGGCCGCGTTGGTCAGGCTGTCACCGTCGGCGTCTTCGGCCCCATCGCCCACGTTGTCCCCGGCAGCCGGGTTAGGCAGCTGAACGGTGTCGCTGTCGGCCACGGTCGGATCGGTGTGGGACCAGTACTCGTTGAGCGCGGTCAGGCCATCGTTATCCGCGTCACTGCTCGGGTCCATGGTGACGAACCCGTTGTCGTAGCGGTCCTCGAACCAGTCCGGCAGGCCATCGGCGTCACGGTCGTCGCCGGCGAAGTCTTTGGTGATGGTGGCTGCGTTAAGGAAGAGCGGAGCGCCATCAGCCACGACATCACCGGCGGCAGGCGGCGTAACCACGTAGTCGTTACCGTCGTACTGGACATTCTCACCCGCGACATCATTGCGGATGAAGAAGTACTGGCCGGGCAGGTAGGCCATGCTCCAGGCGTAGTCTTCCACCGTGCTTCCGCCATCGTCGAAGCGGTAGTAGGCCAGCAGGGCCGGGTCATTGGTCTGCGCATAGACGTCCTTGGCGGCGAGGATCTGAACCTGCGTAAGGGCGGCGGCCCAGACGCGGACTTCATCGACGCGCGTGCCGGCGGTGAAGGTCGTCGCACCAAGTTGCGCTACATGATCCGTCTCGACAGCCTCGGCCGACGCCGTCGCAGGACTTGCGCCACTCAGGGCCGTTCCGGTCTGGCTCGCGTAGGACGTGGTGGCCTGACCGTCAACGTAGAGCGTGAGGGTCGAGCCGGCACTGTCCCAAACAGCAGCCACGTGCTGCCAGGTGGTTGCGGCCAGTGAGTAAGCGCCGTGGACATCGACGGTCTGACCGTTGCGCGTGGTGAATCGGATGTAGGGAACGTTGGTGCTGTCGGGGGTCGTTGTGTTTGCGTCGAGGTCATAGGCGCCCAAGCCGAGTTCGAACTGGGTGAAGCCCTCAATCGTGCTCTTGATGATGGAGCCCGCTTCGTTGGCGTCGGCAGGTTTGACCCATGTTTCGACGGTCCAGCTGTCGCCGCCGCGGTCGAAGCGGGTGGCCATCGGGATGGTGACAGGCGCCCCGGCGGTACCGAGGTCGAAGGCCTTGGCAGCGATGCTCGCATTGGAGACCGAGTGTCCGGGATGGGTTCCGGCGTTGTATTCGTCAAGGTCGTTAGCGCCGTCATCGTCGGTATCGGCGATGTCCGGACGCGAGCCAATGGCCTGTTCCTGGGCGTTGGTGAAGCCATCGCCATCCTGGTCGTAGCGGGGCTGTGGATTGGTCGTGGAATCCGTCAGTACCTGGGCCCATGCGCCGCCGAAGTTGGTCGGTGTCGCGGCATAGCGCCAGGCCTGTTCCCAGTCGAGGCGAGCTTCGGCATCACCGGCGGACGCGCCGCCATCGGTGAGCTGGTAGTCGCTGATAAGGGTCGGGTTGACCGCGCCCTCGAGGCCAAGCTCGATGGTTTCGGTAATCTGGCCCATGATGGTGATCAGGTCATCGGCGGTGGGGGCCGGGTAGTAGGTGCCGCCGGTGAGGTCGGCCATACCGGTCAGATAACGGTCATCGCCAGTGGTGATGGCACGTCCGAACCCGATGGTATCGATCTTGATCCCGTCATCAGCGTAAGCTTGGATGTCCGCAGCGGTCGGGCGTTCGGAACGAGGCATGGGCTGACCGTCGGAGATAAAGATCTCGATGCGGTCATTGCCGGAGTTGAAGTTGTTGAAGGTGGTCTGGGCGAGGTCCAAAGCGGTGAGGTAGGCCGTACCGACGATCGGGTCCAGGACGATGGTGTCAATCTGCGTGTTTAGCAGGTCTTTGTCGGTGGTGAAGTCCTGCAGCAAGGTAACGGTCCCGCCATAGGTGATGACAGCGATGTTGGTACCATCGGCAAGGCCATCGACCAAGACCTTTGCCGCGGCCTTCAGGTCTTCCAGAGGCTGCCCGCGCATGCTTCTGGAGTTGTCCAGATTGAGGACGACATCGGTCGGGTTGATAACGATGTCAAACACGAAGCTGCGGCTTGCCGTGTCATACAGGCGGTAAACCTGGATGTCGTTGAGAACGGCCGAGACACGTGCCTCACTGATCTGGCCGACAATGTTCTCGCCGATACGCTCGGTGACGGATTTGCCGGCGAGGATCGGGCCGCCGGTGGCACCAATACCGGTAACGTTGGTGGCGGTCACGTCGGCATCCTCGAGCTGGCGACCGTTCACAAACAGGGCCAACTCTTCGGTCGCGGGATCGTAGCGGCCGGCCAGGTGGGTCCAGACGCCGGTGGCGAGAGCGGTGTCGGCTTTGACCTCGCGGTCGGTCGTGCCGTCGGCCGCGCTGGTGAAGGAGATAGCGGGTTTCAGGTCCGTGCCGATGGACAAGCGGTAGGTGTAGTCGCCGGCTACCACGGAGCGCGCGATCACGTCGGCCTGGGCTCCCGGGGCACCGGTGAGGTTGACCCAGGCAGAGACGGTCCAGCCACTCAGGGCGTGGTCGAGACGGACCGGAACGGCGAGGTACTCGGTGCCGGTAAAGACGGCTGAACCGTACTGGCTCGGGCTGGTTGGGTCAGTGCCGATAGTCCCGCCGGCAATCTCGTTGACATCGGTCGTGCCGTCGTCATCGGTATCGGTGCTGGAGAGGCTGAGGTTGAACTGCTGTTTGCGGCCATTGGTCAGGTCACCGGCGGCGGCAAGCTCATCGACGTCAGCCGTGCCGTCTGCGTCCGTGTCGAGCACGGTTGGGTTGGTGCCGGCGAGGAATTCGTAACGGTTGTTAAGGCCGTCACCGTCGAGGTCTTCCTGGTCATCATAGATCTCGTCCGCATCGACATCTTCCACTGCGGGATCGAGGCCGGCGTAGAGGGCTTCGAACCAATCCGGGAGGCGATCACCGTCGGTGTCGTCACTGTCGGTGCCGTTGGCGCCGTAGAGGAGCGCGGCCTGGGAGGAGGTCACGGCTGCACTAATTCCGGTGAGGACGCGCTCGTCGTCTGCGGTGTCCGCAAAGTCTTCGACCGTGCTGCCGCCATCGTCGAAGCGGTAGTAGCCGAGGAGATCGGTGGTGTTCGCGGTGACCAGTACCTGACGGTTGCTTTCGAGCTCATCAAGCGTACGGGCAGCGCTCCAGATGCGGACCTCATCGACCCAGACATCGGCCACGTTCTGACCGAGCGTAAGGGCGCCACGGCCGCTGACCGGGGTCACGGCCTGAGTGCCGAACTGATCGGCGGTGCGGGTGAAGACAAGCCCGTCGACAACCAAGGTGAGTACCTGATCGGCCTGACTCCAGGTTGCGGCCACGGTGTGCCACTGGTTGGTGCTGACCGCGCCACCTACGCCGTCGGGACCGGCGGCGTTGAGGGTCTGGGTCGCGCCGGTGGTGTCGGTGAAGCTGACGCGCGGAACGCCGGCCTGCAGACTAACCGCGAACTGGCTGCCGGAGCCAACCGTGTAACTCAGCAGGCTGACGGTGGGTGTGGCAGAAACGCGTACTTGCGTTTCGATGGTCCAGTCGCCGCCGGCCCGGTCGAAGGTCTCGGAGAAGGGAACAGCAACGCCGCTGGTCAGCGAACCGAGGGCCAGGCTGCGCCGGGTCGCGATGGAGCCAACATTCTGACTCATGCTGTAGACCGGGTTGGTCATGACCGGCGTGGCGCCGATCTCGACGTCGTCATTCTTGCCGTCATCGTCGGTGTCGTCCTTGCGCGGGTCGGTCCCGTAGAGCTGTTCCGTGATGGCGTTCAGTCCGTCGGCATCTCCGTCCTGTTCGAGGTTATCCGGGGTACCATCGTTGTCGGTGTCAGGCTCATTCGGGTCGAAATTCGCGAGATATTCGTACAAGTCGTTAAGGCCGTCACTGTCGGCATCGGCGGTCCCGTCGGAGACGTTGATGTTGCCGAAGTGCTGCTGTTCCCAGACGTCTGCCATGCCGTCGCCATCGGCGTCGACATCATCGCTGGTGACGGGCGCATCGACCGGGGCGGCGAGGAAGGCGGCCGCATTCACGAGGGTGGCCGCATTGTCCCAGCTGTTGAGCCAGTCACTGGCACTTGCCGCATCGAAGTCCTGGGCGGTTGTGCCGCTGTCATCGAAGCGATAATAGGCCTCAAGTCCGGCCTCGTTGCCGACCAGTGAAGCGGTTAACGAGTTGTTGATCTGCGCGGACGTACGAGCGGTGCTCCAGGTACGGAGCTCGTCAATCAGACCGACGAAACCGGCGCCAACCTGGACAGTTGTCGAGCCAGTGGTGACCGTAACCGGGGTCTTCTCGGTGGAGAGCTGTCCGGCGAGATCACCGTTGACGTAGACGGCCAGGACATCTGCTGCTGCGTCGAACGTCGCAGCGACGTGGGACCACTGGTTGGCGGGCAGGCTGCCGAAGCCTGAGCCGGTCACGCTGACCGCGGCCGTGCCGTCGGTAGGCGTGAACCCAGCCTCGAGGACGTTGGCAGCACTGAGGCCGACGGTGAAGGTATTGCCGCCGGTGGTGGCGCGTTGAATCAGCGTGGCCGCCCCAGTCGTGCTCGGGTTGATCCAGGCTTCGATTGTCCAGGTGTCGGTTCCGAGGGCCGGCTTGTTGGGCAGCGCGAGGGCGTCAGCCGCGTTCGGGAGGGAGAGGACGCGGTCCACGATCGGGCTGAGGGCGTCGGTCGGCAGTGTCCCGGCCGCGACTTCAGCGCCGTCGTTGGTGCCGTCATCATCGGTGTCGGCCTGGGTCGGGAGCGTGTTGTGGATTTGCTCATCGACGTTGGTGATGCCGTCGGTGTCCTGATCAGCATCCAGCTGTGCCTGGGCGTTGGCGACCTGGGGATCCCAGCCGAGGTAGTACTCGTAGAGGTCCGTCATGGTATCGCCATCAGTGTCGCTGGTTCCGTTGGCCGTGCTGGTAGCGCCGAAGTTGACGAGTTCCCAGCGGTCCGCGATGCCGTCGTTGTCGAAGTCATCAGCGAGATAGGTGAAGAGCTCATCGCCGGCTTTGGCCTGGTCGATGGCGACAAACGTGGCATCGGCTCCGAGGGCAAGAGCATGCTGCTCATTGTTCATGGCGTTGATAACGGAGTCGAACGGCTGGCGGAAGTTCTCCGCGCCCATCGGTGCGGCAGCGGCCTGGCCATCGTCGAAGGAGAAGTAGCCGCTCATCCCGCTCAACTCACCTGCTGACGGGCGATCGCCTAGAGAGGCCTGGACCTGTCCGGGATACTGGGCGCCGGCCCAGATCTTGAGCTCATCCATCTGGCCGGTGAAACCAGCTGTGCCGCCGACGCCGTCGGCATCACCGACAACGAGCGTTCCTGCACTGCCGACCAGGGGGCCACCGGACTCGGTCTGGTAGGAAGACCAGAGGCCCGTGGCCGTGTCGTAGACGGCGAGGGTGACGTCCTGGGTGGTGCCGGTGGTGTCAAGCTCAGCAGCGATGTTGACCCAGCGTCCCTCAGGAACGGTCACGTCGGGCATGGTGACGGTCTGCATGGTGCCGTTGAGGTCTTCGACCCGGTAGGTGATCTCGAGGGCATCAGCGGCGGTCACGCGCAACTGGAAGTCGTTGCCCGTGCCATCGTCGCGGACCTTAGTAATGATCGTGCGCGCGACATTGGCGGCATCGAGCTTGACCCACGCCTGAATGGTCAGATCGCCGGAAATGGTCGTGAACGTCTCCGTCGTGGCGGTTGCCGTGGCACTGGCCAGATCCAGGACGTAACTGTTCAGCGGGTCTTCGCTGTCCAGCGGATCGGTTCCGGCGGCTACCTCGTCGTTGTCGAGAGTGCCATCGTCATCCGTATCGTTGTCGTTGGGGTTCGTCCCGAGGGCCTGCTCCTGAGCATTGCTGAGATCATCGCTGTCGCTGTCCAACGTGTCCACCTGGGCGACGAGCGGGTTGGTCCCGGCGATGAGCTCGTAGAGATCGTTGAAGCCGTCACCATCGGTGTCGGTGTATCCGGCAACCGTTCCGGGGCCAGCGGTATCGATGTCACCGAAGTAGATGAGCTCCCAGTGGTCGGGCAAGGTGTCGCCGTCGGAATCGGCGGTGAGATAGTCGAAGGTCTCGTCATCGATCGAGTCTGTCTCAATGATGAGGATGTCGGCGCCGCCGTTGAGTACGGCAGTGCGCTGGCGCGGCTGGGCGGTATTGTGCATGAGCAGCCGGCCGTAGTTGCCCGAGGAGCTTGCGAAGTCCTCCGCACCCTTGGGTGTCTCGTGCGTCTTGGCGCCTTCGTACTGATCGTCATCGAAACGGTAGTAGGTCTCGAGTGTGTGGGTATCGATTTCATGACGCGCGAGGGTACCGATGGCGCCCTGCGGCCCGCCTGGGCTCCAGGTCGTCAACAGCTGGCCCTGGCTGCGGATTGAGTCCCAGACGCGGACTTCGTCAATACGGCCGGTGACGGATGAGCCGTTGTAACCAATGAAGAACGGCCCGCTGGCATACTCGGCGGCCCCGGCGGCGGCCGGGTACCCCTCCCTGGTGATGTCCCCGTCGTTCATGGTGTACATGATCAGCTCGTTCTGAGCGGAGTTCCAGTCAAAGGTGACCGCGATGTGGGTCCATTCGTCGGCAACCAGCGTGTCGCCACTCATTGCCTGTGACCGGGTCACGTCACCACTATCTCTGTACTGGAAGGTCGGCACGCCGTTTACCAACAGCAGTGCGAAGTCGAGCTGGCCCGAAGCGGACTCCTTACGCAGGATAGTCTTGGTGCCCGTGACACCGGTGGCATCGGGCTTGACCCACGCCTGGAGGCCGAGGCGGTTGTTGCCGTCACGGGAGAGGTCCGGACCGACTTCAGCCCGGGCATAGTCAGCGACGTCGGCCAGGACGAGCACGCCGTTGCGGCTCATGACCGGATACCCTTCGATGGTCGGGTAGTGGAAGGGCGTGTTGATGGTGCTGACGAGAGGTCCGTCGAGGGAGTCGCTGGGGTTGGTTCCGTTCAGACGTTCGACATCGTCAGTGACGCCGTCATCATCGGTGTCGGCATCGTTGGGATCGCTGATCGCCACGGTCGTGGTCCGGCCGCCAACCAGTGCCCCGCCCTGCTCCTCGATATTGGTCAGGCCGTCGTTGTCAGGATCGCCGCTGAGGTCGGATGGGCTGTTGACCACAGGCGACGTTCCAGCCAGGTACTCGAACCAGTCCGAGAGGCCGTCACCGTCAGCGTCGGTCAAGGTGTACAGAGGCGTGAAGGTCGTGGCGCTGCTGGCCGTTGGAGGCGTGACTTCGGCGACGTTGAGCGCCCCAAAGAACTGATACTCCCAGAAATCGGCGATGGTGTCGCCATCGACGTCGGTCAGACTGTCGGAAACGGGTGACGCATCCGCGGTCAGGTTCGAGAACGTGGCCCCGGCAGACATGATCCCGGCGTTGGCCCAGTCGTTCAGCCAGTCTTCTGCGAGGGTGGAGACGAAGTCCTGCGTTCCCGCGGGATCCGCGGCGGCCTGGCCGTCATCGAATCGGAAGTAGGCGACGAGGCCGGCTTCGTTGCCGATCAAGGTGCGGCTCATGGCGTCGGAGAGGTCGTCCTCATCCCTGGGTTGGGCCCAGACGCGGAGCTCGTCGATGAGCCCGGTGAAACCATTGCCGATGAGGGTCTGAACCGGGCCGACGCCGTTGCTGGCCGGGAGCGTGATTCCGCTCTGGGCAGCGGCAGCGACTTCCTCGCTGTTGACGTAGAGGCGGAGGGTCATATCAGCGGAACTGAAGCTGGCAGCGACATGGGTCCACGTGCCATCGGTTGCGATCGTCGCACCTGCCGCGCTGGTGACGGTGGCGCCGCCCGTATCCGTGAATTGGGCTTTGAGCTGACCGCCGTCGAAGAAGAGGCGCATGTTGTAGGCGCCGGCCGCGAGGCTGCGCGCGAAGACATCGCCGGCAGCGGCGGTGGGCTGTATCCAGGCTTCAACGGTCCAGGCATTGCCCAGGGCAAAGCGGCTCGAGAGCGGCAGTTCGACGGAGGCGGATCCGTTGAGGGAGAGCGCGCGATACTGCATCGGGCTCAGAGCCGAACCTGCGAGGGTGTTGTTGGCGGCTTCGACGTTGTCGGCTGTGCCGTCATCATCGGTGTCGACGAAGCGCGGATCGGGGCCGGGTACGCCGCTGGCGGCAAGAGCTGCTTCCGCCGCGTTGGCGAGGGTATCGCCATCGAAGTCTTCGTCGCCATCGGCGATTCCATCGTTGTCGGAATCGGCACGCGCGGGATTGGTCCGGCAGTAGTACTCATAGAGGTTGGTGAGACCGTCATTGTCGCCATCGGCGCCGGCGGCAAGATTGCCGACGAGGGCTTCCCACCAGTCAGGCATTTGGTCGTTGTCGGCGTCATCGATGCCGCGGATCGCAGCTGCGTCGACTGAAGTCACCCATACGGCTGTAGCCGGTCCACCGGCAGGATCCGGGTTTACGGCATAATCCCAGGCGACCAGGTCGTAAAGGTCTGCATCGTCCTGCGGGTTGGGTTGCGCGAAGTCCTCGATCGTGAGACCAGCATCATCGAAGCGGTAGTAGGCAAGCAGGTTTCCGGTCCCGGTCTCGATGACCGTGTCTCGGGCAGCCTCGATCTGGGCACGGGTGCGGGCCGTGCTCCACACACGGACTTCGTCCAGCAGGCCTTCGGCCAGGCGGCGAGCGCCACCGGCGCCACCGACATAAAGCACGCCGTTGCCGCTGATCGGCTCGGAGTCGCCGGTCGCAACCGCAACTTCGATCACGCCGTCGATGACGAGAGTGAGGCTGTCAGTGGTCGGATCCCAGACGCCGGCAACGTGGTGCCAGGCATCGGCGGCAAAGGCTGCTGCCGCGCTCGCGCTGTCACCGGCGGTGTGCGCCACACCGCCAACCGTGTCGAATGTGGCATAAGGCAGTCCGTTGTTCAGGCCGATTTCCATGGCCGTCTGTCCACTGACCTGGTAAGAGAGAATGGCTCCGGTGGCGTTTGCCGTTGCGGGCTTAACCCAGGACTCAAGCGTCCAGGCCGCGCCGTTGCGGGCGAAGCGTCCGCTCATGGGAACGCGGATTCCGTCAGCATAGGTGACGTCATCGATCTGGTCCAGATCCAGACTCAGCCCGGGGAGTTCGGTGTAAGCGCCGCCAACGGCGGTCGGGTCGAAGCGGCCCATGCTGTAGAGCGGATTGGTGACGTAACGGATGTCGGCGTTCACGCCGTCGCCCGTGTTCGGGTCACCGGCGAGCTCGTCGGAATCGTCAATGCCGTCATCATCAGTGTCCGCGAGAACGGGATCGGTTCCGTTCTGGAGTTCTTCGAGGTTGCTGAGGCCGTCGCCGTCGCCGTCCGCACCGAGTTGGGCAGGGGTCTGATCCGTGCGCGGATCCCAACCGAGGTAGAACTCGTAGCGATCAGTCATGCCGTCGCCGTCATTGTCAGACTCTGCAGTGGCAACATTCGTGACGCCGAAATGGAGCAATTCCCATAGATCGGCGATGCCATCGTTATCAGCATCGGTGCCGAGGTAGGTGAAGGCTTCATCGCCCACGGAGAGGGCGGCCGTTCCGGCAAACACAGCTCCACCGCGCAACGTGGCGGCGAACGGGGCATTGGCAACCGCGTTGGCCACACTGTTGAACGGCTGAGTGAAGTCCTCAGCACCGGCAGGTGTGGTCGCGTCCTGAGTGTCGTCAAAGCGGAAGTAGCGGCGCATGTTTCCGGCGATGGTCGTGAGCGGGAGACCACGACTGTTGATGACCTGCGTCTGGGTACGGTCAACGTTCCAGACTCGGACCTCGTCGACCTGCATGGGCAGCCATTCGGCCGTGTCGGAGCTGCCGATATAGAGGGCGCCGTTGGTACCGTCGACGCCGCTCTGTGCGTCGGCTTCCTGCACGTATTCGCTGTCGTCCAAGGCGACGTAAGCCTGTACGCGGAGGACATAGTCGGACGGTGCGGCCACGAGCTGAAGCGACGCAGCGACGTGCACCCAACCAAGGTCATCAGAAACGACCAAGTCGTTGAGGGTAAGACTCTTAGACGAACCCGTTACGGTGCGATAGGCGACGGTCAGCTTGCCATCAGCATTGAGATAAAGGACGAAGTCCGGGGTTCCGCCGTCAACGTTCTGACTTTCCAGAATGCGACCGACATTGTCGGTGTCACTGCTGAGCTTGATCCAGGCTTCGACGGCCATCTCGCCGGTGACGAGGGTGTTGGCATTTGGCATGACCCGCGCGTGAGCCGTGTTGGCGGCCGTCAGGTCGAGCACGTAGGTCTTAAGCGGATCGAGACTGTCGATTGGATCGCTGCCCTGGGTGACCTCGATGCCATCGGCGAGTCCGTCATCGTCCGTGTCAGCGTCGCCGGGATTGGTCGTACCTTCACTGGCGTTGACAAGCCCGTCAGCGTCGCTGTCTTCCTGATCGTCCGAAGTCCCGTCGAGGTCAGTGTCAACGACCGTCGGGTCGGTGCCGGCCAAGTACTCAGAAAGGTCGCTGAGGAGGTCCGCATCGCTGTTGGTCGTGTTGTCAGCCGCCGTGGTGTTACCAAAGAACTGCAGCTCCCAGATATCGGCGATTCCGTCGTCGTCACCGTCCACCGGGAAGGGTGAGAGCGGGGTGGTTGCAGAGACGTCGACGATGGTCGCTGCGCCCTGGATTGCGGCGGCGTTGGCCCAGCCGGTGAGCCAGTCCTGAGCATAGCTCCAGGTGAAGTCTTCGATGGAGTGCGTACCGGTGTGGTCACTGTCATCGAAGCGGTAGTAGGCCACGAGGTTACCGTCGTTACCGACGAGGGAGACATCCTTGCTGGCGAGGATCTCGGTGGCTGTACGCGCCACACCCCAGATGCGAACTTCATCTACAAGGCCGCTGTAGTTGCGGCCCACTGCTGTAACGGCGGGGCCGTCACCGATGGTCCGTACGGGCAGTGTCACGACCGGGACGTTGGTGGCTCCCGGCGTTGTCGTGTCGGTGTCATCAACGCCATTGACGAAAACGCGGAGGGACAGGTTGGCGGGGTCGAAGACGGCTGCGACATGAGTCCAGGGAGCTGTCGCGCCCTCGGCGATTGTGGCGGTCGAGGTGGCCTTCCGGATGCTGCCGGCCGTATCGGTGAAGGCAACGACGAGGTGATCTGTGGCATCGAGATACAGGCGGTAGTTATAACGCGCGCCGCTCTCGAGCTCGCGAACGATGATCTCACGCTCGGTGTTGCCGTCGTCCGGCAGGATCCAGGCTTCGAGGGTGAACTGCCCCAGGGCAAAGCGACTGTCGGCCGGAAGCAGGACGCTGCCGGTGGTGACGGCCAGGGCGCGCTGGGTGAAGGGACTCAGACTGCTTGTCCCTATTGTGCTCGCGAGGACTTCTGCAGTGTCAGCGGTTCCGTCGTCGTCAGTGTCACTTGAGCGGGGGTCTGTTCCGTAGCGTTGCTCGAGACCGTTGACGAGACCGTCGTTGTCGAAATCTTCCTGATCGTCAGGCGTGCCATCGCCATCGGTGTCGGCGCTGTTCGGGTTGGTGCGGCAGTAGTACTCGTAGAGGTTTCCGAGACCATCGCCATCGGTATCCGCGGTTGCGTTGACAGGGGGCTGGTTGAACTCGATGATGTAGCCGTCGGTGTCGCCCGTTCCATCCGCGTTGGTCAGATCATTCCAGAAACCTGGAATGAGCCCGAAGGGATTGGTGTTACCACGCCCCACGATCTGGACATAGTCCTCAGTTGCGTATGGCGGGTTGCCCCAGACGCCGTCGTTGGGCTCAATGCTGCGCCCGTTTGACCAGTTGGTGTAGCCCGCTGAGAAGGGCGTGCCATCGACCCAGACGAAGGTTCCTTCGACCGTCTCGTCAGATCCACCTACCCATGCACCCTCACTGGTGGCGAGCATGCTGTCGGTGATGTAGGCGTTCTCTTCAGCATCGTTAATGATGACGAGATAGCCCCCGGCCAATTGGGCTGCCGCCGTGGCTTCAGTCCAAGTTGCCGGTGGATTGACGACGTACTGGTAGTAGTGGCCGGCGAAAGCGGTGAAGGTCGGGTCGGCGGTGTCATACAGATTCGCCCACCAATCGGGGATGGCGTTCGGGGTCTCGGTGCGCACCGGTGCAGCGGCGCCGGCAGAGGCCCAATCGGCCGTCCCGTCGCTGTCGGTGTCGGCTGCGGCGTCCGCATCATATCCGGTGGTACCGATCGCATAGTCGGCGGCTTCAGGCCGCGGATTGGCGTGGGTGAAGTCTTCAATGGTTGCGCCGCCATCATCGAAACGATAGTAAGCGAGGAGTCCGCCGCTCTGATTGTCGAGGATCGTGTCCTTCTGGACATCCGTCTGGGTGAGGGCTCTGGCGTAACCCCAAACACGGACTTCGTCGAGGAGACCGACATCGAGACGGTCATCGACCTGGCCCGTCGTCCCTTTGCCACCGATGTAGAGGGTTCCGGCATCGGTCAGGAGAACGTCGGTAGCCGGCACTGCCGTGGCGAACTCGAGCAGCCCATCGACGTAGAGTTTCACTTCCAGGTTCTCGGTATCCCAGACGGCAGCGACGTGACGCCAGGCGGTGTCACCGGCGAACGCGGTTGCGCCATCGGTGTCGCCTCCGGCCTCATAGACGGCCGTGGCGGTTTCCACGCGGGCGTACGGGCGTCCACCATCCTCCAAACCGAGTTCGAGAGCGGACTTTGTGCCGACTCTGTAGGACAGGATAGCGCCGTTGAGGTCAGCTGCGTTGGCGTAGACCCATGCCTCAACCGACAGGGAACCGCCGTCACGGTCGAAACGTCCACTACGCGGGACGGCGATGCCCTCTTGGTCAGCGTCGACCTTGCTCAGATCCAGGCTCCGTGCCGGGGTGAAGCGGAAACGGCCGAGGGCATCGGTGAGTACGGGATCAAAGTGGGCCATCGAGTAATTCGGATTGGTGATGTACTGCGCGTCATCGGCAGCGGTATCGGCGGGGTCACCGATGAGTTCGTCGCCGTCCTCGATCCCGTCATCATCAGTGTCGACGTTGCCCGGATTGGTTCCGGCCTGCTGTTCCTGGAGGTTGGTGAGTTCATCGCCATCCGCATCGGTACCAAGTTGGGCGACCGTGTTGAGGGCAATCGGATCCCAGCCCAGGCGGTATTCGTAGTAGTCATTCATACCGTCGCCATCGGTGTCGGAGTAGCCATCAACCGAGACGCCCGGGGCGTCGGTTGCGGTGGTGGTGTTCCCAAAGTGGCTCAGTTCCCAGAAGTCCGGGATGCTGTCTGCATCGACATCGGCCGAGAAGTATGTGAAGGTCTCATCGCCTTCCTTGGCGGAGGGCACTGCCACGAAGGCTGCGCCGGTCTGCAGGGCGCCGACATGCTGGGCAAGCCGTGCATCGAGAACCGTCGCGAAGGCGTGGGTGAGATCCTCTGCCCCGCCGTCGGTCTGGGCATCGTCGAAACGGTAGTAGGCGGCCAGGTTTCCGAAGTCGGCGTCAGCAGGCGTGAAGGGAAGGTCCCTGGCGCCGCGGATCTCGTCCCCGGAACGGGTCGTGTTCCAGACACGGACATCGTCGATCGTCATCGGCAGGTAATCGGCACCGGTGTTACCGACATTGAGGGTTCCGCCGCTGGTCGTATCAACGGCGCCCAAGATGCGGTCGGAGGCCACGTATTCGGCCCCGTCCGCGTACGCGTACAGGGCTGTTGCCGCGTAGTCCGTATCGGCTGTATCGGCCTGGACAGTTGCGGCGACATGGACCCAGCCGTGGGCGCTGGTGATCTGAAGGCCTTCAAGAGCGGCCGTCTTGGTCGCACCATCCACGGCTCGGTAGTCAAAACGGAGTTCGCCGTTGACGAGGTAGAGGGCGTAGTCGTCCGCGCCGCCTTCGGGATCCTGTTTCTCGAGGATGATGCCGTCATCATCGGCGGAGCTGAGCTTGATCCACGCCTCGACCGTGAAGGCCGTGGGCAGCGGATTGGCATCGGTGACCGTGACGTACGCGTCGTTGGTGGTAAGATCCATCGCGTAGTTTTTGAGGGGATCGAGACTGTTGAGCGGATTGGTCCGGCCATTGGGAATGAAGGTGCTTGCCCCATTGTCCGCGCCGGTGACTTCCTCACCGTCGTAAAGACCGTCGTCGTCTGTGTCATTGTCGCCCGGATCGGTGGTGGCGGTCTGCTCCTCGAGGTTGGTCAAGCCGTCGTTATCACTGTCGCCTTGGGCATCCTCGTTGCTGGCCACGTTCGGGTTCGTACCCGCGTAGTACTCGTAGAGGTTCTGGAGGCCATCGCCGTCCTCATCCGCGTTGGGGTTGCCAACGTTTGTGAACTGTGCTTCCCAGTAGTCGGGCATGCCGTCGAAGTCGGTATCGGTGTAGAGGTCGGATACCGCGGACGCAAGAGCAGCCGTCGTCAGCTGAGCGTCGCCGGCGAGGGTACCTGCGTTGAGCCAATCGTTCTCCCAGTCAGTCGGGAAGCTGTAGGTCGTGTTATTGACCGACTCTTGGGCGGACGTCCCGCCGTCATCGAACCGGAAGTAGGAAACGAGGTTTATCTCGCTGCCGATGAGGGTGTCGTCCATGGCGTTCGCGAGTTGGGCCTCGCTGCGGAGTGCGCGCCAGATGCGGATCTCATCGATGGCGCCGGTGAAGGCGTTCTCTATGAGGCGGGTTGTCCCGTTAAAGCCCGCGCCGATGAGGGTCTTGACCGGGCCGGAACCGTTGACGGTCGGGATGTAGTTGCTGGCGGACGGCGTGCCGCTGGCTTGACCATTGACGTACACGCGAACCGTGCGGTCGGATGCGCGGTACACCGCGGCCACGTGAGTCCAGACGTTGGCAGCGATGGCCCCTGCGGTGCTGCTGGCGGTGACAGCTGTTCCGGAAGCGGCATCGTGGAACTCGCCCTTGAGAACGCCATTGTCGAGGTACAGGCGGTAGTTGGACCGGCCGATTCCGGCGACGCGGTTGATGACATCCCCGCTGGTGACGGTCGTGGGCAGGATCCAAGCCTCGATGGTCCAGTTGCCACTGAGCTCAAAACGACGCGTGAGCGGCAGCTCGAGGTAATCGCCGGTCCCGTCGAGGACGAGGGCGCGGTAGTTGAGGGGGCTGAGGGCACTGGTCGGAGACGTTCCCGCAGCGACCTCGGCGGCATCGGAGATACCATCGTCATCCGTGTCCGCCAGGCGCGGATCGGTGCTGAAGTTCTGTTCCTGAGCGTTGGTCAGCCCGTCTCCATCGAAGTCTTCCTGGCCGTCATTGACGCCGTTATTCTGGGTGTCGTTGTCGAACGGGTTGGTGTCGCACCAGAGCTCGTAGAGGTGATTCAGTCCATCGCCATCGGGATCGGACGCGGGGTTCAGGCCGGTCTCGTTGAGGTAACCGGTGTAGAGGTGTTCCCACCAGTCCGCGAGCTCGTCGCCATCGGTATCATCGAAGCCGATCAGATGCTTGGCAATGATACTGTCGTCAACGGTGCCATCGGGCTCGTTATCGAGGGTGTCGGTGACATCGTTTTCAGGTTGGGTAACGGTCTCGAAGAGACGTCGGTAAGTAACAACGATATTACCGGCCAGGGTGGCCACTGTCTGGAGAATACCGTCAGGCCCGGGAAGGATGCGGTCATGGCCATTCGGGGGAACTGGGTCGTGGACATCATCGCCGCCGAGATCGTTCGTATCAACGCTGCCATCATCCGCGATCAGAGCGGCGTTTTCACCAAAGGTGACTGCGCGATCCGTTGCAGCGATGGATGCGGCTGAATCGAGGACGCCGTTCGGGCCGGGGAGGATGCGGATCGGCAACAGAACGGCGTTGTCGGTCGAGCGCAGAAGAGCCGCAGCCAGCACATCGTCACCCATAACGGGCGTCTCAAGGGTGGCATCGAGCGGATCTGTGTTTGGATCGTATCCGGCGACCACTTCATTGGTCGGGATGATGAACATCGTGTCGCCATCGGCGACGGTCGCGGGGATGATGTAGTCATCAACGACGCCGTCGTTGTCATTGTCGATGCCGTCGGTGTCGAACCCTGCCGCTTCGGGCTGGGCGACTCCGGGCACGGTGACCCAGTCTGCGTGGTTATCATTGTCATCGTCCCAGACGGCCGGATAAGGATCATCGGCGAGGGAAGGATCACCGGCGTCAATGGCGTAATCATCATCACCCATCATCGGGACCCAGGAGGGGCTTTCGAGATGAGCGCCGAAGTCCTCGATCGCGAGGCCGCCATCGTCGAAGCGCAGGTAGGAAAGTAGGTTCGCGGAACCTTCCTGTACGAGGAGGTCCTTGTTGAGATCAATCTCGTTCTGGGTGCGCACGAGATTCCAGTAGCGGGTTTCATCCAAGTGGCCATCGGTGAAGTTGGCGCCGATGGTGAGGGTGCCAGCCGTTCCAGCCGGGGGTTCCACACTGACTTGCGCGTACTTGCGGACGCCGTTGACGTAGAGTTGCAGGCTGAAGCTGCTCAGGTCCCAGACACCGGCCAGATGGGTCCACTCAGCGGTCGGGATAGCAGCGACAAAGGCGTTCCCGCCAGCCTTGTACTCGACCCCGCCGACGGTCTCAAACCGAACGTAAGGGACAAAGCTGTCAATACCGAGTTCGAGGGCCGTGCGCGTGCCGCTGATGGTACTCGCTGAATAGGTGAACAGGGCACCGGTCCCGTCCGTTCCCGGGCGAATCCATCCTTCGACGGTCCAGGAGCCTGAGTCCGAGGCGAACCGATCGGAGAACGGGACGCTGAGCCCTACCGTGGGGACCTTCCCAAGGATGAGGGAACGCTCGGCCGTGACTTGACTGCTCATGGAGTAGTTCGGGTTACGGGGGTCAAGCTCCAGCGAATCGATAATACCGTCATCGTCGGTGTCACGGTCGCCGGGGTTGGTGCCGTGGAGGGTGACCTCGTCGTAGTCGGAGAGTCCGTCACCATCTGAGTCGATGAGCAAGGGGCTGCTGCCTGCATTGTACTCCTGGAGGTTGGTCAGACCATCGGAATCCGGGTCATCACCGGGGCCATAGGTGGTGATGTCACCGAAGTACTGAATCTCCCATTTGTCGGGGAGGCCATCGTTGTCATCGTCGGTCTGGCGAAGCTCGAAGATCCGGATCGGCGCCGCGTTCGGCTGGGCGTTGTTTACGGGGTTGGCAGTGTCGGTGATCTGGTCGGTTCCGGCAGCAACCACATTGATGGTTGCGGTGTCCGCGTCCCAGTTGCCACCAGTTGTTGCGGCTGAGAAGGTTACAGTCATAGTGTCTGTATCGAATTCGTAGACGGTGACGCCTCCATCCGGCAGGAAGATCTGGGTGCCAAGAGAGCGGATATCAAAGAGCGGATTGAGGGTGGCAGCATCGACGGTTGCGTTGACGAGACTCTCGCTGAAGGTCACGTCGACTACGGCGCTGGTGGGGATGTTCCCGCCGACCAGGTAAGCCGTTGCGGTCTGCGTGGCAAAGGTGATCACGGGCGCGGCGGCGTCAACGACGGAGACGTCCCCGGCGACGAGATCACGAAGCGCGTTGCTGCTCTGGTTCTGAATCAACTGGGCAGGATCAATGCTCCCCTGAGCATACTCCAGGGTCGTGGGGCCTGTGCCTCCGGCATCGTTGGAGAGTGTGAGAGTGATGATCCGCTCGGACCCGATCAGGCCGGCGTCGACTTCAGTTACAGTCAGCACGCGAGCGTTCTGCGTGTCGGTGACCGTGAAAGCGGAGATAAGCGTCGTGGTGTCGCTGTCAATGACGCTGAGATCCATGTCGGCGGTCATCATGATCCGGTCAAGGAAACCGTTGGCATCGTCATCGTAGGCCGTAACCGTGAGAATCGAAGGATAGTCGATACCCAGGTTGCGGATGACGGCGCCGTAGAGGGTGGCTCGTGCCGGGTTGCGTGCCGTACCTGCCGTATCGAAGTCCGACACGACGTCAGTGGCGGTCCAGATCGTGGGCGCGCCGTTCCAGGGATAGACGAACCGCGGGATAGCCGGCAGCATGTTGCCTGCATCACCGGTGGCGGCCCCAAAGCGGGTGATCGTCTCACGCGCTGTATCCAAAGCGAAGAGGAAGTTGCTGTTGGAGATCCCAGCGGACCCGGTGGGAAGAGCCGAGAGGGCGAGCTCAGTGTACCAGCCATCGGTGCTCGGGGCGAACGCGCTGACCAGGGAAGCGTCGGTGCTGTACTTGTGAACGGTCCCAAGAGCAGTGTTGCCAACGTAGACGTAGGTCGTTCCACTCTCGTCGACCACAGCGATGGTGTCCGAGCCGTTCGTGCCTTGAAGGCCGACGGACGCCACCGGCGCGAGCGCCATGTCGTACTTGATCAGTTCGGCGCCCTCACGGTCCGTGGTCACGTACAGGTAGGTCACCGCTGCCTCAAGAGAGAGCTCGATGTCACGGATCCGGATCATTGCCGCATCGCCTGAGGCAGGGGCAATCTCGACCGAAACGCCGGTCGCCCCACCAGCTGCGGTGAACCGAGAGATCGTGGCACGGACACCGTCCGGATCCTGTGGGGCCTGGAAGGCCACCAGGAGGTTCGTGCCGTCGCCTTCTACATCCACTACGGAGTTTGATGCGCCTAGGTCTACGGTGGTTCCTGCGACGCCCGTTCCAATGTCACACAGTGCGACCTGGCCGGCCCCCGTCGCGGTGAGGTTGTAAGCGACGTAAAGGGTTCCCCCGACGGCCTCGATATCGACGGCCTCGGACGCGGCGAACGTCTGAGTCCAGCCGCTTGCTGCGCCAGTCGTCCCGTGAAGCCTTTGGATCGCGGCGGCACCAGCGCCATCGTCGTACAGGATGTAGACGAAGTCGTTGGCAACTTCGAGATCCACGATTGTGGCGGCGGCGGGAAGGACGGGGACGAAAGCAGCCAGCGACGGTGAGAAGAGCAGGTCGCGCTGAATCCCGACCGTATTCTCCACTGTTGTCCAGCTGGCGTCACTGCCTGCGAAGATGCGAACATCAACGGCATCGTTGTACTGGCCATTGCCGTTACGATCCGCAAACATTTCTTCATCAGTGCTGTAAACGCCATTGCCATCGGTGTCGACGTAGAAGAGGTCATAGGCGACGCCATAGGTCTGATCCGCGGGGGCCGCACCGGCGTTCAGGATGGCCGTATCACCGGCCGCGTCATAGCGGCCGTCGCCGTCGTTATCGGTCCAGATACAGAGAGTTGCGTTGACACCCAAGAGCATTTTTGTGATCTGCTGTGGGTTCTGCGAGGCGTCGACGACAAAGGCGTAGTCCTCTCCTCCGACACTGCCGATCGCGGCCGGTCCGACCGCAGCTGCAGCATTCGCCCGGTCGCCCTGGGACCAATCATCTGTCCCGGTTGTTGCTCCGCTGAAGGTGAGGTCGATATCGGTATCGCTGTCGCCGGTGTAGGCGACTGTTGCGCTGCCCGGGTAACCGGAATCGGGGAAGCTCCAGCGCGCGTGATGGGAAGCGGGAGTCACGCCTTCGGGGCGGACATCCTCGCTGAAGGTCACGGTAATCACGGTGTTGTCCGGCGCGATAGCCACATCGTTTGGATCGCTATCTTGAATGCGCTGGCTGGAATTGGCAGCCGTAACGACAGGCCGAGCGTAATCCGTGATGGTGATGGCGCCGCCGAAGCCGAAGTCATTCTCGGCCGCCGCACTGGAGATGCTGCGGACGACTCGTGCACCTGCCGCGGTTGGGACGACGTAAGTCAAGGACGGTGATGCGGTCGTTCCGGCCGTGTTGCCCAGGAGGATCTCGATGCGATTCCGGGCAACCGTGACGCTCGTAACCGTCAGGGCCGTTGTGCCGTCAGCATCAGTCACGGCGAAGGCTGTCATCGCGGGGGAACCATGGCCATCCGCTGTCATCAGGTCATCGTCAAGCCAGACGATGATCTTGTCGAGACGGCCGTTGCCATCTTGGTCGAGGGCTGCACTGGACGCATACTCGGGAGTTCCCTTTGTGCTGTCGCTGAGTCCCTGAATGGTGACCGCCGTTGTGTTGGGCAGGGACTGGTTGTCGGCTGCATCCTCAATCGCGTAGCTTCCGCTGGAACGAAGGTTGATCGTGGCCCCGTCGATCCAGTTCTCAGCCGTTGTTCCGGCGGCGTCCACGAGGAAGGTGATGCGCACGGTCGTCGCATTGAGCGCGGTGAACTGGGTATTGCCCAACTCGACCGAATCCCCCAGAGGCGACGTCACCACCCAGTGGGCATTAGCGAGGGCGCTTACCGCAACGGTGATGTCTTCACTGAAGGTGACATCCAGGTAGGGATCCACAGTTGCATTCTCGACAAGGCGACCATTATTCGTGGGCCAGGGGGAGACAACAGCGGTGACCGGCACAGGCGCCGCTCGGTCAACGATGAGGTCGCTGGGCACGCTGACGGAGGCAAGTTCCTCAGCCGTCTTGTTGGTGGTTGCGGACTGGTCCTGGAACGTGCCGTCCTGTGAGGTGAAGATGAAATCGGCCAGGCCGGTTCCCGCTCCCGCGGTTTCGGGGCTGCGTAGCAGGACCATTTCGTCATCATTACCATTGTAATAGGTGGTTCCCACGGTGGTGGCGATGCCTGTTGTCGCGTCTGTCGTGCTATCGACGTGCGTAAAACTCGTTCCGCCGAGGGTGTATTGGAGGGCGTTGAGGGAGGTAATGCTGGTCTTGTCCATATCCTCGGTGAAGGTAACGACCACCTGATCGATATCGCCATCGTTATTTGGGTCGAAGAGCTCGACCTGGCGAATCCGGGGATCGGCGTAGTCAATGAGGAGTGCGCGGTACCAGTCGAGGTTGGTCCAGCCAGGCTGGGGGATGGTGTCGATGGCATTGCCGAGGAGATCGAGCCAGGTGGTTGTCTGACCGGTGAAGTACAGGTCATACGCGGCGGTTCCGGTGCTGGCGATTGCGTTCTCGGCTTCATCCAGATGAAGGGTTACGTACTCGTCGTTCCTGCCGGTCACAGGGATGCTGAAGAGCTGCTGATTGTCTGACAAGGCACCGCTGCGATCGGCAGTGTAGACGCCGACGCGATTCCTGAGGATGCCTGCCTCGATGACGTAGAGTGAGCCGGCCGCTTCGTCGAGCGTGACAGCGGTCGGGTTATCAATCGAGCTACCCGAGATAGGATAGCCAGTCGCGTAGTCGGCATCGCCCGTGCCGGCATCGTAGGAGGCCACGGTGAAGGCGGAGACGCGGTCGTTTCCGCTGTCAGCGACGTAGATCACGGTGGCAGCGCCACTCACGCCGGCGGTGTTAACCGCCAGTCCGCGGGGAGCACTGAGGGCCTTTGCTCCGCTTGGTGTCAAGGTCATGGTTTCAGTCGGTGCGTTTGCGGTCCAAGGCTGGGCACTGCCAAAGACGCGGACCCTGTTGCTTTCTGTGTCGGCCACGTAGAGACTATCAGCGCCGTCGATGGTAAGTGCCTGCGGCCGGTCAAACGCGAGGACGCCCTCGGGTTTCAGGAAATCGATTCCAGCTGCCCCGGTAGCGTCATAGGGCGTGCCGTCGGCAAAGAACCGGCCGACCCTTGCGTTCATGCGGTCGAGAATGAACAGGTATCCGTTGCTGTCAACGACCACATCCCAGGGCTGCGAGAACCCATCGTCCGTGCTCGTCTTCCCCGTTATGGGCCATCCCGCGCCGATGATCTCCTGGCTCGCGTTGGTTCCGGCCGTGCGGAACTTACGGATCGTGTCGGTTCCTGCATCGGTGACGTAGAGCACATCGAAGCCGGATGCCGTACCGTCGGTGAAATCGAGGGTGCTGTTGCCCCAGATGCTGTGGTCCCCGAGGAGCACGAAGTCCAGCCCCTCGATCCGCTCAACTGCGAGTGCTGAGACGGCCGTCCCGATCCCGGTCCGTACGTTCGTTCCCCCGCCACCGAACGCATTGATTGCGGCGCCGTCCGCTACGGCAAACTTGGCAACCGTGCCAGCCCCTGCAAGGACATAACCCGTGAAGAATGACGCTCCGTCCGAGCCGATGGCAAGCTTGGTGACCGATACGGGGACATCGATGATCCCGTCTGTGTCGAATGCGGCGTCCACGGCACCGGTGGTATGGAGAATCTTGGCGACATGGTTGGTTCCACCCGTGGTGAAAGCCGCATATACGGCTGAAGCATCACTCACGAACGCGGTGACGGCGGTGGCACCGGCAAGCCCGGCAACAGGCAGAGCCAGGTTGCCATCGGCAATCTGGCGGGTCTCTACCTGAATAGCCGCGCCCGTGTTGACGGCCACAAATACCGACGTACTGCTGACGGCCAAGCCGTAGACCGCGGTGTAGGGACCGTCCAGGATTCCATCGCCGCCGCCAAAGGCGGTATCCAGCGCGCCGTCAGCGACAAGCAGTTTGGCGACATTCACGGTGTCGTAGGCAACAAACACGCCGGAAGAGGAAGCGATCAGAGCCTGGATGGACGCATACGGTCCTGCAAACGTGGTGCTTACGCCGGTCTCGCCGTTGATCTTGAGGACTCGATTGTCAGATGTCGTCGTGAAAATGTAGGTCACACCGTCGCTCAGGTCGCGAGCCGTTGCGATCAGCGAGCCACTGACGGCGGTCGCGGCGACGGGGAATCCTGAGGTGGCTTCCAGGCCATCGTCCGTGGAGAATTTACGCAGTTGTGCGGTCACCGGGTCCAGCACGAACATGTACTTGGCGCCGCTGACGTACGTGGAGACTGCAGCCCCAAAGGCAGCCGTGGTGAAGGGGAACTCGTCCGCCTTGTAGGCAACGCCCTTGGTGGCGTTGAAGGTGTTGATGGTGGATGCAACAGGGATGAACTGAACGGCATCGGCCGCACCAGCCAGGCTGTAGCGGGAGACCCGGCGGTTACCGGTATCACTGAGGTAGATCCATGAACCGGGATTGACGGCCAGATCTGAGAAGGGGCTGACCTGCGGGTCCAGGGAGTTGCGCGGGAATTCGCCTTCGTCGGGATCCGAGACATCATCGGTCATGGCGAAATTGATGTCGGGCGTCCCGTCCTGATTGATGTCGAGGGCAAACTGATCGGCCTCGTCCGAGCCGAAGGTCAGATCATCCATCGGCTCACTGAGGTGGAGAACGATTTCATCAACGGTCCCGTTGTCATTGGAGTCAAAGAAGCTGACGTCGAGGATGACCGGCTCGGCCTTGTCGACTTCAGGCAGGGTGTAGTCGGTAATCAGCGGGTAGCGGCCGGTACGACCGAGATAACAGTTGTTGCCGTAGTCGTAGAGGTCGAAGTAGTTGGTAATTGTGCCTGTGGTACGATCTACGCGGGGGAGTTTGGCGGGATCGACCAGGACGTAGATGTAACGTTCGTTGGCCGGGGGATCGCCTGCCTGGTTGAGGAGCCGTTCGTTCATCCGGATGATCGTCGGTCCGGAAAGCCCGGAGATCTGGTAAGCGCTTCCGCCACCCCAACCCCAGGCGAGGAGTCCTTCACTTGGGCTGTATTGAATGGGAGTGATGGTCGTGTTGACCCTGAAGTGGTTGGCGGTCGTGCCCCTGACAAGGAGGATACCGGTGTTTGCCCCGCCGTCCATATCGGTGATGTTGGCGCGCGACCATGTGTCGGCACCGGTGTCCTCAACAGAGTTGGTGAAGTTGTACCAAATACAGTGATGAGACACGGAGAGGATGGTTATGCCGGTGAGAAGCTGCTGGTTGGTGGTGCTTCCTTGTTGGTTCAGCATCTTCTCGACCTCAAGATCGTTGACCCCGTACTGGAAGTCATTCGGGTAGCGCATGATCTGGCTGGAAGCCTGGGTCGCGACATTTGCGGGAACGGTGATGTATGTGAGGGCCGTTCCGGTGGTGATCGTTTGGCCGGGCGAATAGCGGCGCTGGGCGGGGAAGCGGTAGAGAACCCAGTGCTCGAATTCCATGTTCTTGGCGGATGTGCCGAGGGCGATATGGGGATCGGTGGGGTCGATGCGAATGGTGATCTTCTCGTCGTCGGAAATGTGAGGATCGTAGAACTGGTCGAAGGTGGCAAGGCCGTTGCCCTGCTGGGTGACTGAGTCGAAGAAATCCAGGCTGGTGTCGAGGCCGATGGTCCAATTTCCGGTGGCCGGATGGTACTGGCCGGTGCCGCCGAAGTCGATCGCGAGGCTGTTCGGGCCAACAAGCGCGGCCGGGTCATTGTAGAACATCGCATCCATCATGGGCTCACTGAACGTCATGACGATGTCATCGATGTAGCCTTCCGGGGGCTCTTGGGGGTTGAGGTTGGGATTGCCGCTGCCCCCGTCGAGCTGGAGGGCTTCGAAGATTGTTGGTGCAGCGTAGTCGTGATTGATCTGGATGGTTGTACCCACGCCATCGTTGGCGGGATTGTTGTTAAGGGGCACATCCGTGAAGGTCCCGGGGGCGGTCGTGAAGGTGATCTTCTTGTCGCGAGTATTGCGGACACTGTCGATCCAGTCGTTGGTTATGATGGTGATGTAGGCGTCGTTGGGGTCGCCGGGATCAATAATGCCGGTCGGGGAGGTGAGGTCGAGGACCGTGTTGCTGACAGTGGCCGTGGAGGTCGGGGCAAACTGCG
The DNA here is from genome assembly GCA_018676675.1 of Lentisphaerota bacterium. GTDB lineage: Bacteria > Verrucomicrobiota > Lentisphaeria > Oligosphaerales > JABHEG01 > JABHEG01. The sequence continues at coordinate 33,451 of JABHEG010000280.1, forward strand.
GCAGTTCGTCATGTAGGAAAACTGTTCCCGCTGCTGTGCCGGACACGTCGTCGGTAACGGCATCAACGCCTATGAAGACGTCGCTGTCATCAAGGCGGAACTGGCGAATAACACTGGCAAGATCGACTGATGCGTCTGTGATAGGCTCACTGAAGTGGATGACAATGACGTCGGTGTTTCCGTCTCGGTCGTTATCGTGCTGCCAGGTTTCATAGGGAACCGGGCCCGCGCGGTCATAGACGGTAATTTCGGCCCAGTCCTGGGAGAGTGCTTCGTTGCCGGCAAAGTCAAGATAGCGATTCTCGTCGGTGGCGAACTGAACGATGGTGCGAAGGGTATTCCGCAGGGAAAGGTCATCGGTCAGGACGGTGAGGACATTATCGTTGCTCAGCATGGGGTCGGAGGTGCCCTCGAGTGCTGTCCCGGCGGCATCCGTGGTACTGTCAAAGCCCACGCAGTCATTGTTAGTGAAACCGAAGTCGAACTGGGTTTGGTCCCGTTCCGCGAGACTGATGGTTGAGTCGTCCATGTCCTCTGAGTAGGTGACGGTCAATGCGTCGATATCGCCCGCTTCGTTCATATCGAATTCTTCAACACCGACGATGTGGGGGGGCGTGTCAACCAAGGCCGAGACTGCGCCGATGGAGTAGCTGATCATGAGGTTCGCTTCGGGGCCCACGGTAATGCTGTCGAGGATGACGCCGGTGCCGCTGAGCTCGCGGAAACGCAGACTCCAGCGCGGGTTGAGGCTGTAGTATTCGTAGCGGACGCTGTAAACGCGGTAGTAGATACGGGAAGCGATATCGTTCTGGTAGGCCAGGTGGAGATTGCCGTACTTGTCACTCTTGGCGTGGAGGTCAATGACGCTGTTGCCACCGAGCAGGCCGGTATCATTGACGAGGCCGACTTGGCTGGAGGCTGTGACTGAGAACGTCCCGCCGCCGGCGATAGCGGCCAGTGTGAGAGCCTTTTCCTGGAGAATGGCGTTCGGGTCCGTGGTGTCAGCCCAGATAATCCGGACGGTCTCCGCCGGCGTGGTGGTGCGTTGGTCGTCAGAGACGGAAATCTCCTTCCCTCCCGAGATCGCGATCGCGGGCGACACGATGTCGGTGGTGGTGAGTGGATCGGTAGCTGTTTCGGGGCCCTGCCAGGTCACGCCGGCATCAGCTGTCCGGTCATAGCGAAGGGCATCCGCGGCCGTGGAATGGTAGGCGACGTGAACGGTTCCGGTGCTGTCCACGGCAGCCTTGGGATTGTAGGCCGTTGCGAACGGCGCGACGTTGCTCTCAATCGTTGCCGTGCGATCGGCAGCCCAGCTGCCGTCGCCCTGCCGACTGATCGTTGCATACTTGACATCGCGAACGTTGACCCAGACCACTTCGCCGGCGTCGTAGTCGCCATTGGGCGTGGTGTCTGCGATACAGAGGCCGAACAGCAGTCCGGTTGCGGGGGTCCCGGCGGTGGGTGTTCCGACGATGTCCGTGTCGTTGACGTGACCTGGGTCGTTGAAGATATAGTCGACATCGTTTGCCGGCTCCGTCCAGACCACATCACCCGCGGAGTAGCGCCGGTTGCCGTCGGCGTCCTGCCACATGACAACGCGTGCGCCGCCTTCGCCGACGATGATACCGGTGGTCGCGCCGTCGACGGCGACTGCACCGGTGTCAGCCATGAGGACATCGCCCTGAGTCGTGTCATAGATGCGGTCCGTTGCAGGTGTTGAAGCCGTCCACACGACGTGCAGCACATCGCTGTTGGGGTCAGTCGCGTGGATGTCTACGGCCAGATAGGGATAGGCGGCGTCGGCATCCGTCGCATCGGAGATCAGTGTATCAGTACTCCATGTGAGTCCCGCATCCGTGGAGTACGTGTAGTAGACGCCTGAGCGACCGGTTGCCGCATCCACGGCTTCGAACACGGTGTGGAGAACGTTCCCGGCAACGCCGTAGGTCTGAGGCGGGTCGATGAAGGCGTAGGTGCTTGAGATCGTGACCTGATTGCTCCAGACTTTACCGTCATCATCGGGGTTGCTGTAGGCGTACTTGAGGACCCAGTTGTCCCGATCAACGTAGACGGCGTGGGTGACACCACTGCCGTCCTGATGGATGGTTGCGTCGACTTTGCTGACGCCGTCCAACGGAACGATCTCGTGGATATTCTCCGTGGTTTCTCCGGTGTCGCCGACAACGAGGGTCATCGTGCTGCCGCTTGCGGAGATAGCAGAGATGTCGTAGCCAAGCGGGATGGCAGCGTAGCTCTCGCTGCTCGGATCACTATCCGACGTAAAGGCAGTGTTATTGCCGTTGCGGAAGTAGTCGTCTTCAGAGCCGGAGCCGGCATTGAGCTGCAGGTGCTGAATGCCGTCGGCTTCCTCAAGGTCGACGAGGTAGTGGTTCTGGTCGTCGTTGTTGGCCTGGTTCTCGTCTACGTGCCAAATGAGGAGACCGCGCTGCGGTCCGGGGAGGTATGAGTCGTAAGTGACGGCCTGGCGGTTCTCTATCAGGATGTACTCACCGGCCGGCCAGGTGTCGCCCCGGATGTAGGCCATGCTCTGATTGGTCGCGATTCTCGCGAGGCTGAAGGTTCCGCCGCCATTGATGTTGAAGGGGGTGACCCAGCCGAGGGTCTTCTTGCACCAGGCACTGAAGAAGGCCGGCACAATCCCCCCGCCATTCCAGCTGCCCGAGGCCATGAGGCAGAAATCGCCGACGCCGGCGCTGTCGTAGCCGTAGTCGTAGAGGTCGGGGAGACCGAGGAAGTGGCCGGTCTCGTGACAGATGACGCCGATGCGAACGATGCCTGTGCCGCTGTTGCCGCGCAGTTCGGACTCGGTGTGGTAGGGCTGCATCTGAACGCCGTCGTAGGTCACGGCACCGGTCAGATTCCAGTAGTGGGACCAGATGGACAGCGTGGGGCCGCCCTGTGCCTGATCATAGCCGGCATGAATCACAGTCAGGCCATCGACCCAGCCGTCGCCGTCGCCATCCATGGTGCTGAAATCGAATCCGGTAGCGTCGAGCTTGGCGAGGGCTTCGGTGACCATGGCGCGCACATCCCCGAAATCCTCGTCGTAGTGAGCATAGCCGTTGTCCAGGGTGATCCAAGGGGTGACAGTGGACTCGATGGTGAGCTGGTCGTAGGAAACTGCGGTGTAGAAGTCTTTGACTGATCCCTGAGCGCCATCGGCGGTGTGACCGGTCTCATTGAACAGGTTGTCAAAATTGGACTGGTCGATGGTGTGGGCGAGATCGCTGAACTCTACGAGCAGGACCAGGTTCCGCATGGTCCCGATTGAGGCAACTTTGTAGGGATTGCTGGCGCCTACCTGGAGGGCGGGTTGAGGAATGCCCTGCGCATCGGGAACACCAGCGGCTGAGCGTCTCGGAATAGCCTTTGAGGCAACACCGGCGGGATCACCGGCGCCCACAGCCAAGGCCCCAGGCACAATTTGGCCGATGGCGTCGCGGACAGCGTAGACAAACGCCCCGGTAGCCGCGTCCTGGAGCACCGTGTAGCCGGCAGCGTCCGTGTACCAGCGATTGTTCTCATCGCCATGCAGGTTCAGCTGGACGGCTCCGCCGCCGGCCTGGCTGTATTCGTAAACCCCGGGCATGGCAGGGGCACCCCGGAGAATCATAGGCGCGCATAGAAGCGCGAGAACAGCAGCATTGGTCAGGAGTTTCCCACTGCTTCCCGGCGGGATGGCAATGGCAGAGCGTCCGGGGCGGTAGCTGACGGTGACCACGCCGCGAACAAGGCTGTTCAAGAGCAGTGAGATGGCTTTCATGGGGCGCCTCCTATAGCGAGCACATTTTTCCTGTGTTCTAACCGTGGAAATGCAACTGATCAGCCCCCGGTCACGCGTCGCGCGGCTGAGCCGCCGGGAACGCGAATCGGCGTTAGGAGCCTGAGGGGATGAATCGCTGTGTTGCATAGTTCTCAACCTCACAAGAGCGGTCCAACACCGGCTGCACAGGCAGCCGTGCCGGACACCGCATTGCAGAAAAAACCTACCAGCCGCCGCCGATCAGTCCGAGGCGTTGCGGTTGGGGCATGGATCAGGGGATCTGTCACCATCGAGAGGGCGGAATCGGCCACCGTGCCGAACAAACAGGTCAGCCACGGACCCCTCCGTAGGAGGGGTCCGTGGCTGATGACAATCACACTCTTCTCTCTGTTGGGGCGAACCCGCGTCATTCAAATCTCCGGCTCAGCATTTCAGCTGGCGCCTGCTTCCGGCTTGCGCCGTCAGCTTCTCTCCATAACCAGGCCTAAGCCCGGGTAAGCGTCCAGTCAGTTGACGCCTGCGTCGTAGTCAAAAGCATGTTCCGTGCCATCTATTCAAGGCGGAAAGCCGTCAAACCCGGTCCTTTTTTACGAAAAACGGTCTCACTTTTGACAAACTCAGAATCTACTGGGGATATCCACGCATAGCAAGCCGGGTTCGAGGCTGTGGAACTCGGCCCGCGGTGCGGTGCGGCAAATGTTCTTGTTTCCGGAGTTTCTGTCTTCTCCTAGCGTCGCTGTACGGGGCCCCAGATGTCTGTGACTTTGGTGCTGAACACCCAGAAGCCCTCAAGAATGGGGCAAGCTGTCGCGCTGTCGTCGGGGCGGTAGTAGCCCTCACCGGTTCGCCAGCCCCAGCAGGCGAGGACGTCAACGTCATCCACGGGATTCGGGACGTCGACGGCCGGCCCAACGAGGTTCCAGCCCGGCTGGAGACTAACGGTACTGTCAGCGACGGCAACGCCGGATAGAGACAGGGTTACGGCCGCGTCAGAGTAGACCCAGTAGCCGACCTTGGGCTCAAGCGTCGTCGGCGCTGCGTAGCCGGTTCCCGGAACCCAGGCGTATACGGCATACACGTGGGCATTGCCGAGGAAAGCCGACTGTGAGGCATCATCAAGCTCCAATGGGAAGCTGACGAGGTTCCAGCCGGTTGCAAGTACGACATCCGCGGCTGTGGACCGTGTCACCGAGAGCAGGAAGCGATAGACGACCAGAGCCTGCGTGGCATTGTCGAGGGCCTGTGTCTCGACAGCAGTCATATCGACAGCAGCGCCGGACGGACGGAAGTCAGCGTCAGCCGGTGTCAACGTCGTGTAGAACCCAGGCATGAGGTCATCGCTGTCCCAGACCAAGGCCCATGTCTCCCGGGTGCTACCCGCGGGAACGGCAACTTCGAGTTTCCAGATGTTGTCTTCACCCAGCGGCCTGAAGTCATCGTTGAGCTTGCTGCCGGTATCCAACAGGAAGTACGCTTCATCGCCATCCGGGCCATTCGGTGCGGCGAGGAAGTCGCCGTCTGCCGCCACGAATCCTGCGCTGGCGCCCGGCTTGGCTCCGAACATCAACGAACGGTAGGCCGTGCCGCCTCGAGTTACGGCAATCGCGGTCTCGAATCCGCCGACCGTCAGGGTGACCGTTGCGGCAGCCGACGTCAGTTCACCGTCAGTGACGGTAAAGGTGAAGGTGTCGGTTCCGGTGTAGTCGGTGTCAGGCGTGTAGGTCACGGTTGCGATCCGCGACGCCGGGGTCTGCGAGTCGAGGGTGAGGGTCCCATTCTCCGGGTAGCCCTGCTGGCCGGATGTCGGCACGGTGAAGTTCAAGTTGTCGCCGTCGGGGTCCGTGCCGCTCAGATCGAACGTGATCGGCGTATTCTTGCCGGTGCTGGCCGAGGTCGCATTGGCGACTGGAGCGACGTTCTGATCAACGATCTGGACTGTCAATGGCGTCCCATAGTCGGTGTCGGTGGTGTCAAGCGTTCCACCGCCGAGGATACTGAGGCCAAAACCGTCGGCCGACACGCTGAACTGGGCCTGTCCTTCGGCATCGGCCAGGAAGGTCAACCTAGCATAGTGCACGGGGGTCTGGTACCCGTGCCCTCCGGTCGTGGTGAGTCCTCCGAGCTCGTCGATCTCGCCAGTTCCTGCACTCAAGGTCCCGCTGGTCGGCAGGGCGTTGTATGGAGCCTGGACTACCGCTGAACTGCTGAAGGTGCCGCTGTAGCTTACCAGATTATGCGAGAAACCAATATCAAGGGCTCCACCACCGAGGCCGCGTGAATCAGCCACTTCGACGAACAGATCGACATCAAACGTTGTGCCAGCGTTCACTGCTCCAGATGGACCGACCATTGTTACCCATGCCTGTTCACCAGCACGAGCTGACGCCTTGCTCTTCACGATACTGCGCGAACTCCCGCGTCCCGGGTTGGGGTTGTAGAGCCCTATCAGGAGGACCAAGTCGTTGAAGTCGACATCATCGTCGTCATCCAAGTCGCAGGCGGGATTGAACGAGCCAGGATTGCCGGCCTCGGTCTGCCCGTACTGGCCGATGAAGACAGTCAAGTCGTCGAAGTCGACAACCTGATCGTTGCCAGCAACGTCCCCGGGCATGGGTTCATCGTCGACTATGCCAAGAGCGACGTTCTGGACGCCGTTCTCCGTGACGATTCCGCTGCTCGTGGTCACTGCTGCAATGTCGACCTCGACAGTTTTCGCGCCCTGGTAGACATCGTTGTCGATATTAGAGACGGTAATCTCGCCCTGGAGCTGGCCGGCGGCAATCTCGATTGTGTTCCCGGAGGCTGTGTAGTCTGTATCCCTGACAGCCGTTCCTGAGTAGGCCAGCTGCACTGTGACCGTTTCCGCAGCGGGAGATGCGAGTGTGGCACGCACGGTGTAGTTGCCCCCATTCTCGCTTGCCACCTCGTTGCCGACAGCGGCAAGACTAACCGTTGTTGTGGTCTTGATCTGTATGGGCTGACCGTAATCGACAAGATTCACCGGCACGACCCCAACGGGTGGCGTGAGGGCCAAACCAACCGTGCTTGCACTGGCATGCAGAGCTGCGGTTCCCGCGGTATCGGCAGTGAAGCGGAGTGTGGCGTAGAGGACGCCCAGTCCTGCGCCTTCTCCGAAGCCACTTGGCGCGTTCGGGTCATTGGGGTCTTGCACATATATGCCACCCAACTCATCAATGAGGCCCGCTCCATTGTCGGGTGCCCCACTCACGATGGCCTCGAAGTCGTCTGCCAGAACAGTAGCGGGATTGAAAGGCGCATCGTACTCGAAATCGAGGATAGCGGTATCGAAGTGGATGTCGATCGGGCCACCGCGGAAGCCGTTGGCCTGACTGCTGTTCTCCCGCACGTAGACCTGCACCGTAAACTCGTCTCCGACATTGACGGTAGAACGTGAGCTTGGTCCCACGAGGGTCACGATCGCGGGGGCCTCGTCATAGTAAGTGACTTCGTTGTCCGCGATGCCGGATGCCAGGCTGAGGTTCCCTGCTTCATCGGTGGCGACCGCGGCCGCCAGTGCTGCGATGACGGTGCCATCGGTCGTCATGCCCGACGCAGCAACCTGGTACTTTGTTCCATCGTTCGGAGCAATCTCCGTGACGACGTCGGTATTCGCTCCCGCCGTACCGGTCAGGCTGACATCTCCGGTAGCGAAGCCAACAACCGGTTCGCTGAACAGCACGGTGAAGAGGATCGTGTCGGCGATGGTCGGATCGCTCTGAGTGAGTGCCTCCTCAACCGTCACCGTCGGGGCCTGCAGGTCAATAGTGAGCTCGTCACTGGTCGCATCGCTGCCAACATTGCCGGCGGCATCGGTTGCCGTGACAGCCACCTCATGGTCAGCCTCACCGAGGGCTGGGGCCACCGTGTCGTCGGCCAGCGTCCAGGTCCCATCGCCGTTGTTTGTGGCGGGATAGGCGTTGCCTCCAACGGTCACTGAGATCGTCGCGGCGACATCATCGACCGTCCCGCTGAGGGCCGGCGTGGTGTCGTTCGTGGGAAGGGGGTCTACGGTGACGACGGGCACGTCCAGATCTATCACGTATGTGCTATCCAGGACCGTCCCGCGGTTGCTCAACGCGTCGTAGGAGACGGCCTTGAGATTGACCGACGTGACAGCATCAGCCACACCGTTGATCGCGATTGTTCCGCCAGCGTAGGGGGTGCTGCCTGTGTCGGGTTCGCTGCCGTCGAGGGTGTAATACGTGGCATTCGCATCACCCACGGGGGTGAGAGTGACGTTCTGATTCGCCATGAACGGTCCGGCGGCTGCCAAGGGGCTCGGTACAGGCGCGGCCGGTCCTGCCTTGTCAAAGGTGTAAGCCACACTGCCTTCCGCCCCGAGGTTGCCGTGGGTGTCGTAGGATGCGGCTTTCACGGTCACCACGGCCCCGTCAGCGCCATCGACGCTCGGCTTGCTCCCGGCACTGTAAAGGGACTTGGTGTCATCGGGCGCCGATCCGTCAATGGTATAGTAGGTGGAGACCGTCCCACCAGCCGGGGTGATGGTGACCTCTTGAGCGCTGGCGTAGCTGCCGGTGCCCGGGCTCAATGCCGGGGCGGCCGGTCCGACCTTGTCGAACGTGTAAGTCACACCAGCCACGGTCCCGCTGTTGCCGGCGGCGTCATACGAAATGGCGCGGAATTGCACCTGGCCTTGATCCGCGGCATCGACCACAGGCTTGTTCCCGGGATCGTAGGGTGTATCGCCACTGTCCGGGACGTCGCCGTTGGTCGTGTAATACGTTGCCGCAGCATCACCCGGAGGCGTGATGGTCACCGTCTGAGCCGGCCCGTAGGTTCCGGTGGCGGGGCTGATGCCGGGCGCGGTTGGGCCGGCCTTATCGAACGTCCAGACGGCCGCCGCCTCAGTCCCAAGATTGCCGTGTTGGTCGTAGGAAGCCGCCCTGACCGTCATCACCGTGCCATCGGCCGCGTCGAGCGACGGCTTGTTGTCGTTGTCGTAGAGAACCCCGGTGTTGTCGGGCGCATTTCCATTGGTCGTGTAGTAGGTGGTGACGGCATCGCCAGCTGGAGTCAGAGTCAACGTCTGGGCCGTGTTATACGTGCCCGTTCCCGGGGCAATGCCAGGTGCAACCGTTCCCGCCTTGTCGAAGGTGTATGTCACCGTGGTCGTCGCACCGAGGTTCTGGTGCGCGTCGTAACTGGCGACCTTGACAACAACGACAGCGCCGTCGGCGCCGTCGATCGAGGGCCTGTTGCCATCGTTGTAAAGCATGGCCGTGTTGTCTGGGGCACTGCCATCGATGGTGTAGTAGCTGGAAACGGCACCCGCTGCCGGCGTCACGACCAGCGTCTGGGCGACGCCATAGGTCCCGGTCACGGGCGCTACGCCGGGAGCATCCGGGCCGACTTTGTCGAACTCGTAGACGGCTGCGGTCACTGGACTCATGTTCCCGGTCGCGTCGTAGGAGACGGCTCGGAAGTCCACACTCCCACCGTCAGCCGCATCGACTATGGGCTTGTTGCCCGCATCGTAGAGGGTGTCGCCGTCATCAGGGTCAGCCCCAACGATTGAGTAATAGGTTGCGACAGCATCTCCCGCCACCGTCAGGGTCACCGTCTGAGCGGCGTTGTAGGTTCCGGCTACCGGATCGATTCCGGGCGCGTCCGGACCGGCCTTGTCGAAGGTGTAGATGACGCTTGCGGCGGGGCCCAAGTTCCCGGCGGCGTCATAGGACGCGGCCTTCACCGTCAAGACCACGCCGTCAACTCCATCAATGCTGGGCTTGCTGCCGTCGTTGTAGAGCGAGCCGCCACTGTCCGGGTCACTGCCATCGGTGGTGTAGTACGTGGAGACGGCATCGCCGGCCGCGGTCAGCGTGAGTGTCTGAGCCGCCGTGTACGTTCCTGTTCCGGGAGCCATTCCGGGTGCCGCGGGACCGACCTTGTCAAACGTGTAGACGACCGTGGTTGTGGCCCCCAGATTCCCGTACTGGTCATAGGATGCCGCCTTGACCGTGATGACAGCGCCATCCGCGCCATCGATTGACGGCTTGGCGCCGTCGTTGTACACACTCTTGGTGTTGTCTGGAGCGCTGCCGTCGGTGGTGTAGTAGGTAGCGTCGGCATCCCCTGCCGGCGTGACGGTCACGGTCTGGGCGCTGTTGTAGGTGGCCGTCCCCGGGGCGATGCCCGGCGCGTTCGGCCCGAGCTTATCGAACGTGTAAATCTCAGTGGTTATGCCACTGGCGTTGCCGGCCGCATCGTATGAAATGACCTTGAATGTCACTGCTCCGCCGTCTGCGGCGTCGACGGTGGGCTTGTTGCCTGCGTCGTACAACGTGTCATTGCTGTCAGGATCGCTGGCATCGGTTGTGTAGTAGCTTGCCGCTACACCCGCTGCAGGGGTGACCGTAAGTGTCTGGACCGAACTGAAGGTCCCTCCTGCGGGGTCTACAGCCGGGGCTGCCGGGGCTGCCTGGTCCAACGTTGCGGTGGAAGAATCAGTTGTCGCTGTGACGGTCTCGAGTTCCGGATGCCAAAGCTGGACGGAGAAGGTCACCAAGCCGTCGGCGTAGGTGCCTGCTGCAAGCGTGATCGTGGCGGTCCAGGTCAGGTTGTCTCCCGAGGCAACGACGACGCTTCCTCCTGGAACTGGCGTCGCGCCGACAGCGGCAGTGACCACAGGGGTCGTACCTTGCTCCTCACGGGCCACAAATGTAAGCACGGCGTCCCCGCCGGCAGGCACGCCCGCCGGAGCGATGCTGACCGACGACAGGATGGATTGAGGTGTCGTGACCGTCACGCCGTCGCTCTGGGCGATGGCTGAAACGTTACCCGCCTGATCGACAGACCGCACCTGGATGTGGTACGACTCGGCGTCGGCCATAGCAGCCGGGGAGGCCACTTCGACGGCGGTGGCCGGTGTATCAAGCCAGCCAGTGACCAACTCAATGTCCCGAAGGTATTCGGTTCCGGTCCTGAACTGCCCGGCTACGAGTCCACCGTAGGCCAGAATGGTGCCATCGTCGAAGAACGCGAGCTGGTGTGACGCCCGAGTATCGTTAAGACTGTCAACGGCAGACCACGTGTCACTCGCGGGGTCATACTCTTCCGCTGTCTTGACAAGTGTGGCGGTCGCATCCAGACCACCAACGGCGATCACCGTTCCGGTGCTCTCACGCCACACGGCCGCGTGCGACGTTCTCCCGCTTGCGGTCATCGGGGCAACGGTTTGCCACTGGTTGGTGGGCACGTCATAGCGCTCAACGCTGTTCAGTCTGTTGCTGTTCCGTCCACCAACGACAAGAACGTCCCCATCGTCAAGAAGAACGGCGGCGAACTGGGACCGTTCGGCGGCCATCGGGCTCTTGGCCACACAGGTGCTCGTGGCCGGATCGAAGAGATCGACGCCGCCGCTGTACGTGCTGCTTCCGCTCTGACCACCAATGATCAACCAGGTGCCATCACCCAGGACCAAAGTCTGTGCGTAGGCTCTGGCCGGTGACAACATCTGTCCTGCAAGCGTGGTCACCGTCGCGGTTTCAGCCCCCAAGTCGAGAGCGGTAATCTGCTCGATGGAACTGAGGTAGGCGGTGGCTGTACGCCCTCCCAGGAACCAAGCGGTACCGGCCGCAACGTCCACCACCATCGAGGCATCTGTTCGAGGCTGGGCGAGGGTTGTGGTGAGTTCCGTCCAGGTGGCGTTGGCGGGATCGTAGACCTCGATGGAATCCAGTGCAACACTGTAAGCCATGCCTCCTGCCACCACAATCCTGCCCTGTGCGTCCAGAACGCAAGCACTGGCTCCATATCGAGCCTGGTTGAGGGAGCCGGTGTCCGTCCACTCACCGGTTGAGTGGTCGTAGATCTCGACCGACGCCAGTGGGGTGCTGCCGTTCCAGCCGCCAATAACCATGATCCGGTTCTCGTCCAGGCGCACGGACGCAAAGCGGTTCCGGGGAACGTTCAGTTCTCCCGCCGGTTCAGAGCCAGCGTCTGAATCGACCCAGCCGCTGCTAACGTTGTCGAGTCCGGTGATGATACGGTACTGGTAGTTGGCGATGCCGGACGTTGCGTCTGTGGCGGCATCCCAGGCGGCTTGCAGCTTGGTGGTGCTGTTGGTCAGGTCGGAATCGACTGAGACGTTGTCGTTGCTGATGTCATTAACCGCGACATCTCGAAGCCCGTGCATGGTAGGCGAGGTAAGGTCGACGGTCACGCCATTCGAGTAGGCGACATCACTTTCGTTGTTCACGCCATCGAGGGCCTTAACCCCAACGTAGTAGCGGTCGGTGTCGACGAGCACACCTGCGCCGAGGACGACGCTTGCGCTCCTGGCCACACCAACGTCGGTGAACGCCTGAACTTCCTGGTCGGCGTCTCCATCACCGAGGAAGTCGTAGTCACCGACCACCTTGAAGATTGCCCACTGATAAGTCAGGCCGAGATTGGCCGGATTCCCACTTGCCTGAGCGGACCCGCCATCCGGGTCTGCGGGTGGCTCGCCGTCCGCGAAGACGCCCCAGTTGGCGCTCACCAGAACGGCCGAATTGCTCCAGGTGATATCTACACCCGTTCCGTCTGCGACCGTGTCGCTCTTGGTTGGGTTCGTCCCGTCCACGGTAAAGCCATCGGAGAGCTGCTGCCCGATGGGATTATCCCCGACGTCGAGTGCCCGAATCCAGGTCTTATACGTGTGGCCGTCGGTCAAGGTCAGCCCGGCACTCGTAGCGGCGGTGGCCAAGGGATTGCCACCGGGGGTGTTCACCCACGTGGTGTCATCGCCGATCACCCAACCGAGGGCGCCGATCGTCACGTCCTGAACACGCCATTGGTATTGGGCCGTGTCGATGCCGGAGTTGCTTTCAAGCCCGGTCCAGTTTGCGGAGACCACGTCAGTGCCATCGGCGGCATCGGCCTGAAAGTTGATGTCTGCAGCGACACCATCGTTGACCGTGCCTGTGGCCGGAACACTTGCCGAAGCGTAGATGTTGCGGGAGATCTCGACGACTTCGCCATCGGCGAATTCCACCTTCAGCACCAGGGTGTAGAGGAACTCACCCGCGAGGGCATCAGTGTCCGGGGTGAAGGTGCCGAGAAGCGCTGACGGATCCACGGCCGCGGTATCGGTTGCAAGTTGCCGGTTCCCGGCTGCATCAGGCAAAGCGTAGTCGCCGGAGGCCTGGCCATGCCCGTCAAGGAAGTAGAGCTTCCAATCGGTCAAGTAGGCGGCCGGAACACTGACCAGACCGTTCACGTTGATCGCCTGATCGCCGGTATGAATCTGCGCGCCATTGGGCACGGCGGGATCAAGCGCGACGCGGGCAGCCAGCGAGGCCACCGCGACAGCAGCGGTCTGGTCGTTTGCGGGGCCAACGACGCCGGTTACCTGGTCGACGGCGGAAAAGGCCACCGTTGTCGTCGCATCGTCGACAGCGACAACATCACTTAGCGTCAGGATGGCCTGGTTGTAGTCATTGTCATCGTTCGGATACTCAGTAGCCACATTGACGGTCAATGTACTGTGCACGAAGTCGCCGGCGGCGATTGTCCCGTTCTGGACCTTCTCAGAGAAGGTTACGAGAACGCTGTTGGCAGTCAGCATTTCAGCGGTCACGATGGCCGGTCCGGCTGCATCGGTTATGCTCGAAGGACCGCCGTCAGGTGGGAGGACGTTCATGGCGGGACTGCGATCTGCAATGTGGCCTGCTCCAGCATCGTCGTAGGCCAACGTCGGCTCCGTGCCGCCATCGACACCAGTGGAGACCGTGCTGGAATCAACGACCAGCGTCAAGGTGTACCCATCCGCACTGAGGGAAGGTGTTCCGGTCAGGTCGCCAAGAGCAGCTGCAAGATCCTCCTTTGCGAGTGTCCAGTCGCCGATCACGGCGCCATTCACCTGGGCTCGTTCGGAGAAGCGCGCGCTCAACGCATCAACTGTGCCGTCGAAGGGATCACTGTCGAGATACGTCCTGGCGACGATCGCCGGAGGCGCGCCGTCGGTGGCACCCGTGAAGTCGGTCTGAGCCATGGTGTTACCAGGTGCATCCTCGAGCCCTCCCGCGGGAATATGGAGCTCGGGGATCGTCGTCCGGTGTGTCCCGGCCGTGTCCGTACTGACATTCGCGGGATCGCCATAACTGGTGCCGGTCGCGTCCGTGTTCCACGTTGCGGCAGCCATCACAAAACGGACGGTGGCGTACCCGGTGGCAGCGGCGAGCGCACTACCATCCGGTTGCGTAACGGAGGCGAAGGCCTGCCCGCCACTGACCGTGATGGTGGCTGGATTGATCGTGTCGCTGATGACCGGCTCGGAGAATGTGACTTCGAGGATGCGGTCCGAGATTGTCCGAGCAGACACGACGTCCGGGGGAAGCGTGTCAATCTGGACTTTGGCGCCCGACAGCGCGCGCAACTCAGTGGCGTTGGGTGCAGGCCGCATGACGGCGAGGGCAGGAAGCGTCAAATCAGCGGCATTCGGGTCGGCGGCGCCGCCGGCATCAAGGGCCAGGTCCTCGATCGTTCCACCGTTGTGCTTGAGGGCCGTGTCCAGAGCAGTGCCACTGTACTCAAGGTAACCGGGGCTTGGGATGACGCGATTGTGTCCCTGCAGGACCTCGTAGCTGAACTCAATGAACGCTGGGGTGGTTGCATTCACGCCGTCTGTGTAGACAGCATAGACAGCGTCCGCGGTGGCGCTGTTGGTGACCAGCAAGGTCAAAGTTGGCGTGCCTCCGGCTGCGCTCACATTCAGGTTCTCGGAGAACTGAGTACGCACAAACACGTAGTCGCCGACACCGAAGGTCTGGTCGACCTGAACAGCTCTGGCCGTGACGTTGAGTACTACCGGGGCGGTGCCGTCTGTAGTGTCCGTGAATTCGGTAGCCGGGTTCCCGTTGCCGGATGTGTCGGCCAGGGCGTTGAGCGTGACGTTGACCTCCGGGATGACATCCGTCCGATGCTCGCCGTTGATATTGGTTGCGGACACCACGCCGGCACTTGTGCCGGTGGCGTCTGTGTTCCATGTTGTGGCGGCCGATATGCGTAAGTAGAACTCCTGCAGGTTGCCGTTGTCGTCGGTGGACTCCAGGCCGCCACTACCGTCGTCGGTGAGGGCCAGGTCGAAGGCTTCGCCGCCACCGGTGTCATCATCGATGGTGAAGTTCCCGGCGGTCACGGCGGCCGAAATGAGGTCCTCATCGACACCATTGTCGAGGGGTTCACTGAAGGAGACCTTAACGGTGTGATCGTCGTAGGTTTCGGCGGCCATCAGGATGGGACGGGCGAGGTCGAACTTGTACTGGCCTATACCGAGGTCGTTCCCGGCATCGAGTGCGTTGCCCGAGGCAGCGTCATCAAGCAGCGTCGTCCCGGTGTAATCGACCTGTGCAAAGGCCGTGCCGGTGGCAGCACCGGTCGTTAACACGACCATGTTGGCGGGGACGGGTGTGGCGATCGCTTCGCCCACGTCGAACCGGGCAGCATTTGCGCCGCCGCCGTCCGTCCACTCGAAGTCAGCTCCTGTGGTGTTGTTCTTGTCGTCGTCCGCGTTATCCAGGTCCAGCACGTACTGCGTACCCACACCCGTGGCGGTCCCAACGAGGGCGCCGAGGGATTCTGTGGTCGCGACAGCGCCATCGATGCGGAACTCGCCCGGGACGACCGTGGCTCCTGCAATCCCCTCGGAGAACCGGATGGCCGCGGTTTCCACGTTGCCGTCTGTGTCGCCGTCGTAGGTCGCGACGCCGATGATGACGGGTTTGGCACCGTCAGCGACGCCTGCTGCGATGAACCCGGCGCTGGTGACCGCCGCGACGGGATTGGCCTCAGTGGACAGGTCCGCGAGGGCTCCTGCATCAATGGTCAGGTCAGGTGTGTTGGGGCTCTTGTCCACGCCGGAGGCATTGGTCCCGCCCGCATCTGCAGCGGCATCGGTGGCACCGGTGTTCCAGGTGTCGGTGCCGTTCTGCCACACAATCACGGGATTGTTGGTCGTATCCGGGGGATTGTCAAACGTGATGTTGCCCCCGTCAGCCGTCACTTCACCGGTTTGGAAGCTCCCGACAGGCTCGGAGAACGTGACCTCAACGCTGTTTTCAGACGTGGTCTTCGCCGACAGCACAACGGGCGGGGCCCCATCCTGTTGGGCGTCGAGCCCAGCGTCAGCCGTGTTCGCCAGGAGAATTCCCGCCAAATCCGTGGTGTCGGCGTCGGTCGGCAGATCCTGCGTATAGCCAACATCCGCATAGTCCGTGCCGTTCTCTTCCGCACCGTTGGCCGCGTTGATGAAAACAACGCCGTCGTCATTGGATGCAATAGCCACGTAGCTGTTGGCCGATCCGCTCAGATTCCCGGAGACTTCGAAGCTGGTGATGCTGAGAACATCCGTGACGGTCAATCCTCCGACAACATCGCCATTCGCCAAACTATGGCGCACGCGGGTGACGCAGGCAGTGTCGGCGCCGTCGAAGACCGCCGAGAGAAGGTAGATCTGGTCAACAGCAGCGCCGGCGGCAGCCCCGATGGTGAAGTCGTTGGCCTGGATGGTGCTGTCATCCATATTTTCCGAGAATTCCAGCCTGGCGGTGTCCACATCGCCGTCGCTGTCCTGGTCGTAATCGATCACGGTCATGATCTGGGGCGCAGCCGAATCGGTCGTTGCCGGCACGGAGGTCGCATCGACCGGTTCGTTGTCGAAGGAACGCAGGAGCGCGTTGGCAACGGTCAAGGCAGGCTTGGTGCCGGTGTCGGGCGTTCCACCTTCCTGAGAGAGGACGAGGTAGAGGACGGTGTTCCCGGTGACATCGTCATCGAGCGGGCCGTTGGGATCGATGAAGACGAAACCATCCCGCCCGGCGATCTGCCAGTGGTTGCCGTTGGCAGCGACGTCGACCAGCGTGCCCATGCCGCTGTACCCCTCGAGCGTAGTGTCGTCGACAGGCCGGTCAAAGGTGACGCGGAACGCGTCAAGGTAGCCATTGGCGTTGGTGTCAAGGGCCTCAACGCTCGCGACGCCGACCGATCCGAGACCGCGAATCTGCACGGCCGGGGTAGAATCTACCATGTCGTTCGAGTCGAGGTCGCCGATGCAGTGATCAACACGCCCGGTGTTGACCTCAATGGTGGCGTCTTCGGTCCATGCTCCCCCACTGGCTGTGGGTTCATTGAGGGTCAGGACGGCCCGTCCCTGCGCATCAATGGTCAGGTCAATGTCAATGCCGCCGAAAGCAGGCGCCGTGGCAGCGATTGCCCCGTCAGGGCTGGTCTTCAGATCAGACAGGTCGGTAGCTGTCCAATCGGTGACCGGTTCACTGAAGGTGAGCGTGACCTCGGTAGCTGTGGGCACTTCCCCGGAAGCAATGGCCTGGTTCCCGCGGGCTCCGACGAGCACTGGCTTGGCATGGTCGCTGACAGTCGCCTGCCCGGCCTGGTAGATTCCGGTTCCCTGCAGGAGATTGCCGGCCTCGTCAGTCAGTGTTGAAGTAAGCACACTGAGGTCGGGCGTATCGCCGGTGTCATAGGTCCCCGCCTGAGCTGGTGCGAAGGTGAAGTAGAGGACATTGTTGTCCCGTTCGTTGGCGTCGTCGTCGGGGCCGCTCATATCAATCGTCAGTTCCCCCCGACCGGCGAGTACCCACCGGGTTGTGGGAAGATCCTGCCAGAAGTTGACGGGTGGGTTGGGAGTATACAGTGTCGCGTCCAGGACATTCTCGCTGAAGGTGACTTTGAGGGTGTCGATGCGTCCGTCTTCATCCAGGTCGAGGATCTCAACATCTTCTCCGCGGTAGTGGGAGATCTGCGCGTCGACGCCTTCGTTGTAGACCCCGGCGCCATCCATATCGGACTGGCCATCGTTCGTGTCGGTGTCGCGATCCGCCCAGATGTCCTCGGCCGCCGACCAGGTGGTGGCTATGGTCTGATTGTTGTAGTAGAGGTTTGTCTGGACAGCGTTCTGGGTGTACCCATCCGGAGTCGTCCAGGCATCTCCCCCCCCCCATATGCGGCGGTCAGTGCCCTCGTTGTAGACGCTGTTTCCGCCGAGCTCCTGCCAAATGTCTTCGCCGGGATCCCACTGCCCGTTCTCGTTGCGGTCATGGTAGTAGAGATCCGTGTTCACGCCGACGGTCGCATCGGGGGTGGGCCAGGTGCTGCTGACGACGATGCCGTTGTGAACAATCAGAGGGGGGACGGTGTCGCTGGTTTCCAGGTCCGCAGCTGTGAAGTCGACCGGATTTCCGGCCCAATCGAAGAGGCCAAACCGGTCGCCGTCATAGGTCGTCTGGTAGGTGATTGCACCAGTCGTACCATCTACATCCTCAAGTGTGATGGTCAGCACTTGTGTGTTGGTGGAAAGTGAGAGGCGGCTGTCGGCCACGGGGGAAAGATCGGACGCCCCATCCGCATCGGCAAGAGTCCAGTCGTCCGCGTCTTCGTTCCCGGGCTGTGTTCCCTCGTGGAAGCTGAATGTCACCGTGTTGAGATAGCCATCACTATCGGTATCGGCAATAACCGGCTCGACACTGAGCTGCGGCGGCAACGTGTCGATCGTCACGGTCGTACTGGTCAGACTGGCCACGTTGAGCGGCTTGCTCAAACCGATGTCGCCATCGGAAATGCGGACGCGGAATTGGTCACCGTCGTCGACATCCTGGTAGTTGTTGGCGGCCTCAGACGGCTGGACGACGGCGAAGAAATCATAGATGCCATCGAGATCTGCGCTGGCAACCAGATTCTCGCTGTCAAGACTGAACGTCACTCGGTATTCGGTGATGCCGCCGCCGATGACGGACGACGTCCACGCCGGGGCGTTTGCCGGCTGAATGAGGGTGTCAATATTCGGCTCGAAGAGGCCGTTTCCGTCGGCATCGCGGTACAGGAGAACTCCCGCATCACGACCAGCGTAGTTACCCCCATTGGTCAGGGCCCGCAGATCGATGGTAGCATTGAACTCAGACATGTTGTCGAAGCGCAATGTCACGCCATCAAGCGTCACGCCCGTCGCGCCGCTGTTGGCCAGGTCAATGCCGATGACGTCGGTCATGGCGTCCTCGGGGTCGTTGAAGGGCACGGGTGCGTCGGCCTCGTAACGCCGAATGGTGCGAGTGGTCTTCGTGACTCGGAAAGTCCATGTGCAGCTGGCAGGCTGGAAGGTGTCACCGTACGCCCGGAAGATATCCTCCCGCAACTCGTATCCCAACGGGACGCTTCCGGCACGCTCAATGCTCACATAATCCGTGCTCTGGAAGCGACTCAGCGCTTCACCAAGTTCGACTTGGACGGTACTATCATCCCCGTCATGGAGCACCTTGTCGGTGGCGACAAACGTCAGCGGGCCAGCAATCGTCCCGTTGGCTTCAGCTGGTCGGGCGACGATGTCATCGCCGAGGGTATAGCCGCCACTGCCATCGGCATCGTGATAATAGATGGCGCCGTAGCCGCTGACTGTATCGCCGGCGGCGACTGACACGCTGTCGGCCGAAAGCAGATCATCGCCTGCTCGCAACAAAGCCGCCCCACCTGCCCCGGTAGTGGCATCCCCATCTGTGTCAATCACGTAGTCAAGCCACGGGAGTGTGTAAACACTGTCCGTATCACGGACGACGGCCTCCTGGCCACCGTCGGTATACGCCTGATCCTCGTCGTAGTCATGGAAAGAAAGGCGGTCGTGGGGAACAAAGGCAGTAAGGGCTGCGTCCTCGGCTGGCGTACCCAATACCACATCGTCGTCGGCAGCTTTGTACAGTGCGTCACCATTGCCAGCCAAGACGATGGGCTCGCCGACATCCCAGGCCCCGTTTTCGTCCGTGTCGACATAATAGAGGTCCCCGGCATCAAAACCTGGACCTGAGATCTCGAAGATTGGCACTAGTAAGGTGTCTCGAAGCAGTTCCGCGGGAGGTACGCCAGCCCCGGTCGAGCCTGTGCCGTCACCGTCAACGAGAGTGTCTTCAGCGGCAAAGGCAAAGGGATCGAACGTGACTGTGATGCTGTTCGTTCCGGTGCCTAGGGTGTAGCTGGCCACGGCTGTCATATCGAGTGGGACGGTTTGACCATTCCAGCGTAGGTAGTAGGCATTGCTGACAGGATCGAAAAACAGCTCGATATCCTGGTAACCGTCAGCCACGCTCGTACCAATCTCGGTAACCAGCAAGCCGGCCGTGAGGGTGGTCTGGACGCGAGTGGTCAGATCGCCGTAGTTGCTTTTGATCGTTGCGGCGAGAGTGTGCGTCTGCAGGCGTGAAGCCGCGTTCCCCGGGCCGGAGCTGTATTCGATGCCGTCCACCTCCACGGTACAGTAGAGTTCGTCTGCGTACTCCAGTTCGGGGGAGAAGTTCAGGCAGACGAAATGGTCGCTCAGCCCACTGTCACTGGCTTCCGGGACCAGGGTGTCTGTGCCCGTGTTGATCGGCAACATCGTGATGGTATAGGTGCCCGCCCCCACATTGTAGTCGACAACGATGTCGCACGGGATGACGGTGTCCGCTGTGCGACTGAACGCGCCATTTCCGTTGTCGGCATAGAGCATCACGCCGCGAAGTGTGTGAGTCAGGTCGTTCATGGCCATGAGGTCATCCGTCGGGGCGAAGCCATTGACATCGTGGAGAGTGAACGTCAGTCCCTGTAGGTATACTGTCCCGGGGACCCCGAGGAAATGGTCAATCCCGAACAAGACAGTTGGGGCGGACACCCCAGTTCGCCCCGCATCGATGGTCCATGGGCTGGTCGTCTCATCTCTGTAAACGGTGTTGGTCACACTCGTGCAGGTAATCGTTCCGCTGGCTCCACTGGCGAAAGCCGGACTGCCATTCGTGTTGGGCTCGGTCGGCTCGTAGGCGCTGGCGGACACCGAGAAACGGTCACCAAAGCTCATGTCATTGCTGGTCTGGGCGGCCAAGAAAAAGTCGTTCCCACCGTGAGGGGAGACGTGCGAGTTCGGTAGATGGGCGGCACGGCTGGTCGGGTCGGGATAGAGGGTGGTGGTGTAGCTCCCTGAGCCACCGAAGATGGGCGTCTCGATCAAAGGCACGAACTCATCGACGTCAGCCCCATCAAAGACTCCATTGGCGTTGGCATCGCGGTAGAGGGCGATACCACTGTCCTGGTCGGCTGTCAACGGAAGCAAGTGGGTACTGGTGAAACTGGTGATGTCGTTGACTGTCACCGCCACTCTCAGCAACCGGCTTTGGTTGACAAACAGGATGTCGCTGGCCGGCTCAGCGGGAAGGGCCTCACTGGTCCGACGGACGACCACGAAGCTTGTGCCGTCAGCGTTCCCCGGGACCAGAACGAGTGTGTCGCTGGCCACGGCAACATTGGTTGGGCTTCCATCACACCAACTCAGCGAACTGATGCCGTCGTAGCTGAAAAGGTGGTTCCCTTGTTCGACAACGTCACTGACGCCCATGATCTCCAGCCCGGTAATGGCGAAGAGGGGCGAGACCACCCGCCCATCGGCCGGGTAGTGAGCCAAGTCCTCAGAGGTCGCACCGTGAACATCGTGGACTTGGATAACCAGGTAATCGGCCTCGGAAACGCGCTCGGCGCTGAGAACGAAAAGGCCACCTTCTGCAACGTCAACAGGATCCCCTGCCGTGCCGCCGTCGCCGTCGTCGGACTGCCACGTGAGCTGCGTGCCATTCAGTGATAGTCTACCCGTATTGCCGGCCACATTGCCCGGACCAACTCCGTGGACGCGAACGCCTCGGATGGCAGCGGGTTGCTGGATATCCCGGTCTACATCGGCGCTGATCGTCACATCGACACTGGCATTTGCGATAGGGAGACTGGCGGCGGTAACTGCCACAACGAGGAAGCTGCCACTCGCGCCCTCAAGTATGAAGCGTCCCCCGGCTCCGACGGCCACGACATTGCCATCGTTCCAGCGCAAAGTCTTGGCCGAACGGGCGTATACCAGTTTGTCGGAATAGAGCCCGCCCTGGAGATTCTTGCTCACTGCCTCGAGGACCACCCCTCCGGTCTGCCCGAAGGGGAAACGAGGGGCAAAGCCACGACCGCTGTCATGCATATCGAACCCCAGCACGGCGGTCGGCTCACTCCCCGCGGCGATGGTACCGGCCGGTAGAGCGCTGCTCACGCTGGCAGGCGCTGCCCCACGAACTTGGACGGACCTACACCCTTCCTCGTGGGGACTCCAGGCACAACGAAACTCATCGCTGTTGCTGATGACCGGAATATCGACACCGGCATCGTACACCCCAAGCGTCCCACCGATGTCGTACCACACATCATCCCCCGGAGAGTAAGCGACATTGTAGTCGAGGTCGGTGCCGTTGTCGTTGGCAGCTCCCGGCGGCTCCGGGTCTGTGTTGGGATTAGGCGCGTGCCCACGTTTAGCGTAATGAAGATTGCGCTGATAGCTCCCGATTGCACTCAGCATCGGTTCCCCCTGAGTCCGGTGTTGGTAAGGTACATTCGCATCATAGAAGGGGACCGGCCACCAATGGTCCTCAATGTCCATCATCGTCTCCCCCATGCCCCAACGACCATCGCTGTTGGAGTCAACGTAAACGTGCCCTGTGAATGTCAGGCCCGGGGTCCCGTCGGCGGTGTCCCACCCAGCTGCGAAGTCCGCGCCTGAACGGCCTCGTCGGAAGAGGATACCATCGTTCGGGACTTCAACGTAGAAGCTGTCCCCAAGGTTGAAGGAGACGTTGGTGACGACGCGAATATCGTACTCGAAGCCATCGTTCCCAGCAGCATCATCCAACGGGACGGCCTGGCTCGTGAGAGGACGCAGGACGACTTCGCGGTAGGCCTGTCCCGCAGCATTGGTGAGCCATGGTCCCCACTCAAGACCGCCGGCTGCCAACTGAACGAGGCCAGTGGTGCCGAAAAGTTTGTAGAGCCGGACGCCGCTGGTGGCGTCGTCGGCCAAAGGCAACAAGTCGCGCTCGGGATCGAACTGTCCATAGCTGGTGTCAACAAAACGAAGCGTGATCCCATCGATAACATCGGTCGCCCGCCCTGCCGCATCGATCCCAAGCACGCTGCGTTCCCGCTCGTCAAGACGGGAGGTGCTTGAATAGGTGACAGGGCTAACCTTGACCATCGCGTAAACCGGCCCGGACTCAATGACCACTGGAGGCGTCATTGCAAAGATGCCATTCGCAACGGTGCCGGGAACATGTGAGTTGCTTACCAGGTTGCTGTTGTAGATCCGCAGCTCGCCGATCCCGGCGAGGAGGCCATCGCCGGGAGTGACGTTGCTGTTGTTGGCAGCGGCCGAAAACGTGATGCTGGCGTTAGCGTTGGATAGGGATTGGTTCAGACTCCCGGCCAGAAGATACTCGCCACCGGTGTTGCTCTGCCGCCAGTAGGCGTCACTGTTGGGATTGAAACCACCTTGGTCGAAACCACGGAGGGTGACGCGATTGGCGCTGAGACTATGAGTGAATTGGGCGGAGGAGTTGCTGTCCGAGCTGTATTGCTCAATCTCAGCACTCTCGGCGTCCACGGCGAGCAAGTCAGTCCAGCTATCATCGTGTGAAAAGCCAAGGACACCGTACCGCGCATCGAGGTTGCGTACACCAATGGCGGTCCCGGTAAAGTGCGGGGTGCTGTTGCGGTTGCCGGCGGCATCAACAACTTGCGCGCTGGACGTATTACCGCCACCACCGATGGTCCGGGAGGTGACCGACGTGCTGTTGAACCAAAGGCGCACGGTCTGAGCCGTGCCGCTGAGAAGGTCGATAATTTCAGGACCGTAAGGACCTTCTTTTTGGTGGACGCTTGAGCCGGCACCATAGGAAGCACCCGGTGTCCAGCCCGTGTTGCCGACGGAACTCAAGGGCTCGCTGAAAACGATGTCCAGGTAGTCGTAGGAGTTGTAGCTGCTGGATTCGCCACTCTTGTTGTAGTTGGTCGTGCGCCACATTGCGGCCGAGATCGGACGGGCGGGAGCGCCGTCCCACGCCATCGTCGGCGGGAAGTCACCCACGACGTAGTAGTAATCCGCCACGTCGGGGTTCTGAACGATCTGGCGATACCAATGAACACCGTCTCGCTCCCGAGTGTCGGTTTCTCCCGAAGCCGGAGGAAGCCCGTCGGTACCGTCAGTCGAGTCGTTGTAACTGATCATCACCCAGCGTTTGCCGTGGGTGCGCGCCCGTACCTGCGACTGGTTAATGAGCACCCGGATCGTGCTGTAGTAGGTGGTGACCCGATAGACGCTCATGCTCTGGACAGTGATCTCAGACCAGTCCGAACTCGCACGGGACGGCAGGCCGCCCGTGAAATTGGTGTCCGAAACATTGGCCAGGTTCTCATCCTCTGGGGCGTTTGAGGTGTCTTCGGGGTCGTTATTCTGCACCCACACGCGGAATGTCCCCCCCGTGGAGAGCGCAGGAGTATAGGTCTGGTTGGGGTAGGGGTTACGGAAGTTGAGATCCACCGCGTCGACCCGGCAGTCGCCGTCGAGGTCGCGGTAGAAGATACCGTTGTACGTGAGACCCTCTGCGTCGGTATCGGTGTTGGTCTCCACCGGGGCCGTGCCATACCTCAAGTAAGCGCCATCCCCGGTGGTGAAGTAGCGGGGTGGCATGCTGTCCGGATCGTCAATGTCGTAGGGGGCGCGGAGGGTGACGTCCCAATCCGTGGCGGGAACAGCGTTGCCGCCGAAGTCGAAGATGTCACCGGCGGCGATGCTGACCGTGAGGGTCGTGGCGCCAGTGGCCGCCGGATCGACCAGCGCGCGACTAGCAGCGTTATTGCCGAAGTAGAGGATGCAGTAGTTGTTCGCCAAGGAATACGAGATGTTGTTGATATTGATCGCGTTGGTATTGGTGGCGGCCGTGAAGTCGTCGACCGTGAGATCGCCTACGTTGTCGCCGACCGATTCTGGATTGTGGTTGCTGATCCCGTTGCCATTGGTGTAGACCCGTTCACTGAACACCACCTTGGCGGAGTAGTTGTCATCGGCCAAGATAATGTCGACGACCCGGGGAATGCTTGAGTCGTGCAACCGCATCTCGCCGCTGGTCGTCTGCGTATCAGCCGGATTGCCGAGGGAATCGAACACGTTCTCCTCGACCGGAACAATCTCAATGGTCTCCACACCGGCTGGGACGCGGTACTCGTTTAGGTACGTAGGCGCCGCTCCCCCTGCCAAGTCCAGATCCGGCGTGTAATTGAGGTGGCACCGCGTGACGCTTGCGCCCTCGGTCAGAGCATCTCCGGCGACATCGGTGATGCTGCTGATACCAACGCTGGTTACAGTCCCGCCGTTCTTGGTTAGCAAGACCCTGAGTGCGTTCGCATTCAGGACGCCGGGGAGCGGGTCGCCGTTGTCGTCCAGGCGCGTGTCGCCCGAGTCGTAGGCGTTGGCCGTGCTGCCATCATCCAGCCAGATCAGGTCCGCACCGTCGAGCAAGCCGTTGCTGTTGGCGTCGCGATACATCGCGGTGGCAGGCATGGCGCTGGCGCCCACCTGGCCGTCGGCGGGCTCCGTGCCGGTGACCATCTCATCGACGAAGCCATCCGTGATGTCGCCAACGGTGTAGATGCTATCAGCGGGGGAATAGTCCAGCCAGATGCCGTTGTTGTTGCCGGCGAGGAAACCGGTCACCCAAGTCTGGAATTCGGCCTCGAGATCATCCACGTCGGGTACTGGGATCGCCGCGTTTTCTGCGTAATAGGAGGTGCGGTCGGGAACTTGTGCGCCGAGGGTAGCTACGGACGGCTCGGCGCCCGATGGCCAAAACCACATGTCGCTGCCCGGTGTAAATGTCTCGTCAAAGTTGATGCCAAGCCCGACGACCTCGCCAACATCCAGAAACAGACCGTCCCCGGCACTGCAGCCCAACTCCCCGTCCAGCTCGATGTAGCAGACGTGCGCAACCGTCGTTGCCCCAAGGACAGGGACGTTCGCCTGGAGATTCTTGAACTCGCCAGTGCGATCGGTTCCGTCCAAAAGCCCGGTGGTGAACGGGGGCTCCATGAGCACCACGTCCTCGCGCCGGAAGAAGTCATTGTCCTGAGCCACGCCACGGTCGAGCCACAGGGCATCCCCCGCTTGCTGGCCACCCGCGCCGTTGGTGTTGAACCAGCGATACTGCGGCACAAGGTCGCTGAAACTGGAGGTCTTGGCCAGACTGTCCGTGCTCCCCACCGGTTCGTTCCAGGTGAGGTCGACGTAGGTATTGTCAGCTGCCAAGGAAGCGCTGACGATCACCGGCCCGTGGTTGTCGAAGCGGTATGCGAACTCGCTGTAGAAGAAGTCGCCGTTGTGTGCTCCCATGCCGCCGAGTTCCTCAGCGTTTGCGACGTCCATGATCGTGTCATTATCAATCACGTCCAGGCGAACATAACCATCGCCATTGCCCATGCTGACCGTGACCGTCCATGTTGCACTGGGTGAGGCCGTGGGGGTCCCCGCACCGTCTGTAGGTGCGACCGCCGTGATGACTGCACTCGGAAGCGGCGTGTCGGGCTTGGCAGCATATTCCTCAAACGGCCACGGTGATGTGTTCACGAAATTCTTGGTCAAGCGCAAGCCAAAGTCGTCCGCATCCACCCCTTGGACAGCTTCCGAAAACGTGACGAGAAACTGCACGGTTCCTGCGCTGGTCGCATACGGGTTGGCTGTGCCTGGGAGCGCAGCACCATCGACCAGCAGCTGGGTCGAGGAAACCTGTGGTGTTGCCGGGTCTATCGGGAGCCCGGCGGCTTCCGCCTGCGCACTCACCAGGGGAGCCACAGGGATCGTCGCGGCATCATGCTGCCCGGCCTGGCTGCCCTCCCCATCCACATCTGCCTCCAAGAAGTTCCTTGGCATGTCGAGGGTGAGTGCGACACCCAGCCCCTGGATAGTGGCCGTGTCCACGGCATTCAGGACGATCACGACCAACGGGCTCCCAGCTGCCTGGAAGATCACTCCGCCGGTCAGTGCGCCTCCATTGACGGCCAAAGCGGTCGGGTCGACCGCGACCTCACCGATCGGCCGATTGAACTCCAGAATGAGCAGACCGGCGCCCGCCATGAAATTGTCGAAGTCGTAGTACCAGGCGTCGAGCACCAACTCGTCCGCGGCGGTGTCGGCGGTCGCGATGAAGTTCAGTCCCCACTGGTTGGCCCCGGCGACCGTCACTTCCTTGGGGCCGGAGAAAGCCAGCCCTGCCTTGGTCATCACGATATCGTACGCGCCGTCCGGAACCTTGTCCACGGCCCAGATGCCGTTCTCATCGGTATAATCGCGGTCCGTGTCGTTCCAGACCATCATGCGCAGGAAATCTGCCGCGCCCTGTTGCAGCTTCACTTGAACGCCCGGCACCGGATTCCCAGCGGCGTCAGTGATGCGTCCCGATATGATCTTGCCGCTGGCGGTATTCTCGTTTGGCTGCATGGACTTGCGGTAGACATTGCCGACGGATGCCCCCATGCCGCCCCACTCCGTCCCACCTGCCACGCTATCGAGGTAGTACTCCTCGACGTTGTACCAGAGATTTCCGCTGCCGCCCCAACCCATGTTGAAGTGGTAGTACCAACGGCCGTCGATCCGCCCGTATCCATCACCGACAATCGCGTGTCCTCCACCAGGCGGCGGCAGCAACGGGTTGGTCATACCGATCGTGATGGCGACAGGACGTCGGGCATCGAAGTTGGCGCGAGCCCCGTCGGCACCGCCGGCACCGCTGGCACCGGCATAGTTGAACTTGCCCGTGAATGCCGCCGAACTGAAATTGGTTCCGGACATGTTCGAACGTTCGATGTTGTACTTCATGTTCAAGGCCAGGCCCGCATCGAAGCAGAGAGCGCCGACCTGTTGCAGCGAGTGCTCCGACTCTGAGCCATCGGGGTCGAGAGTCATATTCGCCCAGTCGTAGGGCCCGCCGTTGCCGTTGCCGCCACGAAGCTGCGTCCCTGCCAGACTGGCGCCCTCGGGATTTGCATTTTCATCATGGAAGGTGACCGAGCCGCCCCCAGTCTTGTATCCAATGCCAAGTTCGGGCCAGGCAAAGTAGCGAATCATCTGGGCGGTAGCGGTAGCGGCACAGCCGGAGACCATGTTGGCCGGGTTGCCGGGGTCGAAGGTGTAGGAAGTCTGCCCAACCAAGGGCGTGTAGTAGTTGTAGCAGGCACGCCCACCTTCCGTGCTCTGGCTCCACTCGCTCTGCACAAAAGAGTCTACCCAAATCTCGGCCACAACCTCGGTACCAGCCGCACGGGCGCCCTTTTCGGCGGTAAGCTCGGCCCATTTGGCCTGATTGGCGACGACGTCCTGGTCGACCGAGCGGCCTCGCGTCGTCGCCTTCTCAACGCGGAACAACCGGGCAGGCAGGTCACTCGCGAGTAGAGCAGCCAGCGGATTGCGTGGATCGTCATCAAACCGACCTTCGGGTGAGAAGGCAACGACCGGAGTCAAGCGATCGTCCGCGCTGAGGATCAAGTAACCTTCGGGATCAAGCGCCACGACATAGGCGTACTCGGGCGTTTTCGCACGTCCACCCCCCAGCGTCCGGATACCACGCATGGGCGCTGCCCGGCGGCTAGGATTGACCAGTTGCGCACCCAGGGGGGAGGGGGCGGCTTCGAGGAAACGCTCAGCGGCACGCTGCGCTTGCTCGCCCGTGACGGGCTCAGCACAGGCGTCCCAGCCCGTGACAAAACTCAAGGCAAGGACCAGGCCCATGAGTCGCGCGGGGCAACGGCGGAAGCTCCCTGCGAACGCCTGCTGAGCGATGCGATCGAGCCCGCGGATTTGGGACACGGACAGGACGAGATGGTGGAGTAATGCTGTCACCTTCATTCGGTCCTCCTTGCGTTGGTGTGTGTGCATATGTGATTGGGCTTGTTTGGATACGTGCCGTAGTGCGTCAGCCATGGTTCGGCCTCCTGGAGCAAGCAATGCGTGGCCCGGCGGGCAGGGCTCCACTGTCAGCTCGGTCGAAGGACGTGGAAGCCCGTCCGGACCGAAGGCGAAGCAGTGGGGAAGTACGGGCGGGGAGAAAGGCGGGAAAGGCTCCGGCAGAATGGGCCAATCGGCCTTGACGGGAAAGGGGTACGCACAACCACGGCATCCTCCGTAGGAGGATGCCGTGGTTGTGGTCAAGGCTCTGTCCTTCCGTGGGTCTCAATCGACCTCCAAGTGTACCCGGGCAGGCCTTTCGTCCCATCCGTTTTCACCGGACCTGCGCAAGTCGGGTCAAATCGGAGGGCTGCCTACCCATAACGTTCTTAAACAGTTATAGCACATCGCGTGCCATTCAGAAAGCCGAAAAACGCGGCGATTCCGTCAAAAAAAGCCCAAATCGTTTTCGGTTTTGAGAAATCAAGAAAGAAACCGGACTAAACCGCTGATTCCGAAGTCTGGTATATCAGGGCTCTGAAACCCACACATATCGCTGTCGAAGGCGGGGAGCCCCGTTCAAGTCGGGGCGGAAGCTCGAGCGTGGCACGAGGACCCTCGCCGTTCGGCGTTAGCGCCTGAAATCGGGCAAGCCGCGGACCTCGTTGGCCCTGATGGGCAAGCCGGCGGGGTTGACCAGGCGGGCGGTCACAAAGATCAACAGGTTGACCTTCTCACTGTACCGGCCCCTGCTCTTGAATAGCTCACCGAGAACAGGGACATCCCCCAGAAGCGGGATTTTGTCCTCGAACTCACTGATACGTTCGCGAATCATGCCACCGAGCACGACGGTCTCACCATCCCAGACGATCACTTTGGTCTCAACGGTACGGGCACTGAGAATGGGCATCAGGGCCAGGGCCTCAATTTCCTGCCCATCCACGATCATGGTGTAGTTGAAGCTGTCGTCGTACCTCACGAAGTCGATCACCTGAGGCCGAAGATCCAAGTCGATTGAGTACCCATCGGCCGCTACGGTAGGGGTCACTTCCAGGATGACACCGATGTCACGGGCTTCGTCGAACTCAGGAATTGAGGGGCTGAAACTGGCGCCGACGTTCTGGGTGGCGGCGGTTACTTCCGGTTCACTCCAACTGCTCGGGAAGAAGCGCTCCTCAACCATGCGGAGAATCGCTGTATTACCGCTGAGAGTCGTGACCTTCGGTGCTGAGAGGATATCCGCGTGGCCGGACTGTTCGAGGGCATGGACGAGCGTTTCGAACACCAGATCTCCGATGATCGTGTAGGTGCCCAGGATCTTGTCAGCGCCCGCTTCCGCTGCCTTGAACCCAACGGCGCCGAACTGGGTGTCACCGAAGCGCAGTCCGGTGGAGAGATGGGTATTGGAGCCCAGCGGGTTGTCTTTCTGCACGCCGAGCTGCAGGGAGCCGCCGTTGTAATCCACCAGCTTACCCGAGCCCTGGAGATCGAACCTCTGTCCCGTCGCGTCAGCAACGGCGGTCACGCCGCCCTGGACGAGTCCCCAGTCGAACCCCAGGGTGGACATGGTCTCCTGATCAATCTCAACGAACTTCGCCTCGATTGTGACCTGGGTCGGCGTCACATTGATTTCCTGGAGGACTTTCTCCACCTTGCGCAGGTTCTCGGGGTCATTGTGAACAACGAGCTTGCCGGTGCGCTGGTAGTAGGAGATCTTGGCGCCTTGAGGGAAGGAAACACCGAAGTCCGAGAAGAAATTCCTCAGATCGAACGTGGCTGGACCGTCGTCATCATCATCATCATCATCGTCATCGTCATCGTCGTCGTCGTCTGATCCCCAATCGATATTCGCGGCCCGCCTTTTCGTCTTCTGGGCGTCCAGAACACCGGCCTGCACGGCATAGTAGCGCGTTTCCATCTCATCCAGCGCCTGGGACTTGTCCGCGATGATGACAGCATTACTCTCAACCCGGAACTTCATGCCCGTGCCCATGCAGATGTAGCGAATCACTTCGCCCAGCGGGATATTGTCCATGCTCATGGTGATGTTCCGCTCCACGGGAGCTGCTGCGATGCCTGCTCCGCCACCATCGTCGCCAAGATCGCCGAAGTCGTCATCATCGCCAAAGCCACCCAGGTCATCGCCGCCGCCCTGGCCGCCGCCGCCCGGGGCCGCTTCCCCTCCGCCGAAGTCATCGCCGCCGCCGAAATCGTCCTCGCCGCCGCCAAAGTCGTCCTCACCAAAACCATCGCCGCCGCCGCCACCGCCGCCGTCACCGCCGCCCCCGTCATCAGCCGGGGCCGCCCCAACCGGGGGCATCTGCAGGAAGATATTCACGCCTTCCCCGTCAGGATCCAGCTCAATGCTCCGGCGTTTGAGGACCTTGATGACCTCATCGATCGGCGTCTCCTCGAACTCGATGTTGGGAAGGATGATATCGCGAAGTTTCGCCCGGATTCCCGTCTCCTGCTCGGCTTTTCGGACGGCCGTACCGGTAATCTCAGCGGCGGGACCAGCCAGAAGCGGGGTAACCGGCTCAGCCCACTTCCAGTGGACCTCAGCCATCCGTTCCACGACCATCGCCGCGTGCTTCTCGTCGGCGATCACAAGCAGTTCAGCATTGATCTTGCGGAGAGATCGGATGGCCCGGACCTCGTAGGGGTCCTTCAGGAGAATCTGCTCAAACAGGTCGCGAGCATCCGCGTAACGCCGATTGTTGAAAAACACTTTGCCCTGCTCAAAGAGGACGTTGATCTCGAAATCGCGCTCGGCTTTGCTCACGTCAACGCGTTCGGGAGCAACAGCGAGACGCACCTCCACGTCACGCTTGAGTTCCAGATACTTCTTGATCCGTTCGTCCATTTCGGCCCGTCGAGTCGGGTCATGTGCAGCAGCCTGGTGGCACTTCCCGATGGCTTCATCGCACATTTCGGCGTTCGCAAAACGGCGCGCTTCCCGGGCCAGGTCCTGAGCCCAGTCAACATGGAGATTGTAGAGCAGGGCTTCGATCTGGCTCAGTTTCTTCAGAACGCGAGGCTCGCTGCGACTGATCTTCTTGAAGAGTTCCTGAGCATTCTTGTAGTATTTGACGGCCTCCGCGTACTCACCGCTGCGGTATTCTTTGAGGGCCTTAATCACATAGTGCTCGCCAAGGAGTTCGAACTCCCGACGACGGACCTGTTCATTTGCTTCGAGCTCAGCGGGTTGGGGCTCCAGCGCTTTCCCATCGGCGACCGCATCATCGTCCACCCCATCTTCTATGGGAGCAACTGGAACGGTAGCGGTTTCCTGTTCCTTCTCGGTCATCCGCGCTTCAACGGCCCGTTCGGCTTCTGCATCGATACGGCTCCGTTCGTCGACACTCAATTCTACCTTGGGCGCGTCCCCATCAGTCGTGGCCTCGGTCTTGGGTTCTTCCTTCTTGTCATCCGCATCGTCGTCGCCATCAGAGAAAAGCGCCTCAAGATCGTCCAGTGCATCATCGTCCGCATCGCCGGCGTCCTTGTCCTCACCGGCCTTCTTCTTGTCCCCATCGTCATCGGCCAGACCGAAATCGAGATCGGCGTCCCCCGCTGCTTCGCCCTTTTTTTCTGTCGCCTTCTCCTCACCCGCCAGCAACGCTTCGAGCTCCTCAAGATCGGCGTCGTCGTTCTTCGCCTTCCCTTTCCCTGCCTGGGCCGCGGCTTTGACCACGTCATCAGGCAAGTCCAGTGCGTCCTGGGCCCACACTGACCAGTGGCTGGTCATGCCCACGCTCACCAGCAGGACAAAGGCTCCCACAAGCCGCTGAAGCGCCGTTGCGCCAATCATACGTTCGTTCATATACTGTACTCCCACACGTGAAGGCATGAGTTCTGAATCCGCCAGTCGTTCTGCCGAGAGATTGGGGACACGATACGTTCCCGCAGGCCGCCATCGGCCACCTCGATCATCTCGAGAGTGCCGGCCATCGCACCCGATCTCTCAGGCTTTCCAACCTGATTCGCTTCTCTCGTTTGGTACTCTGTCTGTTGCCACCTCGGCAGGTAAGGCCCCTTGCCGCTGGAGTCAACGGAGTGGATGCCACGCAAGGGCATCCGTCGCGATCTGTATATACCTCATGGTCCGTCGTAGCCACACGTTGTTCGCGGAAACCACGCGAGCAGATTGTGGCTGCACCGCCCTAACTCATCCGTCTTGTCGGCAGAACTGTATGTCGTGTTTGCAGTCCCAACCACGCTCCGGCTAGATCTTGCCATCCGAAAATGGCAGTTTCCTGCAGCCAAACGCGGCTGAAGAGTGCATACAATACCCTGTATTTGGCGATAATCCCACCGTCATGCGATTGCGCCAATGGACATGGGCCGGCGACGCGCAACGCGCGCAGACCCGCGAACTCAGAATCGGGGTCGTTGTCTACGTGTTGTCCGGCCGGGCCCCATGTTCTCGCCGGGCATCATCCCTTCCATCATACCGTCGTCTTGCCCCATCCCCGCACCCATGCCGCCATCTCCACCATCACGGCCGTCACGGCCGTCGGCCGTCGGGGGAGGACGGAGAAAGAGCTCGCGTGCCTTCCGTTTCTCGTACCGCTTCACACCGTAGGTCTCGGACTTCACGCCCTTGTCAGCCCGCTTGACGGTCACCGTCCTGGCAGAGACTTCGGTCACGACATAGGTTTCGTAAAGCCGCGTTGCCCGGTGTGGAAGCTTCAGTTCCTGACCAGCGACTTTGGTGTACTTTTTGGTCCTTCTGATGTTGTAGCGGTCCAAGGCATAGATGAAGCTCACGTAGTAGTCCTCTTCGAAGCCTCGGGTCTCCACCACCAAGGTGTACTTCGGGCCGTCTTCGCCCTTCTGGATGACGATTTCCGAAACGTCGCCCTCTTCTTCCTTCCTGGTTCTGGGATTGATCCGCTTGCCTGTCTTGACGGTTGCCTTAAGAATCGTGTACCCGTTGACCTCATCCCCAACGCGCAGAAGTCTGTTCCGGAGTTTCCCTCGTTTATCCGGGGCCTGGCAGGTCACATCCCAACGGGCCGGATCGTCGGCACCATTTGTCGATATCTTCCTCAGAAGTACGGGAATAGGGCGCCTGAAGGTCTTGAGATAGCGAACGAGGGTGATGAGCGGCGCGTGGTCGGCGGGATCATCCAGCTTCGTGGTTGCATTGAACTCCTCGAGATTGGTGAAGCCGTCCTTGTCCTGGTCCCGAGCCGCGTCCGTCTCGTCGCGGGAACTAAGGAAGGGGTACTGTCCCTCGACAAAGTCCGGAATCCCATCGCCGTCAGAGTCCGCCCCGACGTCCTTCTCCTTCTTCCCTTTGGGCGGCTGTTTGGCGCGACAGAAGGGGCAGTCATCCATCTCGTAGGAGATGAGGTACATGCACCGGGAGTTCAAGCAGCGGATGTATCGAGGGGGTTCAACGAGCGCGCCTTTGCCTTCTCCCTCTGTAAGCTTGATGAGGAGAGCGGGATCGTCAAGAAGCTTATCAATCTTGACCGGCGTTCGCTTGATTGGGTCAAGGACTTTGCGGCCCGAGTCAATCGAGCCGGCGCGATCTTGAAGGTCTCGTACATCGCTCCGGGCAACTTTGAGGCAGTGCAGCATGTAATAGCAGGCTACGAGCAAGCCGACCAAGGCAAAACCCAAAGCAAGCTTCTCACAATGTCGAATCAGAAACTGCAAAAGCTCAATTCTCCTCTTCGTCGTCGCTATCGGGCGGCATGAACTCGACCAGCTCGAACCGCAGCTCAGCTCGCAGCGGACGCGGGCTTTCGAATGCATCCAGGTGTTTGCGCTGCAGGGCGATTTCCTCGCTGCCGCCGTCGTCATTTCCGCCTTCGCTGCCTCGCGAGCCCCGGCCCTGGCCTATCCGGCCGCGACCCATGCCGCCGCCCATACCTTCCATGCCACCGCCCATACCTTCCATGCCGCCGCCCATACCCTCCATGCCGCCCCCCATACCTTCCATGCCGCCCCCCATACCTTCCATGCCGCCGCCCCCCATGCCACCTTCACTGTTTCCGCCCTCGCCGCCCCCGGTTCGTCCCTTGTAGCTAGCCACAACCCCGTTAGGGGCTTGATCTTCCGACTCCAGCGACATGTAACGGAGGAAGAAAAGGAACCTGGAATCGCGGTGAAACAGGTCAACCAGCTTGCTGACCTGCGACAGCGTGCCGATCACGGTGATTTCTATGGGAATGACATTGTACAGTCCCTCTTCGCGCTCGCCCAATTGCATCGGTCGGCGAAGGTCACTCAGCTCACTGACCTCAGCCAAGCCAACCAGCCTGACGATCTCTCTCACGACTGTGAGCTGCCTGAGAATGCCGGGCACATGGGAAGCGTGGGGCAGGGAATTTGCCTTGGCCAGTGTATCGAACGAGAAGTACTTGCAGCCTGTCCCCGGCATGATGTTCTTGTCTTGGAGATCCCGGTTCATGGCCCGGATGTCGTTGTCCAGGATGCGAACACACTCGAGCGACGTGGGAGGTCGCTCGCGAGGGATTCGATACTGCTTGGTAAGTAAAGTGCGGAGGTCGCGGAACTTCCCGCGCACAAGTTCCGCGTTCTGCCGGGCAATCAACAGGTTGCTCTTGGTGAGCCCGTAGCTGTTGCTCGCTATCTTTTTGTAGAACTCCTTCTGACGGGTGACTTTGTCAGCCAGATCCGACGCCGTTGAGGAGGCCTGCTTGATTCCCAGGATGATAAAGACCGCCAACGCGAGACAAGCGATCGCGTAGATGATCAGGCCCATATTTTTTCGTA
This sequence comes from Lentisphaerota bacterium, assembly GCA_018676675.1. Taxonomy (GTDB): domain Bacteria; phylum Verrucomicrobiota; class Lentisphaeria; order Oligosphaerales; family JABHEG01; genus JABHEG01. The sequence continues at coordinate 68,775 of JABHEG010000280.1, forward strand.
TCAGATCCATGAACGAACCTTATCTCGTTCCGTTCCTGCCCAGGCCCATCATCAACCGAACGGAAGATGTCCGGAAGGGCCTCACAGCGTCTACTTGGCCTTATAGAAAGCCAGCGGTTCCACCAACTTCACCTGCAGCGAGAACGTACTCAGATTCTGTACAACGTTCGGCGGTTGGTAGATGACGATGCCGGTAAAATTATCGTCTTCATCAAAGAGCTCAGAAGCCTGGAGACGGGCCACATAGGTCAACTCCGGTGTAGCCTTGGGTTCCACCGGCTTCTTCTTCGCCTCGTCGTCATCGTCGTCATCGTCGTCGTTGCCCTGAAGCGGATCACGGGGGCCGTCCTCATCCTGCTCATCTGCCTTCCCGTCATCATCGTCGCCATCGCCATCATCGGCGTTGCCACGGCCTCGGCCTATCGCTCCCCGGGCCTCCATCACAACGCTATGTCCATAGAGCTCGATCCCGGTGACCATCGCCTCTCCTCCGCTGTCGCCGCCACCGCCACCGCCCATTCCCATGCCCATACCCCCGTCGCCCATGCCCATTCCCATTCCGCCTTCCGCGCCACCCTCAGCCCCCATTCCCATCTCCATGGCCCCGTCGCCGCCGCCGCTGTTGCCCATGCCCATGCCGGTGCCTTGAGTGGTCGTCGTGCCACTGGCCGCCCGGACGGACTTGATTTCGCCGATGATCGGCTTCACACTCACGAGCCAAAGGCCTTCAGGGCGCAGGCGGAACAGCTCGTTGTAGAGGCGGGGCCAGATCATCCGTTCGCCGAGCTTGGCTTCGACTTCGGCATACTGAGCCTGCACACTGTCAACTTCGCTTCGCGCCTCACGGATCTTCTTGTCCAACGTGTCGAGCTTGACGATGTTCTTGTCGGTTTTCTCATGGACGCCCTGATAGAGCACGGCGCGCTGTTTGTTGGCCAACAAGGCAATCAACAGAATGAGGATCATACAGGCGAGAACGGCAAAAACGTAGGGCTTCTTCTTCTTGAAGGCCTGCTGACGGCGAATCGTCTCCGGAATCAGGCTCACCTCAATCGGGCAGGGCATGTGGTACCGCAATCCCAGCCCGATCACCTCGCTGAACATGTGAGCGACTTCCTGGAGACGCTGGCGATTGATGTCGGGGCCCAAGTTCACGACCTGGAAGGGATTCAGGTAATGGACCTCCATCCGGAGCTTCTCCGCGAAGAAGTGGTCCGTATAGGTCATGGTCGAGCTGCCGCCGGTCAGGAAAAGAGCGCTGGGGCGATTGCCCTTCTGGTGAGCCCGATAGACGCTGATTGACCGATTGATCTCACCGTGCAGCCGGGCCATGACATTCCGTATGATCTTGGAAACGGCCGCAGCCACCTCTGACTCAGGCTCGGCGTAGGCTCCGCCCAGGGCGACGAAGCCGTGCCGCCGTTTCAGTTCCTCAGCCTCGGCAAAGCCGATTCCGAATTCCTTTGCGATCTGCTGGGTGATCGAGTGGCCGGCAATAGGGATCGTGCGAGCAAAGAAACGGTTGCGATCCGCAAACAGGAGATTGGTGCTCCGCCCGCCGATGTTGAGGACCATCGCGCAGTCCTGGTCACCGACGTGGTTGGCCCGGGCGGCGTTGTAACAGGCTGCGGGCGCAACGTCAACTCGGATGGGCTCCAACCCAACCGCCTGGACAGCGCCGGTCATCTGCTCGACGATCTCGTTCTTGATCACGACGAACATCACGTCCATTTCCTCGGCTTCCGGATTGGCGATCAACTGGTAATCCCAGATGACCTCTTCCATAGGAAACGGAACATTCTGCCGCGCCTCGAACTCCACGATCTGTCGTACACGACTCTCTTCCTCAGAGACCGGGGGGAGCTTAACAAAACGGGTGAAGGCCGCCTGGCCGGAGATCGAGAGCATACAGCGGCGGGAGGTGAAGTTGTTCTCAACGAGCATCTGGCGCAGAAGACCGGCGACGACGACGGAGCGGGAACTCTCGGTGAGTTCCTCCTCATACTCCCGTTGGGTGAAGCCAATAAGGGATACCCCTTCCTTGGGGTACTCGAACTCGCCAACCTTGATGCTTGTAGCACCAATGTCGATGGCCAGTACTCGGTCTACACGCGCCATGTTGAGGTTTCCGCGAAGGGGTCTTTAGAGGATGCCGTTGAAGGGCCCTTCCATCAACGGCGGGGCTTGAGATGCTCGTAAAAGTCGTAATCAAGAGGAGCGAAGGGCGTCTCATCCCGGGTCATCAGCTCGTTCTCCCGGATATGGACACGCGGTTCTCGCGCTTCCCACCACGTGCCGCGAAGATCCTTGGATTTTGCCTCACGGTACGTGTCTGAGGATTCCCCATTGACCTTTGTCCGCACGTAGATGCCAATATCGTTCTTGTTTATTCGGTCTGTTCCATAGTAACGACGAATGAACGCAGGACGCAGGTATACGACAGCGTGATGAGTCGCGCCCTTCGCCGTTTCAACGTCGACGTAAGTCACGGTTCGCTTTAAGAGAAACGGCTTTGACGATGACTTGGGGGAAAGAATGACAGACCATTCGAGTTCCACTTCATCCAGCCAACCCCGGTCGCCGCCGCGGGCTTCATACTCGACGGTGATCTGGTACCACCTGTACTCACGGGTGGCACGAGGATTGCTCATCGCCTGGAACTCGGGACTGTCCTTGTGTTGAAGGTCCAAGTCCGTGATCCGTAAGGCCCCGCGCTTCTTGGCCTGGCCTGAAGCAGGAGCACAGCAGAAGGATACAACAAGGGCGAAACAAGCAGCGTATGACAGCAAACGGGTTGTGGTCATATAGGGCCCACTCCTGAACAGCATACTCCGCCGTACGAGGTCTCGCTTCCGGGGACGAACCCGGAGCCCGTTCTCCAGCCTCCGTAGAGGTTCTGACCACGGTCGACTACTAGCGGATTTCTTCGAGCAAAAGCGACACAATCATCACGTCAGTCGAGGCACAATGCCGGGACAGTATAGCACTTCCGAAAGTCAACACAAGCTACTAAAGGTAGCCTCGGAATCGCGCAAAATCAAGTATCGTGCCCCGTGCCTGCGCCTCGGAGGGCCTGCGCCGGCCTATCGCTGCCCCATGCGACTCGGGTAACTGACGCCTCCGTCCGGAGAGAGACAACTGCTCCGGGTCAGTCCCGTCTGGATGACCACCGTAACCTGGACTGCATGGTTGGTTGCAGCCGGGCCGAGTTTCCGAAATTGGCCTCGGCTACAGCCGCGGACAGGGCCAACGGCACCCTCGACTTCGCGGAAGTGACTCGCCCCTCCATCTCCTTTGTGCGGGCCACCATTTCCTGCTGGGCCGCGATGGCGGCGGCCCGCCTGACCTCGGCCTGTGCCTGGGCGATGCGCTTGTCCGCTCCGGCCTGTGCCGACTTGAGACGGGCCGATATGTTGTCCAGCACGTCGATGTCGGATATGTCGACCGACACGATCTCGAAGCACGTGCCGCTGTCAAGGCCACGGGCCAGGATGTGTTCAGATATGAGCTCGGGCTTCTCCAGGATCTCCCGATGAGATGGGGCACGCCCGATCGCGGAGACAATTCCCTCTCCCACGCGGGCCACGATGGTGTCTGCCCCGGCTCCGCCCACCAGCCGGTCAAGTTGCGTCCGGACGGTGATCCGAGCTCGGGCAGCGAGGCGAATTCCGTCCCGAGATACACCGGAGAGAGCATCTTTCTGAGCGGTTGCGGGAGGACAGACAAGAACCTTCGGCTGCACCCGCGTATTGACGGCATCGACGACATCGCGCCCGGCCAGGTCAATGGCGGCAAGCATGGCAAAGTCGACATCCAGACCAGCTTTGCTGGCCGACACGAGGGCGTCCGCTACACCGTCCAGATCGCCCCCGGACATCACATGGACCTGCAAGTCATCCAGGCGGACCTCGAGACCCGCTTTGTAGAGGGTGATCATGGCTCGAACGACCCTGGCAGGATCAATCTGCCGAAGACGCATCACAACCATATCAAGAAGCCCAACCGGGACGCCGGCAGCCTTCACCTGCGGCCAAAGGTCGATGAAGACCAGGACCACGGCCCCGACCACGAGGAGAACCACGACCGCCAAAGCAACCGCAACCCCGATCAGTATCTGAAGCACTGGTGTCATGTGGTGTGTCCCATCATTCGGGGGGAAGCCGGATCAGGTCGCTCGGTAGTTGGGGGCGTCTTTGATGACCTTGACGTCATGCGGATGGGCCTCCTGGCGGCCGGCGGCGGTCACCCGCACAAAGCGCCCCTTGCTCTGGAGTTCAGGCACGGTGCGAGCCCCACAATACCCGAGGGAGAAACGCAGCCCTCCCGCATATTGGTGAATGACGTCGGAGAGACATCCACGGTAGGGGATCATTCCCTCAATACCTTGGGGGACAAGCTTCTCGGCTTCCACCCCATGCTGGCTGTAGCGCTCGCGGCTTCCCTGCCCCGTCTTCATGGCGTCCAGACTCCCCATCCCCCGGTAGAGAACGTAGGGGCGGCCCTGGTGCAGAATGCGTTCCCCCGGACTCTCGTCAGTTCCAGCGAGGACAGATCCCATCATCACACAATCGGCACCGGCTGCCAAGGCCTTGGCCACGTCGCCGGAGTAGGTGATCCCGCCATCAGCAATGATTGGTATCTCCCCTTGAACGGCCTGCGAAGCCCGGTAAATGGCCGTCACCTGTGGGATTCCGACTCCCGCGACGATGCGTGTCGTACAGATCGAGCCCGGACCAATTCCGACCTTGATGGCATCGGCTCCGGCATCCAGCAACGCCCGAGCGCCTTCACCAGTGCCAATGTTGCCCGCCACCACGTCGAGATCTGAGTAGGCCTTCTTCAACTGGTCAATGGTCTCGATGACCCCCTTTGAGTGCCCATGTGCCGTGTCGATAACCAGCGCATCGACGTCGGCGTCGACGAGGGCCTCGATCCTCTCCTCGTCAAATGGGCTGATCGCGGCAGCGACACGCAAACGGTGTCGAGCATCACGGTTGTAGGCCGGCTCGACGTTGTCGATCAAGGTCCGGACATCGTGGAAACTGTAAAGGCCGCGAAGGCAGAAGTCGCCATCGACAATCGGGAGTTTGCCCACCTTGTTGCGCAGCATCGTCTCGAAGGCCTGTACCATGGTCGTCTCAGGGGGTGCGACAATGGGCTCCCGAGACATTACCTCCGAGACCGGAACACCGTAGTTGGTGAGAAACTTGAGGTCGCGGGATGTCAGGATGCCGACCAGGCGATCATTGTCGTCAATGATGGGGAAGCCGCTGAACTTGTAGCTGTTGCGGTCCTTCTCCTCAAGCACCTCTGAGACCAGCATGTCGTCCCGGAAAACGATGGGGCTGGTGATGAGGCCGTTCAAGTAGTGCTTGACCCTGGCCACCTCGGCCGCCTGCTCACGCGGGGTCAGATTCTTGTGGACGACGCCTATGCCGCCGAGAGAGGCCACCGCAATCGCCATCTCGCTCTCGGTTACGGTATCCATAGCCGCGCTGACGAAAGGCACGTTGAGCGCAATATTGCGGCTGAAACGAGAGGCAACATCGGCCTCGGCAGGAAGGAAATCAGCGTACTGCGTTTCCAGGGAAACGTCATCAAACGTCAGGCCCAGGTTCCCCTGTTGGGCCATGAAGGCATCAAGGACGGGATTCGGCACGGGTGTTACCTCCAAGTGCGTCGGGTGATCAGGACGACCGAAGACAGGAACGGCTATGCCGCACACCTATCACCTTTTCCCAGGAAATTTACACGATCCACACGCAACATGCAACCGTGGAAATCACCTTGGGGAGCATCCGACAGGAATGGCCTGACGGCGCCTCCTGAGCCGCAGATCAGGCACCCAGTCCGGGCTGGAATCGCATGAAAGAGAGAGCGCCGGCAGCGGCTACTCGTCAGCTGAGGTATCCGCTGGCCGGACGATAACCCGCTTCAGTCCCTCGCCTTCCTCCGGTCCACTTTCCGTGACGATGCCATCGTAGTCGCGGAGGGTCACGTGGACGACGCGGCGGTCGCGGGCATTCAGTGGGGCGGTCGACTTTTCCTGCCCCCACCGCTCAACTTCCTTGGCGGCGTCATTGGCCATCTGCTCTAGTCGTTCGCTATCCACTGGAGCGCCTCCACGCCGACGCGCTGGAGCCTTCCGCTGGTAGCCGTCCACGTCGAGAGCTATCCACGGGAACTTGCCGTATTTCTTGCGCATCATCCGATTGAGCAGCAGTTCCATGCTCTGGAGGTAGTGCCCTTTGCGGCCAATGAGACGTCCGGGCTCGTCAGTCTTGAGGCTGAGAGTAATCCCCTGGCTGTCCTCCAGCTCATTGATCTCGACTGTAAAGCCAAGCAGCTCAACCATCCGGTTGAGGCTGGACACCCCGTGTTCCTTCTGTTCAGGCGTGACGTCCATTCCTTAACTCCTTCGTTGCGTGCGGCTTTGTGCCGCGGGGAGAGCAGTTTCTCGTCCTATCCCGGCAAGGCCCACGTGCTCGGCAGCATTTCGGTGCCTCCCGACGCGCAGTGAGGGCGCCCGGAAGGGTGGGGTAACGGCGCTTGCGCGGAAAAACTCAGCTCTCCGGTTTCTTCTCGAGTCTGCGACTCACAAGAGTTTGCACGATCGTGAGGATTTGGTTAACGGTCCAGTAAAGGGTAAGTCCCGCCGGCATGCTGTAGAAGATGAACATGAAAAACACGCTCATGAACATCATCATGCGCGCCTGTGAGGGGTCGGCTGATGACGGCATCATCTTCTGCTGACCGAGCATACTGACGGCCATCAGGATCGCCAGGGGCCGAATGGGAACACCGAAGGGATCGGCGATCGTGTCAGGAACAGACAGATCAGCGACCCAGAGAAACTCCGCCTGTCGAAGCTCAATGGCACTTCGGAACGTATTGAAGAGGGCGAAAAAGACAGGGATCTGCAGGAACATCGGCATACATCCGCCAAGGGGGCTGACGTTGTGCTCCTTGTAGAGCTCCATGACTTTGCGGTTCATCTTCTCGGGCTGATCGCCGTGCTTCTCCCGAAGCTCCTTTACCAACGGCTGAATGGCCTGCATCTTCCGCATGGAGGCCGTGCTACGGTGGGTCAGGGGCCAGAAGAGCATTTTGATCACAAACGTGATGACGATGATAGCGAAGCCATAGCCCCACCGATGATCAAAGAACGCACTCAGAGCCAGAAGTGCAGTCAGAATGCGTCCGGAAATCCAGGCCATCCACCGTGGGTGGAGACCGAAGAACAGATCCATCCGCATAACGGAAAGGAGCCGGTTGTCGATCTGCTTGAGTAGTCCGTATTGCTTGGGTCCGGCGTAGCACGAGAGCTCCCAGGTGCGGTCCTGCCCGGGCTCGAGCGTTCCACCATCCAGAAGAACTCCAGCATACAGCCAGGGGTTCGCGCTCTTGGGGTCGTCACCCGCAGAGATGGTGCCCACGGCCACGCCGGGGAAAGGGTCGGAAGCCGATGCAACGTAGAACAGGAAGTACTTGGTGTGAACGGCGACCCACTCGGTCGGTCGTTCTGACAGGGCTCTGGCGGCCTCTCCCTTCAATTTCCCCAGCTTCTTGACCGAATAGCCTTTGGGGCGCTCCTCACCGACAAACGCAACGTCGATGCCGGCATTCATCGCGGCCATTCGCTTTGATCCCCCCGCAGCCCCCACAGGGTTTGCGGGGAGGGCACCACAACTCACGGGCAAGCTCGGAATGGCCGCGGCCAAAGCACCCCCGTTGCGGATCGATATTCGGTAGGAGAGCTGATAAGGACTGTCGGGCAGGACCTCCCACGTCTGAGTCAGCGTGAGGCCGCCTTGGAGGCCGCTCCGGACGACGAGTACGGTGTCCGTGGACTCCATGACCTCTGTGGTCTCTGCGCGGCCCCAAGGTGTCTGTCCCAGCACGACGGCACAGAGCGGTTGCTGGTAACGCCCAAGCTGGACCGCCTGAGTCCGGTCGTCCGAAAGGTAATTGCCAAGGGATACGGTACTGATCCCGGTTCCGGCAGGATCGACCGCCACATCCACAAGTCCGTCGACCGTCAGGCTATGGACAGCAGCGGGAAGCGGGAGCGCCGGGGGCCGGAAGGGCAGCGAAACCGTTCCCTGAGGAGGCACGGCAACGGAGGTCGGGGCACTCCCCGGCGTCACGTCGGCGGGTGCAGCGGAGGGTGGCGTTGGGATGCTGGAAACACCTTCGACCGGCGGCGCCACGACTCCTTTAGGAGCCCCGGGAGGGGGCGTCACGTCGGTGGGAGCATTCTCCTGTGTAACGGAAGGAGCAGGAGCAGGCTGACCAGTGCGCGTCAGACCAAGGTTGCGCATCAGCGGGCCCCAAAGGACCAGCAGAACGGCACAGGCAGCGACACCTGCTATGGTCGTCTTATCGTACTTCTTCATTAACGCCCTTTCGGCGGATTTTCTGGTCTCCAAGACGCACGAGACGGGACGGGGTCGTAAACCACACCCCGATAGAGCGGCTGACACCTGAGCAAACGTCTGACCGCGAGCAGCGTTCCCCGCAGAGCGCCGAAGCGGTCAATCGCCTGAGTAGCGTACTCCGAGCAGGTCGGCACGAAGCGGCAACACGGCGGCTTGAGTCCTGACAATCCCTTCCGGTACAGCCAAAGGACCGCGAGGGCCATCCGTTTGGCCAGGTTTGAGGCCGTCCGGTTCATGGCCGCCCTCCATCTGCCACAGTCGTGCCTGGGCACGGCTCGGGGACCGATTCGAGTATGCCAAGACGCTTCAGGCTGGCCTCCACCTCTGAGAAGACGTCTCCCAGTTTGGCCCCAAACATGGCGCGCCGAGGGATGAAGACGACCCAGACAGGCTGCATGCGGGGAAGCAGAAGACGGTAGGTTTCGCGCAGCAGGCGGCGGGCCCGGTTGCGGTCCACGGCTCGGAGGCTGTAGCGCCGAGAGATGATGATCGCAAATTTGCGCCTACCATCAGGGGGCCGAGCAATGGAAACCACACAGCGTCGACCAGCGTAACGGGGCCCGTGTGTTTTGACGTACTGAAGTTCACTCTGCGTACGCAAACGGGCCGACTTGGCGAACGGTCTCTCGACGGTTGACGTCGCTGCAGGCGTCCGCGCTTGGCCACCCTCACCCATCGTGCAGTGGGGCGACAAGCCGCTCCGGGCCGAGGCATGCCTGTCGACAGGCCCTCGGTCTGCCATCGTGCTCACTCCCATCCCACGCTCAGGCAGTCAACTGCTTGCGACCCTTCCGTCGACGCCTGCTGATGATGGCACGCCCCGAGCGAGTAGCCATCCGTGCTCGGAAGCCGAGTTTGCGTTTGCGGGAAATGTTCGACGGTTGAAACGTCCGTTTCATCTGGAAATGTGCCTTCTTCCTGGGCCGTTAGAGAACTCCGGCGTGCATCGATTGCCCCCTCGTGTGTGCGCTGGTTGGGCACCGTGGGGCACGCGTCAGTTATGCCATATGGGTGGCCCGGTGTTGATTGGGCCGGAGTTCAGAGATCGCCATTTTTCGACTGCAAAGTGGAGAATATAGCAGAGGAACACGTCGCAATCAACCCAACCTGAAGCAGTTGGGGCAATGCCTCGGTTCCAGGGGGCGGGAGCCAAGTTCTGATCGCGCTCCTGATTCGGACCAAGATTGAGAGTGGCCTCGCCTCACGAGACTGCCCACCACCAATCAGGAGTCGGTCGGCGGCGAGATCCGTGAACAACGGCGAGCTGCGGGCAGCCTTGGGCGCCAAGGCGCCACTGCATCCCCGCGGAGGGGGCCACCCGTGAACTCCGCCACGAAACCCTCTTCGCGGCGGCTGCAGCATGTCCCCGCGGCTCGGGCGGATGTAGATCAGTCCCTCTCGCCAAGGCTGGCCAGATCGAGATGACGAGCAGCGCGGGTCTCGTCAAGCCGACTCACAGGCATCGAGATGGGGGCCTTCGAGAGCCCCGCAGCGTCCTCCTGCACCTTCCGCGCTATGTCGATCAGCGCATCCGCGAAGGCGTCCAGCGTCTGCTTTGACTCCGTCTCCGTTGGCTCGATCATGAGGGCCTCAGGCACGGTCAGCGGGAAATAGACCGTTGGGGCGTGGAAACCCCGATCGAGGAGTTCTTTGCCCACGTCGAGTGCGTGCACACCATTGCGAACGAAGCTCTGGGCTGAGAAGACGCACTCGTGCATGCAAGCACGATCATGCGGCTCCTGGTACGTCGTTCGCAGGCGGGCTCTCAGATAGTTCGCGTTAAGCACGGCGGCTTCCCCGGCTCGGCGCATTCCCTCCTTCCCCAGGGTCAGCATATAGGCGTAGGCCCGCAGGATAATCGCGAAGTTGCCGTAGAACGGAGCGACGTAGCCAACCGTGTCGGGGAAGCTGTACTCCAGGGCATAGCTTCCGTCATTGCGCTTCAGCACGCGAGACGTCGGGAGGAAGCGGACGAGTTGCTCGGAAACGCCCACAGGGCCGGCCCCCGGTCCGCCTCCGCCATGGGGGGTGGCGAAGGTCTTGTGCAAGTTGACATGTACGACATCGAAGCCCAAATCTCCGGGCCTGACGCGCCCCAACAGCGCATTGAGGTTCGCCCCATCGCCGTACATAAGGGCGCCATTCTCGTGGACCAGACGGCAGATCTCACGGGTGTTCGGGTCGTAGAGCCCCAAGGTACTGGGGCACGTCAGCATCATCCCAGCGACCCTCGGCGACAGAGCAGCCCGGAACGCCTCCATGTCAACATTCCCATCCGGTCCGGTGGGCACGGTCCGGGTCTCGAACCCAGCCATGGCCGCACTGGCAGGGTTGGTGCCGTGGGCAGAATCCGCGATCAACATCACGGGCCTGTCATCCTGGTTTGCCCGGTGGTAGGCCGCGATCATCATGACCCCGGCCAATTCACCGTGCGCGCCTGCCAGAGGCTGCATCGTGAAGGCAGAGAAACCCAGGAGTTCACACAGGAAGGACTCGGTCTCGTAGATGACGGCGAGGGCCCCCTGAGTCAAAGCCCCTCCTCGCCTCAGTTGGGGGAGGAGTGGGTGCAAATCCCGGAAGCCGGGCAGACTCGCGATCCGTTCATGGAACTTGGGGTTGTACTTCATCGTGCAGGAACCGAGGGGGTAGAAGCACGTGTCAATCGCCATGTTGCGCCGGCTCAGATTGACAAAATGGCGGACGCCGTCAAGCTCGCTGACCTCCGGCATGGCCGCGGGCTCTGCCCGGCGCAACTCGGGAGGAAGGGCATCCGTGCAGGGCACGTCCGGCTCCGGAAGGGACGAACCGCGCCGCCCGGAGTGGCTCTTGGAAAAAATGGTTTCCACGTGTGAACTCTCCCGCCCAGTGGTCTGAGTTATTAATCCGTCGACAAAATGCGTTTACTATTAGTAACTCAGAACCACTAATGGCACTCAGCCAACACAGCTTCAAGGGCCACGGCCAGCCCGCGGACCTCTTCGCGTGTCCGCTTCTCGGTTACGGCCACAAGCAGTTCGTTCCGCCGCTCCGGGAAATAGCGTCCCATGGGGAAGCCGGCGGCGAAGCCCCGCTCGATCATGCGACCAACGACCTCCGCGGCGTCAACCGGCAAGCGAAGTACGAACTCATTGAAGAACGGCTTCTCATCCGCCTCGATGCCGGGTATCTGCAGAAGTTGCTGCCTGGCGTAAACCGCTTTCGCAGCCGACAGCCGGGCCACGTCCACCAAGCCCTGCCTGCCTACAAACGTCAGGTAAGCCATCGCTCTCAGGGCACAGAGGCCCTGGTTTGTGCAGATGTTGGAGGTCGCCCGCTCGCGTCGGATGTGTTGTTCCCGAGTCTGGAGGGTCAGCACGTATCCGTCCCGTCCCTCGCGGTCAACCGTTCGCCCACAGATCCGTCCCGGCATCTTGCGGACGTTCTTCAACCACGTCGCCATGTATCCCAGATATGGCCCGCCGAACGAGAGTGGGATGCCCAGCGACTGCCCTTCGCCCGTGGCGATGTCAAAGCCCAACTCTCCGGGCGGCTTGAGCAAGGCGAGAGCGATCGGGTAGGCGGAACAGATTGAGACAGCTCCTGCTTCCTTTGCCATCTCAATGACCTGGCGGTAATCCTCAACAACCCCGAAGACGTTCGGGTACTGGGCGATGACGCAAGCGGTGTCAGGACTCAGACACGCACACAAATCAGGGGCGCTGAAGACGGTCTCCGCTGGAGTCACGACCAGATCAACGTCCAGATTGGTGCAATAACAGCGCAGCATCTCGCGGTGAATCGGGGAAACAGATCCGAGCAAGACAGCCCGTCGGCGGCGGGTCATCCGGACAGCCATCATGACCGCCTCGAACAGGGCTGTGCCCCCATCATAAAGGGACGCGTTAGCGACTTCCATCCCCGTCAGCCGACAGATCGCCGACTGGTACTCGTAGATGGCCTGCAGCGTCCCTTGCGAGGCCTCAGGCTGATAGGGGGTATAGGCCGTGTAGAATTCCGTGCGGCCGGTCACATCGTCGACCGCCGCGGGAATGAGGTGATCATAGAATCCGCTGCCGACAAAGCAGACAAGGTCCGTTGCGTTCATTGCAGCCAGATCCGACAGGTATCGGCTGACCTCGAATTCCGACCGGCCATTGGGAAGACCCGTGAGGGACGGAACCGGCTCGGGCCCCAGAATCTGGCGCCAGAGCTCGGGCATATTCTGCACGCCGATGCAGGACAGCATGTCGGCCTTCTCAGCATCTGTGAGAGGGATATACGGCATGGGACGACTTCCTCAGCAACGATTGGCTGAATGGGGGCAGGACCGCGGATACGTCTCGGTTCGACCTCTGGTGTGTCTGGCGGGCGATTGGTCAAGACCGGTCGCCCACTCGTCACTGAGCCGATCTGGTTCGGGCCTCAACTCACCCCGGACGGCTTCGCACGTACACCTGTACGCACCAAGCCGTCCGGGAAACCTGCTCATCCACGGCATGGCAACAGCGGGCTCGAAACTCCCGCCCGCCGCCACTGGACGTGAATGGCGTTAAAATAGGCGGCGGAGAGTGCATCCAGAAAGAGGTCGCCGGATGGCACCGCCTCCCACATTGAGGTCAGGTGCAGCCAACGTGGGAGGGGCTGCCATGCCCCGATTGCCTTTATCTTGACGCCATTCGCCACTAGACGTCGTCGTCAGATGACGTGAAGGTCTCGTATTCCCTCTCGGTCATCAGCCCTTCCATTTCGCTGGCATCGACCTCGTTGAGGCGACAGATCCAGGCGTCATTCTCGGCTGACTCGTTAAGCAGCTCGGGTTCCTCCTCAAGCTTGCCGTTGACCTCGACGATCGTCCCGCCGATTGGGACAAAGACGTCGGAGGCCGCTTTGACGGACTCAACCACGCACAAGACCTCGCCCTGCCCCAGGACGACACCGGTCTCGGGCAGTTCGATGAACGTGATGTCCCCAAGCTCGGAGGCCGCGTAGGCCGTGATCCCAACCGTCGCAGTCCCTTCAACCAACTCTACCCACTCATGTTCTTCAGAGAAGCGTTTCATCTTCACCTTTCCCTTTCATTGGTCTGAACGAGAATCAAGTATGTCTCCCTTGTTGCGCTCCTGCAAGTCCTCTTTGATGCCTTCCGGCCGATCAGTTCATACGGGCCGTCCCGTGAGGGTAGAACGGCAATACCACTCGTCGCGCCGGCAACGCGTGCTCAACATCAGCGCCAATCTTCACCGACATGCCAATCGGACACGAATTCGGGCGCACGTAGGCCAGCGCGACGGCGCGGCCCAAACTCGGGGCGAATGATCCTGAGGTTACGGTCCCCAGACCAACCATGTCGCCTCCGCCCCAAACGGTCATGCCCATGCGGGCAGCACGCCGCCCCTCGAGAGCGACGCCAACCAGCTCCTTTCTCGGAGAACGACCAAGAGCCTCGGCAGCTATGTGAAGGTGTCGACCGGCTGACAGCAGTCGACCGTAACCGGCTTCGACCGGTGTGGTACATTCATCCAATTCGTGCCCGTAGAGGGGATACCCCATCTCCAAACGCAAGGTGTCCCGGGCCCCCAGACCGGCCGGAGCGACGAGTTCGTGTGCCAGCAACCGGCGCCAAAGGTCGCACGCCTCTTCAGCCGCGAGGAAGAGCTCAAACCCCAGCTCACCAGTGTAGCCTGTCCTACTAATGAGCACCGAGTGGCCAAGCAACTCAATTCTCGTGCATCTGTAATAGGACGGGAGCCGATCGCGGTGCACGTCAAGATCGGCCAGTACGCTAAACGTCCCGGGGCCTTGGAGATCCAGCTTTGCGGTGTCGGCGGAGACGTCGGCAATGGTGCAGTCGCAACCGACCAGTTGCTCCGACAGCCAGTTCAGGTCCGCTTCCCGCCGTCCTGCATTGACCACGAGCATAAACTCCTCTGAGGCAAGGCGGTAAACGAGTAGATCGTCAATGACATTTCCCGTCGGTGAAAGCAGGAAGTTGTACCGACAACTGCTGACCTGCTGATCGGAGACGAGTCGCGGCATCAGCCGGTCCAGGGCCACCGATGCTTCCGCACCGGTGATCCTGAGTTCGCCCATGTGGCACACGTCAAAGAGGCTGCAGCTCGCCCGCGTGTGCAGGTGTTCAGCAAGGGTTCCCTCCCCGTAGCGCAACGGGAGGCGCCAGCCCGCAAATGCCCCCATCCGAGCCTCTAGTCTACTGTGTTCAGAACACAGGACAGTGTCCCGCAAGGCAGGATTCTCAGCCACTGCGATCACCTCATAGTCTGAGCTGCTCTGAAGGAAACCTGGCAGCCTTCACACACAACCGTAACACGGTGTCCCCACGGACACGCTCCAGTCAGGACCGCGGGACCTGCGTCGTTGACCTCTGTCGACGAAATGGGCTCAAGAGAAAGCAAACGGTCAAGAAGAGCGCCCACGCCCGCGTGAAGGTCCGCACGCGGCACTCCCGAAACGCGAGCTGAATGCAGGAGAAAACGGGAACACATGGCGCGGAGCACGCAAACCACTGGACTCATACCAAGTGGACGCCCGCTTTGCAAGTGGCACGTGGCAAAAACACCGGGATGGTTCGGAGGTGGAGGCGGCGCGGGCGTACACCCCGCCACTTGGGGCCTCCCGCCCGAGGCATGGACAGACGCGTTCTTGGGGGGAAACACGCAGGTTCCACACGTGGCCCGGTCGTTTTTCTTGCCCGGTTGTGTTTGCTTGACTGTGCACTTCGGTGTAGTATGTGTTGTTTTTGTGCCTACTGGGAGTTTCGGGTACGTGCCCGGATGGTGGGCTTGTCCAGAGAGAAAAGAGAATCCCAAAGCAAGAAAGCAAGGGAGGAGTACGATGAGCAAAATGGCGATTGTGATCATGCTGATTGCCGCCGGCGGAATGATTTTTGGCCTGTCAAAACAGAAAGCTGGGGCCTCGTGGGGCAAGCCCTTGGCGGTGGTCTGTGCGATCGTTGCGCTGCTCTGTGCGGTTGGCAACATCTTTTCGACGGGTGGTCCTGACGTGGGTCAGGTTCGTGAACGAGAGATGGCCTACCAGGAAATCGGGGCTCAGAAGCTTGGTATGTACCTCGCTGAGAAGTACCCGGGCGGCAAAGTCATCGTCATTGTTGAGCCGACCCTCGGCACAGCTGCCAAGCCCAGTGCGGTTCTGGACGGCCTCAAGAAGGGCTTCGGAAGCAACGTGACCATCGTTGAAGAGATCAGCCCGGACATCCCAGAGTCCGCGAAGAACGCGTTCTCCGAGGAAATGCCGATGGGCGAAGGCGGCGAAGGCGGAGAAGGCGGAGAGATGCTGCCTCCTCTCGAATTCTGGTTCACGGCCAAAATCTTCGACGCGATGGTGAAGAGCAACGCGGGCAAGTGTGATGTCATTATCACCACCATCGGTCTGCCGATGGATCTTGGCGCGATGAAGTTCTGGACCATGAAGAAGCGGCCGGATCTGGCTCTGGCCAGCGGCTCGGTCTATGAGCTGAAGAAAGCGATTGCCGGCAAGGCGATCGTTGCAGCCGTCACGTACAACCCGAAGGCTGTCTACGACGAAAAGCCCCCACCGTCCGACTTGGATGCTGCCTTCGATAAGCGTTACCTGCTGGTCACGCCTGAGAATGTCAGCAAGATTGCCGGCGAGTACGGCGACCTGTTCAAGAAATAGGTCCAGGCGGCAACTGCTTTTGTAGAGATATCGAGAGCCCGTAAGCACATGCTGCGGGCTCTCTTTCTTTCTGTGGGAGAGCTCCCCGTGTCAACGTGTCTCGACAGTCTGAAGTCCGACGTCCATCAGGCGAACCTGGATCTCGTTTCCCAGGGACTCGTCATCCTGACCTGGGGCAATGTGAGCGGCATCGACCGTGACACGGGAATCGTCGCGATCAAGCCAAGCGGCGTTCCCTACAAGGAGCTTCGGCCCGAAGACATCGTTCTGGTTGACCTTGCGGGGAACGCGCTGGAGCAAGGGCTCCGCCCGTCATCCGACCTGGCTACCCATCTGGAACTGTACAGACACTTCCCGGAAATCGGGGGGGTGGCCCATACCCACAGCCACTTTGCCACCGCCTTCGCTCAGGCGAGCCGTGAGATCCCCTGTTTCGGGACCACACATGCCGACCATTTCTACGGCGCAATCCCGGTGACGCGCGATCTCCGCCCGGGCGAGATGTCAGACGCCTATGAGCGCAACACGGGAAAGGTGATAACCGAACTCTTCGCCTCCGACTCGGCTGGGGCAATGCCCGGTGCCCTCGTGGCCCACCACGGTCCATTCACCTGGGGGACGACACCTCAGGACGCGGTCATCAACAGCGTCGTCCTTGAGGAAGTCGCTCGGTTGGCTCAGGACACGGTAGTCCTCTCCTCTGCAGTCGCCCCCATCAGCCAAGCTCTCCTGGACCGCCACTTCCTGCGCAAGCATGGCCCGGAAGCCTACTATGGGCAGGGCTAGCGCAGAGTGACCAGCGTCGCGCCGGCGCCGCCGGGATCTTCACCCTGTTTCCCCAGACGAAATCCCTTCACAACCGGGCAATCCCGAAGCCACTCGTGGACGCCTCGCCGCAAACGTCCTGTGCCGAACCCGTGGACCACCCGGAGCTGGGGCAAACCCGCCAGAGCCGCCCGGTCAACGTAGAGGTCAAGCCGCTGCAAGGCTTCATCAACGCGCAGGCCAATGAGACTGATCTCCTGGCTGAGCTGGGCCGACGCCCTCGGTCGCGTGACCTTCACCTGGGTCTCCGGTTCCGGGATGTCCTCTGTCGCTTTCCCCAATTCCTTGCTCCTCATCGAGAAGCGCATCGCCCCCACCTCCACCGTAACCTTGGCGCCCCGGTCGCTGATCTCGACGACCCGGCCATTACTGTTCAGCTTCTCGACCCAGACAGTCTGTCCTACAGCCAGACTACCGGGCGGTAGAGGAGCTTCGGGACGAGGGGCTGTCTGCTCAAGGGCACGGTCGATCTTCTCTTCGCGGACAGTGATCTTCTGTCGGGCGGGACCAGCCGCCGTGTCGGGGCCGGGGCCCTGACGGCGCAGCTCGCCCAGAAGCGAATCCATCTGGTGCCGTGTGTTCCGAACGATTCCTTCAGCCTGCTGGTACGCCTCGTGGAGCAGGCGTCGACGTTCTCGACGCAGTTCCCGCATCTCGAGATGCAACTCAGCTTTGTCACGCGTGATCTCCTCCACCGTGGCCTGCACCTCGCGCTCCTTTGATGACAGGCGACGCTGATCCTCCTCCATCTCGGCAAGCATGCCTTCGAGGCGCAACTGGTCAGTGGACATGAGCTTCCTGGCGGTCTCAAGGACCTCATGCGGGACGCCCAGGCGCTCGGCAATAGTCAAGGCATGACTTGCACCTGGTCGCCCGATATCCAGAGAGTACTCCGGACGCAAGGTGCTCATATTGAAACGCATGGCCGCGTTCGACATGCGCTTGTGCTCGTGGACGAACGTCTTGATGACACCAAGATGCGTAGTGGCAAACGTCAGGGCGCCGTGTTGCGTGAGCTGCGACAGGATCGAGCAGGCGAGTGCTCCTCCCTCAAGCGGGTCGGTGCCGGCACCGAGCTCATCAAGAAGGACGAGGGTCCGTCCGGGGCGCTGCGCATCATTCAGGATCCCTGTGATGTGAGCCATATGGGCACTGAACGTGCTCAGACTTGCGGCCAGAGACTGCTCGTCACCGATATCGGCGAAAACACGCCGGAAACGCACAAAACAGCTCTGCGGAGCAGCGGGAACCGGGAGCCCAGTGTGAGCAATGAGGGAGAGAAGGCCTATGGTCTTTAGCGCAACGGTCTTGCCGCCCGTGTTTGATCCCGTAATCACCATGGCGGACGTATCTTGAGGAACGGCCAGGTCGAGAGGCACAACGCTCTGCCCTGTGTTCTTCAGCTGGTACTCGAGCAATGGGTGGCGAGCCCCTACGAGGCGGAAGTCCGAGCCGAATGTGGGCAACACGCACCGGAATTCGGTAGCCCAGGTGGCAACGGCCAGAAGAGCGTCAAACTCGGCGAGGACGGTCCGATTGTCAGCCACGGCCCCGCCTCGTTCCCGAACGCCTGCACTCAGTAGCCCGAGAATGCGCCGACACTCATCCCTCTCTTTCAGCCGAGCGTCCGCCAGTTCATTGCCCAGGGGGAGTGTCTCGGTGGGTTCAACGAAAAGCGTTTGCCCACTGTTGGAATGGTCATGGATCACGCCGGCGATCTCTGACTTCTCGGATCGCCGAACAGGGACGACGAAGCGGCCATTCCTGACCGTCACAAAGCTCTCTTGAAGGATGTCCTTCAGCATAGGGTCACGGGACATCTGGTCGAGGCGCCGCTGGATCTGGTTCTCGAGTCGCCGTCCTTCCACTCGGAGTGTCCTGAGTTCAGCGCTCGCGGCATCGAGGAGTACTCCATCCTCGTCGAGACACCGGTGTAACTCAGCGGCCACCTGTTCGCATGGGTCAATACGATGGCCGAGTTCGACAAGACACGGCAGTGCTGCGAGCTCTTCGCGCATGAGGAACTGGCGGACGGATGCCGAACGGTCCAGCAAGTCGCGGCACAACACAAGATCATCGCCCTCCACGGTGGCCCCGTTAGGGGCGAGTCGCTGCAGGATAGGCCCGACATCCGGGGCACTGAGCGCTGGCGGCCGAAGTCCTGTCTCCAGCAGGCGCATCGCGTCCCGATAGGCATTGTGCCTGGACGTGATCGCCTGATTGGTGCTCTTCGGGCGCAGAGACAGGAGGATCTCACGACCGGCCTCAGTGTGGGCGAACCTCCCAACCTGTTCGAGCAGTTGAGCGTATTCGAGAACATCAAGTGCGTGGTCAGCCATGGGCGTCATCATCCTACGAACAAAGAAAGCACGGGCTCCGAGTCTGCTTCGGCGCCTGAAGAAGGGTTACGTGGACACCATTTCGTCATACCATAGCTTCAGACACAGCAGCGCCCAAAGCCCATAGCCATGGTCATGCGAGCCAGCCAGGTGCTCCCGAACAAGCCTCCCAATCGTCTCATGAGATAGGCCTGAGAAAGCAGCTTGCTCCTCCGCAGCCAGGGCCTCGGCATCGGCACGCAACTCATGTCGGAGCCACGCAGAGATCGGGACGCCAAACCCACGTTTGTTCCGCCCTCGAATCTGCTCAGGCAACAGATCGCCCGCAGCCGCTTTGAGGAGGCGTTTTCGGCCGGTCAACGTGACCTTGAATTTGCGCGGGACAGCCGCGGCGAACTCGATCAACTCGTGGTCCAGGAATGGACTGCGGACCTCCAGAGAGTAAGCCATTGTGGCAATGTCCACTTTGTAGAGAATATCCGAGGGGAGATACGTGTGGAGATCCAGTTCCTGGAACTGCTCGACGAAGTCGTGTGCCGTTCCCCGGGTCAGCAGCTCGGCCCAGCTGGGAAAGGCCTCGGCAGGCGCCCCGTCTGTCCCCTTCTCTCTCGAATGCACCAGCTCACCTCGCGTGTGCTCGGAGAACGCCTCCTGGAACGTCCGGTAGCCTTCCGCTGCGCGGCTCCGCCACACACGTAGGAGCCGCCGTGCTGTGTAGAGTGTGCTGTGACGTTCCAGTGCCCGAGGGAGTGCAGCGAGAATCAAGTCACAGACAGGGCGGCGCAGCCCCAGGGGAACGGTCGCGATATAGCGTTGCAGGGCCATGACCTGATAGCGCAGGTAGCCACCAAAGACTTCGTCGCCGCCATCCCCGCTGAGGGCAACCGTGACGTGTTGAGCGGCGAACTCGGAGAGCAGGGCCGTGGGCAGCATCGAGGAGTCAGCGAAGGGCTCACCATAGTGCCTCACGAGTCTCCGCAGCAGCGAGGTATCACGCGGCTCAGCCACCTTCACTCGGTGT
Source organism: Lentisphaerota bacterium (assembly GCA_018676675.1). Classification (GTDB taxonomy): domain Bacteria; phylum Verrucomicrobiota; class Lentisphaeria; order Oligosphaerales; family JABHEG01; genus JABHEG01. The sequence continues at coordinate 89,051 of JABHEG010000280.1, forward strand.
TCGGTCCGGAAGCGGGCAGCCGCGATTTGGGCGTAGGACCGCTCGTCGTAGGCTCCCGAGTCGAAACCAATGCAGAAGGTCTTGACGGGGTCGGGGAGCATGCCCTGCATGGCCCCCACCACAACGGTTGAGTCCACGCCTCCTGAAAGGAAAGCTCCGAGCGGGACCTCGGACTCCAGGCGCTTTTTCACCGCACTGTCGATGAGTTCGCGGGCCCGGTGTGACGCGTCAGCGAACGTCATTGCCCTGTCAGGATGGTAGCTGGGACACCAGTAGCGCAGGGGAACGGGTGACTGACTGCTCCCTGGATTGCGTTCGAACATAACCGTGTGGGCTGGGGGGAGCTTCTTCACGCCGCGGAAGATGGTCGCGGGGGCAGGCACGTAGCCGAGCGAGAGGTACTCCGAAAGCGCAACACCATCGATCGCCCGAGGGACGCGCGGGCTGAGCAGCAGCGCGGCGAGCTCACTGGCAAAGACCAGGCCGCCATCGTCACCTTCGTGGTAGAACAGAGGCTTCTGTCCCAGCCGGTCCCGGGCCAGCAGAAGGCGTTCTCCCCCACGTGTGTCATACACGGCGAAGGCGAACATCCCTTCGAGGTGTGTCGTGAGTCCCGCCCCGTGCTCCTCGTACAGGTGCACCAGGACCTCAGTGTCCGACGCACTTGAGAATCTGTGCCCGTTCGCCTCGAGCGTGGCCCGCAGAGCATGGTGATTGTAGATCTCACCGTTGAACACGACACGGACAGAGCCGTCCTCGTTGGCTATCGGTTGATGCCCATCGCTGACACCAATGATCGCCAGCCGACGGCTTACCAGCCCCCAGTGGGATCCGGACTCGATGCCCTCGTCGTCAGGACCACGATGCGCGAGGGCTACTGCCATCGCTGACAGCAGGTCCCGCGAGGGCGGCCCCGGAAGATTGAATGCACCAGCTATCCCGCACACGAGTATTCATCCATGATGTTGTTTATTCCAGAGGCACTGAGCCGGAACCAAGCGAGGGCCGGCGCGCACGTTCAGCGCCCAAGCACCATCCGCGCAGCAAAGGCAAACCAGGGCAACAGGGGCAGACGCGCATGTCTGCAGGCAATATCGTACGTCTCTCGCCGAGCCACGACACGACTTCGGCCGGCAAGCCCCCCAAGTTGCATGTTGACGACCACATCGCCCAACGGCTGAAATAGAACCCCTCTGCAGTGGCACCTGTAGACAAAGTCGTAGTCGGCGGAGATCCGGTACTGGGCATCGAAAAGCCCGACCTCTTCGTAGACGGTACGCCGGACGAAACAACCGGGGTGAAGCATGGGCATCAGGACAGGGAACAGGCGCGTCGATTTTGGGTGCCTGACCACACCAACCGACGCATCGGGAGCCCAGAAGCGGACCGGGCAAACCACGATTCCGGTTTCGGGATTCCGCTCGAAGGCCGTCAGTACGGATTCGGAACAGCAATCGTCGTACCAATCGTCACTGTTCAGGAGGAAGACTGCGTCTGTTGCGAGGGCCTCAATGCCCAGGTTCCAGGCAGCGGGAATTCCTTCACCCACCTGATTCAGAACTCGAACATCGACGGAAGCAACGTCTGGACGGTCGGCGCGAGCTCTTCCGAGAGCCAACTCAATCTCGGCGACGGTGCCGTCGTCGGATCCGCCATCCACGAATACATACTGCTCTGGCAGCCTGGGTTGCCCGAGGACCGAAGCAATCGTCCGGGCAATTGTCGAACGTGAGTTCCTGCAGATGGTTACAACGCCGTAGTTCATTCGGTGGCCCCCCCTCCCTGGGCGGAACTGGAGGAACAGCGTTCCAGGCAGCCAACAGAAAGTGCCAGAGCGATCCAGATCCACCGCTTGCTCAGGATATCGTCCCAGAGGGCTGCGAGGAGGACGCCGATGACCAGCACGATCGTTAACGAAGCGGCCAGGTTCACATGGGTGCCCGGAACACGGTGTTCAAAAAGACGCTCTGCGATCCGGCCCAGCCGGCATGAGGCAGCCGACACGCGCGATCCATCGGGGAGGGAGGAGTCCGGGCCCGCGAGCCTTCCCTCGTCGAGGGTCGCAGGTACACTCTCCAGCTTGAGTCGACGCCAAGCTGACCAACCGATCCCCACCCAGAAGGCGACGCAGAGGAGCATCGCCGGCACGCCGAACAACACGGCGAGGTTCAGATACTCATTGTGGGCATCCATGTAGGTGGCGAATGTGTCGGTCAACGACTCCTGCCGGTACTGCGACAGCACGGCGTGGATAGCGCTTCGATCTGCAAATAGCGGATACGTCTCATGGAGTCCCGTGTGGCCGAGCCCCGTCGCGAACCGTGCGAAGCTGGACATGGCCATCCGGAAATAGATGCTCTGGTGAGTCATGTACATGCCGACCGTTGAGACATTGATGTAGGGAAACTGCGCTTTCAGTGGGAAGAACGGAACGAGTATTGTTAGGTAGAACAGCGTAAATATGGAGAGCATAAAGGGTTTTATGATACGCCTCATATATCGATTATAAGAAGATCGCATCTCATCCATAAAGAACACGCATATAGAGAATATAGATATCATCATATGTCTACTTACAGTTAGCATCAATGGGATGCAGGCGACGAGGGAAAGGATGGCTGCCGAAATGACCCCGTTTCGTTTCAGTTTCAGTCCGCTCAGACAGTAGGCCATCAAGAGACACGAGACCGGGAGTATGTAGAAGGAACCTGCCAGATTCGGGTGCTCGAAAGTGAAGAAGTACCGGCGCGCGATGAATGCGAGACTGCTCCCCTCGTAGATCGCGTACGATCGGCGCATTCCCACCAAGATCTCGCCCAGAGAATGGCAGAGCATCGCAGTCAGCACGAGCGCGGCATACAGAGCCAGATGAGCTGGGCGGGGAGAAAACCGCACAAAGGCAAGGAAGAGGACAGCCATGTAAGCGAAAATGGCGGGTTCGTAGAAGTCGACGGGTGCCCGGGCATGGGCCGCCGTTGCGAACGCCCCCACCGCCAGGAAGGCAGGGAGAGCGCAAAAGGGGAGTCGACGCAAGCGGGTCCAGGTACGCCGGTCAAGGATGAGAAGGGCGAGGATGGGCGCCAGCAGGTCATGCAGGAACAACGGCCCATGAAGACGAATATCGAGGGGAAGGAGAACTAGGTAGGCCCACGCAACAGCCTGCAGACAACGTTCACTCACCGAGTGCGCACCGTGGTCATCCCCGCGAGAGACCATGCCGTCAGGCTGCAGATCAGCCTCATCGGATCTCGCCTTGATGGGGGTCGGTGCGGTCAATGCGTCTGTATCTCTGATGGAATCGGGACGGGCGGCCTTGAACCTATGGACCCTCCGCGAAAAGCCCGCGGAGGAGGTTCCAGGTTCACGGTTCAGTGGTTCACGGTTGCTTGCAGAACATGATCGGAACGGTTTGTCCTCCGAATAGGGTACAATTGCCTGTCCTCAACCGGTGAACGGTGAACTTGCCAACCGTGAACCCCGCCGCGGAACCCTTTTCGCGGCGGCTCAAGCTATGGACCAAACTGACCTGAAGCGTTCCTCCGGGTCACGCAGCTCTCAATCCCCGCCCGGAGCCCGGCGCTCCATGCCCCGGAACAAAAAGCAACAGCCGAGGCCCATCCGTGACAGCCGGAAACGAAGTGCCACAAGCAGACAGCCAATGCCGTAGACAAGACTCCGCCTGAAATTGATGGATGACGCCTCAGCGAAGTACTTTGTGGGGCAACTCACCTCTGCGATTTCCTGGTCGAGCCAGAGGATCTGAGCAAGCATCTGATTGTCGAAGATGAAGTCGTCCGAGTTCACATCCAATGTCAAGCGTCTCAGAAGGCCAGCGGAAAATGCTCGGTACCCGGAGTGGTATTCGGAAAGCTTCGCCCCCATGAGAACATTCTCAACGAAGGTGATGAAGCGGTTCGCGGTGTATTTCCAGACGGGCATCCCGTAGCGCAGAGCCCGGCCCCCGAGAATGCGTGAGCCGAGCACGCAGGAGTACAGTCCATTGCCGATCATCGATACCATGGCGGGGATCAGCTTCGGGGTGTACTGGTAGTCCGGATGAACCATGACAACGATATCAGCCCCGTGCTCCAGGGCGAGGCCATAACAGGTCTTTTGGTTGGCTCCGTAACCCCTGTTTTCGGGATGAACATGGACAATGGCATCGGGTAGGGATCGGGCGATTTCGGACGTCCGGTCCTGGCTCGCGTCGTCGACGATTATGATTTGGTCGACGTAGTCCTGCCCCGCCACTTCCTCATACGTTTTGACGAGCGTCTGCTCGGCATTGTAGGCCGGTAGGATGACGGCCACCTTCTTGTCTTGATACATCGCGTCGTATCCCTGGTAGTGCAGGCCGAGTAGGCCTGCGGGAGCAAAAAAAACGTCCGGTGCGGATCAGTCCTGCCGGCGCACAGTATTCCGCCTGTGAACGTAGACGGTCGTAGCGTACTTGTCGAGGGTCCGCCCCACCTCCTGATAGTCAAAGGCCGCCGGATCGCGCTCAAAGCGGTCCATGGTCGTGGCTTCCCGAGCCCAGAACGAGGACCCCCTGAGATAGCTGTCCACAACGACAAAGTCGTACCTTCCCGCTTCGAGTTGGGCCACCGACAGTTCCTTCACCGTCACCGCCTCGTAATCTGTGGTGAAAGGGTACGTGCCGTACGCCAGGGGATGGAGCCCGGCGATCACGGCAGGGCCGCCGACCGGATCGAGAGCTCGCATTCTGCGCATCAGTTCCTGATTTGACGGCTTCCCGGGAAAAATCGGATGCATGAACCAAAGTGCGCTGAGAATCGACACGACGGCCTCTGCTCGACGGCAGGTGAGCCAGCTGAAGAGTCCGTCCATCGACCACGCGATCCACAAGAAGAGAACGGGGATACAGGACATCCAGTACCGGGGATCAGGGATATGGAGCAGAAGAGACACGGACGCAGCCGCCCCAAGGCACAGAAGAACCATCGGGGTGGGACCGAACACTGTCTCGGGGCGCCTGGACCGATCAAGCCACCCTTTGGGAAGAGTGCGCAACCGAACGAATGCCCCCAGGCAAAACAGCAGGAGGAAGCAGGAGATCTGAGCAATCTCGCCCCGTTTCCCGTAAACCGCCGGGATGAACAGCGAGCGATGCCGAAGAAGCCCCGGAACCAGAATCACGGAATTGATCGCTCCATTCAGGACGAGGTACTTGACGACTTCCTTCGGGTTGTGCTTCAGGGCATCGCTGAAACCCTCGGGATGGCCGAAGACCTCATCGGTCAGTTCAGAGTATTCCACCATCGTCGAGATTCGGAGTTCGGGATGAAACTTCGAGTACAGACTGGTATAGCACTGGTTCAGCCCCAGCAGCAGATACCGGTCAAAGTCAACCGATCGGTCCCGACCGCCAATGACGGTGGAGAAGGAGGCTATGAGGACAGCCAGCATGGTCCAGGCCGAGATGGTCGACCACTTCTCTGACCCGGAGAAGCGGTTGCGCCAATGGGCCACGAGAAGGCATGCCAGATAGAGCGTGTAGAGGGCAAAGGGAGCCCAATATTCGAGACGGCATTGGGAAGCCCACAGGCAGGCAGTGAGGAAAAATAGGGATCGGGGAACAGAGTTCTTCCGAACAACAAGTATGAGAGACGGGAAGATTATATTAAGAGCAAACACATTAACATTGCCAAATTGAACATATGGAATCGTCAACCGACAACATGCCCAGAACGCACAGACAAATAGTATTGACCAATCGCTCTTGAGACATCGGAAGCTACGAAGGAAGAGCGCCATACACATGACTGAAAACAGCGAGGTAAGGAAACGACAGATGGTATGCGCGGTCAAAGGGTCCGGGGTCAGGAAACGGAAGACGAGCATATACGCCAGGTAGTACGGGTTGACGGAGAGGCGCCCCTCGGCCAAGTGCCTGGCAGCCATTTCAATGTGCACCCCCTCATCACCAACGGGGACGCTCGTTCCCCAGACTCCCCAGGACATGAAGCAGACCAGGAGCACAAGAACGCCCAGCAGCACCGAAACGGGCCAGCGTTGCGGAACATCAGAGCCCGTCCCGTTGGGACTGCTGGCCTGAAGGGGTCCGGCCTCGTCACGGGCACAGTCTACGGCAGCCTGTGAAGCGGTCTGAGGCGTCGAAACCATCGGAAACTCCTATGTGAGCGTTACCAGTTGGGCACATCACCTAGACCTTCCGCGAGAAGCCCGCGGAAGGGGTTCACGGTTCAATGGTTCACGGCTGGTTTCCAGGCATGATCCAGGCGGCTTCTCCTTCGAATTGGGCACACTTGCCTGTTCCCGACCTCTGAACCGTGAACTCCGCCGCGAAGCCCTTTCCGCGGCGGCTCTGCCTACCATAGCCCTTCCCACCGGACTGTTCGCGCATCAACCGCAGTGATGGTAATACCGCCGCAACAGGATGTTGATCTGATGGCGACCTGCTCGCAGCACGCCCCGGAGACGAGCTTTCACGCCTCCGCCCTGAAGTCGGGCGCTCGACGCGGTCCCAAGTTCCCGGTGGGCTGTCAGGGCGGTGATGTAGGGTTCGTACAAGCCCTGCCGTACAGCCGCGGTCTGGCTCACCCCATAGGATGTGAGGTTGAGATCGTACCAATTGGGGCGGATCTCCCGTAGACCATGGAAATGGAAGAAGACCACGGGAAGGCCATCCACCTGGGGCCGACCGTTCTCGTGCGTGACGTTGTATTGTCCAAGGTTCCACGGGGCCACGTTTGCTCCAGCGTGCTCAAGAACTCTCACGCCGGGGAAACGTTCGGGCCAGTCATCCAGGTATTTCTGATCCGCGTATTTGCCGTCTTCATGCCGGTCGAAGCACCACTCAATGCACCTCTCACGCCACCAGCGTAAGCACGCCAGTCCCCTTTCGTCCCGGCGAAATGTCAGCCAACCCACGTTGTAGATGCCATTCTTGAGGAACGCTTCCGCGTTGCGAGCGTATCGATGGGGAATGATCGAGACGGAATCGCTTCCCAGTTCATCGAACAGGCAAGCGGGGTCCTCAAAGAAGAAGAGATCGGCATCCAGATACGTCACCATCTGAACATCAGAATCACGCTCCAGAACGAAGAGCGGCCAGGAAGGAGTGATGGTGAAGTAATACTCCACAATCCCTCGAGTCGGCTTCACCCTCAAGAGCTCCTCATCACCCTCCTCGAAATCAGCCAGAGCAATGGGGACGACGTCGGGGTCATTCCGGTCTGTCAGCAGCGTGTAGCACTCAGGTGATAGACACAAGACCCAGAGCCGGAAAGGGCGTCGACAGTGGCACCGCAACGAATCCAGGAGGGCCAGCCCCCGGCTCGCGAAACGATGGTCAAAGTATGTACAGAACTCATACATGTGTCACGTCCGGGTGGAACAGAGTCGTCGTCTCAGAGCTCGGTGGAGCCGCGTGAAGCCGCCCCGGAGAGAGCCCAGATCATTCCACGGTATGCGACTCCGGAAGCACGTTCGTCACAGTCGAAGATCGCCTGCTCGTCATAGACCGGGGCCAGCTCCTGTCGAACCGTATCGACGTCCAGCAGCCAGGCGGGATAGGATCCGGGATAGATGTCCGGATGGACTCGTTGCACAGTGAGACGCGGACTGCCGCTGGAAAAGGGCATCCGGTCGATCAGGATATACGGGAACCGCCGAGCTGCCGCGTCGCGCAGGAACGCCGCAGGGTCAGGCAAGTACTGCAGAACACTCGAAAGCAAGAGCACATCAGCCGGGCTCTCGGCGAGAGCGTCGTCGATCGTGTCAAAGAACCGCAAAGGCTGGTCGACCAAACAGCGCCTTCCGCTGGCCACAGTGTGCGGTTGCTCAACAACATGCCACCGCAAACTGTCGAGAGGCGAAAGGAACTCGCGACAGTGGAAGTAACTGCTCCCGAGCGCTCCCCCGAAGTCCAGGACACACAGGCGATTGCCGTTGGCACCGGCGGCTCTGAGGAGGGTCGCCAAGACGGGCCAGGAGTAGGGGATCTCGTCGAGGAGAACAGAGTCGCGCTCTGCAGGAGCCCGTCCCTCCGCGACGTCTATCGTGGCCGCTTCTACGCGAGCCAGGATCTCAGCCGAGTCATACCCCACGGCTTCCTCGCTCGCTTCGGCCCAGGATTCGTAGTTGCCGAAGAATCCGTAACTCCTCCGGCAACGCTGCAGGAGCGCGAGCAAGGCGGGGGGAAGACACTGTTTGAGGCACTCACGCAACGTCATGGTGAAGACACTCCGTCCGTCCCTGGAGAGACGAGAAGACCGAGTCGCTTCAACCGGGCTCGTTCCAGGGCAACATGCGTGTGGCCATACAACGCATCATAGGCCTTCCCCAGCCCCGCGAGAGGGCCGGAAGACGGCAATCGACGGCGTACAGGGTCAACCAGGATGCGGTGTGCACGCCCCACGTTGAGTTGGAGGCGTCCCAGGCGCGTCGCTGTCCGGTTCTCGCTCCCGGCCTTCGCTTCCCGGTATGCCAGAGAGATGTCCCGATGGGCGTCGAAAACGCCCTGGTCAGACATGGCTGAGAAGTTGACCAGAAGCCGGTCCAGGCCCTTCGCTTGTCCCTGGGGAGGGAAGAACATGTCATAGAACTCACGATGGCTTGTCAGCAACCCCTTCTCGAAGGCCAGATCATAGAGCGAAGATCCCGGGAAGGGAGTGGCAATCGTGAAGGTGTAGAAAATGTTCGGGTTATCCCGCACGGATTCACGCATCAGGGAGATGGAAGCCTCCACATCATCGCGGGTCTCGCTGTCCTGCCCAACCATAATCGACACGGTCGGGATAATCCCGACTCGACGCAGTCGTTGCAGGCCCTTGAGGACGACCTCCGACGTGCAGTTCTTACCGATGATCTTGAGCATCCGGTCTGACCCCGACTCGATACCCAAGCCCATCACCCGACACCCTCTGTCGCTCAGTTCCTGCAACAGCTCATCGCTCATGCGGTCGAGGATATCGAACCGGGCCGAGACCGAAAAGTCCACCGGCCGATCCAAGGCGGCGATCTCGCAGGCAAGCTGCTCGGCCCGACGCGGATTGCAGACCGCCAGGTCATCCGAGAAGTAGAGCATCGTCGCGTCGAACCGTTTCAGGCCCTCGGCTGCTTCGGCCATCATCTGGGGTAGCGCTCGGTAGCGCGGCTTGCTGTGATGGTAACAGAAGTTGCAGCGGTACGGGCAGCCACGCCCGCCGTGTACATTTACGACCCGGTCACGGTAGCGCCAGTGAGGCTGAATGATGTGTTCGGCATACCAACGGCCGACAGGAAGCCACTGGTCCGTCGGGAAGAGCTCATAGGGAACGGGAGGCAGGTCGGAAAGGTCCTGGAAGTACTCTCCGAGGCCGGTAAGGATGACGCTGTCGCCCTGACGAATCGCCAAGCCTCCCACCTCGGCCACATCACGCCCCTCGCGAAGCGCGGTCACGACTTGGTGCAGCACGATCTCACCTTCACCAATCACCCCGACATCAGCACCAGTGACAGTGACGGCAAACTCCGGGATAGGGCTGACCATCTGGCCACCAATCACGACCGGAAAATTACGCCCTGACGCGTCGAGGTCCGCGATGATCGAGCGAATGTCCTCTAGCTCCGGGTAGAGATTGCCGAACCCAACCAGGACCGGCTTCAGCGCCAGGATGTCGCGCACCAGGTCGTCGAAACTGGAAGCAGCCGAGCGGCGGAACAGGATGCGGACATCTTCACCGCAGGACTTGAGATGCCCGGCAAGATAGGCGTAAGACAGCGGGAATGTGAACCCGATTTCACGCGAGACCAACACCACCGGGCCACGGGTGTTGGCAGACGACACATTGCTCTTCATGTTCGCCTTTCTACAGGACTGAGAACGTGAGTAAAGGGGATGCCCAGACCGGCGTCAGAGATACTGTTGGAGCGTCTCCATCAGTTCGGCCATCCGCGCTTCGTAGGTGTAATCGTGCAAAACACGAGCCTGGCCGGCAGTACCGATGGCAGCACAGCGTCCGGGCTGATCCAGGCACTCCTTGATCAGTTCGGCGCACTCGTCCGCCGAATGGTAGGCCAGGACTTCGGTACCGATGGCAAAATAGTCGCTCAAATTGCTCTTTGCGTCCGTGACCAGGGCGGCTCCCATGCCCGTTGCCTCGAAAAGGCGCATGTTGTTGCAATACTCACCGGCGATGCCGATGTGATGGTTCAAGGCGATCTTTGAGCGAGCGAGTACACCGTACATCTCGCTTCCCCACACCGGACCGTGGTGTCGGACCTTGAGCGGCGACCCCGCACGCAAATTCTCGCGCCCCTGTCCCCAGATCTCCAGCGGGATCCCTCCGCGGCACAACGCTTCCAGCAATTCACCGCGGCTCCGGTGGTGGAATGACGCGCTGCCGACGAATGAAACGGGCAGGTCACGCTCAGGCGCAGGGGGGACGCGTTCGAGCACGCGGGGATCAAAGGCAAAGCGGTGCAGTTCGGCTCTGAGCCCAAGTTCCCGGAAACGCGCGACGTAGTTCGGCAGCGATGAGAGCATCAGGTCATAGTGCAGAAGGTCAGCATCCGGAGGGAGGGGAGCCGCGATCTGGCCAACCAGAAGTCGCGTCTGATCTCGGCGTTCAGCCAGAAACTGGTTGCTGATTCCATCAAGCGCCTGATTCAGAATGACGTCCGGGCGGTAGTGCCGGATCTGCTGGTCCAGAATGTCGTACAGCCAGTCATTGCGGGAGTCCAGCCAGTTCAGAAACGGCCGAAACATGCGCTTCACGTGCCGGAGGCCGGTCTGACCCAGACGACGACGCAACGCCTGAAGTGACGCATGCCACCCGGGCTCTATCACGGCAGGTGGGGTGACGTCTTCGGTATTCTCACGGGCCCACGCCGCCTGGAGATGCTGGTTGTTGGCATGGATTTCCCGGGCATCATGCCCTAAGGCGCGCAGGTTGTGCGAGTAGAAATCCGCGACACCGAACAGGCTTGCACTACGAGCCTGCATCTGAGTCTCGTAGTCCGCGTCTTTCAGCGCCGGGTTGTTGGCATAGAACTGGGCTAGGAACGCGTCGTAATCGGTGTTGAGAATGAGTATGCGCACTAGCGGTCGCCTCCCTCCACGGTCTCGGCCACCAGCAATCCCTTACCCACCGGCAGGATTCCCTCAACCCTCAGCCAGGGGAGTAGAGCCCACCTCCGCGCGACCTCAAGTTCAGCGTCCCGCCAGGCATCGTCGAGAACAATCATCGCCCCGGGAGAAAGGAACTCGGCAACACTGAGAGCAGTAGGGAAACGATCCCCCGCAGGACCGTCCACGACGAGGAGGTCGACCCCACGTTCCCCCAAAGAGGCAGAGAGCTGACCACCGTCAATGGCATAGCAGACAGACGCCTCTCCCTCGAATTCACAGGGCTGAAGAGGGGCGTGCAGAACATCACAGACGTCAGACAGGCCATGCTTCGAGAGCAGGTCCCGGGTCTTCTGAGCGTACTCCTGGCTCTGTTCGATTGATATGACCGCCGGCCCGGCCGAAACGCAACCAGAGGTGCGCATGAACTGGCCCAGGCAGAGCGTACTCACGCCGCTGCCGAATTCCATGATCAGGGCTGGTCGCCGCGCCGCGACCATTCTCCCGAGGGCCTCAAGCGTGTCGACGGCCATGGTCCACATTCCCAGTTCCTCTTCACCCAGCCACTCCGAGAGTACATGGTCGCCAATATCCCGACCCGGGGCCAGGTAGCCCGACGGGTGAGGTTCGAGGGCGTCGGGCGTGCGAGACTTGTTCCGAGCCGTCAGGGCGTCGTCCAGAGGAACAGGACCGGAGCACTCGCGGATCAGCTGGCGCAACGCCAACTGTGCCCTGAGCTTGCGCCTCCTGACATGGCTGAACAGTGTCCGGATAGTCAGTCGTTGCACGAGGAACTCCCCTGCTCCGTTGATGCCCTGCGTCCATCGGCGACGTGGGCGAGGAAGAAGCGAAGGAGCCGACGCCCTGACGCTATCAGGCTTGCCGACCTCACCGCGTAGAGGGCAGCCGGGCGAACGGCGCTGAAGGCCAGCGGGGCCACCACGACTGTGGTGAACTGAGCAGAGAGCGTCGCAAGTGCGGCTCCCTGCATCCCGAGCCGGGGTATGAGAAGGCAGTTCAACGCTACGTTGACAAAAGCAGCACTCCCCCCAAAGAGAAGCTGCCATCGGTTGAGCTGTTCGGAGACGAGCCACTTACCCCTCACGATCCCGACAAACACCAACGGGGCACACCAGGCATAGTACCTGAGGACGGGGGCAGCAGCGCGGTACTCCTTCCCAAAAACGAGGACAATCATCGGGCGGGCAAGAAGCGTCATGCCGATGGCAACAGCCAACCCCAGCCAGAGCATCGCGTCGTGGAGGACCTGAGTCCGGAGTCGGTACAATCCTCCCTGGTCCTCGCGGACGGCAAGAACGGCCGGGAAAAGCGCATTGGCCAACACCATCGGGACGAAGAAGCACACCTCTACCAGGCGAACGGCAGCGGAATAATGCCCAACAGATGCCTCGCCCATGTAGTGCCGGAGCATGACCTGATCGATGCGCATATAAAGAAGTACAAAGACGCTGGTCACAGCGAGGGGCCACGATTGGCGGAGAACACGGCCGATGAAGCGCGTGTCAACGCGGAAGGAAATCCCTCCGAGGGCACGCAATGAGACGATCGCAAGCAGGATCAGGAGGGCGACGCTCTCAGCCCCTCTGGTGACAGCCAGGAACCAGATACCCGCCCCCTGGGTGATTGCCCAGCAGGTGGCAGACACGGAAAGGAAACCGGCGACTGCCTGCCCGCAGGCCAGGAAGCGCCCCAGACCATGTGCCTCCAAGTACTTCTCAAACACCCGGGCGAGGCTTTCGGCGAATCCGGCCAACACGAAAACGATGATGAGTGGCATGACGTGGGGACCGGCGACCACGGCGCCCGACACCAACGCAACGATGGCCATCGTCAGACCACTGCACCCCCTGAGAATGATGCTGCTTCCCAGGATGGTTCGGGTCCCGACCCCCTCCGGACGCACGATGAACTCACGGACCAGGATGTCATCGGAACCAAGGTGGGCAATCGCGGAAAAGAGGGCCACAAAGCTCAATGCATAGCTGAATCGCCCGAACCCCTCAGGCCCCAGATAGCGGCTGACCCATACACCGGCAAAGAGTACGGCGAGGAGACGGAGAGAGCGGGCCAGAAACATCCAGACAGCCTGCCTGGCGAAGATCCCCTTTGTGTCAGACTCGGGCACCAGGACCTCGCGTGTCAGGAGTTGAACTCATGGCCAGAACTGCGGGACGTGGAGACGTCCGTCACATCTCCTCAAACACCAGCTTGAAGACATCCTGGAAATCCTCGACGAATCGGGCGGTTATGCCCCGCTTCACGCGCTCGGGGATCTCCTCAAAGTCTTTCTCGTTCGCGGCTGGTAGAATAACCCGTTTAACCTTGGATCGCTTCGCCGCGATGACTTTCTCCTTGATGCCTCCAACGGGGAGGACTCGCCCGGTGAGCGTAAGCTCCCCGGTCATGGCCAACCGAGCCGGGGGCTTCCGGTTCAGCGCCAGCGAGATCAGAGCGGTGGCCATGGTGATCCCTGCTGAAGGGCCATCCTTCTTGGTTGCCCCAGCCGGCACGTGCAGGTGGATCGTCCCTTTCTCGAAGAGCGAGGCGTCAATACCAAAGCGCTTGGCGTTGGCCGACACGAGAGAGTAGGCAATGTGAGATGACTCGACCATCACCTCACCAAGCTGGCCTGTGAGCTTGATGCCACGCTCGCCCGGAATGCGGATCGCCTCAATGTAGAGCGTTGCCCCGCCGAGGGACGTCCAGGCCAGCCCCATCACAACACCTGCTTTCCGGCGTTTCATCAGCGGGTCGTCAACGAACGTCGGCTTACCAAGAAGCTCCGCAACTTGCTCCGGGGTCACGACGAGCTTCTCGCCTTGGGGTTGCCCATTGTCCTCCTCCGCCTGTCGCGTGGCAATCTTGCGCAGACAGCTGCCAATCGCCTTCTCAAGCGCCCGGACTCCTGCCTCACGGGCATACCCGGTGATCAGCCCGCGGAGGGCGGCATCGCTGAAACGAATGGACTTCTCAGGCAGCCCGTTCCGGGGAAGCAAACGTGGCACGAGGTGCCGCTTGGCGATAGACAGTTTTTCATCGGTTATGTAACCCGACAGGCGGATGATCTCCATCCGGTCCATCAACGGACCGGGGATTGTGTCAGGCACATTGGCAGTCGCGATAAAAAGTATTTTCGACAGGTCAAACGGAACGTCGAGGTAATGGTCTCTGAACGCGCTGTTCTGCTCCGGGTCAAGCACCTCCAGCAAGGCTGAAGCTGGATCTCCCTGGAACGACACCCCGACCTTGTCGATTTCATCAAGCATGATGACCGGATTGGCCGTCCCGACTGTCTTGATCGCCTGCATGACTTTCCCGGGCAGAGCCCCAATGTACGTGCGCCTGTGCCCTTTGATCTCGGCCTCATCCCTCATACCCCCCAGGGAGAAACGGTAGAACTTGCGCCCCAGCGCCTCCGCAACGCCCTTTCCCAATGAGGTCTTACCGACACCCGGAGGCCCGATCAGACACAAGATAGAACCCTCGATGGATCCCCTGAGCTTCGCGACCCCGATGAACTCCAGGATGCGCTTCTTGACGTCATCCAGCCCGTAATGGTCCCGGTCAAGGACACGGCGACTGCGCCGCACATCAAGTTGGTCGTCGGAATGGATCCCCCAGGGCAAACCAGTCAACCAGTCGAGGTAGTTCCGCGAAACGGCAAACTCGGGCGACTGCTCGGGCAGGAGCTTGAGTTTGGTGATCTCCTCCTCGATGCGCGTCCGCGCTTCCTCCCCCAGTTCAAGCTCCTCCAGACGCGTCTCGTACTTCCGGATCTCCTCCGTCTTCTCATCCTTCTCCAGACCCAATTCCTGCTTGATCGCCTTGAGCTGTTCCCGGAGAAAAAACTCACGCTGCTGCTTGGATATCTTCTCCTCGATCTGGTGCGTGATTCGCTCTTTCAGCTCATTGATGTCCAGCTCTTTCCGGAGTATGAAAAGGGCCTTCTCCATGCGTGACTTGACGTCCAGGCTCTCCAGGACCTCCTGCAACTCCAAGCCCGTGGCAGACGTCATCGTCACCGAAAAGTCCGCCAAACGGCCGGGATCCCCCCAGTCGGCTCGCGTGAGAAACATCTTGATCTCTTCCGAGAAGAGGGGGTTGTGCTTGATCAGATCACGCATCGTGTTCATGATCGCCAGACCGAGAGCCTTGACATCATCGCTCTCTATGACCACATCCTCGAGGTATATAACCTGCGCCATGAGCGTCTGATCACGCTCCGCGGCTTCGAGAATCTGGAAGCGTTTCTGCCCCTGAAGCAGCGCCTGGACAGCCCCTTCGTCAGACTCCTGAATCTTCAGAATGCGTGCTGCCGTGCCGATCGGGTAGAGCTGACGTTTGACGGTCTCTGCAGCATCGTCATACTCGCCCTCCTGCTTCTGGAGCACCAACCCAACGATGCGCTCCTGGACATCCGCCGCCACCTTGCGAAGCGTGTCCGCCTCAGGCCCCGGTCCGTACATCACGGGGAACATCAGGCCGGGAAAAACCGGCTTCGACTCGATGGGCAGGACATGGATCCGTTCCGGCAAAACACTGGAGGCCAACACGACGGTCTGGTCGCCCGCAGCATCCTGCACAGGCGACACATCAGGCGTAATGAAATCACTGTCGTTCATCAGTCAGAACCCACCTCAAGCTTGAGCTCGAGACACCACGGTCAGCCTCCAGGCCCACTGTGGCCCGAGGCCGACCATGTCCGGCCATCCTGCCACGTCGTACCCACCAGGGACGACATGACCCACCCTCACATGGACAAGTTTCTCCCGGCCTCGGTTCCCGCACAACCTGCCTGGGATGGTGGTGTCGTAAAGATAGCAGGGACTTGAGGCCCTTCAACGCTCGCGCCAACGCACGCGTAACAGGACACGCGTTCCTCCGAAGAACGCTCGGAAGGAGGAGCATCCAATGCTATTGGCTTCCTCGGAGATGGGGTCGCGGCGTGGCAGCCCATCCCACGTTAACAGGGCACACAATGTGGGAGGCGGTGCCATCCGGCGACCTCTTCCAGGATGCACGTTCCGCCGCCTATCTTGGACCATCGGGCCTACGGGAAAGGAGCGCGAGCCACACTTATCCTTTGACCACGCCAATCGGGGTAAGTCGCACGGTTGGCGTGACCAAGTCGCGCTCTGCGTCGATCACCATCTCAATGTCCTTGTAGGCAAGCGGAGCTTCCGCGAGGTCCCAGAGCTTCTCGCCCTGCCGCTTCCCACGCCGGGCCCGCACCTGCCCCCAGCGATCGAAAACGACGTCCCCCATCGCCTTGTCGCACTCAGCCACACTGAGCCGTCGACATGCTTCTTTGCGCCCCATCACCCGTCCCGCACCGTGCGAGCACGAGTTGAACGACTCGGAGTTCCCCAGCCCCTCAACGATGTAGGAGGCCGTCCCCATACTCCCGGGAATGATCCCGGGCTCACCCGCTTTTGCTGAAGTCGCCCCCTTCCGGTGAACCCACAGCTGGCGACCATCTACCTCCTCGCACGCAGCGAAGTTGTGGTGGATGTTCACTTCACGCAGGAAGGAAACCCCGTGGACCGCATCTGAGATCGCCTCCTTGAAGCAGGCCATCATGCGGCGGCGATTTTCGAGGGCATAGGTGAGCGCAAACCCCATGTCGCGGATGTAGTCTCGGCCAGCTTCGGAGTCGGTCGCGAGAAACGCGAGGTCCCGGGACGGCAGACTGGTACCCTCCTGAGCGTTGACGTCCTGAGCCAGCTTGTGGTAGTGGGCCGCAACGCGGTAGCCCAGGTTCCGGGAGCCGCTGTGGATCATGAGCCACACCATGCCGTCGTCGCTCCGCTGGAGTTCGATGAAGTGGTTTCCGCCCCCGAGCGTCCCGATATTCCGCGTGTCCAGGTCCCAACCGCGGTCGTTGCACCAGGCCGGACGCTTACCGGAGACCGAATCAAGGTAAGAATCGAAGCCACTCCACCCCTGCGGCTTCCGGTGAGCGTGTCCCTCGCCGACCGGCACACGCTCCTTGACCGCACCAAGCATATTCCGGATCCCTGAACGCCCTGGGAGTCGGGTGGCCGGCACGTCCGTCTCAACGGCCACCATGCCACAGCCGATGTCAACCCCAACCGCGTTCGGGATGACCGCTCCGTCGCAGGCGATAACGCCGCCGATCGGCATGCCGTAACCCACATGGCAATCCGGCATCAGTGCCACATGCCCGACCGTCTTCGGATGCCGGGCCAGATTCACGGCCTGGTCCATGGCTCCGGATTCAATATCAGCACACCACGACTTGATCGGGATGCGCATCGTCTCATCGTTTTTCGTCCATTTCATTCAAGTACCATAGCACCGTGGCCATCGCGCGCCTGGGTGCTTCCCGGGGGACGAAGGAGTTCCCGCTTGGGTTTGCCGGAAGACGTGCTTTGTTAGTCGTGCGGTACTGCGCATGCGGCGTACCCCAACAGGAGACTCTCTGCGATGAGCACAATACGCTGGAACTGGATCCTCGTGCTACTCCTCGCCCTAAACAGCGCGGCACAGTTGGTACGGACTGAGCTGATTCGAGACCTCCGCTCGCCACACGCCGTCGTTCGCCGTCACGCCGCTGCCAAGCTCGGCAGGGAGGGCGCCGTTGAAGCCATCCCCCACCTGCTCAAAGCCCTTGCGGACAGCGATGCCGGGGTTCGTGCGAGCGCAGCCCGGGCGTTGGGCCAAACCAAAGACAAGAGAGCCACGCCCTCCCTGGTCAAGGCACTTGGCGACACCGATGACCGGGTGCGTACCTACGCCGCCTATGCTTTGGGGGAGATCAGGGACTCAGCCGCCGCCAGGGGACTGATCGCCGCGTTGCGTGACCGCTGCTGGACCGTGCGCGACCAGGCCGCCTGGGCGCTGCGCGAACTTCACGACCCCGGACTGGCGCAAGAAATCGCCTCACTCCTGGATGCCCCCGGAGCAGATGTGGACCACGTTGTGTGGATACTGCGTCACCTCAGTCCTGAAGATGCCCGTGAAGCGTTCGTGAGGATGGTGAACGCGAAAGACACGGCGACCAGAAGGGAAGGCGTACGCCTGTTGGCAGAGAAGGTCACCCCAAAGACGCTGCCGCACCTATTTGCGGCACTTGGAGACACCGACGCAGACGTGCGCCTGCTCGCGGTTCAGGCCTTGGCCGACAGCCCCGATGACAGCATGACGACACCGCTTGAGGCCCTGATCGGAGATGAGAAAGACGAGCGCGTTCTCAGCGCCGCCAGGATGGCTCTGGATCGCCTCCTGCGCAGCAAAGGCATCGGGGCCTACTGGGGCTTCGATGACGGGAGTACCACAGTGGCCACCGACGTTACCGGCTGGGGAGCAGATGGCAAGATCCTCGGGGCGAAACCCGTCCGGGGAAAGCGAGGGAAGGCCCTGCACTTTGACGGCGAGGGATACGTAAGTCTCGGCAAGCCAGGCGATCTCAACATAGGGAACCAGCCGTTCGCGGTGACGGCCTGGATCAAGCCCGAAGCCGGAACGGGTGTGGTCGTGGCGCGAGGGGGCGCCTGGTGCGGCTACTCCCTGCACCTGAAAGACGGCTTCCCGGCATTCGGGATCCAGCGCGTGAGGGATGGGCCCACCCACATCGCGACGAGTGAAGAGAAGATCCCCCTCAATGTATGGACGCATCTCACCGGCGTCGTGGAAGAGAAACGTCTCCAGCTGTTCGTGAACGGCGTGCTCGCGGCGAGCGCGAAAACGAGCGGCTTCGTGCCGGGAAACACGGGTCAGGAAATGGTGATCGGTTTTGACACCGGCAACAGCCCTGTAGGGGTCATGGACCACTTTGTGGGCATCATCGATGAGGTCCGGGCACACGACGTCGCGCTCACGTCAGAGAAGATCAAAGAGCAGTACAACGCGGATAAGTGACCGCGGGCAGGTGCCCCTCAGTTACCTGAAGCGGCTCGACGGAGTCTCTCCCTCCATCGTGCACACATGGCCCAGAGAATCCCTGGAGGGAGGCGGCTCGACGGAGTCTCTCCCTCCATCGTACACACATGGCCCAGAGAATCCCTGGAGGGAGAGACTCCGTCGAGCCATCTTGGAGTTCTCCACACACGTAACTGAGGCATTACGCGGGCAGTATTGAGAAGCGTAAAAGCGGAGAACGGCTGACGATGTCGGCGACGATGGCGGGTGACGAAGGAATGGGGTCGACTCGTCCATCGCCATCGTCGCCGTAATCGCCCCCCTTCAGCGGCAAGGAAACACGATGAGAAAACAAGATACAGCCAGATTCCTCAGCGCTGCCGTGCTGGTTCTGGTGAGCATGGCCTTCCCTCGAATGACGTCTGCCCAGACTGCCGGCGACCCCGCGGCCGAGTTGATCGCCTCATCGGGCATCCCGGGCGGGATCTGTGTGGTCGTGGGCAGGGACTGTGCGGACCTCGCAGTCGCAGTCGCCAAACAGGGACCGTTCACCGTCCATGTTCTGTGTCCTGATGCAGATTCCTGCACCCGCACGCGCAACCAGATCCGCGGGCGTGGCGTATACGGAACGGTGTCAGCGATGGTGTGGGCAGATAGCGGGTTGCCATACGTGCCCAGTCTGGTGAACGTGCTGATCGTGACGGACGCGCCGGACAGCACCAGCGCTGCCCGTGCCAGGGAAACTGCTCGGGTGTTGGCTCCCTACGGCAGTGTCTTCTTCCGCCTGAGCACCACTGGCGTCCCTGACGATTCAACAATGGGGGGCCTCCTCACGGCCGGAGGGCTAACTGGTGTGCGGACCGTTAAGGCAAGCGGCAGCACATGGCTGAAGGCCGAGAAGCCATGGCCGGAACAGATCGATGAATGGACCCACTTCCTCCACGGTGCAGACAGCAATCCAGTGGCTAACGACACGGTCATTGGGCCACCACAGCATTTCCAGTGGGTCTCAGACCCCCTCTGGCTCCGCTCGCACGAAACGAATGCCAGCACCAGCACGATGGTGACTGCCCGAGGGCGCCTCTTCCTAATCGAGGACCAGGCCCCCATCAGTCTGACGGGGCAACACGACTTCCCGTCCAAGTGGTCACTGATCGCGCGCGACGCCTTTAACGGCCTTCTGCTCTGGAAAGTCCCGATCCGGCGTTGGGGTTGGCGCGAATGGAAGAAGACGTGGTTCGGGCTGCGTCCCGGCGATTTCCCCTTGAACCTTCAGAAACGCCTGGTGGCCGTAGGAGACAAGGTGTACGTGACCCTCGGGTACCAGGCACCGGTGTCGCAGCTGGATGCCCGAACTGGGGACATTCTCCAGACCTATGCAGGAACGGAGCGCACCAACGAGATCCTCCTCCATGGCGACACCCTCATTCTGTCAGTTCTGCGTGACAGCGGCGCCAAGCTCATGGCAGTCGACGCGACATCGGGCAAGACGCGGTGGGTCGGCAAGGAAAGCTACGGAGGCAGCACGACCGACTACCTGCGCTGGAGAGCCATGCGCGGAACCGTCAAACCCGCGAAACTCGATCCCGTGCTGAACACGGCCACGGATGGAGACGTGATCGGCTTCATTGATGGCGCCGACATCGTCTGCGTCGGTGCCAGGACCGGCAAGGAGAGCTGGCGTACGCCCTTCCCGCAGGCCGAAGCCGACAGGAAAGCCGGAGGCATCAAAGCGGGCGACAATCTCTGGGTCGGGTCGCTCATCGTCAGTGGCGGCGTCGTGGTCAACGCAAGTCCAAGTGTGTTGGCAGGCTTCTCTGCCACGAACGGCAAACTGCTCTGGGAACAGCCCAAGAAGTACATCGGACATCTGTGGTACGAGTGGAAAGACGTTTTCGTCATCGAGGGGCTTGTCTGGACGTGGGGTGAGGATCTGATCCGTGAAGTGCTGGAGGGCAGCGGCGAGCAAAAACGGGGGTCTCTGTTCCCGCAAACGGTCAAAGGCTACGACATCAGGACTGGTGCGCTGGCCAAGTCCGTGCCTCTGGGGCACATCTTCAAGACCCACCACCACCAC
The DNA here is from genome assembly GCA_018676675.1 of Lentisphaerota bacterium. GTDB lineage: Bacteria > Verrucomicrobiota > Lentisphaeria > Oligosphaerales > JABHEG01 > JABHEG01. The sequence continues at coordinate 110,122 of JABHEG010000280.1, forward strand.
CGCTGTTACCGCAACAAGGCGACCACCCGCTACATCCTGGCGAGCCGCCGCGGGACGGAGTACGTCGACCTCAAAGAGGGGAAACACACGGTCGACAATTGGGTTCGCGGCACCTGCCATCTGGGAATGATGCCCGCGAACGGCCTGCAGTACGCTCCACCCCACCCCTGCGCCTGCTATGGCCAGGAGAAACTCAACGGCATGAACGCGCTCGCGCCAGCCGATGCCGGTGGGACCAGAGACGGACCGGGAATGCCCCGCTTGACCCAAGGTCCGGCATTTGGCAGTGAACTGGGCGACGAAGCCGCGGCGACCGACTGGCCGGCCTTCCGGCACGATGGACTGCGCAGCGGAGCCGTCGCGACAGCAGTACCGGCGATCCCGCAGACCGCATGGCGAGTGCGGGCAGGCAGTCGCCTGTCAGCCCCGATCGTGGTGCATGACCGGATCATCGTCTCACTGATCGACGAACACCATGTCGCCTGTTTCGGGACGGCGGACGGAAGCAAGTTGTGGGAGATACCCGTCAACGGCCGAGTGGACTCCCCGCCAACCTACTGGAAGGGCCGCCTGATCTTCGGTTCGGCTGATGGATCCGTGTATTGCGTCAGGACAGGCGACGGCACGCTCGTCTGGCGCTTCGACGCGGCCCCCGACCAACAGCTGATGGGGGCCTTTGGGCAGCTCGAATCCGTCTGGCCGATCCCAGGGAGTGTCTTGGTGCAGGACGGAGTCGTCTACTTCTGTACCGGACGGACCTCCCAGCTCGACGGCGGTATGAAGATCTTCGGACTCGACGCCCTTACCGGAAGCATTCAGCACCAGAGGCCACTGGCCGGCCCCCGTTACACGGTTGACGGCATCAAAGAGAACTACCACCTGCCGGAAGGCCACCTGCCCGACATCCTCGTCGGCGAAGAAGACGCGATTTCCCTGGGGAGATCTCGTTTCGATCGGACACTCAAGCCGATTCCGGGTAGACCGAAGATGAGTGCGCGCGGCGGCTTCCGCGACGAGAGCTACTTCAAGCGCATGGCCTGGACGATGGATGGATCCTACGGCCGCCTTATGGTCCGCGACAAGCGGTCAGTTTACTTCATTCGCATGTTCGATTCCCTGCAGGGCCTGAACCCGAATGTTTATTTCACCCCGGGGGCCGCAGGATATCTGCTGTTTGCCAAAGACATGGGCGCAAAGAAACAACGTTGGTCGCTGCGCATCCCCGCGCGGATCCGGGCGATGGCTCAAACCGAAGGCAAGCTGTTCGTGGCCGGCCCGCCGGATGTGGTGGATCCCAACGATCCTCTCGGTGCTTTTGAGGATCGCAAAGGCGCACTGCTTTATGTCTTCGACTCGGACAAAGGTGAAAAGCTGACTCAGTGTGATCTCCCGTCCTCTCCCGTTCTCAACGGCCTCGCCGCGGCCGGTGGCAGCCTCTATCTGACGGACAAAGCCGGTTACATCACACGGTTTGTGGGGAAGTGAACAGAGAGTGTAACTGCCCGGGGCCTCCTGGAGGATCACCCCGACAAAAGTAGCCCGGCGGGCGGTATGGCATTGTCTGGGTGTTGCCGCCTTCCAGTCTCCAAGGCGATTGATTCATATCCGGGCGGCCATGGTCGGATGTTCCTGCTGAACATGCGGGCCAATAGCGGTCCAGCGTAGAGCGCAAAACTGTTTAGGCGCTGCAGATGCCCTTTGAGGATCGACATCCCGGGAGCTTTCGCAAGGTGTTCTTGCATGGCTTGGCTACCCAGAGCACGGAGGATGTTGATTCC
>JABHEG010000283.1 GCA_018676675.1 Lentisphaerota bacterium
GGCCGGTTTTCCCAAACCGGGGTCCCTGGAACGCGCGGTTAGGGAAGAGCGCTCAGGGATGAGCTGCCTCCAGTGACGTGGCGCCCGATCCACGCGTCGTGGTTGTGCGAATGCGAATCCCGCATCAGATTGGCCAGGAAGGAACCGGAACAGAACCAGCCCCTTGCTGGCGGACCTCCTATCGTCGGCCGTAGAAGGGCACGTTCTACCGTACCGATGGGAACCCTTGGGGCAGACGATGATCGACTCCTCCTAACTGCTTCCTATGGCCAACGCACGTCCAATCACCACGGAGCAGTCAGCCAGATGAGGGGAATAGCGTATCTGCCCGTTCTTGGGGCTTCCCTCGTCTTGCTGCCGCTTCTGATCTCGGGGTCATACCTACTCTGTCCACGTTTCTGATCCCGGGATTAGATCGAGACGATGTTCGATCCGAACGATGCGATTGCGGCAGCCTACGCGTTGGAGGAGTAGGGGGAGAGGTAACGGAAGCTGTCCGGGGTAGTCGACGCAGGCTCGTCGTGTCCGGAGGCGTCCCTCCCGCAGCGGGATGTACCTGGGATCGCGGTCTCGGAGATCCCGCACCACTGTCAGTCTACTGCGGGAAGCTCAGGAAGAGCGAGTTCGCGATCGTTGCTTCATCGCCGGCCCCGATGTCGTAGATTCGCAGCATTCGCCTGCCGTCACCATCCGTATCGGTGAAGTGCTCCGGTTGGACATTGGGTGCGAGGCAGACCCGGTTCCCGATCGTCTTGGTCACACGATAGGTGGCCGAGAGGTCCTCGCTGGTGGCAAAGGCTCCGTCGTAGTAGCCGTGAGGGGCACTTCCCCCACAGGACGGGATTCTGGGAGCAAGCTCACAGGTCACGTGACTACCATCCTTCGCGAATTCCGTGATCTTTGATCTGAAGATGATACCGTCCAGGTCCAGTCGTATTCCATGCCCCCCCGGTAGTATTTCCTCGATGTGGTAGGCCGTGCGGTGGCTGCCATTGCGGAAGTAAATCAGGCTGCCATTGAGCGTCTTCTTGTTGGGCAGTGCCTGTGCCAGAGTCACCTCCCTGGTCGCTTGATTGACCGAAGCGACTGTCGTCCGGAAGTACGGCTTTGCATCCCGGGTACCCACGCTTCCCTTGGCCAAGGTACTCCCGTTGACCAGCTGCATGCAGCGCGGCTTGCCGTTTCGCTCAGACCAGAACCCGAAGTGGCCCTGGAACTCGATGTCGCCTACTTGCAGGGGGGCGTCTCCATCGCCGGAGTAGATGAACGTATCGGTCCTGCCCTCAGGCAGAGCGACGCACACAGCGACGGGCTGGAACGCTCCCGTGGTCGAGCCGGTCACTGTCAGTCTCTCAGTTGCTCTGATAAAGGGCGCTCCCAGGTAAGGTTGCCAGAACGCAACGAACTGGCTGGCGCTGTCTACCTTTTCGTCCTCGGCGAAAAGGTATCGGATCGGAGGCAGGTCGGTCTTCCCGCAGGTTGCGGTGATGTAGGATCTTCCAGGTTGGGCCAGTAGGTCGAGACGAACGTGCATGTCACTGCGATCGCATGCCCAGTCTGCCCAGGCGTTCTGGTCTGAACGTGCGCGGCGTGCGTCGAGTATGTTCGCCTTGAGGTTGCGGCCCATGCCGGAAACTCGCCAGGGCCCTTTCATTTCCGGACCGAACTCGAGGCTGGAGTCCCAGCTCTTGTGCCCAGGGCCGTGGAAACAGAAGGTCCGTGTCTCTCCGCCGGCCATACGGAGAAGGTCAAACAGATAGACATTGCCCTGGGGGGCATCGACCAGGCAGACGGCTCGGTGATAGGCTCTGTTAGGGAATCCATTTGGCTCTGCGGAAACATCCACAAAGGACACTCCGGGAGCCTTGGCGAATTGCTCCAGCGACCCTTTGGCGATGCCGCCGGTATACTGACCCTTGCGGTCGATCATGCCGGTATTGTGATGGGCAACAAAGCCCGTATTTCCCATCGGGTGTGCCCAACAGGGGTAACCAAGTTCCGGGGACACCGACTCACCGTGTGCCCACATCTCGACATTCAGATTGTCGTGGTGATGGTGTCCCACGGCATACCCGTAGCGGAGCGCGACAGCAGCCCTCTCTTTGAGTTGAGCAGCGTGAGGCCTGGATTCAAGAATCGCGAATCCCATACCGTCCAGAACTCGGCTCTCAAGCGGCGGTCCCGGGCCGATCTCAGCCACGTGTTTCTCGATGCGTGGCCACACGTCCGGTTCGAACAGGAGGGGAGGGCGCTTGCCGGCTCGATGGATTGCCCGGGCAAGCTTGTCGGTCGGCCAACGCCGGTATGCCCGGGCGTACGGGATCGGGAGACGCGCCGGGATGCCCTGTGGGAAACGGGCAGCGCGCCCTCCGCCGCTGTCTCCGTAAGAGGGCCCAAACTGACCGGCCGCCAGCAGGTCAATCCAGGTGTCAAATTCAGCCCGAAATTTCGGGTTGACTGCGGGATCATAGAGGGCACATCGGGTTTGCCAGCGGGGCGAGACCACGCGGGAGAGGATTTCCGCCATGTCGGATTTGCTCACGGTGTAGCCGTAAGCGTAACCCAGACCGGAAACCAGGGTCGGCCCTTCTCTCGTGAGGGTGTTGATCAGAGCTTCATCGTCGAAACCGCCTCGGTTGATTCCGCTGTTGTAAGCGTGGGTGAACAGTTCCTCGAGCCAGGAATCGCCTGTCGTCCCCATGTTTGCACAGGCGACGAACTGGGCCATGTCTTCCTCCCGAGCTCCCTGGTTGCCTCCGCTCAGTTCACGTCGCATCCAGTCCCAACCGAAGACTTGGACAAGGCATGTGTCGAGGAGCGCCTTCACGTCATCCGCCGTCTTGATGGCGGGGTCTTTGGCATGAAGGAACTCAACCAGCTTTGTGTCAGTGTCGAGGAAATCGAAGATCGCATCATAGGTCTGCAGTGCGGGTACGAGGAGGTCGTTCCGCTCCCAGTTGCCATCGATCAGTGCGCGCCCCGGGCGGAGGTACTTGGTCCTGACCTGCTGCCAGCGCATGTTCATGCCGGGGTAAACGTATGCCATTCGGGCGAGGAGCACGCCCGCGGCGTGAGCTGCCGCCGCATCGCCGCACAGGAGGTAGCGCAACCCCAACCTGCGGAGGTGCGATCCGCTTCCATGCCATGCGACATGGTGGTTGTAGTGGGCAACCCACCCGTGGAAGTCATTACGTTCGCCCGTGCCGGGGTCATGGCCCCAGCCGTCGTCGGGGCACGGTCCGCTGGTGAAGTCATCATTCGCATAGTCATTCGAGGGGAACAACTGCTTGCACGCGGGACATGTGCCCTTGAACGGGTTCGCGTAGGACTTCCCCCATGGATAGAACCCGCTCTTGCTGAAGATCTTCTCGCCGCAGGTCGGGCAGGGCCAGTTACTGTAGCATTGCCGAGGGACGTTCCAGGAGGGTAGGGCCTCCCAGAGTTGAACGTCGGTCATGTGGTCGAAACGAGTAGCCTTCCGCAGGTTCTCTCCCAGGGGCGGATATGTTGCCATGTTCCCCTTGGCAATCGCGATCATCGCAGGGGTGAAATAGGATTTTCCCTGTTTCCGCACTGACGGGTCCAGACCGGGGATCAGCTTGATCTGCTCGGTGACATCTTCTCGATAGGTGCGCACGGAAACAGGTACTGTTACCGGTGCCCCGCCAACCGGCCAAAGCACCACCTGTGCTCCCGCAACGCCTCGGTCAGCGCGAAAGTAGAACCGGCTGAATCTCCGTCCGGAACCCGGCTTTGTTCGGTCGAGAAGCTGAATCCCCTCGGGGGCATCCACCCGCACACCAGTGCCCGGAGAGATTTCGGCCTGGATCCAGAACACCTGCTCCATGACCGGAGCAGCACTCGGTCCCAGGAACGGCATCTCTGAACGACGTGACGGATTAGGGACAGCTGCGACGGACTCCACGATGCCCCCATGTAACAAGAGGCCGCAGGCGATGGCGGCGATGTGACGTGTCTTCATTCAAATTCCCTGATCCACGCACGCGGCTCTGACGGACAACCCGAATCCGGAGCTACAAACGAGTGACGTTGCGGCCCCACTCAGCATGACTGCTCTGTGCCCTACTTCTGACGAAGCCATCGGTGCAGTTCACGCAAACTGGCTGGCTTCCCATACATCAGAATTCCGACCCGGAAGATCCGTGCCGACACCCACATGACCAGGGGAACGGATGCGGCCAGGAGGATGATGGATGCAGCGATCTGCAGCGGAGGCAGGTCCGGCCTGGCGGCCAGCCGCAGAATCATCACCATGGGGCTCACGGGAGGGATGAAGGACAGCGCCACCGCCCATACGCCCATCGGGTGCTGTGAGAAGTACAGCCATCCCATCATGGGAACCATGAGTACCATCATTACCGGCATCATGAAGCTCTGGGCCTCTTTCAGCGTATTGCAGGCCGAGCCGATTGCCGCGAAGATCGAGGAGAACAGAAGGAAGCCCAGAACGAAGTAGATGAGAAAGAAGCCGATGTTGGCCGTGTTGACGATGTCTCCCATGCCGTGGTAGGCCGCCGTGCCGTAGGCGACGAGTCCCCAGATGCAGACGGTCATGAGACTGACAGCGGAGAGCCCGAGAATCTTGCCGGCCATGAATTGGAACGGACTCACTGATGACAGGATCACCTCGATGACCCGCGAGTTTTTCTCCTCGATGACACTGGTGAGCAGGTGTTGATTGGCGCCCACGGTACCGGCGAACATCAGGAGCATGAAGAAGAACGGAACCATCATTTTGACGGGGAGGCCGCCCTGTTTCTTACCAGGTTTGGCGGTAACTGAGTTGTTATCTACCGGGATCTTCCGGCGTACGTCCTTGATCACCTGTGGCGAGATTCCGCGGCGGACACAGCGCGTGTTTGTTGCCGCGTTGTTGAGGGCATTCCGAACGGTGTGGAAGACGTTCAGCTCGGCCAGGTTGTCGCCGCGCGAGTAGTACTGTGCTCGGCCGGCCTCACCCAAGACGTCTTGAGGTACTACTAGGTACCCGACCAGTTCGCGTTTCTTCACCCGTTCCTTCGTGCGCTTGGTCAGCCCTTCGAGGCCTTCGGGGGGCGGGGCAATGCTCTCAACAAGGACCTTCTTCGTCGTGTTCCACTTGTTGTGCTCCTCAAGCAGCCTGCCGATCTCTTCCCCGAGTTCGCCTGAATGGTCCGTCACTGCGACTGTTCTTGTCTCCTGTGGACCGGACACCATTTTCTTCTGCAGGCGCCCGGTGAAAGAGAGCGCTCCCACCATAACGATGGGGACGACAAACACGCCCAGCAGGAAGGCCTTTGTCTTGAGCATCTCGAGGAATTCTCGGACCGCAACTATGTATATTCTACGCATCGTTCGTCCTCACCAGGTCAACGAACATGTCGTGCAGCGAGGGGGTTCTGACCTCAAAGGAGCGGATGTCGACCTTCCCCACAAGGTTGCGCAGCAGATCCTGAGGGTCGCCTCCTTCGCCCAGCGATATCTCCAGCTTTCTCCCGCTGCACTCAACTCCCTGGACCATCGGCAACTCGGCAATGAAGTCTGCTTCTCCTGCCAGTTCGACGGCGACGGTATTGCTGGGATACCTGGACCTGATCTGATCGAGGGTCCCGTCGATGATGCTGCGGCCGTTGTTGATGAGGAGGATGAAGTCGCAGAGCTTCTCGGCCTGCTCCATCATGTGGGTCGAGAAGATGACAGTCTTACCGGCGTCGCGAAGACGGAGCATGATGCCTCTGAGCAGTTCCAGGTTGACGGGGTCCAGGCCTGAGAATGGCTCATCAAGGATCAGGAGGTCGGGATCGTTGATTGCGGTGACTACGAACTGCAGTTTCTGCTGCATCCCACGCGACAGATCTTCCACGCGCTTGTTTGCCCACTCGGCGAGATCGACGTCTTCGAGCCAGCGAGGAATCGCCCCCGTCAGGTCCTGCCGACTCATCCCCTTGAGCTTCCCGAAGTAGGCGATGACGGCTGTCACCTTCATCTTTCGGTAAAGTCCGCGCTCCTCCGGCATGTACCCGATCCGGCCGGCTACACCTTCGCGTGAGGAGCGGCCGAGCACTTGGATTGAACCGCTGTCGGGTGAGATGATGTTCATCACCATGCGTAGCGTCGTCGTTTTTCCTGCACCGTTGGGGCCCAGGAAGCCGTAGACCGAGCCGGGCGGAATCCGGGCACTGAGTCCATTCACTGCCTGGACCGAGCCGAACGCCTTTGTCACGTCCTCGATTACGAGAGCGTCCATCGTACACCTTGATTGCGGTCGGTCACTGCGACAGTTGCGTGATCATGTCGGCCACGGTGCGCCGCGCGTCGTCGTACGTCTCAAAGGTCCAGCCGTTGGGTAACTGGAAGCGTCCTTCGGCCCAGCGCGTCCCGTCCTCGTCCTTCCCCGATCGCTCCCACTGACATTCTAGGAAGACACACCTGTTCTGCAGGGCCTCAATGTCGATGGAGGAGGCGAGTCCGGCTAACGTCTTCGCTGCTTCCTGGGCGGCTGCCCTCCGGCCGGGATCGGTTTGGGTGGCTTGGAGAAGGCGCTCGAGGTGTTGGATGTACTTCAGGTCGTCGATACCTTCGCGCAACGCTTCCCAGTACAATGCCGGTCCGCCGGCGGCCTTCCATCTGCGCGGCGACTCGGGGTAGTTCTGGATCCAGTCTGTCGATCCGTCGAAGTCGTTGTAGAAGCTACCGGTTCCTCGCTGCCATGTCCATAGGTAGTAGCCACGGCATCCGGTCCCGACTGAGCGGAAGAACCAGCCCGAGCTGAAGCGCATGCTCTCCAGCTCGGAGATCGCCAGGCCGTTGTTGATATTGTAGGTGTAGAGTGTCTTGCCCATGGCTTGGGCCTTCCGGGTGATCTCCTGCCAGGAATCGACGTAGAAGATCGGTTTCGCGCTGTAGCGCAAGGTGAAAACGTCGATCAGCGGGGCACACTGATCGATGCCTTTTTGCACGATATCGGCGCGATTCGTCTTGAGCCAGAGGTGATCATGCTCGGTGGTGGCCCCGGCCTTCTTGAGGCAGCGCAGTTCGCGGAGGAGGGCTGGGAACGTACCAGGATGTGAGGGGACCTCATCGTAGGGCTGGAAGATAACTCGGGGCCATTTGCGCTTCCGGGCCTCGGCCAGAATCGCGCTGGTGATGGCGACGTGGGCCTGCTCGTACGCTTCCTCGTCAGGCAGCAGGTGACCGATTTGGGGCATGAACGTTTGGTAGCACCACAGGAAGTCACCGTTCATGCCGCTTTGGTGGAACGCGTCCATCGCGATCGCGATCGAGGCGCTGTCGAAGTCGAGCTCGATTGTCGGGAAATCGCCAGTTATCGGTGCGTCCAGTGGCAGGAACCAGGCGACGGAGTTGAGCCCGTGGTTGTGCATATCCCGGAACGCGTCGAGCACGAGTTGTCGGTCCTCAGCCGAGGAAGGTGCACTGCGGGGGGCGTAGTACATGCCGAAGTTGGTGTCTTTAAGCGGGGCAAGCGTGAATGGATATACCGTGATGCGCAAGGGAACGGCCGCAACTGTTCGGTCTCCTTCGCGAACAGCGAGTTGGCCGGTGTATGTGCCGGCTGGCGTGTGATCGGGGATGTGGGCTGTGATCCAGTAGGCCTGAGTTGCGTCTTTGCCAACGCTGTGTGGCGCGATCGTTTCCGCGTACGTGGGCATGTCCATGTACTCACTGCGGCGGGAGTACTGAGTCGTGCGTTTACGGAGGCATCGCACGCGGCGGATGTCGATTGCTTCAGGAGGCAAGGGCGCTTGGCCGTTCACCGGGGACTTTTCAAGCACGATCGAGAGTGATTCGAGGTCGCGGAGCGCGCGCAACGCCAAGACCATCGGCTCGTATTCGCCTCGTGCGGCCCGGCAGGCCAACTCGACTGACCCGGGGTCATCTGCGGGGATCGCATTCGGGAAGACCAAGTCCATCCAAGGGCGGCTGAACAGCACGAATCCACGTTCGCGCGAGTCGGGGTGGAGAGCCGGCATCGGGCTTGGATCGCGGTAGGTACGCTCGTCGTGTTCAGCAAGGTAGCTGGCGAGATCCGTGTTCTCTCGTTTCGGTTCCAAGGTGACGAATTCGGATAGGGTGAGATTTTCCCGGTCGTGGGCGACCGGTACCAGGCTGAGGTAGTCCAGGTAGATGCTCCCGCTGACCGGGTGAATTTCTATCGTCCGACCGTCCATCGGCACATTGGTGGCCCAGAGTATGTCGTAGTTGACGTGAACCGGGTCGTGTGGCTTCAGCCGGACGCTTGCGTATTGTGTCATGGTGTCGGTCTTGATCTGGAGGTGACAGCCCTGTCCAGTGGCCCGCATGCCGATATAGAGGTTGTAGCGTCCTTTGACTCCCGGCGTGTAAATCAAGTCCGGCCACTCCCCGCCGTCTCCGAGGTGCAGCACGTTGTCGGCGGTTGCCATGAACTCCGCTTCGGTCCGCAGATACCAGGTGTCCATTCTCGAGGAGGTCTGCACGGCGCCCGGAGGCTGCAGTTCGAGGAAGTCGTGAAAAACGACGGCCTTCGGATTCCTGAGGCTGGTGGGTGGTGCCGCCAACAGTGGTGAGAGACAGAGCAGTCCCGGAGCGAGGATCAGAGCGCATGAGGCGATGTTCTGTCGTGTGTTCATAGTCGTCTGTCCTGATTTTGGGAAGGGAGTGAGCGGCTTACTTCCAGGTCAGTTCTCTGATGTCCGGGTTCTTTGCTCCTCCGGTGACGTTTCGCAGGTGCAAACGGAGACCTGTGGTTTCCACCTGATCGAAGCGCACCATCACGTCAGGGCCGGAGAGCCCGGTTGCCGGCATTCCGGACGTTTCCTGCCACTGTCCGTCGCTCAAGTACTCCACCGTCAACTCGCGTGGAGCCCAGTCGTGCACGCCTCCCGCGGCACGCGTCACCATGGCAATCCCCTGTGTGGTCACTGGCACGGGGAACTCGAGGGTGATCATGCAGCCGGGCCCATCCGGGCGGCAGCAGGCCCGATCCGCGATGTAGTGTGTACTCAGATCACCATCGATGGCGTGTTCGATACGGTACATGCTCTTCCCATCAATGGGGCCGATCGTGCTGGTGATCCGTGGCTTGACCGATTGCTCGAAGGTGAACCCGGGAAACCGTTCCCGCAGGCGTTCGCGCCAGGCTGTCCGTCGCCGTTCAGCAAAGTCGGCCAGCGATTCGGGACTGCGGCAGGCGATGAAGAACTCGCGCATGCCGGGCATCGCGGTGGCCTCGTCGGTTTCGTAGAACGCAACGCCGTCGAGGCCCGCGGCATAGTAGCCTTGGACGATCGTTGTGAGTCGATCAACATCCGGGCGCTGGTACATGGCTGTCGGCCAATTGCCTTTGGTGTGGTGCTCCGGGCCGGGCATTGCGCTTCCATGGACGCTGAGACACCCAAGGAGCTTCACCTCCGTTCCCTCGAGCAAACGGAGGTAATCGGGCAGGAAGCGACGGCTGTCTCTTTCACCCAGTACGAGACGGCTGATGAGCTTCTCTTTGACCATCTGCTCAAGGTCCACGCCGTGTTCCAGGTTCTTTGCGATGGCGTCGGCATTGACTCTCAATGTCACACTCACGTCAGAATGGCCCGTCTCTCGCAGCATGGCTTGGATATCGCGCAGGACTTGTGTGAAGGAGTCGGCTCGCCAGCGCAGCCAGGTACACCATCGCGGGTCATCTTCGGTCAGTTTGCGTGGGTCGATGCCGTGTTCGGCTGTGAAGCCTTCGATGTAGGGTGTCCCCCACTGGGTCATCGGCATGTAGCGGCGGCAGTCCACGAACAGATGTCGGGAGCCCACCTGTATGAGTTCACGGAAGATAGCCACCCGTTCGGCCCGGACTTCGGGATAGCCGTAGCACATGCGGTGGTTGTCCACCGAACCATTTCGCCGTCGCGCGTGGAAGTTGGCGTTTCCCAGCACAAATTCGCTGGTCAGTGCATTCTCGTAAGCGCCATGGTAATGGCAATTCATACTCAGGCGGGTGGACAGCGTGATCCCGACCCGGTCGGCGGCTTCGAGAGCCGTCTTCAACGGTGTGTTTGTCACACTGTGGTCGTGCAGCCAATGTGTCCGGGGCCGGTTCAGTTCCGTCTTGTGCGCCGTACCGACTTTTGTCTCGTAGGTCAGGACACTGCGGCCGCAGCAGAAGACCTCCTCGGTGAAGCCACAGAGGCCGTGCATGTTGACGCCTGCTGCGCTGGTGCCGGGCTCCCGCATGGCGAAGAAGTAGTACCGGTGGAACGTACAGTCGAGTCCCAGGACGTCTTTCGTGGCTGAGGGGAGATGTGGGACCTGTTTGCGTGGGATGAGCCGGACGTGGGTGACGTACGATCGGTACTCGGCCGGTTGGCGCAGGATCAGGCTGCGCCCCGTGCAGTCAGCCGTGGTGCAGAGCGTCTCGTCGTAGCAAGGGTAGCGACCGTGCAGCCTGCCGCGAAAGAAGGCGAAGTCGGGCTGGGTGTCCAGCCGGGCGTACACGCCGCTGGTCAAGGTGTCGGGCATGTAGACGCCGATCCGGATCTCATGGACCCCTGTCACAGAAAGGGGCAGGCGTATGTCGGGAGCGATCGTGTCAACTGCTGTTTCCAACCGCCACCCAGAGGGTGAGCTGCTGTCCTCTACACGGTGCCATGCTCGTGCCGATGGTGAGGCGGAAACAGCCTGACCGGGGGTGACTTCCGTGAAGCCGACGACGGTCGACTCGCCTTCCAGGGCTTCTGCGCCGATAACCAGAAATGCACCCATCAGGAATCCTCGGAGGCTCAGGCTGTTGGTCATGGAGAACCCAAACGTGTTCAAGTGGCAGTGTAGGACGTGTTCCACTAACGTAGTGATCCACGCGACCTCGCGCCAGAGGCTGTTGACAGGAGGACTTTTGGATGAGCTCAGTTGTGCGTATCGGTATCATTGGGTGCGGTCGGATTCTCAACGCACATCTGCGGGGGCTGCGGCTCCTGCAGGAAAACGGTCTTGGGGACGGGTTCCGCGTGACGGCGCTCTGCGCACGGCAGGAGATCGACCTGCGACGCTTCAATCGGCGCGGGGAAGGGCTGCCGCCTCGACCCGCGCCTGTGGACATCCCGGATGATCCCCTCAATGCAGCCCAGATGTATGTGAGTGATCTCCATCCAGACAGCAAGACGGAGTTGTACACAGACTATCGCGTGATGCTGGCCGAGGGCAGTGTTGACGCTGTCTGTATCCTGACCGGGCATGATAACCATCACTCGATCGCGATCGACGCCTTACGGGCCGGCAAGCATGTGGCGGTTGAGAAGCCGATGGCGATCACCGTCAAGGCGTGTCAGCGGATGTGTGAGGAAGCGGATAAGGCGGGGCGTGTCCTTGGTGTTTTCGAGAGTGCTCATTACTACCCCATCACCCCGGCGTCGGCGTGGGCCGTTGCAGATGGCGCGATCGGTGATGTCTCCATGGTCTTCCAGAGCCTCATTGGGTGTCCTGCCCCGCGACCGGATGTGGTTCTGGCTCGAACCGCCTGGCGGCAGAAGAAACTGGGCAGTGGCGGGGGCATTGCCGGTGACATCGGCCCGCACCTCTTCAATCGCATTCGCACGATCGCCGGCCCAATCGCATCTGTGTCGGCGCTCTGTAGTGTCTTGGAGCCGGAACGCGTACTCCTGGACGAGCACAATGAAACGGTCATTGGTCGGTTCCCCAACGAAGTGAACGACGCTTTCATGGCCAACCTGGTCTTCGAGAGCGGGGCGATCGGGCACGTGTCGTTCGCCATATCTTCACACGGTGTCCGTCTCGCATTTCCAGGGGGCACCAACGTCTGGGGAACGTGCGGGGCACTGTCCGGCGGAGAGATCGTGGCTGATGATGGGGCGACGGTGTCGGTTATGGACTACGTGCAGCGAAATGCGCCAGCCGAAACGATCGACTCCTGGCAACCAAAGGGAATTGGGGATGCGTTTGCCCTTGAGCAGTTGGACTTTGTCCAGGCTGTCAGGAACGGTACTCAGATGCGGGTCTCAGGTGAAGAAGGGTGTCTCGATATGGCGATCAGCTATGCGACCATCGAGTCCGGATTGGCTGGCCGCTCTGTGACCCCGGGGGAGATTCTGGCCGGGGAGCTGTGCGAGTACCAACAGGAGATCAATGACCACTATGGGCTTGGCTGACGCCGTGGGTTGCCTGAGTGCTCGCCAGCGCCGAACGGCCCAAAGAGAAGGGCAATCGGGGCATGGCAGCCCCTCCCACATTGGGAAAGCGCCAATCGGGGCATGGCAGCCCCTCCCACATTGGGAAAGCGCCAATCGGGGCATGGCAGCCCCTCCCACATTGGGAAAGCGCCAATCGGGGCATGGCAGCCCCTCCCACATTGGGAGAGCGCTAATCGGGGCATGGCAGCCCCTCCCACATTGGGAGAGCGCCAATCGGGGCATGGCAGCCCCTCCCACATTCAGGGCAACCACCGACACCTGCCCCAAAGCAAAGTGGGAGCCCCCTCTCACGTTGGCTGCATCTGACCTCAATGTGGGAGGCGGTGCCATCCGGCGACCTCTTACTGGCTGCACTTCCGGGCGGTTGTGTTGACGCCAATCCTCGATAGCGCCGTGTTCCCAGCGCAGCGTTCAGTCTTCGGGGGCGAGCACTGGTTCCAGAGGACTGTGCAGTTTGATGGTCGGGTGGTGGTTCCCGGAGACCAGCGGGGTATCCAGGAGGCCCCACGCTGTCACTCCATCGAGGCTCTCCGGATCGAGGAGGTGCGCGGCCAGGAGGCCCAGGGGCTGGGCTGTCTGCACCAGGAACGTTCGGGCAGGCAGGTGAATCTGCGTCTCTTCGTAGTCGCCTGTCAGGCTCACGGTCCGGTGTCCCTCGACCGGCTTTGCCCGGACTTCGACTGTCGCTAGACGCAGCTTCCACCCCACACCCGTGGCAGGGAAAGACAGCGTTCGGACATCAATGCCGTGTCGCTTGAGAAGGTCCACGACGCCTGCCTCGTTCCTCGGCAGTACGTACGCGACCGGCAGGGGAGCGGATCTGGTTGTCCGGAAGCGGTCGTGGATCGGAAGGAGGGCCGATTCTAACTCCCCGGGGGCCTCGTGAGGCTTGCGCTGGACGGGGCCGTCGCGTCGTTCAAGGGGGACGTTCTCTTCCCCTCGACTTGCCGGTTCGAAGCGGATCCCGATCACGGCCTTGCTGTCCTGGCGAGAACCCCGTTTGGCGGCCCGTTTGTCGGCGGCCCGGGTGAGGTCTGCGAGATGGGCCGGTCGTTCAGCGACGAGATCAAGGATGGCGGTGACGAACAGTCGTGTGGCTCTGATACGGTCCGGGAATGGGAGGTAGCTTGTGGCTTCCGCCAGGATCGCGACGCGGTTCCGCAGCCCAACGTAGTTCGTGACGTATCGAGGGGCGGGACTGAACGTGAGCCAGATTCGCCGTCCACTCCGTTGGACCGCATTGCCGTAGTCGAATGTCTGCAGACCGTGTCGAGGGGCCAGAAGCCGACACGCGCCCGGCAACAGCTCGTCCCGGGTGAACGCCAGAAGCCCCGGGTCGGTGTCCGGGTGCAGGGGGGGGGAGTAGGTGAGGGCGAATCCGTGTCGTGTGCCGTTTGTGGTGTGCAGGTCGATGGTCAGGTGTGGATCCCAGCGCCTGAAGACATGGTCGAGACTGGCTCGCATTTCGGGGGAGCCGGCCTTCATGGCGTCACGGTTGAGGTCCAGCCCCGAGCCGTTGGCGCGCGTCCCAACACGGCCCGGACCGTTCTGGTGGGAACGGTTCTTCAGGCCATCGCCCAGGTTCTCGTTGCCGTCGATGTTGTAGATCGGCGTGGCGATGATGACGAGGTGTTTCAGCCACTTGGGATGATGCCCCTGGGCGATTTCTCGCACGAGCATCTGAACGGCTTCCTTGCCCTCCACCTCACCCCCATGGATGTTGGCCTGCAGGTAAACGACAACACGCCCGGTCGCGCGCGCTCCCTCTGCGCTTGAGACCGGCGGATCGGCAACGGTTACCAACGGGATGTCGTGCCCCTGAGGGGAGCGGCCGATTGGCTTGACCACGATCGGGGCGCCCAAGGTCCGAAGCACGTCAAGGAAGGTCAGCGTGTCAATGTAACTGGAAGTCTCCAGCCCGTGCGTCCGTTCCGGGCGTGTAAGCGGCCACTCCGGGGCTGCATCAGCCGCAACAGTGCTGAGCGCGAAGATCGTGGCGAGGAGGATGGCTCGGGTCATGAGCTGTGCGGAAGCGTCCGGCGTCAGCGGTTGCGCCCGCCACCTTTGCCGCCACCTTTGCCTGCAAATCTGCCGCCAGCACCGAAGACTTCGGAACGTCCGCCTCCACCACCGGCATAAGCCCCCCCGTGCCCTCCGCTGCTTGATCGCTGTTTTAGTGGTTTGACGCTGATCACGTTACCGTCCACTTCCCTGCCATTAAGAGCGGCGATAGCGAACCGGCCCTGACGGCCGTTCCGCATGTCGACAAAAGCGACCTTTGTCTGCTTGTCGGGGGCGTCGTCGTCAGCGATGCTGATGCTCGTCACCGTCCCGTGTTCCTCAAGAAGCTCCCGCAGGGTGCTTTCGCTCGTCGCCTCGCTCAGGTCCTCGATAAACAGTGTCTTACCCATCTCCTGACTCCTCTTGTGTTCACAGCGTTCATGTCCTGCAGCTCAAGGTAACCCCCTGGCTGTGAGTTGCCAGCCGGGGAGGCCCGACATGTCCCCTGGTGGGCCGCATCCACATCCGGGAGGGCGGCCGTCTTGGTAACTCCGCAGTTACGTGGGGCGAGAACTCCAAGATGGCTCGACGGAGTCTCTCCCTCCAGGGATTCTCTGGGCCATCTGTGTCCGATGGAGGGAGAGACTCCGTCGAGCCGCCTCACGTAA
>JABHEG010000284.1 GCA_018676675.1 Lentisphaerota bacterium
GCAATCTGACCATTGGTAGTCACATGCCACGCATCGTCCGCATCAGCTGTACCGGGATCCGCAAGAACAGCACCCGTAATCAGCACAGGTTCGGCGTCAAACGTCACATCTCCATCCACTGTGAACGTGGTGACCGCATCAATGAAGACCGGCTTGCCGACTGTCACGTCTCCGACGTACGCACCCGCGTCCACAATGATCCCGCCGCCAGTCGGGACCAGAGGCGAGTTCACCGCGTCCTGAATCGAGGCACCAATCGGCACGTGATAGCAATACTCAACTGTGCCGTCCGGGTCTCCCCACCAGGCCCTGAAGTCCACGTCTGTGCTCACGCCGCTGCCATGCCCAGTGTGCCCGAGGGCGCCCGGACCGGTAACATGACCCCACCAGTTGTGCCGCGCGTCGATCGTCGCGCCACCGGTGTTTTCCACTCCCATCGTGGCACCGGTAAAACGACAGTAGTTAACCGTCCCACCCGAATTTGAGCTGATTGCCGTGGCAAAGCCCTGGCAGGAAAAATAGCGGATCACGACCCCCGGCACTGACACGTCGAAACCGGTCCCAACTCCCTGCAAAATCGGCCCTTGGGCATCACTAGCGCGGGTGATGACAATGCTCTTGGCCACGTTCACATTCTCGCTGTAAATGCCGGTGTAAACGTATACGCTCCCTCCGTCGCGAACCCCGTTCGCCGCGTCCTGTATGGTCGCGAACGCATCTATCCCAAACGAAATCGCGGGACCTGGACCGTCCGGGTCATCCCCCGGCAAAAGAGCTGCCCAGTCGTCGTCCGCGTACACCACCGTGGGAGGTGCTGTCACCAGGACCACGTCATTCCCATCACCGCCCTGGTACGTGATGTAGAAATCGGCAATGCCACCGGTCAGCAGCAACGCACCTTCAAGCAGCCCAGCAAACGTGCCCACTACCGGATCAGCCCCGTTGTTGTTGACAACCACAAACTCAACCCCGGGAGCAGGCAGGTAGCCAGGCGACACGACAATCGTCGCATCCCCGAGCGAAACCGTGCCGACAACGTCAAGCTGGTCATGCTCAGTGCCCGCGACCGGGCCGTCTACCTCGATTGAGAACGTTGCCCCGGCCGCAAAGCCGATGCTGCCCGTGCTCAGAACTGCCGTGCTGCTTCCCGGCCCCACTTGGCCGCCGGACTCCACCGCCACCGCTCCGGTTGTCCCTGCCCCACCCAAGCTCGCTTCGTTCTGCACGGTCACCGCACTGGCGGAGACCGATCCATCGACCACAAGGATGCCGTCGGACACCGTTGTAGTTCCACTGTAAGTGCAGCCGCCGGTGAGCGCGAACGTCCCACTGCCGACCTTGACCAAGGCCGTGCCGCCGATCCCATCCTCGATCACGCCGGAAAAAGAGCTACTCAGCCCACCCGTGCCGACGCTGATCCACCCGGGACCGGCGGAGCTATTCGTCACCGTTCCGGCACCGTTCAGAACAACGACGGTTTCAACGTTGCCCGCCAGATCAAGGGTCCCCGCCAACGCCAAATCCGAAGCGTCAGGGATGACGTCCGACGCCCCCAGGCATAGTGTGCCCGTGCTAACGGTAGTTGACCCAGCGTAGGTATTCATGCCCGCAAGGGTCAGAACCCCATTCCCCGTCTTGACCAACCCGTTCGCACCCGAAATGACCCCGCTGATGGTGAATTCGATGGCGGGACCAGTCTCGACAGACAGTGTGATGGAGGTGTCAAGAACCAGCCCGCCAGAAAGGACCGCCCCGGTCTCGAGCGCCCGCAAAACCACCCCTGAGGTCGTCGCGGTCGCGGCGTCCGAATAGAGCCCCGCATAGGCCCGGACCATGCCGTTTGCCGCAACCGCATCCAAGGCCTCGGCTAGGCTATCGACATAGAAGGGCGCCTCCGGGGCGTAGTCGTCGTCCACAAAAACGTTTGTCAGCCCGAGCAACGGGAAACCGTCGGCAACACCAGCGGCGCCGGGAATGGTGTAGACGCCGTCACCGACGCCGTCGTCATTGCCATCGACCCAGCCCACGACTGAGTCCCATGCATTGCCCCAAATGCCGGCATCCCAGTTGTTCGTGGCCAGAACGCTATCGTCCCGCGCGTTTACGGCATTTGCGTGAAAGTTGTTGTGCCAAACGTCGCAGCCGCCGGAGCTCGGCCCGAGAACTAGACCGATGTTGTTGCCCGTGAACGTATTCCGCTGAACCGTGGCATTGGACGTATCTACATACAGCCCGGCCTGCGATCCCGTACCGGCACTGCCGCAGTGCTTCATGGTGCTGTCCGTCATGGAGAACACGGCACCATCCTCGACGATAAAGTGGTAGTTTAGGCCTTGGGCGCTGGCGCTGACCGCATCAATAAGGCAGCCATTGAAGATGGTCATGTCCGCGCCGGCGGCGACCGTGACCGTGACGTGCTTGGTCTCGTTGAAAATCGAGACGTGCGAGTTGTCGAAGATGCTGGTGCTGCCACTCGCGAAAACGGTGTCGTCCGTGATCGTGAACGTTCCCCAGCTGTCTTTGACGGTGAACGTTCCGGATACAGTGCCACCCCTGATCGTCAGGCTGCCTGTCATTACGCTCAGAGTGCCGTCTTGGTCGACTTGCAGGCCCTCAGTGCAGGTCAGCTCAGCGTCGAGAACACTGACACTGGTGTAAGGAGTGATGGTCATGGTATCGCAGATGAAGTCGACAGAGAGGGTGACTTCACCACTGCCAACCACATGGACCGCGCCAGCAATGGTAACCGCCCCCCCCGCGATCGTGACCGCCCGGTCGACGATAAGGGGCCCGGTATACACGCCTTGGGCAAGCATCAGCGTGCCGCCGGACTCGACATTATCCACCGCGTCCTGCACGTCATCGCCGGGGCGAACCACGACCGTCTCGCCGGTGTTGTTGCCCAGCCACGGCGAGTAGTCAATGTTCGTGCCAACGGCGTCGCCAGTCCCAGGGCCCTCGCCCGAAGGGCCAGACACGTCGCTCCACCAATTGTACCGGGCATCGACTCGCGCGGCCGCATTGAGGTTGCAGACCCCGAAGCTGCTGTTGCCGCTAATGCCGCAGCGACGGATCTCGGCTTCGCCGTTGGCGACCACCTCGATACCCGTCCCATAGCCAGAGACGGAGAGATCGGAGATCACCACACCGGCGGCAGTCACGCTGATTCCCGTCCCCCAGCCATTGCCCGCGAGGACAGCGTTGCGGTCTTCACCAACCAGTTCCAAGGCCTTGTCGATCACTACTTGTTCGGCGTAGTTCCCCGCCATCACGTGTACGGTATAGCCGACGGTGACCGCCTCGATGCCCTCGTCGATCGTCCTGAAAGGCTCGTGTTCCGTCCCGGGGCCGGCATCGTTCCCACCGGGCGCGACCCACACGTCGTCGCTGCCGAGAAGCCACGGGCCGTAGTGCATGGCACCCGCCCAGTTCCCCGCCGCGTCGACGGTGTCGATATGCAGCCAGCGACTGCCGTAAGGCGGGCCGATCGTGATCGTGTCCGGCAACACGGCGGCGTTGGCTGTCTGCGGCGGCTCCGTGTCGGCCGCCCCGTCGACGAGCAGCGAATACCCCGCGATGCCGCTCAAGTTGTCCCAACCGTCAATCCACGTGAGAGCCACGCTGGTATCCGTGATCCGGACGTTCAGGCCGGGGACGGTCTGGCTGATTCGCGGATTGATGGGCGCGGTGGCGTCAATCGTGAGCTCGTCAACCGTCGCATCATCCCCCGTGTCATTGCCGGGATCGATTGCGGAAGCCGCAACGTCGTACACACCTTCGGCGAGGGGGGGGGCGATGCTGTTATCAGGTAACGACCACGTGCCGTTGCCGTGGTTTGTGGCCGCGTATGCCGTGCCGTCGACTGTGACTCGAACCGTAGCGTTCGTCACACTCACCTGACCGCTGAGTGCAGGAGTCGTGTCATCGGTTGCCAGAAGGTCTACCGAGACGTCAATCGCGCCGACGTCCCCGACCGGATGCACGTTCACTACCAGGATCTGCTGGTAAGTGTTCCCGCTGGTTTGGCCATCGTCGGCAGTCAGTGTGAGTGTCGTGCTGCCATAGGCATCAGGCACCGGGTTGAGGGTGATCTCGCCGGTGGCCGGGTCCAACGCGAGGTCAACGAAGGACACGTTCGCGGGAGCCACGCTATAGGTCAACGGCTGAGCCGCCTCGTCAAGCGGAACGGCCGCGGGGATGATCGTGACGGTGTGCGGCCCCACGAAGTCCTCATCAAGGTTGACGGCCGTGGTGTCGAGCGCGAACGCGGGGGGATCGTTGATCGCGGCGATATCGATGACGATGGTGACCACGTCTGTCCCGCCCAGGCCGTCGTCCACATGGACGCTGAACCCATCGGCGCCATTCCAGTCAGGCGCAGGAGTGTAATCCACCTCGTAGTACGCCCCGCTAGCGGTGAGGGTGGCGGCGCCGCTCTGCGGGTCGGCCGATATGCTCCACGCGAGGACGTCCCCGTCTGGGTCGGCTGCGGAGAGGTCCAGCCCGAACGCCGTCGGGTCACTGTCTTCGTCCATCTGCACGATCACCGTCGCCCCCACGCCATCGAACGCCGGCGCCGAGTTGACGACTGTCAACCAGTCTGTGAAGACGGCGACAGACTCGCTGACCGGCGTGCCTTCGCCATCATCAGTGCCTATAGCCCGGGCACGCAGCCAGGTGCCCGTGTCACCCGCCGCCACAGTGTAAGACGGGGCTGTCGCGCCTGCGATGTCCGCGGCGTTGGCGCCCTGTGCGTCATCCGCACGTTGCCACTGGTAGCTCAGACTGATCTGACCGGGCGCCTGATCATCGCCATCGTCCCAGGTCCCCTCGCTAACCGTCACCGTGTTGCCGGGGTGGGCGGTGCCCTGCAAAATGGGAGCGACAGTGTTCACCGGCGGATCGTTCACGGCGCTCACCGTGATGCTGAACGTGTCGTCCGCATGCGTCCAGCCCGAGACGCCGCGCAGCGTGATGTCGGCCGTACCATTGCGATTCCCCGCGAACGTCAGGGTGAGCGTGCCTGCGTCGAACTGCGTTCCGACGAGGGCGGAATTCGTGTTGGCATGCACGGATACGACGATCTGCGAATCGTCCTCGTCAGGATCGGTGAATACCGTGCTGACGTCGATCTGGACCGGGGCGGCATCCTCGTCCACCGTCACGTCGCCTACAGGGCTGGCCACCTCGGCGGGATCGTCGAAATCCCCCACTTGGATCGTGATCGTGCCGGGATCGGAATCGTCCGTGCCATCGTTGACCTTGAAGGTGAACGAATCCATCCCGGAGTAATCTTGGTCCGGGGTGTACGTAAGGTCCGGCGGGATGCCGGTCAAGCTGCCATGATCGGGCAAATCGACGACTGAAAAGCTGAGTACCTCGTTCTCAACATCCGTGCCCGACAGAACGATATCCAGCAGCGTATCTTCGAGGGCGTCCAAGTCCTGGGACTCGGCGACCGGCGGATCGTTCAGGGCGTTAACGGTCAGGACGAAGGTGTCGCTGTCCATGCGGTCTTGTGCCTGTCCGTCGTTCGCGGTGACGCTGAATTCCTGCGTCCCGAACGCATCCGCGACGGCTATGATGCTGACCAGACCCGTGGTCGAGTTGATTGCGACGTCCACGAACGCTACTGACGCAGGCGCCAGCGAATATGTCACCACTTGCGCTGCTTCGTCCCCGGGCACGGAATCAGCCACGACGTTCACCGTCTCCGTACCGGGAAAATCCTCGCCCAGGTCGACCGTTCCCCGGTCGAGAGCGAACGTCGGGGCGTCGTTCACGGCGTTGACCGTCAACCGGAACGTCTCTTGGGCAAAGTTGTGCAGCGCCTGCCCGTCGTCCGCGATGACGCTGAAAAGCTGTTCCCCGTTGCCGTCCACCGCGACCGTGACGATTACCTCGCCGGTCGCCGAGTTGATGGCGACGTTCGCAAACCCCACTGCGGCGGGACTCAAACTGTAGGTGACCGTCTGCCCCTGCTCGTCAGCGGGTGGCAGAATGGGTGAGGCAGTGACGGTGTGCGTGCCAGCGAAGTCCTCATCCAGCTCAATGTCGTCGCCAAACACGAACAGAGGCGGATCGTTGACGGGGGAGACCGTGACCGTGAATTCGTCCTCCACCACTTGCCCGCCTGATGCGCCACGCACGGTGATGGTGGTGCTGCCGGAGGCGTCGGGCTGAAGCGTGAGTCGGAGTGTGTCGCCGGTAATGGACGTGACGATCAGTGCGGCATTTGTGCTACCGACGACCTGCTTTGCGATCAGCGCATCATCGTCGTCCGGGTCAGTAAAGACATTGGTCAAAGGGATGTCGATCGGGGCGCTGTCTTCCTGCATGCTCTGGTCCAGGATCGGGTTAGCGACTACCGGTGGATCGTCCACGGGATCTTCCGTCACGGTCTCCACGATCGCGATCTCGACGTCGATGCGAACCGTGTCCGCGAGCCCCGCGGAGTCCGCAATCCGGACGTAGAACACGTCTGTGCCTTCCCAGTTGACAGGCGGGTGGTAGGTAACTTGGGCGGAATCCCCGGACGGCGTGACGGTCGTGCTGCCATGCGTCGGAGCGGAGGCGATGCTCCACGCGAGGGCGCCGTCCTCGGGGTCGTCTCCGAGCAGGTTCAAGTCGAACGAGTGGAGCTGATCGGCCTCGTCGTCATCGATTTCGCCGTAGAGGTCGACCGCATCCCGGTCGGGCAGGAAGGCCGGGGGTTGGTTGACGGCAGCGCTGCCCACCTCGAACGCGGCTACATCGTCGAGGTACATGCCGGCCTGCTCGAACGCATCGTCCGAGACCAACCGATAGCGAAAGTGGATGTACTGGGTCGCCTCAGCGGGATCGCGAGTGAAGGTGTGGGTGAGGGTGAGGTGCTGAGCCATCCACTGCGCCGGCAGGGCGTTGCCGTCGGTGGAGAGTGCGTTTGCCCATGTGCTGCCGCCATCGCAACTCGTGTCCACCGAGAAGCGGTCCCCGAAGCCGTCGAGTTGCAGGTACTGCCACCAGGTAACGCAGATGGTCTTCTCTGCGGTGGCGTCCACGGTGACAGGAATGGCGAAGGAAAGGGAACTGGTCAGGTCCCGACCGTATAGTGCATCGAGTTCCGTACCGAAACAACGGGTCGGCGAACGGGCTGCAGCTGGGCCGATGCCGCCGGCAGGAGCGCCTAGTTCCCAGTCCCCGGTCATCGTGAGCTCCGGAAGAGGATCGCTACCCTCTTCCAAGCCGGTGGCGAGGAGCTCGTCGGCCGCAAACGTCTCCAGTTTCACATCGTCTACATACCATCCCGAAAAGGTGCTGGAAGCGTCCGATTCGAAGCGGAAGCGGAAGCGGAACTCGTCGGTGGCAAACGAGTCGTCCAGCACGATGCGCCGCCATTGCCAGGAGTTCCCGTCGAGTCCGGTCACCGTGTGGACAAGCTCCCACGTGGCCCCGCCATCCTTGGTAACCTCGACCGTGGCGCTGTCGTAGTACGGTTCGCATTCGAGCCATTCCCACCACGCTAGCTCAATCGCGTTCCCGGCCTCCGCACTCAGATCGAATGAGGGGGACAGCAACGCGCCGCGCTCATTGTTGCCATAGTTTCCCGACCGGTTGGTCCCCCAGCAGTTTCCCGGCGAGTGGGCGCTGCCCGGTCCGGAACCGGGCGCGCCCCATTGCCAGGAGGTGACATCGATGGCCAGATAACCGCCCGACGTGGAGTCAAATTCCTCGCTGTGGAGCGTGCCGGCCCAAACGGGAACGCTGAGAAAAAAGCAGAGGATGGATAGCAGCACTGCCCTGGTGATGGCGCAGGCCGAGATCCGGCCCGGGTGGTGACTACGGACCGTGCGTTGTCGTGTCGGAAGGTGAGTCATTCGATCCATCAGGGCAAGATGACTTCGGAGGCATCGGTGCGCAGAGCCCAGTAGCCCTTCATGGACCGCAACACCCCGTCGTCGACTTGGCAGTAGTCCTGCCCGTCGAAACTGTACAACACGAGGAATCCGGCGTTGTCTCGGCCGAGGGCACCGCCATTGATCGGACCGATCAGGTTCCAGCCGGCGACGCAGGCTTTACGGCCGTCGCCGCGCGGCGTAGCCACCTGGTCAATCGCGGCCTCCGCAAACGCGTATGCAAAATAGCCACGCCCCGGTTCAAGCACATCGGCGGCAGCAACAGCCTTGTAAGCAGTGCCGTCCCACCCCCAGACAATACCTGCGAAATTCTCACCGAGCTGTTCGGCCAACGTTCCAGCGGCAGTGGGCACGCTGATCAGGTTCCAGCCAGGCTGCAACAACAGCGTGGGACTGGCCGGATCGGTGCCGAGCACTTGCTCATCCGCAGTGGCGATGCCGTCGTGATCCCGGTCCTCGGCATCCAGAACACCATCGCGATTGACGTCGGTTGCGAGATCCGCACTGTCAATGATCGCCACACTGACTGACGTATTCCCGAACAGCTCATATACGCCGGCAGGGTCCGAGCGGATGGCCAGCGTGACACGCTCAATGCCGTCTGAGAGCTCCGCATTGGGCGTGGTCACGACATCCAGATATGCCGCCGTCTGACCGGCTGCGAGGCTGATCCGGGTCGGCAGCATTTCCACCTCAACACCGTTGGTTGCCGACCCGCCAACCGTGAGCCATACGGTGGTCTGACGCGCCGCCATACCTGTTCGACTAATCATGGCTGTCGCGGGTTGCCCTCCCTTGACCGACAGCGGTTCAACAAGCGTCAGGCTGACGCGTTCGGCGAGGTCCGCAATCGTGACGTGTGCGGACCATGGCGCGCCAAGCTCGTAGCCGGCCCTTGCCTGCACCGTGAGCACAACCGATTCGGTTCCCTCGAACATGTAGTCGGGGATTGGGACCACCGCGACAGTCAACGTCGCACTGCCGGCGGGGAACGTCGCCTGCGGCACGATCAGCTCATAGTCCGCCCCGTTAACAGCGCCGCCGGACAGGTGAAGAGCGACCGTAAGCGGCGACGTGAGGGGACCGGTACGCGAAAGAGTGAAAGTGGCTGGACGCGCGTCGGTCTCGGCGGCCCGGGCATCTCCATCGGCCACGGCGACGCTCACAGTCACCGGCTGGTTCAGACCATTGGTCAGAATAAACCCGTCGGCGTAAGCCCGGGCAAAGTCAAAACTGTCAGCCACACCGGCCAGTGTGAGTACCACATCGTCGAAACCACTGCCATCACCATTCATATCGAACGCCAGCAGCACGTCCTCCTCGATCGTCGAGACGCGAACATAGTCGACGGTGCTGCCGGACGAGCCCGCGAGCAGTGCGCAAAGGTCGAGCCGATCTCCCTCAATGGTACTGAAATCGACGATGGTGTCATTGCCGGAGTCAGGATCGAGCACGAATACGTCGGCGCCGGGACCACCGGTGAGCCGGTCGGCGCCGGGGCCGCCGAGAATCAGGTCAATCTCGCTGCTGCCGGTCAGCACATCGTCGCTGTCGCTGCCGGTCAGCGTACACGACGACGGCGCGGAGCAGCCCACGCCGGACTGGGCATCAGCATTGTCCCACACTGCGAGCCCGAACCACTTGCCGGTCACGTACCCAAGGACCCCGGCGCGGTCGACGGCATCACGAGTCTGCAACAGTACGGTGGATAGGTCGGAAGGAGAGGTCTCAGTCCAAACTGCCGGCCAGGTGTCCGCTTGCGGGCGACAACCGCTGAGAGACACAGCGTAATCGCGCGGAGTCAGAGCAGCCCTCTCGTCGCGCAAAGAGATGTGCAGAACGTTCTCCGCGGGATCCCCGGCGGGGTGAGCAAAAGCGATGGCGCCCTGCAGCACATCTTCCTGGGTGAACGTACCGCCGACTGAGAGACCTGCACCAGACTTGATCAGCGCCCCGGATTCGGGTAGGGAAAGTACGGTGTAGACGATCTGTTCCAGCGCGCTGTCGACGTCCACGGCACGCAGCGTGAGAACGGTCGTCGCGCCTTCATACACGATGAGGACATCGCCCATGAGAGTCGGAGTGCGGTTGTCGACAGCAGGGCTGGCACCCATCGCGAACTCTGCACCGTTACTCAGGCCATCACCGTCCGGGTCCCCGTCGGCGTCGTCGACATTGGGGTCAAGCCCAACCTGGCTCTCCCACCAATCAGGCATGGTGTCGCCGTCGCTGTCCGGCATGTCACCGGTCAACAGCAGATCAACGCGATGCCCGTGCGTGCGATCCGCTTGGCTGAAGGCAAGAAACGCAGCAACCGGATCAGTGAACGAGGCCGGGATCCCGTTCACAGTGACTGCAAACATCTCGTACACCACTTGCTCGGACTTCAGTGCGATCTGATCGCCCGCAACGTCCGCGTCAATCACCTTGGCCTCGTGCGGGATCCGCAACAAATAGGAATGCGCGCCACCGTAAGATCTGAGCTCAGTTCGAAGGTTCACGGCTTGCGTACCCGGGCCTACAGGGCGTACCGCCCAGTCGAGAGCGCCCGTGGTCAGCAGCATCTCACGCCCACCGCCCCGGGCCAGAACACGCCCGTAGATGAGACTCGGAGGCTCGGGAATGCCCCCGGAGAGAATGAAGGATGAAAGGCAACAGCAGAGGAGGATGAAAGGGCGGAGCTGCGTGAGCAACGGGCGCCCGAGGCCCGGCAGCGGAGTGAGGTAAAAAGCAATCTGTCTCATTGTCGTGACCTTTTTGTCAGCTGTCCAACGGTGCGGGATGGCGAAATATGGGAGCCGTATCGCGTATGGGCTTTCACAGTCACTGTCCATTCCCTCAGCCGCCTGAGTGCGCGTATGTCTGAAAATAGAGTTTGATGTCGCTAATGCCGTTGCCGTCGCGGCCCTGACCGGGGTCGTTCTCGTCGATGAGTCGGCCGTAGATGAGACGCTGGACAGCTTCCTCGGCGTCGAACAGCATGGTGCTGGCGGGGATAATCAGTACCCATTCGGTGTTCCAGACGGAGCGCCCAACGAGCCGGCTGTCGTAGGTCAGTTCCTCCGGTTCAAGGACACCGCCGTCGAAGTAGGCGCGAAGACCGGCGAAGCGGACGATATCCGAGAACGTGCCGTCGAGGCCGTCGTTCGCCGGGATAAACGTCGGGTCCTCCAGGTTCGAGTCGGTGAGTGCGAACGGCACGGGGATACGCTGGTGCACGATGTTCCACTCACGCACCTGCAAGTCGCCCGATGTGGGGATCGTCATGACATCCGCACCGGCGGGGACGAGGTAGGCGCGCGGTGTTTCGGCGAGAGCTCCGTTATCGTAGTCGGTGAACCAAACACCAACTGAGCGAATCTTCGTGGCAAAATGCGAGGGATCATAGGAGTGATCGCCCGGACCGAGGCGGTGCCCGAAGAAGTTATAGCGCGACAGGACTTGGGTCGGGAAGCGGATGACGAGGCCAGGCTCGGGCAGTTCAGGATCGTGGCCGGCCATGGGACGGCAGTAGTGACGGAATGCCCAGACGTCCCAGAGGTCGTCCACCCGGTAGTCTTCGAGTCTGTTCTGCCACGCCACATTTGCCTCTTCACCGGTATCGGGATCAACCCAGCCCTTCTCGCGGATGCGGAAGCACTCGCCGCGCAGCGAGAAACGCCCGGTCTCGACCTGCGGGTTGTCGAAGCCCATCTGACCGCGGAGCACGTCGTAGTTGGCCTTGAGCCGAGCCAGGCAATCGCCCAAGCCCTCCACACCGATGATGGGCTTGCCGCCTTCGAAAGCGCCAAGCGTGCGAGCGCTGACGATCTCGTCCAAGACCCCCGCCGCGGAGGCCGGATAGTCGGGGGCGAAATTGGTCTCGTAGTCGTAGGCCTTGGCTGCCAGGTAGACGTACTGGGCGGCGAGATCGAACGCGTCGTGGTACTTCTCGAGGGCCTCGTTGCGGTAGAGGCGCAGGGCCATGTCATGGTAGCGGTCCTGCTGGGTCCGGCGGGCGAGTTTGCGGTTCCAGTTGCCGCGCTCCTCGATGATCCGAAGTCCCTGCTGCAGCATAGTCCGGTATTGGTTGGCGGTCTGGATGAAGCGTTCATGCCCCTGGAAAGCCTTCAGATAACCGCCATGTTCGGTTCCAAGCTTACGGTTGAAGGCGAGCAACTTCTGCCTCAGACTGTTTTCGAGCCCGAGCTTGGTCAGCTCGTGATTGAACTCGAGCGTGTCCCGCGTCTTGAGGTAGCCGGACATGTTCTTGCCGAAATCAATGCCCTTATTGAGAACAGTGAAGATGGTACCGGAAGTGGCTTTGACCCCCCAGCTAATGGTCTGCGCCACGTCAGGATTGTAGGCGATGATCGGGAAGGGGCCGACCATGCCGACCTCGTCGGGCTCGCCCCCTTCCACGGCTGCGGTAATCGCGTCCAGGTAGAGGCCCTGGATCTTCTCAGCGGCCCCCAGGAAAAGCTGCGTCTGGTTCAGCGCGAGCACGATGGCGTCACGGGCCAGCTGCATCCCCATCAACTTCTCCTTGGTCTCGAGCGCCTCGGCCTGATACTCCAGCTCGGCCTTCAGGCTGGCCCAGGAGTAGTTGATGTCCTTGATCTTGCCCACGTACTCCCACGTTGCGAAGGTGAAATCGACGTCTGCAATAACCAGATCGGAGATGAGTCGCTGCAGTTTGCCGACAGAAGCACGCTGGCCCCAGCTCGCGTCCGCTTGGTACGCGTAGTCGGTCGCGGTCACCGGCAACGTAAGGTCGTCGATGTCGTCGTGGAACGCCTCGAACGGGAGCCACGGCCCGTTGTCGTAGCTCTGATTGTAGATGTCTTCCCAGAACTCCTTCAGCTCAGAGACGAGTCTGAGCTTCTGAAGCTCGTATTTCTTGGGCAGGTCTTGGGCAATCACCTCCTCGTCCCCGTCGCCGGCATGGCGTGCGTCGTGGCTGCAGGTGTAGTTGTCTTCCGGATCCTCCATCAGGTCGCCCAGCAGGTTCTCGATCTTGGTGTCGAACCCGTAGGTCAGCGACTCCTTAGTCCCGCTTGTCAGACGCTCGATCTTGACACGGTCGACATACATGTAAAGAAGAATGTCCGGGCCGTCGTAGCCTGCGGGATAGGGCTTGCCCGCCCCGATGTGCTCCGGGTACGGCGTACCGAAGACCTCGATCAAACGGTTCCTGAAAGCCAGGTCCTGCTTCTCGGCCTCTTCCAGCGCATGCGCAGCTGAGTTCGCGATCTTGCGAAGGCGCTGCGTCTGACGATTGGCGTGGTTGAAAGCGACGCGTGCGTTGTCCAGGGCCTGCACGGCGCGGCTGCAGACCTGGCTAAAGTGCGTGTCCCAGACGCGATCTGAGCGCCAGATTTTCGCCGGGTCGATGTCAATCGGCACGGC
Organism: Lentisphaerota bacterium; assembly: GCA_018676675.1. Taxonomy (GTDB): domain Bacteria; phylum Verrucomicrobiota; class Lentisphaeria; order Oligosphaerales; family JABHEG01; genus JABHEG01. Next base: position 13,284 of record JABHEG010000284.1, read on the forward strand.
ATCGGCGTGGACACCCAAGGGATTGACGCCATCGCCGGCATCGTCAAACACCTGCTGGACGGCGGTCAGGTTTTCGGAGATTTCGGAGATTTCGGGTACGGTTCCACGGTCAATCAACTCGATGCCCTCGGCGTCCGCGTCCGCGCCTTCGGGCGGTGTGATGGCGTTGGCTGTGAGCCAGTCGAAGTAGGCGCCCTGCCCGGCGCGCCGCGTCCACCCGTCCAAGCCCCAGGCGCGATCGGAATCCGCGTCGGCGTAGCCCTGCCACTGGCCTTCTGGGTCGTCAACGTACTTGTCACGGTACGTCAAACGGCAGACTTGCGTGCCCGTGCGGGCCTTGGCGGCGGCGGTCTCCGCAAAGTGCCGTTCATCGAAATAGTCCACGGGAATCACGATATCCATGAGGTTATAGAGCTCAGAGCGCGCGTGCCAGTTGAAGAAGCGGTGGTTGAGCAAGTCGTAGTGAACACGCAGAGCCGACAGGTAATGCCCCCAGGCGTCACCGTGCCCCTGCGGGAACAGCTTCATGGCATCGTCTTCGTCGATGAAACCATCGAGATTCGCATCGGTGATGTCGTAGTTGGTCGCGTAGGCTGCTTCGCCCTGTTCCTTGGTGAAGTTCCAGAACAGGCGGTTGTAAACGGGGCGCGCAAAGCTCATGTCCCCGCCGCGCAGCAGGGCCAACTCCTCGTCAAGCAAGTTCGGCAATTGGTTCTGGAACGAGAATAGCCCCGTGGCCACGTTGCTGTAGTCGACACTACCGTTGCCAATGCCGATGGTCGGGTCCATGGCGTCGCACCAAGCCTCGTTGCCGAGGATCGTGTAGAACTGCGCGATGCGCGTGGCCGCGAGCAGAATCGCGCTGACCACACCGGGCGAGTTGTCAGGCTGACTGAGGTCGATACTCAAGTCCTTGGCGCGTTCGAGTACGGTCGTGTAGAGCTCGATCAGACCGTGGTTCTCGATCACGTCTTTGTCCGTGTTCAGCGCGACCTGACCTTCGTAGCGTGCACCGGCCTGCTGGATCATGCTGGTGTAGGTCGCCGGGCTCTCGATGTTGTTGAAATCGCTGACGCGCGCCTCGTAGGGATTGATAGCGTCCAGCACGCGCTTGACCCAGCCCATCACGAGCTGCGGTAGGAAGTCGCCGTCAACGGTCGGCGAGTTGCCGGCTCCAGCCCACTCACCCAAGGCGGTGTAGTCGGTGCCGTCAACGGTGTACGTGTGATCGTCGAAATACGTGTCCCACTCGGTCCCGGTCCAGTCGGTCGTCTCGTCGACAGGTTTGGGTTCGGTCTCGCTGTTCGTCTCGTTCTTGTGCGCGTAGCGGCAGAACACCAGGTTGTCGCGCAGGATCACCGGGCCCGTTCCCTCGAGCGAGACCTGGAACAGGCCGCGGCCGCCGCTGAAGAACTGCCAGGGGTCGGGGGAGGTGGTTGCGGGAAGCGGCTGTTCGGTGCCGTCCTCCTCGCGGGTGAACCACTGATAGACAAGATCGCCGGTGAACGTGCCGAAGTCGCCGGTGTGCCGCAGCACCACCTTCTCGTCAAACGCGTTCGGCGGCAGAATCGTCTTGACCGAGCCGCGATACCGGTTCCTTCGTGACACCTTGATGATGTGCATGGACACGGGCGCATCGCCGAGGGACTCGTCGTTGTTCTCCGCGAACGTCACATAGGCTTCGTCGGGCAGTTCACCGTTGTCGGGGTCGAGGAAGCCCTGGTTCGGGATCACGGCCAGGCCTGGGCCAAGTCCGCGGAAGGGATCAGCCTTGTCCGAGAACTCGGTTCCCTCGTTGTCCGCATGCTTCTGCAGACCGACCAGGAAGCTGCCTGGCACGAAGTTCGCACCAGAGCCAATGCTCAAGGCTTCGGGGTTCAGGCACAGCGCCTGCAACTCCTCCACGGCGTTCCGCCAGTCATAGTTCATGCTCGCAAGATCGCGGAGTTCGTCCTTCTCAGCTGCGGTCAGAACATTGGGTTCGAGGACGTAGACCGCCGGCGGCGCCGCGGTCAGATCACTGTCGCCCAACGTACGGTCATTCACGAAACCGCGAATTCCGAGCTCCTTCGTCAACGAGTCGTAGAACACGCGCCCCTGCAGAGAAGCCGAGAGCTCAACGAACTGGTATTCGGCTCCCACGACCCGCACCCGGCCGCCGGCCGGAGCGAACGTGCTGGGCAACGGGTCCAGCGATACCCGCCGCTGCTCCAGAGGCGATATGATACGCAGCGTCCAGTCTGTATCCGCTTCGTTCCTGCCGAGCGGCTCCATCTCCGGATTGAGGTCGTCGTAGACAATCTGACCAGCGCTCCAGCCGATCGCGCCGGGCAGGCCCGGAGCATCCGGATGGTCCGCGCGGTACTCGCCACCGGAGTAGGTGAGGGTCTCGCCCGCCTTGAGGATGGGTGCGTACTCGGGCCATTCCGTCGGGTACTCGACGCTGACAGGCACGTTGTCATCCGGCCCTCCTTCCGGCAGCCAGCACACCGAATCACCAGCCATGATGCCGTCTTCCTCGCCATCGAGGTCGGTATCGAGCCAGAAGTCGGTGCGGAAGGGATAGTAGTAACGCGCCCGCAGTCGGCCGTTACCGGACACGGCCCAGCCGGTGCCTTTGTGGTCGACGAACCACGTGCGCTGTTGCGGGTCGACATCCTCGTAGGCGGTGCCGTCGGGATAGTCGGGATTGGCCAGCCCGCTTCCGTCCGTGGCATTTCGCGTGTTGTTGATGGGCGTGGCGCCGATGACAAGGTTCAGTGGGTAGGGTGCGACCACGATCTGGCCGGCTTCCATGGGGTATTCGAAGGTGTACTTGCGGTTGCCCTCCGGAAGACGATCGTCCGTGGTGCTGCCATCCGAGGCCTGCACCGCGTACGCCGCCATGCCGTGCTGCCCCGCCTCGATGTCGAAATACTGCACCAACACGTAGGGTTCGGAGGTGTAGGCGTCGTCCGTCGAATCGGCATCGACATTGAGGTCGTTACGCAGTGCGTAGGCGGCCGGCGGAGGTGTGGCGGAGTCGAGGTCTGCGAACGAAGGCGCAATCAGCGCATGCTCTTCGTTTGGGTTGAAGCCGTCGCCGCGGATGGGCTGGTTGTAGATCATCACGTCGCTGTAACGTTCCGGATCGAAGTCGAACTGCTCGTTGCCGGCCTCGTCCTTGCCGGCCGAGCCGAGGCGCGAGGCAATCACAATCCGCCGTCTGGTGGTCGGGTTGCCGGCAGTGGGTGCCTGGTCGGGCCAGTGGAAGCGCCGGTAGCACACGGGCTGGTACGGCCACTGGATCGAGGTATCAGCGTCGGCATAATCCGGATCGTCGGTGTACCACACAACCACCAGATCGTCTCTCGGCATCAGCGAGCGAGACAGAGGGTTGCCGTGGTATTTGATGTTCACCGGGACAATGGGGCCGGACAGAGTCTGGGCATTGTAGATCGCGGGATTGTAGTTGAGCCAGACGTCGGGCGGGATCAGGCCGGTCATGTACCGGGGCGAGTGGTCGATACTCGTCATCAGATAGCCCGTCCCCAAACCGGCTGTGTCGTACTCGCTACCCACATTCGCCCCGATCTCGGCCGAGCCCCCATGGCGCAGCAACCCGCTGCCGCTGTCGTCCCACCACGTGGGGGACTGCTCGCCGGCATAGAGCTTCTCGGTACGGATCACGCGAGTGAACAGCTCCTCGCGGGTGAGGTCCCCATCGGCGGCGAGGCCGTCGATGGTGGACTTGCTGAACAGCAGCACCGACCAACCCGGCATTTCGCTGTCGAAGTCGCCGCTGGGAGTCAGTGCACCGACCTGGGAGCCGGACGCACCGATGTCCGGGCGGAAGTAGAAAGAGTCGGTCAGGAGGAAGTACCCATCGGTCGACGAGACGTCCAGCTGCACCGACGGCGTGTCAGCGATGTGCTTCCGGCGCGGATCGGTCTCAGGGACGGGATAGACGTCGCCCGACTCGGCGGGGTTCCCGAAGTAATCCGGAATCAGATCGCCGCCGACCGCCTCGATCCTGATGTCGCGGACCGTCTGGCGCGAGTACGAGCCACCGGTACGCCCGCCGATCGCAAAGCGCCAGTCCGATTGGGGCGCCCATTCATCAACCGCAAGTCTCTCGCAGACCTTCTCTTCCCAGGCCTCACCGTCGTACGTACCGCTGGCGATGACGGTCAGGCGCTTGCCGCTGACCGCGATGGTCGCCGAGGCCCAATCCTCGGTGGCGTGCGCGTACACATCCATGCTCACGATCGCCAGCCGGTCGCCGTCCAGGTAGATCCTGAGTCCTTCGCTGCCGTAGGAGTCGAAGTGCACGCGCAGCCCGTTGCCCGTGCCCGTTTCGCCGCCCGCCCAGCTGTCGGAGATCTCGCCGCCGTAGCTGAAGCTGATCCCGTCCGCGGCCGCGCCCGACTTGTCAGTCATGCGGAAGTCGAACGTCGTCCGGAAATCGGTGACCGGCTGCGTGTCGAACGGCGCCGGCTTGTCAATGATGATGCTGCCGTATTGGCTGTTCTGCGGAGGCGTGAGCTCGTGCTCCGTCCCGTCCGCGAACAGCACGCTGCCCGAGGCGTGAGTCGTATCGGCGGCCGTGATCAACACCTCGCGGATCTCCTGCTTCATGTAGTCATCGGTGTTGTGCGTTTGAGCACCGAAAGCGAACCGCCAACCCGCCTGCGGATCCCAGACGTCAAGTTCGAACGCGTCGCAAACGATCCGCCCGTCGATGAGGACGGTCACGAAGCCGTCAGTGCTGACCTCGATGCTCGCGGGCATCCACTCGTTCGCGTCCTGGTACCACGCGGCCTTGTTCGCCCACCCGAAGTCCGTCGTCGGCACGCTCAATACCTCCAGCGAGCCATAGACGAGCGCAATTCTGTCCTCCCACTGGTAGAACTGCACTCTCAGCCCGTCCCCTGTCCCGGACGTACTCCCAGCCCAGTCGCTGACAATGCCGCCCCCATAGCTGAAGCTGGTACCACGTGATGCCCTCCAGCCGCTGTTCTCGGGCGCGCCACTCATGCGAATGTCAAAAGTCGCCTCGAATCCTGTCAGGATCCCGCTCTGCTGATCCTGCGGCTGGTCGATGATGACGGCCCCGTATTGGTTGGGAGCCGCTTCGGTGAGCACCTCCGGAGTCCCTTTGTAGTAAACCACGTTTGACCTGTCCTCGGAGCTGCCGCCGGGGAAACCCGTGTGCACTTTGGTGAACAGCGTATCGCTGGGCCCCCTGCCGGGTTCACAGGTCCATTCCAGGACGGCAACGCCGGGCTGCAATAGCCACGAGCGCTTGCCAACGCTGTCGTAGGCGTGCATGTCGTGGTCAGCCATTTGAGCACCACTCTCATCGTCGGACTGGTGCACGACGGGGGCTTTGGCGAAATCGATCCAGTCACCGACAGCGTCGGCCACCGGACCGTTGGCGTCGTTGACAGCGGCGCTGTTGAAGAAGTCGCGGTCCAGCTGCTGCCCGAGTGCAGCGTTGACATAGTAGATGATATCGTCGTAGTCCCAGGTGACCTGGAACGGTTCAGTCAACGTCACCGTGCCTTCCAGGAACATGTAGGTGACCCCGCCGATATCGGTCTCTTCCAGATGCGTGCTCAAGTGGCCATCCTCACCCGGCACGAAGCGGGAGACGGGAAACACACTCGTGCTCGCCAGTTCCCAGCCAGTGAGTTGCAGGCCAGTGTCGTCGTTGCTCAACTGGGAGCCTGTCCTCAACGTGGTGCCGTGGTGGTACCAGAAGTCGCCCGGACCGGCGCTGTGGTCCTGGCCGCTGCCGTCGGTCACGTAGACCAACGGCATCTCAGCCCCGCTGGGTTTGGCGACCCGAACGCGTACTTCATACTGGCGCGTCCACTCGTAGGTGATCTCAGCGGCCGCGTCCATGATGAAGTCGCCATAGTCGCCGTCGCCGAACTGCAGGAGTTGCACGACGGGAGTCACATTCCTCGACGGCGGCGCGGCCCCGCTCCCCACGTACCGAGTCAGGCCATAGCGCAGGCGCAAGCCTTCCGCCCCGGCCAGACCGAACCCGCCGACGCCGTACACCTGCGGTCCGACCGCTGTGCCTTCCTTTATCCAGTTAACGCCGACGGGCGGTTCCGGGTAGCCCAGCGCCGCGAGCTCTGCATCCTGCAAACCGTGGTCGTCCGGCGCAACCACGACGTTCTCGATCTTTAGCCGGAATTGGCTCTGCCAGTTGAACTTGATCTTGCTGTCCGCGGGCAGAGCCGTGGCGTAACGCGTGCCCTCATCGGACTGGACACCGTCGCCGATGGTGTAGCCCGTGCAGACGAACCGGCGTTCGTAACTTCCCACATCGGCCGGCTGATCCTCTATGTTCTCCGCCACGTACTCCGCCCCGGACTTCTGGTAGATCGCCGCCGGCGCAACAACCGTGACCAGCGAATCCTTGAAGTACCGGAACGTGCCGACGCCCGGCGAGATCTCGTCTTGTGCTTCGGCAAGTGGACAGACAATCTCCAGCTCCACCTGCTCGAAGTACTCGCCCGAGCTGTCAACGGCCGTGATGAAGCTGACGTCGTCACCGTTGTTCACCCGGGTCACGTTGAGTGTGGTCAGCTTCGCTTCGGTGCCCAGCTTCAGCGGGCGGTCGTCGTCACCGTCGTCGTTGGTGTCGCCGGTGGGGTTGTACGTGCCCATGCAGTAAATGCGTCCCCGCGAGAAGTCGATGCCCGACGCGTCCAGCCTCGCCGTCGGCGGCGGCAAGTAGGAGTCCAGAGTCGCCGTGCTCTGCACCCATTCCCAGGACATATTCACCCCGCCAGTCTTGGACTCGACATTGATCGCGGCCGCAAACGCGTCCTGATCGCCGATCGTGCTCATGTAGACACTGGCCTCGCCGGGGATCTTGAACTGGCTTTCAGGACCACCGTAGTGCCCGAACGCGTACAGACGCTCGGCCGAGGTATCGGCGACCAGTGAGAGCACGGCGTCCGGCCACCGGGTCGAGCCGCCCGATGCGGTCTGGGCCGATGTGCCGATTTCAAGGGCGGCGTCCGGCACCAGATTCGTGTCGAAACGGATGATGAACCCGTCACGGTTCTTCGGCGGGTAATCCATGTTCGATGGATGGGAGTAAATGTCCGGTATCCTCGTGTCGCTTGGGTTGTCCTTCTTCGCGTCCTGCAGGAACCCGTTGTACTCGCCGCCCACGTAGACGTACCCGCCGGCGAGCACCACGCAGTTCCCGATCGAGTAGGGTTCAGTGTTCTCGATGTTGTCGTTGTCCCAGTTGTTCACGTCGTAGTTAAGGATGAAATCGCCTGCCGATGCGTTGGCCGCATCATACGGCACCTTCAGCAAGAACCAGCTCTGCGTACCTTTCCAGTAGTTGTTGCTGTCTGCACCTGTCTTGATGTCGCCGTAGAGATTCGTCCTCAGCGTGCCGGCCTTGGAGAGGTTGATCTGGGCGGTTTGTGAGCCCCAGTCGTTCCCGCCGCCGATGGCGCCGCACACATAGGCATCGCCGGCGTCGTCCACGGCGATCCCACGCGCCGTGCCGTCCGACACCCCCGACCTCTGAGTGCCCGTCGAGCCACGATCCTCTCCGAACACGACCCAACTGCACGACGTCAGATCGTTCGCTATGCGCGCTGAAAAGAAACCGTCATCCAGCGAACCGCCGTAGTAACCAAACTGCACGTTGCAGATGGTCCACTTCGCCTTCCCGTCGCTCTCACCGCCGGACATATCCCCGCAGACATAGACGCTGTCCCGCAGTGCGACGACATCACGAACGATGGTCGTGGAATTTGACCCCCCTACGTTCTCGATCTCCATGGCGGCCGCGAACGTACCGTCGGCAAGGTTGATCTTCACCAGGAAGCCGGCATACTGGTCCTCGTGCAGAGCGCTGTTATCGTGCGTGTCAACCAGTGCGGTCAACTCCTCGTTGCTGTCGGTCGGTGTCAGCCGGCTGTAGTACAGGCGTTCCCTGAACTTCCCACCTACGTAGACATGAGCTCCCTCCACGGCGACGCCATACGCCTCATTATTCACACCGGACACGCTGTCGTTGCCCAGCGAGACTCCCCACTCCCACTCGCCCGACGGCGCCATGCACAGGATGATCGCGCTGTTGTTGCCCGAATGCGACCCCTTGATGAACCTGATATCGTTGGTGACCGTGAAGGCCCCGCCCCGCGTGTAGCCGACGACGATCACGTGCCCGTCATCGGTGACGGCCATATCCCGAAACTCACAATCATACGCAGCATCGGTGTTCTTCCCGCCGAGGAGCTTGGCGAAGTAGGGGTAGCCCTCAATGCTGGTGCCGGCTTGAGCTCCAGACGGCATGATCCAGAGCGCGGCGAGCAACAGGGACGGAACAGCAAGCAAGCTCAGGGACAGACGTTTCATCGGTCGCCTCGATCGGTTGATGATCTGGGATTGAGGGGTGACAGAGCGACTATGCATCCGTCCTCTCCTACTCGTTCAGCACGCCGACGTCACAGATGCGGGTGAGTGCAATCGTGCCTTCGGCGGCAATCGGGAACTTGTGCAGACCGGAAACGACCTCGCGGAACCCGCCATACAGGCGATCCACGCCGTAGCCACCGGGGTTAACCCCCTCGGGTATCGAGTCCGCGAACTCGATCGTGATTTCGCGCCTGACCTCGAAGCCGTGGTCCGGGTTGATGTCGCTCGTGTTGCGATGCCCGGGATGGTACTTGTGCCGGAACGGATTGGTCGGATGCGTACGGGGTAATACAACCCGGCCTTGAACAGCGTGCCCGGCGCCAAGACCGCCGGCGAAGGGCTGTTCACCGCCGTCAAAATCGTACGCCACGGTGCCGTAGCGTTTGCCAACAAGCTTGCCGCGCCGCATCACCACGCCCTTGAACCGCGAAATCAGCGTCGGATCCGTGAGCAATACCAGGCGCGGATCGTCGTCCTCGTCCAGATCGGCTTCGTCCACCTGTGCGTCGCCCTCGTCCATGGCGCGCATGAGCATCACGTCCTTGAGCAGGCGCGTACGGCCGCTGCCGTCGACGTGGAACAAGATGTCGAAAGATGCCATGTCAGAGGTCGGCGCCAACACCCCGGCGTAGTCGGAACGCGCGGTGCGGATGTCGGCAACCTGAACGATGGTTACGGTGCCGAGCCAAAGCCCTTCCGCCTCGGGGTTCGGAGCCAGGTTCAGACCGGCCGGGAACGCGGGTGTGTCCCAATAATCCCCATCCCAGTCGATGGTGTACAGACCAGGCTGCCAGGCATCGACCGTCGCGTTCTGGAGACCGGCCTCCAGACCGCCAACCACGTCGGTCGCGGCCAACGCGTTGGCGTCGGACTTTTCATCGTCATCGAGCTCGAGGTAGTCGGCGTAGTCGTTGAAGCGCCAGTACGCGGCCAGCCCCGTCTGGGCGCCGGGCAACTGCCCCATCGCGGAGGCGGCGATCTGGCCAGCGGCCCGAGCAGTGTTCCACATCCGCAGTTCGTCAATGGCGCCTTTGTAGTGGTTCCGGGCCGTGCCATTGCTCAGTCCCTGCCGGCCGATGAACAGCGACTCGGTGTTGCTGTTGATCGTTGCGGTGACCGCGGTCCCGGCCGGCTGCCCGTTGATGTAGAAGCTGGCGGTGCCGCCGTCGACCACGACAGCCACATGCTGCCAGACGTCGTTCGTGACCCGCCCAGCCGAGCGCAGCACGTTGAGGGCATTCGCGTCGACCCAGAAGCACAGCTGCCCGCCGCCGTCAAGCGCGAGACCGTACCCGGTGACATCGGCGTTGTTGTCGCCCTTCAGCGCGATCGTGCGCAGACTGTCCTCGGTCTCGTTGGCCTCGGGCCGAACCCAGGCCTCGATCGTCATCGCGGCGCCGGCATCAAGGGCAGCATCATGCGGGACGGCCAGATAGTCATCAACCCCGTCGAAGGTCGCGCAGTATTGACCCTCACGGAATGGTACAGCGGGGCCGTAAGTCCACGTCGTCAGGTCTGCGCCGCCCTCGCTGATGAGCGTCGCGTTCAAGGCATTGTCCGTGCCGTCCGCGGCCATATCACCAGCGCCCTCGTTGCAGTCCCAGTAGGCGATGAGCCCGGTCATCACGGTCGGCAGACGCCGGCTCGCGAACCCCGCAATAGTGTCCGATCGGCGGACGTGGTCCCAAATCCGGAGTTCGGTCAAGTCACCGTTGAAATAGCCGGCCAATGTGTTGAGGCCCTGGCGTCCAAAGACCAGGTCGTCGGTGTTGGTCAGCACGGAGCCGTCCTCCACCTCGCCGGCCGGCTCGCCGTCGATATAGAACTGAATCGTGTTGTTCGGCGGGCTGACCGAGACGGCCACGTGTTGCCACTCACCGTCGCTGACCGTACCGGTCGAGCTGACGGCATTCTCGGCGGCACCGTCCCCGACGAAGTAGCGCAGGTACCCATCCGCATCGATAGCCAGACCGTACCCGAGATCGCCCTTGCGCATGATCGTGCGGAACTCGCCGCCCGAGGGCGCACCCGGCTTCACCCAGGCCTCGAACGTGAACTCGTACAGGTCCAACGCGTCGGCGTGCGTGACCTGCAGGTAGTCATCGACACCGTCGAAGCGCAACGCGTAGTTGGACGGAGAAGGCGCTGCCAACACCTTTGCGCCCGGCACACGCTGGTTGCCCGGGACGTTGGCCAAAACGCCGTCCGCCTTGAGCTGGCCGACGGCCACACCCTCGACGTCGTGCACCACGATCGTGTCGAACTGATGGTCCGTTGCTTCCTGGAGCCAGGATACGGAGGCCAGATCACTGAATCCGGTGAACTCGACTGTGGTCACGTCCAACTCGGCGCCGAGAGTGACCGTCTGCTCAACCGTTCCTCCACCGTCGGCCAACGTCCCTTCGAAGGTAACCTGCGTGCCCGGCTCGGCATCGTCCGCGGTGTTCGCAACGGCCATGGAAAGCAGGCGAAACGCGTGTCCATCAACCCGTGTCAGTGTGACCAACGCACCTGTCGTGTCGGCGCGAAGCGCGTCCGAGCCCGTGTTCGTCTCGACTGCGAAGGCGCCCGTGTCCGCGGAGACTTGGACCCCGTCCTCTGTGACAGAAACTCCAGGCGCAGCCCCCTCGAAATCAAGTGTGTCGGCAGCCGGCTCAGTGAGCAAGCGACCGTCGGCAACCGCGTCCCCGCCGCCCTCGTTGAAATCCCACGTGCCGACCAGCCCCGGACCGTGGCCGCCACAGACGCGGCTCATATTGGCAGCGATCTGTTGCGGGCTACGGGCCGTGTTCCAGAGCCGGACGTTGTCCAGCCGTCCTTTGAACGAGTATCCCACGCCAGTGTCACCAGGCTGAGCCCCAAACAGCACACGCTTGCCAGCATCGACAGCCATGACCCCGGAGACGTCCAGCTCCCAAGCGTCGACCTCGCCGTCAATCAGCAGTACCAACGAGGAGCCGTCCCAGGTCGCTGCCACATGGTGCCATTCATCCGCCGCCAGGACGGTCTGACTGGTAACTCTCTCCGGCGTGAGCCCGGTGACCTCGAAGTCGATTGTGCGGTCACCATCCACTGCCAGGCGCCAGGCGCCACTGCCTTTGGAGACCAGCCCCGACCAAGCGCTGTGCGAACTGGACACGTACACGTCGCACTCAACCGTCATGGCATCGGTGAAGTCGAAGAGCGTGCTGTCAGGTAGTCTGACGAACTGCCCCGTATTGTCCGCGGGGCTGTCTACACCATCAACACGCAACGCGTATTCGCCCGGCAACGGCGCGCCAACCAGCACCCCGCCTGCCGTGAGCGCGCCCCCCGCATCGATGTCGTACAGGGCACCGTGGTGACCGTTCGTCGACGTGTCAGGCACGCCATCAGCGCCCGCGCTCACTGATTCGAAGCGCCAGTAGCCGAGCAAGCCGTCTTCGCTGCCGAGAGGGCGCCGACGCACCGCGGCTGCGATCTGCGCGGCATTCCGACCCGTGCTCCACACGCGCACGTCATCCATGTCCCCTTCGTACACGCGAGCGGGATGCTCTTCATTGCCGCCGAGGATCACGTGAAACGTGTTAACGTCGGGTGGCCCGTCCCACGCTTCGGAGATATCGAGTAAACCGTCGATGTAGAGCTGCTTCGTGCTCCCGTCCCACACTGCGGCCACATGGTGCCACTGACCGGGCGTGAATTCGTTTGCCTCGGTACCGGCCAGAACGTGCGTCGCACCGTCGCCGGTCGTGCGGAAGGCAACACGATTCGTGTTCGAATAGCGCGTCAGCCCCCACGCTTCGCCCTTGGTCACGAGCGCCTGCCATTTCGGCGGGAATTCGTTCGCGCCATACTCCTTCAGCCTGACCCACGCTTCGACAGTCAAACCGGTACTCACGTTGAACGGCGCCTGCTCGGCGACCTCTGCATGTGGGTGCAGGTGCGCGCCGTCGACAACAAACTGCAACGCATTCCGGTCACGAGCGAACGCGGCGAAGCCTGCAAAAAGAAGGAGTGTGGTCAAAGACCTCGCCGAGAAAAGACCGTGCGAGAAGGCCCGAAACAAAGGCTTGTTGTTCATGATACCTGTCTCTGGCTTGGGATCCATCATGGCCATACGGTCAAAACCGCCTGGACGTGGAGTTACAGACGAGGGCGTGTCCGCGCATCATTGGCCCTTCTTCGCTGTAACGGGAATCCAGTGAACTTGTCCACTGTCAGTCGTGAGTTTCAGCAGCATGCCTTGTTCGCCATCGGGCATCTTCTCCCGACGCAGATGAATGCGGTACGTGTCGGTGACACCCGGCTCAATCGTCGGCAGGTCGGTTGAGGCCTGAAGAGCAGGATAGGTGTTCTGGAACGTTTCCCAGTCGGGCTCCACCCACACCAAGGGCAACGCGTCGGGCGGGATCGCGTCGAGCCGGACGGTTTCCGGGGCCAGCCCGACGTTGCTGAGGGAAATCGCAATCGTGTCCAGGCTAGCCCCAAAGTCGATCGATGACAGGCCGGCAAAGGAGACGGCAACAGGCCCTTGGTACGCGGACCGTCCCGTGCAGTAAATCCAGTAGGCCTCCCCGGATCTCATCAGCGTCGTGCTCGGCGACGTCACCTTCCGCCACTTGTTACTGACCAGCCGATAACACCGTCCCCCAGCATGTGCCTTGGCCCCCGCAAAGAACTCCGCAAACGTGGGTGGATCGGCGGGGTCCAGACCAAAACCAACATAGTTGAACGAGTTGGACTTCCAGGGCACGTGGTTGAGTTGCGCACTCCCCGTGACCGAGAAGGTGACATCCTTTCTGGCGTTGATCAGGTAGGGACGGTTGCCGAGTATCGTGGTCAGGCTCGAGAACATGGCCTCAGGGCGTTCCGGCGCGTACCACACGCCCCAGCCACCCTTCTGCCACGGTTGCTCGGCCGGATCACTGACGAACTGCACGGACGTGGTGGCGGGGTAGAACGCCGCCACTACATCCACCGGAAGCGCTCCGAACAGATCCGGCGGAGAAAACTCCGGCGGGGACACCTCCAAGAACACGCTGTTCCAGCCTTGCCGCAGCTGGATCGTCTGAGTGCGCACCGTGTCGGCGCCGCACGCGAACGTAACGCAGAGGCATGACAGCCGAAGGGCGAGGGACAGAACGCCGGAGAACCGGGCAGAGGACCATGCCCGCCGGTCCGTAACAGTTGCAGGTCGAGTCATTACTGCGCCTCCTGTGCCCACGCCCTGGCTCGCCGCTTGCCGACGGCCCGGTTGAGAGATACTGACAGCATGTTGCGTGTCCTTATACCACGTTAGTCTGACGAAACTCTAACGGATGCGCCGGTGCTCTAAGAAAGAACCGGAAGCAGACACGACCGCATGGCCCCGTCGCCCCGTTGAGTCCGAACGTATCACACCATTTCGGCTGGCTCAGGTTCATAACAAGTACTCGCGCCTCCAAAGCACGCACAGCCACGACGAACTGCTCCCTTTCTCGGCCACGGAGTCTCTCTGTCCGCAGGTGTTGTGCCACAGACAGAAGAAAAGGGAGCTATTACAGACAAACTGGAGTGACTTATGCCCGTGGCACCAAACGTAACCGCTCCATGAATACACGGCAGTTTTTGCCAATTCCGTCTACAATTGTTGTAGAACATAGTACCACTTTATGTGCAAGCCAGCACCGTATGGCGGGGGGCAAAGGAGACTCAGCTCGCCCGGTCACAATCCCCATCGCCCGAGAGTTCCCGCCCCCGCTGGAAAGCACCTGTACTGACACTCTCAGTCTGTCTTTCGAGTATCTCACACGGGCCGGACACGGGGCGTCTACCAAGGATACGGAACGCTGAACGTGTTGTTCAGCTCACTCTCTTCCTCGGTCTCATCCCCGGTGTCCAGGAAGATGGTCACGCGTTCCGGGTGCGCCCCGGCTGTCAGCTGCGGAAAAGTGGCAGTCTGGCTCTCACCAACCTGCAACGTCCTCAACCGGAACCAACCCTCACTGACCCCCCCCCCGGAGCCCGTCTGGACCCCGATCCAGCCGGGAGCCAA
>JABHEG010000275.1 GCA_018676675.1 Lentisphaerota bacterium
AACGGAATAAATAGCGAGGAACGAGCGGCTTTATGCCGGATCTGAACTTGCCCGGTAGCAAGCGTCATGGTAAACCACACCATTCTCCATACCGGCTCAGTCTCTCTTCATTGTTTTCATAGAACTTTTGACGCTACCAGTACGTACTCTACTTGCCAGCCGCTCCGATGGAGAGGAGTCGGAACTCCGTGCCGGTGCTTTCAGGGTGCTTCTCGGGCAGTAACTCCAGGCGGATGCGGTGCATGCCGGGGGCTTTCGCTGTCACCCGGACCATGTGTCTATACCCACCCCAGGTCGGCGCGAACCAGGCGTCCTGCACGGTCGGCTCCTGGCCGTCGATGGTCATCCGTGCTCTCCCCATGGGCCCGCGGATGCGCCAGTAGGCCACGAAGAAGATCTCGCCGGCCAGCTCGAACTCAATCGCGCTCCCGGGGATTGAGGCCAGCCAGGAATACGTTGGACGGCCCTTTTCCTCGTACGCCCAACCTGAGTTTTCCGTCGGCTTCAGTCCCTTAGCCTCGAGCAGGCGAGTTGACTGGTAGACATCGGTGAGAAGAGGTCCGGGTAGCGGCCCGCCCGCCGCGGGCCCGCCGTCCTTCTGGGGCGTTGCCAAAGCGACGTCCAGGAGCGACGTCAGCAATCTCCCCGCATACGCGTGCCCAACATCGTTCGGATGCACCTCATCCGGACTGATGTCGCGCCAGGTCATTCGTCCGCCCTCGATCTCGGGCCACAGCATGTCGCGGTAGCTAAGCATGGGCAACGCGTAGTGTCGCCCCAACTTGCTCTGCCATTCCTGGGCATTCCCACCCGCCTGGTTCATCATGAACAGCATCAGCACCGGCGGCTGTCGTCGGCTGGTCAGGATCTGTCGCAGCAATCCCTCGTAAGTCTCGGCGCACTCCCGAGTATTGCCGTCATTCACACCATACTCAGTCACGACGAGGTCAGGCTTCCTGGACAGCAGGTCGCGTTGGGCCCGCAAGCACCCGTAGTTACTGCCGGTTGCGCCGATGCCGGCGTTGACGAACCCCCACTCGGCCGCAGGGAAATGCTCTCGCAGCCACTTCAGGACATAGGCCGAGTAGTGCATGCCCCGGCTTGAAGCAGCCGCTCCGGCAGTGATGGATCCCCCGATGATGCCCACTGTGTAGCGTCCGCCCTTGACTGCCGCATCGAACAGGCGATGGACCCGGGCCAGGTCTCCCTGTGCGGTCGTGCCGCGCGTGACCAGTTCGCCTGACAGGGGCTCACTCAGCCGGGCCAGGACGCGTTCGTGGTCCCCATCCCGGCCCACCGTGACCTCGTCAAACCACGCTGTGCCGTTGCCATAGAGAATCAGGCGAACGGACATGGACACCGTGCCTTCGGGAACACGTGCCAGAAGGGAAACGTGCGTCCAGTCGCTCTGCGTACCTTTAACCTGGCCACTGGAAGAGAACGCTACACGTTTGCCCTCGGCACCCAGGTAGTCGGTGGCCACGTAGGCACACCGTTCAACGTCTGCTGTGCGGATCCACACACCAACGCGGTAGCACTGCCCCGGCTGGACCGGAAGGCGAGCGGCGTACGCCGGCCAGCTGGGCTTGCTCTCGCCTGTTACAGTCACTCGCACGGACGCCTTGCCGGTGCGGCAGATGGTCTCATCCCGCGTGAAGGCCACGGTCCGCATCCCGACCGTCTCGGCCGTCCAGTCGACTGCCTGCCCCTGCCCATCAGCGTCCTCGAACGAACCATTGGGCACCAAGTTGGGGACGTCCGCAGCGGAGAAAGCGGTCGCCAGAACCATGGCAGTCAGACCGGTAGGACAGCTCATAGGATCACTCCATGCTGAACGTGAAGTAGTGGGAGATTGCTTGCCGAGAGCGATGAGAAAAGTAGTGCTGGCGGACACCAGGCGCAAGGCTCTACACACCCAGCGTCAAGGCTTCGCCGGGAGAGTATTCTCCGGCATATCCTTGGCGGGGATGTGTGTCGAAGGCCCTGGAGACACGGACTCAAGGCATCTCCTCATGTGTTGTGCCCATTCCGGATCATGACCTTCCAGTTCCGGCGTGGCCTTGACGACATCCTGGTACCACACGAGGGCATAGTTCGGTACGTGCTTGGCGATACAGTCCACGAAATCTCCGAAGTCTCCTTGCCATCTGCCTCCCCCCGCCCCGGGGCTGGGACCGTAGGTCTCCAAGCCCCATGACGTCTGACTGCTCAGCGGCTTGAGAAGTGTGATATACATCTCCCCTCCCCACTGAAACGGCTGTCCCGTGGCTCCGTCATACTGCACTTCGACACGTTTGGTTGCCGCGTGCTCGGCCACAGCCCGGGCAGCCCGGGCGTTGTTTGGCAACCCCGATCCTGAGATCTGGAGTCCGACCGGGGTGCGCGGGAACGCGGCGACGTAGGTATCCACAATCTCGTTCACGTAGGCGACCCACGCGTCATGGGTCAGGCCGGCTTGGCGCCATTCTTCGGCCTTCTCTGTATCCCAGCCCTTCCAAAGGTCTGGGGAGATGATGGTCTCACCGTAGGTCCCGGTTCCCACGTAGACGAGTTCGAGGCCCGGCTCGCCGTCGTAGCGCCGTCCCAGCGCCATGATGAACTGCTTGTACTTCTCACGTAGGACAGGATGCCAGTAGACGGGGGTCTGGTACCGATATGCGCGCCCCGACGGCAGGTCGCGGATCCCCAGCTCAAACGTGAAGAGAAGCGAGCTATTCGGTGTTTTCTTCGGCAGTTCCACTGCGAATTCCGCCACAACCCGTTTCACCTTCGGCTCTCCCGCTCTACCGTCCGCATCATTCCATGGCGGGTGCATGTAGATACTCGGCTGCGCGATACCCCCGCAGGGGCGGTCACTACACGTTCCGAACTGTGCGCGTTGCCCCAAAGGACGCCTCTCGCCATCCACAACGATGTAGACGTTAGCGCTGTCGCACGCCTGTTGGAGATTCGAAACGACCTTCACATCGTCTGCAGCCTCCGTTAACGCGCCAGAACGGGTGGACGCAGCAACGATCCGCGGCCGACCCCACAACGCATTGTCGTAGTAAGCGCGCTTACCGCAGTCTGTGCTCAAACGGAGGACGACGTTCTGCCCCGCAAGCGAAGTGAGATCCATGCTGTGCGAACGCCATTTCAGTTCCCGATGCAGGTTCTGAAACGCCGCTTTGACCTGCCCTCCGGCCACCACGTCCACATAGAAATTGGT
This sequence comes from Lentisphaerota bacterium, assembly GCA_018676675.1. Classification (GTDB taxonomy): domain Bacteria; phylum Verrucomicrobiota; class Lentisphaeria; order Oligosphaerales; family JABHEG01; genus JABHEG01. The sequence goes on from JABHEG010000275.1 coordinate 3,209, forward strand.
ACCGTCCACGGGGTAAGCGCCCTCGAGTTTCGTGATCCAGGTAGCGCCAGCGTCGAAGACCCACTGTGGCACGCCCCCGTCTGGGATGATCGGGCTGATCATGAAACGCTTGCCGGCCGCCCCGATCTTCTGGATTGGCCGGTCGAGGACCGTCCAGTCGTGGACACCTTCCTGTGGCTCCAGAGCAGACCACCTCTTCATCAACTTGTGTCCGGAGAGGTCCGGGCATGCGAGCCCGTCCAAGTGGTCATCGTAGCCGCTGAGCTGGTACAATCCGCAACCCACAACGTCCTCCCGAATCTCAGGGCGCAACCGCATCTTCGGGGCTTCCTCCTGCCCGGGGATGTGCCCACACGGCATAGCCAACAGACAGACTGCAGTCCAGTAGTATCGTGATGAACGCATGATCACTCCATGCTGGACGTCACGCCTTGGGATGCCTGGCTGTCAGTGCCTTCCCGTGACGTGATGGCCTCTCCCAGGGCGTAGAGGCCGGGGAAGAAATTCTCTTTGGACGCGTTGATCCGGAGGATAGACTTCTCCTCACCCTTCGCAAAGAGGTGGAAGATACCGTTCTCCAACGTAGACCCGGAAATCTGCTCATAGGGCAACTCCCGCCACTCGCCCTTCCCGATCAGCTTGCTCTCCTGAAACCGCATGTTCTCTCGATGGAACGTGACCCCCGGGGTCCAGGACGCTTCTCCCTTTTCAGCCAGGTGGGTGAGCAGCTTCCGGCCAACCACCTCGGCGATGCACTGGCGTAAGAGGTCCAGATCGCGGTCCATGTTGCGGATGGTCCGCCGGAACGTGATCGTTGGTAGACCGGGTGGCGTCGTCTCCGGTTTCAGCTTCATGCTGACGTTTGTCCCGGTATAGACACCGTTGTAGTAATGGCGAGTTGACGCGTAGGAGAACATGGCGACATCCTTGTACTCAAGCCGCTTCTCCTTGAACAGCCCACGACGATAGACGCCCCGCTCATGGCAGCGGAAGCGACTGCGAAACAGGATTGCGGCAGCTAGCAGAAGAGCCAATCCAATCAGAAAGACCGCTGTCCCCAGGCCGATGATCAGCAGGATCCAGATGAGCGCCTTCGAAGCGCGGCGTTCGAACAGAACCCGCCCCAGCCCGTCAAGCTCCCTTTGCCTCGCCGCCGCACGACGCTCAAGCTCGATGTCGAGTACGGTGACAATGGGAGCAATGTTCGGCAACGCGGAATCCAGGCGGAAATCAGGGTGTTCCTGGCCGTGCCGCCAGATGCAGAGCTTACCTTCGTGCAACCCGGTTGCGGCAATATCGTCGACAGAGATGGCCTCCCCGTCGATGACCAGTTCGTTCCTGCTGAGCTGAACGCCCGGAGCCTTGGCTGTGCCACCGCCGGCAATCAACTCTCCGATCCGAGCCACAATCCGGTCCGTGATCAGCTCAAGGAGCTCCGCCAGACGCCCCTCCTCCTCAGTGTCCGCCTTGCAGAACACGTGCATGTCGAGGAAAGGTCTCTCGATCGGGTCCTCCTTGCGCCAGATCCGGACTTGCCGGTCCAATCCCGAGAACGTCCCGTTCGCGAATTCCTCTTTGACCACCTGCCCCAGAGCCGCAATCTCTTCGAAGCGACAGACAGACTTGGTTTGCCCGCGCTCTACGAGAAGGCCGTCATCATGGAGCGTTACCTCCCAGCCTCTCCCGCGGCGAACAAAGACGATCCCCCCTCCAATGAAGGACATCAGTACGCCCGGGGTGATCATACCGGCTACAGCCGCCACCGAGCCCTCGCAGAAGAGGACGATCGCTCCCACAACGACCAGGATGATCCCGATGACCACGAGCAGTTGCGTAAACGTCGTCCACAGCTTTGGGCGTACGACAAACGACTCACCCACTTCTTTCCCCAGCTCAGCCTGAGTTGTCATTAGCGGCCTCCGTGTGTCTTGACCCGTTTCGACCGCCCAAAGATAGCCTTTGTCCTTTCGCAGGTCGATGCTGGCGGACAGGTTTCTCACCCGTCGAGCGAACGCGATTGCGCGTTGGGCGCGATTGCCGTCGGCCCGCTCGGAGCTACGTTCGGTGGTGACCGAGAGACTTGGGTACCAGCAGTCCGGGCTGGACGAGCGTGGCTGAGATATGGAGTGATCGATGACGTCTGAGAACATTCTCTTCATCTTGACCGATCAATGGCCGTCGTGGGCCTTCAGTTTCCGCGGTGCCGACATCCCGACCCCGAACATCGATCGGTTGGCTGCCCGGGGCACGGTCTTCTCAAATGCGTTTACCTCCTGCCCCCTCTGCACGCCTGCCCGCGGGGCGCTGCTCACCGCACGCTGGCCCCACCAAACCGGCGTCTACGACAACCAATCCGTCGGCTACTCGCTGCAGGAGACCATCTCCATGGGCGAACAGACCTGGATCGACGAGGCGGCTCGGCTGGGCTACCACGTAGGCTACTTCGGTAAGTGGCATCTCGGCGCAAACAACCCGGAAGCCCGCGGAGCCCACCGCTTTGATCGGGATGTCGAGGTCAACTTCAAGCCCTACGATCCGGCAACCAACGCCTACACTTACGAGAAGATGACGGCCAAATACGAAGATCAAGGACGCAACTTGGTCCGAGGTCGGGCGCCGTTCTGGGGTGAGACGACGACGCCAAAGGAAAGGAAGCAACCGTTTCCCATCATGGCCAACGGGGTCAGATTCCTGGAGAAGTGGGCGACCGGTGAACGGGACAAGCCCTTCTTCCTGACCGTTTCCTCCACCCCACCCCATTTCCCGCATCACTTACCCGAGGAGTACGCACGTATTGCGGAAGGGCTGAGAGACACGGTCGAGCTCCCAGCCAGCCTGGAGGATGACTGTGTGGGACGCCCTTGGTTCCATTCCGCCCCTTGGTGGCCCTGTATGGACACGTCCGTCCTGGATCAGGATGAATGGCGTACGCTGATTGCTTACTCACACGCCCACATCATGCTTGTGGATGAGGCCATCGGGCGCGTGCTCGATACGCTGGAACGGCTGGACCTCGACACGACCACCACCGTGGTCTTCACGGCAGACCACGGGGACATGGAGGGAGCACACAACCGATTCGACAAAGGGGCGTACTTCTACGAGGAAGTCTGGCGGATCCCGCTCATCATTCGGTCCCCGGGAATAGCCCCCGCAACCCAGGAAGCGTTCGTCTCGATCCTCGATGTCGGTGAAACGCTGTTCAGTCTCGTCGGTTCAGAAGCAGATCCCGACCGGCCCCGCTTTGGGCGCGACCTCTTACCGCTCACCGGCGCAGGGACGCCCCCCGAACCGTGGCCTGCCCTCGCCTATGGCGTCTATGATCTCTACAACGGTATCAACTTTGCCGTTCGCGCCATCCGTGACCGACGCTGGAAGTACGTCTGGAATCCGCAGGAGATTGACGAACTTTACGACCTGGAAACCGACCCGCACGAGATGACAAACCGCATCAACGATCCGGCCGCGGCCAACATCAGGGCGCAACTGCGCGGGCAACTCCTTGCCTGGCTTGAGGAAATCGGTGATGGTCTCCCGGACCGGGCTGCTTCCCTCCCTCCCGCGGGAACGGTCATGGCCACCCGTAAGCCCGGGCCGTGAAGCAGCGACCTTGCCATCGATCATCCTGCTCAAACAGCATGTAGAGCAAGCCGGGACGACCCCGGACGAAGGTCTCATCTGGAACAAATTCGAGGGAACGCGTGTCGAGGACACCAAGCTTGGGGTGCCTTAAATGCTGAAAAAGGAACTTGGTCTTCTGGATGTGTTCTGTATCGCCGCGGGAGCGATGATCAGTTCGGGACTGTTTGTTCTCCCGGGCATCGCGTTCGCCAAGGCGGGACCGGCAATGATTGTGGCCTATTTCCTTGCCGCACTGCTCGTCATCCCCTCCCTCTTTGCCAAGGCCGAACTGGCCACCGCCATGCCGAAATCGGGCGGCACCTACTTCTTTATCGAGCGGAGCATGGGCCCACTGCTTGGCACAGTTGCCGGGCTGCTTACCTGGCTCTCATTGGCATTGAAGGCAGCGTTCGCGCTGATCGGCATTGGCGCTTTGGGGCTCCTGCTGGCACCGGGCATCGGCGAGCCCGGGATCAAGCTGATCGCCATCGCGAGCTGCCTCCTCTTCGCCGGGCTGAATTGCGTGAGCGTCAAGGGAACGGGGAAGGCTCAGGTGGTCTTTGTGCTCGGCCTGCTCGCCATCATCGTGATCTACGTCTTTAAGGGTGTGGGCGCCGTGGAACACGCCCGTTTCGCGCCCTTCATGCCGTTCGGCTGGCAGTCGACCTTCGCCGTTACGGGGATGGTCTTCGTTTCCTTTGGCGGCCTCACCAAAGTGGCATCGGTCGCCGAGGAGGTACGCCATCCCGGCCGCAACCTGCCTCTTGGGATGTTCCTTGCGTTCGCGATCGTCAGTATGCTGTACGTGGTCGTTGTGTTCGTTACAGTGGGAACGGTTGACGCGCAACGACTGGCCGGATCGCTCGTGCCCATCGCCCTCGGCGCGGAGACAAGTATGGGCTTTGTCGGACGAGCGATCATTGGCCTTGGCGCATTCCTTGCGTTTGCCAGCACCGCCAACGCAGGGATGCTTGCGTCTTCCAGATCTCCGATGGCGATGAGCCGAGACGGCCTTCTTCCGGCGTTCTTCTCAAAAACCAACAAACGCTTCAACACTCCCCACCTCGCGGTGGCCGTGACGGCAGCCTTCATGATTCTCGTCATCGGCCTCCTCCCGCTGGAGGATCTGGTCAAGACGGCATCCACCATGAAGATCCTGCTCTTCGCTTTGGTCAATGTGTCCGTCATCGTGATGCGGAGCAGTCGAATCGAGGGCTACCGCCCGACGTTCAGAGTCCCGCTGTGTCCTTGGTTGCCGATCAGCGCCGTTGTCCTCTACTCATTCCTCCTCTTCGAGATGGGGGCGGTCCCACTTCTCCTCACGGGCGGCTTCGCACTAACCGCCGCGCTCTGGTACGTGGGTTACGTTCAGCGCCGTATCGATCGCCAGTCGGCGATTGTCCATCTGGTCGGACAGATCACCTCCAAGGCAATGCGCCGAAGCGGGTTAGAGGATGAACTCCGACAGATATCGCTCGAAAGAGACGAGGTCGAGCTGGACCGCTTCGACCGCCTGGTTCAGGACGGAGTGACGCTGGACATCGACGAGTCGGTTTCCGCCACTGAGCTCTTTCGTCGTCTCGCGGTCGACCTGGCCCCAAAACTGGGAGTGAAACCGGATGCTTTGCACCGGCAATTCCTAGCCAGGGAACGGGAGTCGAGTACCGTCATCGAGCCCGGTCTGGCGATCCCTCATGTGATCGTCGACGGCACCGGGATTTTCGAGTTGATTCTGGTACGCTGCAAGGCGGGGGTCGTTTTCTCTGAACTCCACGAACCGGTCCGAACGGCGTTTGTGCTGGTGGGGTCGGCAGACGAGCGTAACTACCATCTCCGGGCGCTGATGACCATTGCCCAGATTGTTCAGGAACCGGGATTCAAGGACCGGTGGGCCCGAGCCACAGGAATTGAGCAGCTCAGAGATGTCGTACTGCTGGCAACGCGGACGAGGGAGGAGCAGACGTAGGGGGGGATAGCGTAGGCGTGAAAATCAATCACCGGAGCGAGGCGCACGACCGTAGGGAGGCGTGCTCTCTCGGATCTCCTCAACGCGCTCGTCCTCCGAGACCGGGAAATCGAACACGTCATCGAGGACCATCGCGAGTCCCTGGAGCGTGGGACTGGCTAACGTGCTGCCTGCGGCGAACACACTGTGAACGCGGTAGCTGTCACCATCGAGGAGGAGGACCTCGATCAACGGCGGGTAGGGCGTGACCAACCAGTACTCCTTGACCCCATACTTGGCGTAGAGGCTGAGCTTGAACGTGCGATCGTAGCTGTTGGTCGACGGAGAACCAATCTCGACGACCATGTCCGGAGCACCCTCGAGGTGCGTGTCGGTGATCTTGCTTTGGTCACAGACGACGAGCACATCGGGTTGAACAATGTCCGCATCAGACAGCTTCACATCGAACGGAGCCACAATCGCGTGGCAAGGCTTGCCGCGCAAGAATGCTCTCAGCTCCGTCCCGATTCCGAGACAGACATCCTGGTGTCGGAACCCCGGGCCAGGCGTCATCGCGAACGGCTGCCCGTCGATGAGTTCCCAGCGCTCGTCGTCGGGCCAACCTTGGTAGTCCTCCCAAGTGGAGTATTCGTATGATTGTGCAGGCTGTCCCATGGCAAAACTATTCATCAGTCGGCAGCATATGTCAAGGATCGGGATGGATCCATCATGTATCAGCCAGCGACAACCACATTCACCGCCCATAACAGCGAATCGCGCACAGAACTGATGACCCTACCGCAACACTGACGACAAGGAGAAGCAGATAGTGACAGACAGTGCAGACAAGGAACCCTCGCCTCGCCCGAAAGCCTACATCGTTGACACGTCCGCGAGTCCGGAAGCCGTGCTTCGTGGCGTACCGGTCGATGCCGTTCGTTGGACCAATGGCTTCTGGGGGCAGCGCTATCAGCAGACCTGCAAAACAAGCGTGCATGTGCTCTGGGATCTGCTTGCAGATGCAGATGCGGGACATGTCCTGCAGAATTTCCGGATTGCGGCCGGGCGAATGGCTGGCGAGCACGAGGGCACGGATTGGCAGGACGCCTGGATGTACAAGTGGATCGAGTCCGCTGCCAGCCTGTACAGACCAACTGGTGATGCATGGCTCGCGGAGCGCATGGACGAATGCATTGAGCTGATCGCGGACGCCCAGCAGGATGATGGCTACATCGCGACCCAGATGACAATCCCAGGGCGCGAACGTTACCAGGAACCCCGCAACCATGAAGTCTACAGCATGGGACACCTCCTCACGGCTGCGGTGACCCATCGACGCATGACCGGCAAGAAGGCGTTCCTCGAGATCGCCGTAGGCGTAGGGGATCACCTGTGTGAGGTGCTTGGCGTTACGGTCGATCCAGCGTTCGCTCACAACCCATCCGCGATCATGGGGTTAGTCGAGCTCTATCGCGAGACGGGGGAGAAACGGTACCTGAAGTGCGCGCAGACGATTGTGGATCAGCGGGGTCACAAACCGCGAGAGGGCTGGCTCTTCAGTCAGACGACAGGCGTCCTGGGTACAGACCAGATCCAGGACCGTGTGCCGATCCGTCAAGAACAGCAGGTCGTCGGGCACAACGTCTTCTTCACGTATCTCTTCACGGGTGCGGCCGATGTCCTTCTGGAGACTGAGGACACAGCACTGCGCGAGGCACTGGAGCGCCTGTGGACCGATCTGATGGGGCGCAAGATCAACGTCAATGGAGGGGTCAGCCCCATGGGGGTCGGACTGTCCAGGAGTCGCGATCCGGTGTGCGAGGCCGTGGGCGCCCCCTACTTCCTGCCCAACGCAGACGCCTACAATGAGACCTGCGGCCAGATCGGGCACCTGATGTGGAACTACCGAATGCTCTGCCGGACCGGAGCGGCACGCTTTGCCGACGCCATGGAGCTGGAGATCTACAACGGCATCCTGTCCGGGATCGGGGCTGAGGGTGACACGTGGTGGTATCGAAATGCGTTGCGCCGGCACGAGTCGGCACAGGGCTCGTCAGCCCACAACGATCACCCTGAGCGCGGGCAACCGGGGCGCCGGAGTATATGCTGCCCGACAAACCTGCTGCGGACAGTCGCCCAGTGGCAGGGCTATGTCTACGGCGTGTCCGGCGACAGCGTGTGGGTGCACCAATACGGTGCGAACACCGCAGCCTTGGCCCTCCCGGATGGCGGCGAGATCGAACTGAAACAGGTGACAGACTATCCGTGGGACGGCAAGATTGCTCTCGAGGTGAAAGCTGCCCCGACCAGAGAGCTTGCCCTGCGTCTGCGCATCCCGGGCTGGGCTGAAGGTGCCACTATCGCGATCAACGGAAATGCCCACCACGGCATCCTCGCGCCGGGAACGTACGTGTGCTTAGAGCACCTCTGGTCAGTCGGTGATGTGGTCGAGCTCGTTCTCCCAATGCCGGCTCGCCTGATGCAGGCTCATCCTAAGGTCGAGCAATGCCGTGGCCAGGCAGCCATCTTCCGGGGCCCGATCCTCTACTGCCTGGAATCAGTGGACCTGCCGGAAGGGGTGGACATATGGAACGTCCAGATCCCGTCGGATATCGCTCTCACTGCGCTCCCCGCAAAGGAGTTCCCGTTCGACGCACAATGCCTGGAGGGTGACGCGGTGCAACGCGCAGAACCAGGGTGGGGTGATTTCGAGCTCTACCGGCCGATTCAGGACCGGCCGATAGAGCCCGTTCCACTCCGCCTGATCCCTTACTTCGCCTGGGCCAATCGCGGCCCATCCGGGATGAGCGTGTGGTTGCCCGCGCTGCTGCGAGGGTAGACGCACGATCTGAAGGGAGGCGCGCCCTCTCCTCCCGAGCCCTGACCAACGGGAGGGGACATTCTCCTGGTGTCGTGAAGACCGCTTACGTTGTGCGCGGCTCGGACGGACTGTCCCGCTATGCGAACTCCGCGTGCATGCGGTCACAGTAGTAACGTACCGCGTCCCACTCGGCATCTTCGGGGCGGACCTGATCTTCACCCCACTGTCGCGAGAATGTTGTTGTTGGATCAGCACTCCCGCAGCGGTTCAGGTCAGCTCGAGGGGCATTCAGCCTGCCCTCGTCCCTTCAGGTCAGCGAGAATGCTGTAGGTGCATGGGATCACCAACAGAACAAGGACAGTAGACGCCATCATGCCGAAAGCGATGCTGACCGCCAACGGGATGATGACCTGCGCCTGAAGGCTCTTCTCGAACAAGAGCGGCAGCAGACCTGCGATCGTGGTCAAGGAAGTCAGGCAGATTGGCCGGAAGCGTTGCCGACTTGCCTGTGAGGCCGCCACGGTCACGGCACTCCCTTCCGCAATTCGGTTCTTCAGGAACAGGACCAGGAGGATGGAGTCATTGACCACAATTCCCGCCAAGGAGATGAAACCGATCAGGCTGGGCATACTGACATCAATCCCAACGATGAGATGCCCCCATACCACGCCGATCAGCGCCAGCGGGATTGCCATCATCACAACGAGCGGCTCGACGTAGCTCCGGAACTGAAAACTGAGCAGGACAAAAATCCCGAACAGACCGATTGTCATGGCCAGAGCCATGGATCGCGCCGTCGTGCTCCCCTCCTTCGCCTCACCCTCAAGCGAGACGGTGACGCCTGGGAACGTGGCCTTCAGCCTCGGCAGCATCTCCTGTTTGAACGCGCGGGTCAGTGCATTCGCCTTCGTGACTCGCGGATCAATATCCCCACGTACGGTGACCGTCCGTATCCCATTGACCCGGGCGATCCGCGCCCATCCTCGGGCCGTGTGGATGTCCGCCACTGCACCTATCGGTACCTGATCACCGTTGGGCAGCGTGAACCGGAAGTACTCGAGGTCGGCGACGCTATCCTGTTCGGCCTGACTCAGGCGAACATCGATCTCATATGATTCGGGCCCCACTTGGATCTCATTGGCCGTAACCCCTCCGAACGCGGCGCGCAACTGCCCGGCCATGCTTGCCGCGTCCAGCCCAAGGCCAAGCGCACCCTCACGCACCCGGAACCGCATCTCCGGCTTGCCCGGGCGCAAGTCGTGGGTCAGATTGCGCACCCCGTTGAACCCGCCGAACCACGTCACCACGTTGGTTGCCGCCTTCTCGAGGGTGGACAGATCCCGTCCACACAGACGCACCTCGATCGGTCGCCCGGACGGCCCGAAGCCGGGTTCTGATATCGACAGCGCTACCAGATCCGGAATGACCCCGATCTCGCGACGCCATGCCTCTATGACATCATCAAGGCGCGCGCTTCGGATCTCTGCGCTCAGCAGGTCAACGTTGACAGTGGCAACATGCGGACCGTTCTCGAAAGCATCTGAGTTGGTGTTGAACTCGACCGCAACGCTCCGCACGAGATCTCGGCCGTCAGGTTCCTTTGAAGCCATCGCGGCATTGACTCGATCAAGGGCATCGGTGATCCCCAAGACAACCGTTTCCGTGCGTTCAAGGGGCGTCCCGGCGGGCAACAGCAGACGGGCGGAGAGGACGTCCCCATCCAGGTCCGGGAAGGCCTGGAACTTGATGATCCCACCGGCGACCAACCCGAGGGACACAAAGAACAGACCGAGAACGGCGCCAAGCCACAGGTAGCGCCAGGCGAGAAGGACGTCGAGAGTGCGCCCGAAGAGCGTCTCACGGGTCCACTCTATACCTGCATCAAAGGCCCGACGAAATCGCCCCGCTTGCTTCGGATCGGCCCCATGGAGCGCGTGCCCCAAGTGGGCAGGGAGGATGGCAAAAGCCTCAACCAAACTCACGGACATGACCAGGATGAGAATCACCGGGATGACCTTGAGGACGGCACCGATGTCGCCACCGATCGTGACCAGCGGCCCCAGAATGCAGATGGTTGTAAGGAAAGAAGAGAAGACGCCGGCCTTCACTTCATTCACACCGCAAACAGCTGCCTCCATAGCCCCTTTCCCCAAGGCCAGGTGCGACGCAATGTTCTCAGCGATCACGATCCCGTCATCCATCAACAGACCAAGTGCCAACAGCATCCCGACCATGGTCATCATGTTGACTGTCAAGCCCAGCAGCGGCATGAAGAAGAAGGCTCCGGCAAAGGACACGGGCAGGCTCATTGCCACCCAGAATGAGAGTCTGAGGTTGAAGAACAGCCAGAGGGTTAGGAATACGAGAAGCATCCCCTGCCACCCGTTCTTGATCAACATCTGGAGGCGATCAACCACGAGTGTGGAACCGTCCCTGGAGATCACCAGTTCGACAGTGGGGTTGCGTTCGCGTTCAGCCTGCACAAACGCCTTCACAGCGTCAGCTACCCGGATGACGTCCTGGTTCTTTGTTTTCTCTATATGCAGCAAGCCCGCCCGATGCCTCCCCAACAGCACGTTGTCTTCGTCCACCTCGAACACGTCAACGATCCTGGCGATGTCTCCGAGACGGACCTCACCCGCCCCGGGTTCACCCCTGATGATCACCTCGGCAAGTTCTGACGTCGTCCGACGCTCATCGACAAGACGCAGCAGGATGTCCTGCTCGCGCGTCTCAATAGCTCCCGCGGGGGCGCTCACACTCTGTCGCGCGACGACATCAGCCACCTGGGCCGCGCTCAGCCCGTAGCTCTGAAGCTGTTCCGCCGAGAGCTCGATACGAAACTGATGATCGGAGAACCCCCGGACTTTGACCAGAGACACCTCTGGAAGAGCCTGCAGATCGTCCTTGAGCCCCTCGCAGTAGGCCTTGAGGTGGGCAGGGGGCATAGGCCCTGACACGAGCAACGCGATCGCCAGATCCGTTGTGCCAAGCTGTGTGATGATCGGGTCATCGGCCACAGCGGGGAAGTCACTGATTTTAGCTACTTCGGAATCGATGTCACTTCTGAAATCCGCGAACGTGCCTCCCGACTCCATCTCGACCGTGATGGTGCCGACTCCTTCCCTGGCGTCGGAACGGACCTCTTTGACAAACTTGACGCCATCAATTGCGTCCTCGACACGTTGACAGACCGCCTCTTCCGCCTCTTCGGCTGTCGCCCCGGGGTACAGGATCCGGACCTCTACTTCACGGGGGGTGATGTCAGGGAACGTCTCCCGCCGCAGCCTGGGGAGTCCGATCACCCCGAGGACCAGGAAGATCACCATAAGCAGGTTCGCGGCGGTAGGGTGCCGGACGAAGAAATCGATCATCGCACGTTCCCTTCGCCTCGCGCCTCGGCCCGCACGTGCTCAAGGACGCGAACATCCGGGATCGGCTCGACCAACATGCCCTCGACTGCTGGGACGGGTTCAGTCACCACGACGGTCTCGCCGGCCTGCAACCCGCTCTCCACAACGACGAACCCGGACTGGGCGAAGGCAACGGCGACCTGGCGACGAGCCAACCGGTTGTCCGTGCCGACCACATATACGCTGTCGCCGTTGCAGAGGGCCGTCCGCGGAACGATCACCTGGGCCGGCCGCGGCTTGCCGCGAAGCTCCACTTCACAGAACGTCCCCGGAAGTGGGGGCGGCTTCTTGCCCAGAACAGCACGCTCGTAGGGTCGGTCAACCGCAACAACGGCACCAACCGTGCGTGTCCGTGCATCACGTGCCTCACGGATACGGGCGAACCTACCAAGCCATTCCGCCTGGAAGTCCCCGCTCTGAAAGCGCACAATCGCCTCAATACTGAAGGCTTTCCGCAAGGCGTCCATATCCAGCCGCATGTCCGGCGGTTCACCAGGCTGGCGCAGGAGACGCCGCATGTGGTGCAACGCAACCTGGGCCTCCACCTCGATGGTGCCTATGCCGTGTGCTTCGAATAGGGCCTGACCGGCGCCAAGGAACTGTCCGGCCTCGATACTGACCGGGCCAAGGCGACAGTCAAACGGAGCGCTGATGACCGTTTTCGCCAAATCCAGCTTGGCAGAAGCCAAGGTCGCCCGCTTGGCGGCAAGAGTTGCTTCCGCAGATTTCCTTTCGCTGGGGATAAGCGAGAGCGCGCTTTCCAGAGATTGCACGGCCTGTCGTTGGGCGAGGGCCTTACGTTCTTCCGCGTCGACCTCTGTCCCGGAAACAGCGCTCGATTTGCGCAGGAGACGCAGGCGGTCGAGCTGCTTCTCAGCAAAAAGGAGTGAAGCCCGCTCGAGCTTCGCCGCCGATTCGTGGTTGGCTCTCTTTGTCTCCAACTGCTCCACTTGGCTCATAGCCTGCGCGATTTCCGCCGTCAATCGCGAGATGGCCAACTCGTACTCGGTCGGATCGATGCGTAGCAACACGGCTCCCTGCTTGACAATCGTGCCTGGTCTCAGCTCTGCATGCACTTCTGTCACCCGACCCTTGACTTCGGCAACCGCCTGCCACACACGGGCCGGACGAGCCGTACCGTAGCCGAGAGCCCGTGGCATCACAGCCACTTCGGGCGCCGCAATGACCCGTAGAGCTCTGCTCGCCTCCTGCTCCGGCACGCGGTCTGGAGTTGCGCGACTCCGCACAAAAACACCACACACGGCAACCCCGGCGATCACGGGGGGGAGGAAGAGAAGCTTCCGGCCAAGCGTCCGAGATACCTTTGGGACCTGCATTGTCATTCCCCTTCTGGGGTGCCGTGAGACATAAGAACAACGTCTACGCGAACTCCGCGTGCATGCGGTCACAGTAGTAACGTACCGCGTCCCACTCGGCGTCTTCAGCGATTCGATGGTCAGGGCAGGGGAGGTAGCCCCCCAGATCAATGAGGGGCTTCAGCCTCTCGATCTCGGCGTCTACAGCGCTGCGGCCGTGCGCGAAAACCCGCTTGTCCATGCCGCCAACGCCGAGAAGCTGACGACCGTACTGCTTGCGCCACGGCGCGATGTCCGCTCCCCAGGTACCGACCTCGATCGGGAACATGGTGTTGACACCGTTCTCGAACCACGTCGGGATCAACGCGTCTATCCACCCATCGCAGTCCAGGGACACAATGTCGATGCCATAGCTATTGACCAGTTCAGTGATCCGGCGGTAATGCGGGCCCACCTTGGCAGCAAATACGTGGGGAGAAATCAACGGCCCGTTCTTGTAGCAGATGTCCTCCCAGAAATGCGCGTAATCAAACTGAGCCCCGGACTCCAGGGCCATCTTCGTGCACTGATACACGACCTCGCCCACCGTCTCGATAATCTCATCAAACAGAGGTTCATCGTCGACCTGAAGATAGCAGGAACCTTCCATCGTCAGCCAGTTCCGGATGACGCCATAGAGGCTCCCGCAGCGTAGCCCAATGAGGCGATCCCGATCGCCCTGGAGGAACTCCTGCCCGCCTTGATCGAACCGAACCATCTCATCGCTGATCCGAATACGGCCACTGTTGACTCGATCAGGCGAGAACTGAAGCTTGGGCAGGAAGAGCTCTTCCCAAGCCGCACGGTCCTTCAGCAGGTGATCCACATCCGGTTGAATGGACTTGGTGTTGGGAACGCTTAGAACAACCAGGCCCTGCCCATTCTGCACATGCTGCGAGCCATCGTCGAACGTCCGAATGACCTTGGACTCGAATCCCGGCATCAGGCCCGAGTTGGGCGAAAGCAGCGTGTGGTAGTTGCAGTCGAAACCAAGCTTGCGGCAGAGCACCACGTCCCATGCGTTGCCGTCCCCATATCCCCGCCGTTCATCATCAGTGATGTGCCCCTCCTCACACCATCTGGTCAGAGTGTCCGCCAGGAAGCCAAAATGCACTACTGGCAAGGCATCATAATCTTGGTAGCGCAAGACGGCGAGTATGCGTTCGCGGTTTGTCATGGTCCACTCCTCTGTTCGTATCGGTGCTCTTCTGGATATCCGAGTGTAGATGTGAACCGCGCCAAGTCAAGAGGCCGGCCCCGTTCGGCAGCGCCCTGACCTACGGGACGGGACCGCTTACGCTGTGCGCCGGCTCGGACGGACACTAGCTGCCCAGACGCGGACGGCTGGCCACCACTCGAAGACAGTGAACCGCCGTGTTAGGGTAACACCACCTCAGATAACGCGTAACCCAAGCCATGGCGGAGCTTCGCCGCCCGGATGAACAGCCGTAAGGACACAGCAGGATGACCATGAAAGACACGCGTACGCCTTGGCCGGAGGATCGGGCTGTAACAGCATGTGATGGGGAACTCTCCGGGGCGACCCTCACAGAGCCGAGCCGTCGGATCCCGGTCGTCGGCGACTACGATGTCTGTGTCCTCGGCGGCAGCTGCACAGGGGTGTTCGCTGCCGTTCGCGCCGCGCAGACGGGCGCGCGAGTTGCGCTTGTTGAGAAGCAGAACGCCTTTGGCGGCGTGGCCGCATCCGGACTGGTCAATGTGTGGCACAAGCTGAGGGACAACACCGACACGCAGCAGATCATCGGAGGGTTGACTGAAGCAGTCGTGGACCGCCTGGGACAGATCGGGGGCGTCGATCGCGATGCGAACGGTGTGTTCTCACTGAACACCGAAGAGCTCAAGATCGAGCTGGACCGGCTGGTCCTCGAACATGAGATCACGCCGTATCTCCACACCGTCTACGCAGCCCCCAACATGATCGACGGCCGGGTTGCCGCTGTTTACATCGAGAACAAGGACGGCCGCCAGGCAATCCGGGCCAAGACCTTCGTAGACGCAACCGGAGACGGCGACCTGGCCAGGGATGTCGGCTTGCCCTATGCCATCCGCGACGGACTCCAGCCGCCAACAACCTGTGCGAATATCGCCGGACTGCCCGACGCGATCAGTGGGCTCATCGCGACGCACCGCGACGAGTTCGACCTGGCCCCGGATCACGGTTGGGGCCGACTGATCCCGGGTACGCCCGGAGTGAGGATGTGCGCCTTCACACACGTGTTCAACACCCTCGCTTCGGACGCGACAGCGCTCACCGCAGCCGAAATAGAGGGACGCCGCCAGATCCGGGCGTACATGGACATTGCCCGGAAGTACGGCGACAGGCAGAACGAGCCGGCGCTTCTGAACCTGTCCTCCTACATCGGGGTTCGTGAAACCCGCTCGTTCACCGCAAACTACACGTTGACTGAGGAAGACGTGATGACCGGAAAACGCTTCCCGGACGCAATCGCAAACGGCACCTACCCCATCGATGTGCACGACCCGCAGACCGGCAAGTTCAAGTTCAAACGTCTGACCTGCGATTTCTACCAGATTCCGCTGTCCACAATGCTGAGCAACCGAGCGGAGAACATCGTTCTGGCAGGCCGAATTATCTCTGCGGATCGCAGCGCGTTCGGAGCCATTCGGGTTATGGTCAATCTGAATCAGGTTGGCGAGGCCGCCGGGGTCACGGCTGCCTTGGCTGCCGGGTCAGGCATGCCCATCTCAGACCTGGATGCGGGGGCCGTCCGGAATCAGTTGCTCACCCTCGGGGCTAAGGTCGTGTAATGCAGATATCACTCCACATCGTGACACTTGTGGCGATTGCGTGTGCTGTGATCCCGGCGTCAGCCGAGGGCGCGCCCAAGCTCCCGGCCGGGACGCGAGTCGTCTTCGCTGACGATTACAGATCCGGGAAGCCCCCGTCACGATTCGCCGCCAATCCCGCCGTGAGAGTGATCGACATGCCGTCCGGGGCCGGCGGGAAGGCACTGCAGGTCGAGATCCCGGGAAGCACGTTGATGCTTCTCGGATCGTTTGAGGTGGAAAAAGGGGCGTTCTACCAAGTGCGGGTGCGGATGCGGGGCCTACTCCAACAGCCCATCGAAGTCATGTTGCGCAAGCTCGGGAAGCCGTATACCAAACTCGTTTCCAGCGTCGTCCATGTCGGCGAGCAGTGGCACGAACACGTCATTTTGGGCAAGACCTCAGAGGCGCTTCCCACCGGCTTGTTCCTCAAACTGCAGACCAACCTGCAACTGCTGGTCGACTATGCCGAGGTGACCTGTCTGCCGAAAGACTACCACCCCGATCCCGACCCTGTGCCACCACCAGGCAATCTCCTCCACAATGCCGGCTTCGAGCTGGACGATGAAGCCTGGTACCTCTATGGCCGAACCACGATCGAGACCGGACGTGCCCACTCGGGGAAGCGCTCGCTGCTCTTCCTTGAGTCATCGCCGTGCAGAATCAGTTCCACCTGGCACCCGGTAGCGATTGGCAGGCGCTACCGCCTGAGCTGTTGGGTCCATTGCGACTCTCCCGGTGCATCCCTGCGCCTGGCAATCACGTCGGGAACGCTACAGTCCAGGATGAGGATCGGGCACAGAATGTCGGAACGTGTCGCACTTGAAGGAACAGGATGGCAACGCGTGTCTTTCGAGACCGAGATTCCGCCATCCGCATCGGAGCGGCGCTTCTTTGCCGAAATCTCGCCGCTCTCAACAGAGCAGCCTGCCCTACGAATAGACGATGTAGTGTTCTGCCCGGTCGCCACTCCTGAGGCATTCAATCCCCGACGGCCGATCGAGATCCTGGTGCGATCAGATGGACCAAAGGGAGTGCATGTTGAGGGACAGACCATCAGCTTGGCGGTTCGTGCCGTACGCCATGACAAGGGGAAGCTTCCCGAACAGACCCGAGTCGTTTTCGCCGACGAACGGGGCCGGGAGACCCGCGAAATTGATGTGTCTTTCAACCCCGGCGGCGAGGGACGCACCAGGATCGAGGGACTTGCCTGCGGCTACTGGCGAGTTGAGACCCGCTCCGGACTGCCGGAAGGGCGAGTAGATGAAGCAGAGACCTTCATTTCAGTCGTGCCGCCGATGCCCAACGTGCCGTCCAAGAAGTGGTTCCTCGGCGGCCACATCAACACGCGGCCAAAGGACTTGGAGGCCGCCTGGCTATGCGGGGTCCACTCAGACCGTTTCCACGGCACGTGTCGGGTGGCCAATTGGGACATGGTCGAACCTGCACGTGGAGAGTTCACCTTCCGTGATGACGATGTGGACGTCAGAGTAGAACGCTCATTCTCAATCCTGGCCAACCTCGATCGGGCTCCGAAATGGCTGAAGCCCGCCTCCGGCCGCGCCGGCACGCCCATGGGCCTGTCGGGCGGCGAGGTGGCCCTGTGGGGGACGTACATCCATCATACGGTGTCCCATTGGAAGGACAGGATCTTCGCCTGGGAGATCACGAACGAGAGTCACGGCTACCACGGAGCCGACGGTCAGCGAAACGTGATCCGCAATGCTGAGCAGTATGCCCGTATCGCGGCCGAGGCAGCCCGGAGCATCCGGAAGGCAGATCCGACCGCGGTGATTGTCGGTCTGGGGGGAGTGAATTTCCGTTACCGTGACTTCTGGCCTGCGATCATGGCGACGGATGTCTTCCGGCACTTCGACGCGATTTCTGTGCACAGCTACGGGGCAGGAACAGACACCTGCAGCCGAAACATCAGTACCTACGTGAATGAGGTCGAGAAAATCCGCACACTGCTGAAGGAACACGGGCACAGGGCGCTGCCGATTTGGGACACCGAGGGCGGCTTCGGGGTCAAGAGCGCGAGCAGGAAGTACGGCGTCCCGCAGGTCTTCGACCCGTACCAGGCCGCGGCTCTATACGTCAAGATGATCTTGGCTCGGAAGGCGGCGCGGGTCGAGAAGTTCTACCTGTACTCCATGGGCGATCCACGTTACGCCGGCAACCGCAACCTGCCGTTCTACTTCGCCGTCAACAGTGTGGTCACACCTCCGGCTGTCTCGATGGCCGTCGCCGCATCACTCCTGCAGGAAGCGATCTTTGAGGAACTGGAAGAGACGAAGGACGTGGTTGACGTCCGGTTCCGGTTGCGCGGCAGAACGCTCCGCGCGGTCTGGAACACTGGCGGGATCTCCAAGGTCCCTTTGAGTCCCGGCGAGGAGGCAAGCAGCCTATGGGGACGGCGGATTGCAGCTCCGGACGACATCATCGAGATCGGGCGTGAGCCCGTATACATACTCGGGACCGACTAGCGCATGCGCCAGGGCATGCCCGTTCCGGCCAGGTCGAATGCTTGTGACGAGGGGAGTGCACCATGACCATGAAAGAGTCTCTCTGGATCGAGCGACTGGAAGCAGCCATCGCTGCCAGGACTCGCCGGGTCGGCACGGCTGCCGCCTGGGCCCGTTTACTGGTTCTGTTGCCCATCCTGATCCTGGCTCTGAAGCAGGTGGGAGCTCTGCCTGCGCGTCCCGGCCTCCTCGTTCCGCTGGTCGTAGTATACGGCATCCTCAACTACCTCGAGGATGTCCGCAGACCACCAGCGCCAGCCTCACTCGCCCACCGCCTGCTGGCAGGGGTCAGCGATCTGCTGCTCTGGTGCGTGGTTCTGGCCTGCTGCCGTGGGCTGGTGTCCACACCGCTCCTGATTGCGAAGGCGGCAATCGAGGTCCTGCTCCTGGCTCTGGTGACCGGCGGCCGGAACTCGGGCTCAACGCGTATCCAGGACGGGCTGCAACTGACGACGTTCCTGGGACTGCTCTTCATGTCCCAGGGCTTGCTGTCCGGCATGGTCACTCCACAAGCAGTTACCTATCTCCTGTGGTTGGATGTGATCATGCTCGGTACGATCGCGCTGATCAATCTGCGCATTCTTCAGAAGCGGTTCATCGCAGATGCATTGTCCGGCTGTAACCTGACTTGCGGCGCTTTCAGTATGGTCTTCGCGGCGCGCGGGCAGCTACCGGCAAGCCTGCTTTTCCTGATGTTGGGTGCGGGATTCGACGGGTTCGATGGGGCAGCGGCACGGAAGTTCGGGGGCACCAGATGGGGCGTCTATTCCGATGACATTGCCGATGGCGTCAACTACGGCATCGCGCCGGGTGTTGCGCTCTACCTCGTCATCGGTGGCTTTGAGGGTGCCGTTCTCGGGAGCTTCTTCACGGTTTTCACACTCAGCCGGCTGGTCTTCTTCACGCTAAGCAAAGGCGGCGGTGATCCAGAGTTCTTCTGCGGTGTACCGAGCACCGTCGGCGCCCTGGTGACCATCTGCTCGATGATCCTGTTTGCCGACCACGTCGCAGTGATTGGATTGATGGTGGGTATTGCGTGCATCCAGATGGTATCCTTCGACACGCACTACCGCCATTTGGGGCGCGCTCTCGCCAGCAATCGCCGGATTCTGTATGGCATGCCGGTCTTCCTCGTGGTCGTCCTCTCCGGACGCCACTTCATCGGCCCACAAGCACCGATTGCCCTGGTCCTCGGCGCGTCCCTCATCTACGGATTTCTGCCCACTGTCGCCCACTTCAGGGAAGTCCTTCGCGGACGGTCCGCGTGATCCGGACAGAGAGAAGCTCGAAGAGGCCCTGGCAACCAGTGGTCCTGGGCAGCCACGGTCTTGCGCCGTGGGGCCACGTCTTCCTGCCTACATGAAGATCCCTCTCCCCCCGTCCTCTCCTCGGCCAGAGTTTTGGCCGAGGAGAGGACGGGGGGAGAGGGGCCGTCACGTGTGAGTGTAGGCGGAAGAAGTGGGTGGCCCCACGGCGCAAGACCGTGGCTGGCGGCACAAGGCAGCTATCCCTCCTTTGCCAGTTACTCGGAACAGGCGCTGGCCTTCGTATCAATCTCGGCGAGGGTGAAGCGAGCACTGACCACGGACTGCTTCTCCGCCCCCGGACGGTACTTGATGTACGTCGTAGCCACGAACGTCCCATTCGGGAGCAGTTCGAGGCCCGGGTAGCCGCAATCGCTCCCGGCGTAGCTATGGAGGAGCTTGATCCGGTACTGGCCAGGGCGACCTTCGGCGATGTCGTCGTAGGTCCCCACCCAGGCGACGAAGTGACTGTGCGTCGGGCTTCCCGGCGCCATATCTCTGAAGGGGATCACGAGCCTGCCATCGTGCGCATAGCACGGCTGGTGTCGATCCCCGGTCAGCTCCCGCGGGAGTTCCTGCATGGGCGTCCACGTCGTACCTTCGTCGTTTGTGAAGGTTGCCATACCGCAGTACTTGCGGCTGTTTTCCCGCATGACGCAGGCGATCTGACTACCGTCTGGCGAGCGGATGAATGCAGGTTCACACGGCCAGGCCCCGGGATAGTCGCCCGTCTCGCGGCAGAGCAAGCGCTGCGGGGACCATGTCAGTCCCCCATCCTCAGAGAAACTGATGTGCGTCTCATGGCGCACGTTCCAGCCTCCCATCAGGCGCCCGTCATTGAGCTCAACGATCGTCGTGAACGGCATAACGGTGGCAAGCCCGTTCTCCGCCATCGGAGACCACGTCTTGCCTTGATCCAGCGAAACAGCCTGGCGCATCTTCCCATTGCCCTCAAAGACAAAGAGGCGCTCGATCGCGTCCGGGCCCACGAACCGGAACAGGGCGGGACAGTTGTTCGATGCCGCCCAATTGGCGGGGACGTTGAGAGGCGATCCCCACGTGAGGCCGGCATCGTCGCTCCGTCGGAGTATGGCGGCAGGGCCGCCGTGCCCCAGCGGGTAGACGCAGAACATGGTCGTGTTGTCAGGCATCAGGAGCGTGGTCGGATGCCCTTTGTAGTCGGCCGCTGTGCCCTGAGCGATGATGACATGGCGTTCACGTTCCCGGGATAGGTCAATCGCTGGGATAGGGAATGGGGTGCTGGAGTCCATGATGATGCTCCTGGAGGTGACTGATCCGTCAACGTGTCTCTTGGTTACTCGATCGTGAGTCCCCGGGTGTCAAACTCTGCGACAGGTGGGCGGGCGTCGGGACGTGCAGTCTCGAAGGCCGTGCTCCGGAGTGTGATCCCCGTCGCATGGCGGATGAACAACCCATGTGCAGGGAGCCTGCCGAAATTCCCGGCGTGGGGATAGGCTTCGGGACGCTCGGGCAGATCAGCAGCGATGGGAACCGTACTGACGCCTCCCGGCACACGTACTCGAAACCCCTCGATGGTCACATCTTCAACCGGATGCCCGGGCAGTCCGGAGATGCAGCTGTCATAAGGAGCTTCCGGCCGCCCTGTGGCGAGCTCGGCGTCCTGGATCCTGTGTTCGAGAAGAATCTCACGCCACGACCTATGCCCGATCTCCACCTCGATATTCCGGATCCGGATGTTGCGGAGGTAGCCGACCTTCGGCGCCAGTCCTTTCGCCCAATAGTAAGGTCTCAGGCGCGCTCCAAGCCGAATATTGAGTGCCACCAGCGCGTCGTAGCCCCGGACATTTTCGACCAGGATGCCGTCAGTTTTCGAGCCATCTACAGAATAGAGTTCCAGCGCTTTTGATCCGTAGCAGACCAAGTCCCGGCAGAGGAGATTTTGATACGCACTGCGGGTCTCTGTGCCCAGCTTGAAGGCCCCACGGTAGGTGTGGCACGTATTGCCAATCACCTGGATGTTACGGTTGACCCGTTCGGCCCGTTGGCTCTTGATCACGATCGCATCGTCGTCAGAAATGACTGTGCACCCCTCGATGCGGACCTCCTCGCAACCCGAGAGATCAATGCCGTCGTTGTTCCGGCCGGGACGGAGGCTGCGAACCGTGGCGTTCCGGATCGTGAGCCCGGTGCAACGGATGTAGTGCTGGGTCCATGAACCGGCGTTGACCGTACTGATGCCCTCTACGAGAACATCGCGGCAGTTCTCCATGTTGACGCAGTTGTGACGCCAGCCCCGTGCGCCGGTGAAGTGTCCTTGACCATCAATCACTCCCGCGCCGGTGAGCCCGATATCATGCACGTCCGCAGCTTTGATCACGGCTGAACTGAGGTAGTGGTCGCGATTCGTCGACGCAAGAATCGTCGCACCGGGGCTGAGGTGAAGACGGACGCCATCGCGAAGTTGGAGTGTGCCCGTCCGGTAGTTCCCGGGCGGAAACCACACGGTGCCGCCGCCCTTGGCGCTGCAGGCATCAATGATCTTCTGGAGCACGACCTGATCCAACGCGATCCCGTCACCTGTGGCCCCGTGTTCCCGGACGCTGGTGACCTTCCCCTCCGGCGGTTTGGTCACCGGGATCGGTGGGGGAGCAGGTTTGGGCGGCAACGGGCGGGACGACTCGTCAAACGGAGGGAGCCTGGTGGCCACACAGCGATCCCTAACCGTGCCGTCGCCGATCTGCCCGTAGCCGTTGTGCCCCCAAGCCCAGATCTCCCCAGCCTTGTCTCGGACGAGGGCATGGCGGACTCCACTCGCCAGAGCAATCACGTCCCCGAGAGGCGGTAACACCGCACCGGCAGCACGTGCTCCCGTACCGAGCGGAAGGTCGACCGTTTCGCCCGATTCCACATTGACCCAGCGGAGTCGAACGGCCGCGGCAAAGTCATCATCACCGTCGTGCACCCCGAACATCAGCCTGGAAAAGACAGAGGAAACGGGCTGGCCGACAGTGGCCTGGGCCGGGTATTCCAGTGACGCCTGGGCTTCCACATAGTTCTCGCGCCGGCTGATCCGGCCGCTACGCAGACCGGCTCCCCCCTGGGCGGCGACGACGAGCGCCGGCCCGCGAAACGCATCGACCACCTCCAGATCCGTAATGCCGTCGTCGGCATGTCCGCGATCCGTGTACCGGTAGACGAGAGAGGGAGCCCAGCGTCCAGCGGAAGGACTGTCCCAAACCACGCTCTTCCCCGTGCGGACGGGATAGAGCTTGTCTCGGTTCCCACTGCCATAGGAGCCCGATCCGAGCTCACCATACATGCTCCACCCGGCTGAAAGCACCCCGCCCTGGGTGGTCAGGACATAGGTCGATTCGCGACCGGCCGCCACCGCAAGAGCATTGCCCACCAGCTCCTCTGATCCACCGACAAGGGCCGCGACGGGACTGGGGACGTTGCGCTTTCCGCTCGACCCCCAGAAACCGCCACGGTTGCCGTTCGGAACCTGTCCGGTGCCGTTGTAGCCCCAGCCATAGACGTGCCCCTTCCCCGTTACGGCAACGCTGTGAAGGGCACCCGCGCCGATGCTGGTCACGCCGGTGAGGAGGCCTTCCCCACGCGGGCCGCTGACCGGCTGAGGCACAGCACTGTGTGAGTCCTTCCCGAGCTTGCCATTCCCGAGTTGACCGTCCCAGTTGCTGCCCCAGGCGTAGAGGGTCCCGTCTGCCCGAAGCGCAAGGCTGTGCTGGCCGCCCGCGGCAATCGCTGTGATGTCGGTCAGGCCGGGAACGAGCACCGGAACCGGACTGGGGCGCCCCGTCTCTCGAATGCCATCCCCGAGCTGGCCGTGGGAGCGGCTGCCCCACGCATAGATCGTGCCGGTGCGGGTGAGCGCCAGGCTGTGATCCCAACCTGCGGAGATCGCGATGATCTCGGAGAGACCGGTCACCCGGGCCGGCGACATCTCTCTCGCATCAACACCGAATTGACCGTTTCCGAGCTGGCCGTAGGTGTTGCGCCCCCAGGCATAAACGTACCCTTCAGCCGTCACTGCCAGGGTATGCCAGGAGGCCGCAACCTCGACCACACCACGCAAACCAGCCACCGGCCGCGGATGAAGTGAACGCCCCGCATCGGGTTGCCCGAGTTGGCCGTAGGCGTTGTCACCCCATGTCCACACACGCCCGCCCTGAAGGGCGACAGAGTGAGTCCAACCTGCTGCGAGATCCGCAGCGGAAACAGACGTACCCAACAGGACAGTTAAGAGCAGAATACGCATCAACAACTCCTGGATCAACGACCGTCGTACAGATGAGAGAAGTAGGGCTTCCAGGTCGGCGGCGCCGGCCGGGCGTCGGTTGTTTTGAAGGCCTCCGGGAATGGGAGGCCCCCCTGGCGCTCGAGCCAGGAAACCAAGGCGGGATCCAGTCCGCGGCGGGCTATCTCGGCACACGCCATGCGGTGCAACTCCGCGACGTCCTCGGCGCTTGCCTGGACGCCGCTACCGGGCGCGATCGGCTGCAAGCGGGTGTGGGCAGGGTCGGCTGTCACCGCGCCGCTCCACGTCTCGGTCGCAGCATGGAAGAGCGGACGGGTTGCCCCGAAACGTTGCCATTGCGCTACGCTTGCCCCGGTCAAAGCGATATCCCGTGCGGGCGCGGCTTCGTCCAGAAGGTCCCGGGAGTCGATGCCGACGGGAAGTGCTTCGGCCAACCCAGCCAGAGCCAGTACGGTGGCAAACAGGTCCTGAGGTTGAACGAGGCGTTGCGAACGTGCCGGTTCCACCCCGGGAGCATAAACCAGGAATGGAACGTGTGCTTCTGCCAACAGCGGTGGTCCCGACTTGCCGAAACGGTGGCCGGGACGCTCGCCCAGGCCCAGGTTGGTTCCGTGGTCCGCCGTGAGAATCAGAGCCGTATTCCCGGCCAGCCCGGTCTCGTGAAAGGCGTCGAGGAAGTGTCCGAACCAGTGATCAAGGTGGCTGACTTTGGCCCAATACGTCGCCCGGATGATGTCGGCCGCCTCCGGAGGCAGGTCCGGCTGGTTGCGGAGTGCCCCGAAGGTGCGGGGATCGATGCTGCCGTCATGGTCTGCTCGTGGGTCATACATCCGGACATATTCCGGCGGTGCATCCCAGGGCTCGTGGGGATCGAAGCAGTCCATCCACAGGAAGAAGTTCTCCCGGGTTTGGTTGTCCTGAAGGAACTCCCGGCCGGTGAGGAAGAGCTGCGCGACGTTCCAATCCTCCGGCGCCTTGCGCTTGCGGTTGGTGGGGATGTAACCTCGGTTCACCCGGCACTCGAGCAGCGCCTCGACCGGATCCTCCGGCTCGGGCCCGAACAGAGGGTCGAATGCCCAGTGGTCAAACAGGTGGAAATCGGTTCCGACCCAGGAACGATCCACTTCTGCCCCTCGCACGAACGTCCAGCCATGGAAAGGGTAATCGAACCCATGGGCGCCGTTGACGAGGTGCGGGGTGTCGTGGATCAGCTGGGTGCAGTATCCGTGGTCGCCAAGCCTCCATGGAATCGTCGGTTGCTCGATGTCCAACGGTTTCCAGGGATGGAACGGAGCGCCGTAACGCCCCGTCAGAGCGTCCGTGCGATGCGGAATGGTGGGGTAACTGCCGGCAAAGGCCCGATCAAAGCTTCGACTCATCCCAACCAGACGGTCGAGGTTGGGCGTCTGCACGGGATGTGGGCTGTTCGCTCCGATGGCATCGTAGCGTAGCGTGTCGATGACCAAGACAATGATATTCACAGAATGGATCCTCCTAGTCTGGGATGACACTAAGGCGCCGGGTGGAAAATGCACTCAGCAAGAGGTCGCCGGATGGCACCGCCTCCCACACTGAGGGCAGGTGCAGCCAACGTGGGAAGGACGGTTTCGGAAAGCTGCCATACCCCGACTGCCCTTGTCCCAGCGTCAGCGGGACCTACTCCGCTCCTTCGTGACGCCAATGGGTCACTATAGCGAGGGGTGCGCTGGAGAGCGACCGCGGAATCCGCACCGTATCTGACTCGTGATCAATGTCAGCGTGAGCCCGGCCGTTGACCCGGACGCGACTGAGCGTGTACCCCAGGGGAGCCCGAACGCGAACGTGGAGCTCCGATCCGGCTTGTCGTGGTGGCGTGATGTCCACGGTGATCGTGCCCTTGCTGACGATCGTGGACCGGTAGCTGATGTCAAACGAGCCGTACCTGGTGGGAGCACGCCCCAGGTGAGTCTCCATGCCCTCCTCAAGCCAATGGCGCGGGATGGCCCGGCCAATCCAGACCCGCGGCTGGTCACGCTCCGCTTGAAGCAGTAGGAAACGGAGGAGCATGGGAATGTTGGCCGCCACACGCGTCTGTTCGTAGCCGTGCGTGACGCTGGTCTTCCAGCGGGGCCACCATGCGTGGTTTAGGTTGCTACGTCCCGGAGGGATCTGCCCCTCCATGGGATCGAGGCAGAACTCCTCATATCCGGTCCAGACACCCGGAACGAAATCATAAGAGAGATAGGCATACAGGTTGAGTATTACCTCACGAATGCGTTCCTGCCGCAGCTTCTCCCAGATCACATCCTCACACAGGAAGTTGTCGACCATGTTCCCCCAGCGTATCATCCCGAGGATTTCGCCCCCTTTCGCGCGCCGGTAGTCGAGAAGCCAGCGTGTCGTTCGGCCATCCAGAATGCCAGCGTCGAGCAGGTGATTGTACATGCGGAAGTTGGTATAGCTGACCAGGCTGTTCAGGTGCATGTTCGCATAGGGTTTCGGGGTACCCACGATAATGGGGACGAAAGGAGGGCTGGAGTCGTGGATCACGTTCTTGCTGATAGACGACAGGATGTCCTTGCGGTACTGGTCCGCCTCGGCCCGAAGGAGCTGAGCACGTTCAGCCGCCACACTCCCTCCCGAGCCCTCGGCGTGGCGCCGGAAGGCATCCGCCATCTCCACGAGCCCTCGCCAACAGGGAGCATCGTTGCAGTAGGCGTAGGACGCATGCCCGAGGTCCCCGGTCGTTCGCCCTTTGATGAGACCATGCGCGTCGCTCCCGGGAGCTTCAGCCGTCTGACTTGCTTCACGCTTTGCCCGCAACCATGCCAACGCCCGGTCGATCGTGGGCATGGCATCGCGCAGAAACGTCTCGTCTCCTGTATAGAGATAGTGACGAGCCAAGATCTGCAGGAGGTACCCACCGTCGTAAACCGGCGATGTGCCCCGCTCGGGGAACAGGGACTTGACCGAGCCATCGGCCGGGTTGAGCTCCTGGCGGAGCAGGAAGCGCAGGTAACGCTCCGCCTGATCCATGAACCCCCAATCCTGACAGAAACGAGCGATGCGCA
This sequence comes from Lentisphaerota bacterium, assembly GCA_018676675.1. Lineage (GTDB taxonomy): Bacteria > Verrucomicrobiota > Lentisphaeria > Oligosphaerales > JABHEG01 > JABHEG01. The sequence continues at coordinate 30,309 of JABHEG010000275.1, forward strand.
TGGTCAGCAAGGGGTAGTGGATGTCGTAGGAGTCAAAGGCGCCCCCTTTGACGATGTCGCCATCGATATCAATGAACGTTCGAGCGATCGTGGCCTTGGCGATGTCGTTCAGCTCTGGTTCTGGACACTCGAAGTCCATTCCCGACTCGAGCAAGCCCTGCCACGTTGCTTTCTGATCCCGCAAGGCGGCGTAAATGCTGCGGGGTACAACCTTGTCGAGGAAGGTCTTGTCAGCGCCACCACGAGCATGGTAGCCGTTGAGTTTGATGACCACTTGCCACTGATCGCCGGGCGCCAACGTGACAGTGTAGAAGAGACGGTCCTTGCCACGCGCCGGCGCCGTGCTGAGGTGGAAGCCGACACGGCTTAGTCCGGGGCCGACGTAGGCCAACGTGCCGTCCACGCGCAGATTCGCGGGAGTGAGCCGTTCCGGGACGTCTCGTTTCTGATGCACGAAAGGGAAGACGCTAAACTCCGTCGTGGTCTCACGATTCCCCCAGTTGCGGAGTCGTACCTTCACATAGGTGTAGAATCTGCCTTCGAGCTCCTCGCAGACAACAGTCTGCTCCCAGCCAATCCTGCGTTCCTGGTCGACGTACACCATGACCGGTGCCGGAATGTACCCATCGGGCAGACCGCGATAGACGTGGTAGGCGTGCTCCTTGGCGATTCCTCGGTCCCCAAACCCAAACCGCATGTAATACCCGTTCTCGTTCTGCGAGACAGCGCCGTCCCAGGCCACGGCAATCTCTTCCTTCCCCTCGGGAGTGCCCGCATGACAGTAAGGGAACTTGTACGGGTGCGCAAAACCTGCGACCGCTTCGAAACACGGATCACGGGGATCGCTCAGGACGCGTTCCCCCCAGATGTCAGCGTCCGCTTTGAGCATCTCGGTGAAGTGATCGGGGGCAAACGTCGGCAGGACGACCGGGGTCTGCTGCCCGATGGGTTGGTGCGGCATGCGAACGGTCAGGTTGGCAGGGCCATAGACAAGCTCTCGTCGGTCCTCGCGGGTGCGCTCCTGCACGTCAACCGGCTGCTCTCCCGGGAGGACCAGCGGAAGCTCCGCGGCTCCCCGGACTTCCACCACGCCGGCCCCCGCCGCGGCGGGGGCAACCCACCCCGCAGGAGGAGGGACGATGACCTCGACCACTTCCACGACGTCGTACCGGTCATCAGACTGTGCCCCGTCTTCGAAAAGCAGGCGAATGGCATGCGCACGCATCCCGCAGGCGTATTCTCTGGGAACGAGATCGGGCGCGGCATCGTTCCTGGGGACATTGGTGGAGCGTGACACGACCGTGCGCCACGTAGCACCATCGTCCGACACCTGGATGGTGACCGTCTGCGGGACGAATCGGTGACGCCCCTGGATCACTCGATACCAGATCAGCACCCGGTCGACGGGCTCCGCTCGGGCAAACGAAAGCTGGAGCCACTGTCCTTTGCTCGGGCCTTCGGTTGCACTGGCCCAGCAGTTCTCCCGGGTGCCGCCTTCCGGAATGACCCCCACCCCATCGGCTACTCGCCAGGCGGGGAAACGAGGCAGGAACTCACTGGATGCGGAAACTCTGGCATAGTGGGCGAGATTCGGCGGGACAGGAATCTCGGCGGCGGGATCCTGCCTCTCGATCACCGGCGCCATGTGTTGTCGTGTGTTCTGGCCGAGGCACAAGCTGGCGCAGACAGGCAGGACGGCGATCACGGCGCAGAGGGTCCGGCAGTGCTTTCTCATCGGGGCTCCCTTTCAGCCAAAAAGTAGACCTTAACCTACTGCGAAAATGCGGAAGGACCCGTCACAGACCAAGAGCCGGATCAAGAGCGCGATCAAGATTGGGCTCCCTCTCCTGCAACTGAGGCGTTGCGAAGGAAGAACAGGAAAGCGGGACATTAGTTGGGAAAGACGCTAAGCTACTCTTCCGGCAGATTGCCGGCCAACGGGAGGATGGCGCAGAGCTATCTCCCCCGGAATCACGTCAGAAACGTAGCGAGACACTCACGATGCCCTGGGAATTCGTCGGCAGCACGCGGATACCCAACGACCCGGAAGTGCTTGCGCTCTACCGCCGAGGCCACGAGTTCTCAATCCGCGTCCGCGACCACCAGCTCATGGACAGCGCCATTCACGGGTCCGAGGACGCCCTCGCTGAACTCGCCTGCGAGCGCATCGGGGATCGGTCCGCACCAAGCGTACTGATCGGCGGTCTGGGGATGGGGTATACCGCAGCCAGCGCCCTGCGACACATGCCCCCCGGCGGTCGCGTAACCGTCGCAGAACTGGTTCCCGGCATCGTGGAGTGGAACCGCGGTCCCCTGGCCGACCTGGCCGGGCGTCCCCTGGATGATCCCCGCCTCGTCGTGCACGTCGGAGACGTTGCCGATCTTCTGCGCCACGAGGAGAATGCCTATGACGCGGTTCTCCTGGACGTGGACAATGGTCCTGACGGACTGACGCGAAGCAGCAATAACTGGCTCTATGCCCAGATCGGCTTGGAGACAGCATACCGGGCGTTGCGCCCCGCTGGCGTCCTCGCAGTGTGGTCTGCATACTCAAGCCAACCCTTTGCCAGACGCCTGCGCTGCGCTGGCTTTACGGTCAGAGAAGTGCCCGTTCGGGCTCGGGGGGACCGGGGCGGAAGACAGCACATCGTGTGGTTGGCAGAACGTAGCTGAGCGAGCGCTTCGTCGGCAAGGGCTCGTGTGTAGCTTCAGCACGGATCGCAGGCTGGGGTGACCGTACCGAGCAGCCGAGAGCTGCACCCTCTGATGTGTCCACTGGGCCTTCGGGGGGGGGGGCGAAGACACCGTCGAGCCGCCCATCGGCTGCAGCGTGGATGGACGATCAGAAGGGCTCGGCCGCACCCACCGCGAGCGAGCGGTAACGCCGACCGATCTCACGCATGCGGTTCGAGCGGTCTGTGAGGCCTTGGACGGGAACCTGGGCTCGGTAGTCAGCAAGCAGAACGTCGAGGCTATCCAGCTCGGCGGCGCTCAGCTTTGCCGAGATGTGGACGTTGGGAACAAGCGGAATCACATTGAAGAGCCGCACGCGCCACATGATCCTTCGGTAGGTGGCGCGAATTCCACCTGTCAATGGATCGAGAGCGTCGAACTTGGAGTCGTCACCCCGAGCCATGAACCAGTACCAGCGGTCGAGCTGTGGCACGGCGTTCCCCAGGAGCGCGGACACCATGGGCGTCATGACCTCATCCGCCGTGCGTTGATCGTCGTACGGATTGATGTTCCCCGTCTCTGTCATCCACACGCGTCCCGTTGAGCTCCGCTCAGCGACATAGGCCGCCAGCGCCGCCAACGCCGCCAAGTGCCGGTCAAGATCGCCTTCGCCGAAAGACGCATAGCGGTGGACATAGGGATAGAAATGCAGGTTGCCGATGTCGATATACGCGGCAGGATCACCACCGAGGGCCTCGACAAACTCCTGGTAATAGCGCCTCGTATCGGTGATGATGCCCGGCCAAACCACGACTGACCCGACGGCAACTCGAGTCCGCAACACCTTCAGAATGACGGGAGGAAGCCCCTCGAAAATCCACAGTCCGGCCGGCATGAAATGGGGGCGTATGGCTTCATTCGGCGGGCGCTCCCGGTTCACCACCGTCAGAGCTTCAAGAATCACGTTCCGCCAGCGCAGGTAGTACTCAGCGTACAGGTCCGGCGGCATGTAGAGGTAGATGTTCGGTTCATTGCCGATCTCGAAAGCCACCGGCTCGTCAATGAAACGGCCGGCGGTGTCCGTTCGGTTGGCCTTCACAAACTCGCGGATCAGGTGTGGCAGACGACCGCTTTCCGCGCTGATCTGGCCTTCAAGCACGTCCGTTGCGTACAGACTGCCCTTCTCTGCCCCGGCGCGGCGAACGAATGCCCGGTAGACGCGATCCCCAAGACACCGCGGCCAGTGGATGGGATTCCACCAAACTCGGTCCGGACGACGACGGCGCAGAACCATCCAACGCTTCAGGATCTCCTCGTCTTCCAGCCTCTTGTAGGGCCCCACCTGACCGGCATCGAGTTCGCCCACCTTGATGTAGTCATCTCTGCATCGATGGGCTCCATTCCGGCACGGCACTGAATGAGCTCGCCGGAACGGCAACGTGGTGCCGTCAAGCGTCGCCCTGCCATAAGTCCGCATCCTCGGATCCGACTTCACGGTCTCCGCGGAAACGCGAGCACCCCACAACAGCAGGCCAACCGCCAGCAGCGACACCGCAGTAGATGTCCGGGCTCCGGCGGCCCCGGGCGGAACAGAGCGGAGGGGCCCCGCCTCCACGGACCGTTTTCGGGTCGACATCACTTCTCCACCGGCACGACAATGCCGCGCATGATCACATTTTGGCACAGCGCGAAGATGATGAACGTGGGGACTGCGGCAATCAGCAGGGAGGCGTAGACCACGCCTTCGCCGCTGCGCTGCTGGAGCTGATAGAGCCAGGGCATCAGTGTCCACATGCTCTCATCCTGACAGATCAACAGCGCCATCATGAAGTTCGCGTAGGCCATGGTGAAGGCGTTCAGGGCGATCACGGCGAGGATCGGTTTGCTGAGGCTCATGGTGATCTGCCAGAAAATCCGGAACTCACCGGCCCCGTCGATGGAGGCGCTCTCGTAGAGTTCCTGCGGCAGGCTGTCGAAGAACCCCTTGAGCAGGAAAATCGAGTAGCCGTTAGCCAGACCGGGAAGGATCAGGGCCCAGAACGAGTTGAGCAAGCGGAGTTCGCGCAGCATCAGAAAGGCGGGGATCTGCGTGACCATGGGTGGAAATGCCATGGTGAGCATGAGGAAGAGCAGGACCTTGTACTGCGACGGGGGCTTATAGCGGCTCAGTGCATAGGCAGCCAGGGGATTCACGATCAGCGCTGCGAGGACCGCAAGGGTGCAGTAGATCACCGTGTTCACAATGCCACGACCGTGCAGGATGACGTAGTCGACGACCGTGATGAAGTTGCGGGTGGTAAACTCGCGTTTGAGTTGACTGGTGCGCTTGAGGAAGTGACGATAGTGCAGTTGCTGTTGGGGGGGCAGGATGGCAAGCCAGTCGCTGTAGGCTGTCCCCAAGGTGGCGTTGAGCCTGGCCAGATCGCCGTACGTCTGGGCCAGGTGGTCGCGGTACAGAAAATCGACGCTGTCAATCCGGATGTGCTCGATCGGGACGCGATGCATGTCCCCGGTGCCCGGATCGCGCCACCCCTCCACAAAGGCGGCCCAGTCGGATCCCGCAAGGCCGTCGGTCGGGCACTCCTCGATGAGCCGCACATCGTCGAACGAGACGTACGTGGTGCCGTAGTTCTTGTTCAGGCTGGGGATCGTGCCGTACTTCGTTTGCAGGAAACGCCGGTATGCCGGCGCGGCCGCTGCATCGGCCCGAACCCAGAACAGATTCACGATTGTGCGGACGAACGCCTCCCAGTCCTCCCGCTCGGTGTCCGTGCGACCGGCGCCGGTCGGGTATCGGCGGTCAAGATGCACCTCGTCCCAGGATGTGTAGGCGGTCCCGTGTGTTTCGTTGAATCCGTCGATCTCCTTGCCGTACTTCATCTTGAGAAACATGGCCTTGTAGAAGCCCTCGGGGCTGAAGTAGTACCGCAATGCAAGAGGCTGTCCAGCTTTGAACGTTCTGAATGCGTCGTCCAGCGGACGCATGGTCGGCTTGTTTCGCCGCAACAGGTACTCCTCCGGCAGGTAATAGAAGGCGTTCCAGCTCACGAAATCTGCGCCCATCTCATCGTTGCATCGGCTGATGTCACCATTGAACTGCTTCACCAGTTGGCGTTTGAAGAGACGCAGGCGATGGGGCAGCACACCGCGCGACCGCGGGGCCTGGATCTCGCCGATCATGTAGGCGTAGAAGGGCAGATCCGCCTGCTTGCAGAACGCGGCCCATGCATCAGCCAGTTTCGCGTTCGTGCCCTCGGGCTCAGACAACGACTGGAATGACGGGGCATCCGTACGGTAGGCGACCTTCATCATGTCGTAGTTCTCGTTGAACAGCGCTTCGACGTACTTCTGGTACAGGGCCTCCCGGTTGTTGAGATAGGGGGGGATGACGTGCGCATCCGGGGTGTCTACGGCGCTCTTGGTGCTCCCCGCGATCATCAACGTGAACGGGTATAGCATGGTCAGAGCCCCGAGGAGCAACCCCGCATAAATCGTGAAGAGAAGTACTTTGACCTTGAAAGACTTGCGTCCGATTGTTGATATGATAGCCATGCTACTTCTCCTGCCCCGCGGTTCGGAACTCGACGCGGGAGAGGATGCGCAGCTGATGCACTGTGAAGCCGATCAGCATGAAGCCCAGCATCCACGCCATAGCCGTTGCCGACCCGAATTTGAGGAACGTGAACGCCTTGTACCAGATGTGCAGGCCCACCGTCTCCGTGTTGGCGCCGCCCCCCGTCATAACCAGGATGCTCCCGGTTGCCCCGTACCATGACCGGATGAAGACACCGACAAAGTTGATGATGATCAACGCCTTCAGCGTCGGGAACACGACAAACAGGATCTTGTCGATGAAGTTCGCGCCGTCGATGTCAGCGGCTTCGTAGTAGTCGTCAGGGATGCCTTTCAGGGCAGCCAGATAGATCAGACAGCCGGGACCCATACCGGCCCACACCATGGGGATCACGCAGGACAGCATGGCTGTCTTAGGGTTACTGAGCCAGCGGTATGGCTCGGGCACGGTGCTGAAGAGGCGTGATGGGATGAGGGAAAAACTCTCGACCAGAGTCTCACCGGCGCGGAAGAGGATCGGGGTTGCCAGGCCGGATGACGTCAGCAGGAGCATGACCCCCGCAACAGCAAAAGCCCAGGCGGCCAGGTACATCTCATGCAACCACAGGCGCCGCGTGAACGCGAGACATACAGCAAGAAAAAGCAGGCCGATAGCGATGTACCCCGCGGCCGGAATTCTGAGCAGAATGGCGTTCAGGGCGCCCCGTTCGCTGGGCTGGTAGAACTGCTTCCACAGAACCACCGTGACCAAGCCGGTGATGACGGCTGGAAGGTAGTAGATCAGGCGGAAAAGCAGTTTTCCCCTCGGCACTTCCTGTAGGGCAATGGCCAGAATGATGGGAGGCAGAAAGGTGAGACCCAGCACGAAAAAGCTGTACCGGAGCGCATTCCAGACGGACATCCACCAATAGTTATCGAAGAGCAAATCGCCAAAGTTGTCGACCCCGACGAACGCAGACTTGCCGAGAAGACGGTAATCAAAGAAGGCCATGACGGAGCCGCGCATAAGTGGGATGTAGCGCCAGATCAGGATCGTCGTCACGGCCGGAACAAGCAAGGCATACGCCCACGCGTAACGCTTGAAGTCCCATGACTTCTTCTGTTGGCCTTGGACCAGCTCTTCGGGGGGTGGCGAGAAGACCTTGAAGATCTTCCGGAACACGAGCGTAAAGGTGATGGCAATGGCAACCAAAGCGATGACGGCGGAAAGACGACGCCAGAAGCGTTCCCTCGGGGAGATGATGCCGATCATTTCTTCATTAGCCCGGGCGCATGCATCCTCGAGCAGCCCGTGCAACACGTCCAGTCGCTTCTCCGGATCCTCCGGGAGTTGGTCGTTGACGGCGAGGTGTTCGGCGTCCTGAATCGGGAAGGTCATCAGGTTGTAGGCCAGGTTGCTGTTACGGCCATAGGGCTCGGGACGGCCTGTCTCGATCGCGATCTCGAAGGTCTCGGCCCATCCCTTTGGGGCCAGTCGCTCGATCTCCGGGTAGCCGAATCTGCGCAGGTATTTTGGGTTCACGAAACGCCCTAATCCCCCCTCAACCATGATGCGCGTCTTGATCTCAGCCGCTTCCTCACAGTCGTAGAACCGCATGTACTCCCAGGCGGCGTCACGGACGGCGGGATCCTTGATCTCGGCGAACAGCCCCATCATGCGGCTGTTCAGCTCTCCGCCACGTTTGCCTGTCGGCCCCAGAGGGACGGGCACCATGCCGGTGAGCTCCGGGTTGATCGTGGAGAAGACCTTCTCGTCGATATAGGAGAGCAGCATCCCGATCTCGCCGCGTTCCCACTTGGCGTACCCACTCTCGCCCGCGTCCTTGCTGGAGAAACCCCGCCGAAGCTTGCCGGTCTCATCGACCCACTTCTCTGCGCTGAGACGCGTGTAGAAATCCAGTGCCATCGCTGCCTCACGACTGCCGAACGTACAACTCCACTGATCCGTTTCCTCCTCATAGGTCATGACATCGCCACCGGCGGACCACAGGAACGTGCACCAGTACCACGACTCGTGTTTGCCGCGGGCCAGCACAATGCCGAACACCCCTGTCTCCGGATCCGTGATCCGACGGGCCGCATCGATCATGTTGTCCCATGTCCACTGGGCTGTGGGATAGGAAACGCCGTTCGAGTCAAACAGGTCTTTGCGGAAGAGCAGGACCTTGCCCAGCGCGCCGCCGTAGGGGAAGGCCCACACGCGCTTCGTGCCGTCGGGGCCCTTGCGCTTGATGACCGGCCAGATCTTGCGGTTGACGCGGAAGTCGAGCTCATCCTGCGTCATTTTGTCGATGTACTCATCGAGGGGATAAAGGAAGCTGTTCTGGATGTAGTTGTCGGACTTGCGGAAGTTGATGTACAGCACGTCGGGAGCCAGGCCACCCGCGATCGCCAACAGGTCGCTCTCCACGCCTTCGACTCGGATCCCTGATGCCTTGTGAAGCTCGACCTCGACGTTGTCCCAATCGTGGTTCCCGTATTTCTCCGGGTTTGCCCTGTAGGTTTCACGGTAGCGTTCGGCAAAGATCTGCGGAAAACGCGCGCGAAACGCGCGGACCCCTGCCACCTCAGCCCGGTTGTGTGTCGCCGGATTGCTCGGGTCCGGAAGACCGAAGACCTTGACGTGAATGATCGTCTTGCCGTCTCTGTTCTCGATATAACCGGCCCAGGGCCTCTGGGCTGAGCCAAGCAGAGCGAGAATGCCGGTCACGGCCAGCAATCGTGTCAAGCGAGGGTTCATCAGCGGGTCCTTCGTCTGTGCGAACGCGGTGTATCACAGCTGGAAGTGTACCACGATCTGTGTGTTTCGTCGCGCGGCGGCGCGCGGACGAGCAATCGCAACCGGACGGCCAGGCTGTAATTTAGTGCTTGCACGGGAAGTCGGCGGTCGAGGGCGACACGCCCTCCAAAGGGGTACCGTGCACGATGTTCTCAGCCCGGAGGGCGGTCGCCCTCGACCGCTGAAATCCACCAAGACAGGCGTTCCCGTGCAGGCACTAACTTAGAAAGCGCTCGGAGGAAGCCCCGGACACAATAGTCCGTTCCTCGCTGCCCGGAAGCCGACACTCAAGCAGGAAAAGTAGAATGCCGAACCGCCCGAACATCCTCCTCATTCTCAACGACGACATGGGCTACTCAGACCTCGGATGCTACGGCGGTGAGGTCCTGACGCCGAATCTGGACACGTTGGCCGCAAACGGGCTGCGGTACACACAGTTCTACAACACGGCCCGCTGCTGCCCATCCCGCGTTTCGCTCCTGACCGGGCTGCATCCGCACCAGGCAGACGTCGGACACATGATGGACGATGACGACATCGAAGGCTACCTCGGCGACCTGAATGCTGACACGGTGACCATCGCGGAAGCCCTCGGCGCAGGCGGATACCGCACCTACATGTCCGGCAAGTGGCATGTGACGCGGCACGTCGAGGCGAACGGTCCCAAACATAACTGGCCATGCAACCGGGGATTTGACGACTTCTACGGCATCATCACCGGAGCCGCCAACTACTGGAACCCAAAGACGCTGACGCGGAACGATGAGCGCATCGAGCCCGAGCCCGGGCACTTCATCACGGATCGAATTTCCGAGGAAGCAGTTCGCCAGATCACGGAGCACTGCGCGACACACACGGGAGAGCCCTTCTTCCAGTACGTCGCCTACACCGCCCCTCACTGGCCACTGCACGCCCATCCCGAAGACATAGACAAATACTCGGGCCGGTTCGACGCCGGATGGGACACCCTCCGAAAGGAACGCCTGGAGCGGATGGTGGCCATGGGAATCATCGACAGACAGTGGTTGCTTACCGACCGCGACCCGAATGTCCCGGCGTGGGAAGACGTCAAGCACAAGGCCTGGGAAACACGACGCATGGAGGTGTACGCAGCCCAGATCGACCGCATGGATCAAGGCATTGGACGCATCACTCAGACGTTGAGAGATAACGGACAGTGGGAAAACACCCTGATCGTCTTCCTGGCCGACAATGGCGCTTGCGCCGAAAGGATCGGGCCGAAGCTGGGCGAAGGCGCCCGACGTGGGACCATCCCCTACGCGACCGGCAGCACCAGCGATGGCCGCGATGTGTGCTTCGGCAACAATCCGGAGGTGATGCCCGGGACGGAGGACACGTACCAGAGTTGTGGCGTCCCATGGGCCAACGTGAGCAACACCCCGTTCCGGCTCTACAAACACTGGGTCCACGAAGGCGGCATCTCAACCCCGTTCATCGTCCACTGGCCGGCGGGCATCGAGGCCAGAAACGAATTCCGTGATCAACCCGCACAGCTCCCGGATGTGATGGCGACCTTCCTCGATGTGGCGGACACGCCCTATCCGTCATCCCACCACGGTCACGCGATCAAGCCGCTGGAGGGCTTCAGTATGGCTCCAACCTTCGCGGATGCTCCACCAACACGCGACGGGCTCTACTGGGAACACGAGGGGAACAAGGCTGTCCGGCGCGGACAATGGAAACTCGTCTGTCGACATCCGGGCGATTGGGAGCTTTACGATATGCTCGCCGACCGCAGCGAAATGCAGGATTTGGCCGCCTCAAAGCCTGAGCTTGTGGCTGAGCTGGGTGCCCTCCACGATGCCTGGGCCGCGCGCTGCGGAGTCGTGCCCTGGCAAGAACTCCAGCAACACCGCAAGAGCAGAAGGTGAGGCGCAATGTGGGAGGAGCCGTTGTGCTCCGACGGCCTTCAATGTGGGAGGAGCCGCTGTGCTCCGACAGCCCGGAAGATCGGCGGATGGCACCGCCTCCCACGTTGACTGCTTCCCGTGCCCCAATATGGGAGGAGCCGTTGTGCTCCGACTGAGCGGAAGATCAACGGATGGCACCGACTCCCGGCACGTTGGCCCGGCTATCTTTATTTCCGACTGCCCGGCCAGAGCCTGCCCTTCCACTTCTTCTGGAGAGGCTTCAGGTTGGGTCTGTCGGCGCCGGTGATGCTCCAGCGTTCGAGCTGCTTCACATCGAGCATGGGGGCTTCTTCGCCCTTGGCTGGGTCCGGCAGGAAGGCGGCGAGCTTCTGTTTGGCCGCTGCCCACTTCTCGTTGCCTGCCAGGTTCGTCCACTCGTTCGGGTCGTCGATATGGGAGTACAACTCCTCGGTGCCGTCGAAGTAGCGCGTGAAACGCCACTGTTCGGTTCGGGCGGTGTAGTTGCCTCGGCCCCAGGTTGTGAGTGCCGGAGCGACGACCGGCGTGGAGGGATCCCTCAATTGCGGGACGAGGCTGGTCCCCTGCACGTCTGCCGGCGGAGTCAGACCGGCCAGGTCGGCGAGCGTCCGGTATACATGGATCAGGGAAACCGCTTCACTGCACACGCGGCCCCGCGTTGCGCCCTTTTCGCGTGTATCCCAGATGATGAATGGGACGCGGGTGGCTTCCTCCCAGAGCGAGAACTTCCGGAAACTGCGCTTCTCGCCCTGGTGATAGCCATGGTCGGACCACAAAATGACAATCGTGTTCTCAGCGTAGGGGCTCGCAGTCAGGGCATCGAGGACACGCCCTACGTTGTAGTCTGCCCACGAGATGCAGGCCAGATACGAACGACGCACGCGCTCCCAGGCCTCGTCGCTACGGAAGCGAAAGTCGTCGTTGATCTTGGCCAAGGCACGGCCTGCCCAGGGGATGTCGTCGTGATCGTTCATCTGGATTGCGGGTGGCTGAACCGGATCCGGATACAGTTCAAAGAAGCGTTTGGGGCAGACAAAGGGGAGGTGGGGCTTCACAATCCCGACGGCGAGGAAGAACGGTTGCTCATGTGTCTTCCCGAGCACATCGATGCCGTAGGATGCGACCTTGTAGTCGGGATGCTCCGGGAGCGGGTTGCGCGTGGGGCAGAAGGCCATCTTCCTGGACGTGCCGATCTGGTAGCCGGCTTCAGGATCGTACTCCAACTTGTGCCATTCGGGCTTGTGGTAGTCGGTCCACTCCTCAGGCCACCCTTTCGCCCCGTGATGTATCTTCCCGGCGCCGAAGGTCAGGTACCCGGACTCCTTGAGGAACTGCGGCAAGCTCCTGTGCTTTGCGCGAATGCTGTCCGGGACAGGTTTGTAGAAGGGATAGAGTCCCGTACTGGACGGTTCGAGCCCGAAAAGCAGTGCATTCCGACTCGGGGAACACCCGGGCGCAACGCAGTGGGCATTGGTGAAGTTCACACCGCGATCAGCCAAGGCATCCATCCGAGGTGTCACAGCCTGCGGATGGCCGCCGAGAAATCCGGTCCAGTCATTCATATCATCGATGGCGATGAACAGAATATTGGGACGATCGACCCGGGGAGCGGTCGTCTGAGCGGAGGCCATCACCGGATAGAAGATCATGACTATCGCAGAAACCAGGAGTTGTCTCATTGCTGTCCTTTCGTGTGGAGAGAGGATCACCGCAAACCGAGCCCGAGGGTATTCCTGCAGTAGCTGAGGCTCTGCTCCAGATCCCATTTCTGCTGCCGTTGCTGCATTTCTTTGGACTTGGGGCCGACCGGTCGTCCGTTGGGCAGAGCGAACTTGCGCCCTCTCTTTGCCAGGGCCACGAAGCGGGCGAACTCATTGGCCCGTACACGTGGGTACGGTGTCCACCAGTCGTCCTTCAGGTACTCCGCTTCGTGCTGCCAGGCGTAGCCGCAGGTCTCCAGGACGAACGGGCAATCTGGGCAGAGAGCCTGGAACCGGTCGAGGTAGATATTCCAGTCCACGACGCCTTGTCCCATGTTCACCCACATGACTGCCGCCCCGTTGTCCGTTTCCCACACTGCGCTGTCCCGCATACCGGTGGCGAGTGCATGTGGGCCGAGGATGGCGAGATTGGTCAACGGGTCTTCGAGTGTCCACGTTGCGTTCCCGGCGTCTATCGTGGCCCCGAAGACGTCCTTGCCGGCGGTTTCTATCAGTTCAGCCAGTTCCCAGGCCTGCAGGTCGCCGGCATGGTTCTCAATGGCAATCCGGACCCCGGCGTCCTGCGCTTCGCTGTGCACCGCTCGGCAGACCTTGACCGTTTCCTCGATGTGTGGGTAGATGCCTCCCGGGCCTTGTCGATCACGGCGCGTCCCAAGATAGCAGCGGGCCACCGTTGCTCCGACGGCTCGAGCCGTACGAATGAGCAGACGAAGATGGTCGGCAGCCGGGCCCAGGCGCTCCTGCTTGTAGCTCTTGGAGGTCGAGCAAATACTCCCCGTGCCAATCTGCAGTTCGAGTCCTCGCATCCGAGCCGATTCGCCCACCGCTGCGAGGGCCCCGTGTTCCAGGCTCTCGAACACGCCCAGTTCGGAGAGAAGGAGTGTGTCGACCCTCAATGAGGCCGCATACTCGATCAGTTGGGGGGCCTTCCAGTCAAAGGCCCGGATCGAGAAGTTGTCGAATCCGAGTCGAACCCCTCGTTTCCTGGCGTTGCTCACTGTCGGCTCAGCGCCGCTCCCGGGCAACGCAGTGGCGGCTCCGGCCGCGGCCATGCCGAGCAGGAAGCGACGTCGATCCCAACCGAATCCCGTTCCATTCATAGACGTGTCCTCATGTGTAACTTCGCGCCATTTGAGCACCGGTCAGTCGCCGTCCGGAGGCCGCCTCCCACACTGAGTCGGGCGCCCCCAAAGTGGGAGGCGGCCCCCGGACGGCGACCGGTCTGGCCCCCCGACGGAAGTTACACTCTCCGATATGAGCGACAGAACAAGTGGCGAAAGCCAGGCTCGTGTATGACCACGCTGCCGCCGGGCAAAGGAGGGCCGTGATACTATACGTCCGGATCGACACAGGAAAGCACCACGCTTGCAGCCAAGCCGGCTCCCCGCTAACTTGAGATGCTCCGGAAGGAAGTCTGCAAATGTCTCGCACCGAAAGGCTACTCCCCATGCAATGGATTCGTTTCACCTGTTGTGCTCTGGCGGCCTGTGCGATCTTCCCGGTCACGTCGGAAGCCGCACCGTCGCTGCCTCGTCATATCAAGCTTCATTGCGCGTTCGAACAAGGTCTCCACTCGGGCGCAGGGGCAAGCAATCCCTTTTCCGCCTGCGGCTACGTCGATCTTCGGTCCGCTGAGCCGGAACGGGGTAAGGTTGCCCACTTCCGAGGCCACGACGGGTTCACGACCCACCTCCGGTCCGCCATGCTCTTCGATGGCGCCAACCTGCCGACCGAGCGCGGTACAGTGGGCTTGATGATGCGTTGCTCGGGCAAACGCACCTGGAAGGATGGTAAACGCACGTGGCTCATGGTCCTCGCTCCCCAGGTCGGCGAGTGCCTTCGCACGACCACAGACAACGGGACAGGACTGGCTCTCTATAAGGACACAGACGACGCGCTCGTTCTGGCCGCGTACCAGTTCTACGACAAGCGGCTCACGCCGTGCTTCTGCTCCAGGAAGAGCGGATTCGAGATTGCCGAACCGGACACGATCGTGGCCCGGATCCCGGCGGCCGACCTGCCCGCCGCCGGATGGGTCGCCATCCGTGTGTCATGGGATCGCACGGCAGGGAAGGCGTGGCTGGGAGTCGGAGACGTCTTGGAGAGTGCGACACTCGCGTACCGACCGGCGCCGTGGCTCTGCCTCCTGCTCGGTACGCCACCCTCCATCCGTTTCAATAAGGCCATCGGGTTCGACGGCGATATCGATGACCTGTGCGTGGACGCCCGGACGCCTGCGCAGGCCCCGCAAGCGGGCCTTGAGCCGCCCGCACCCGCACCGCCAATGGCCGAACCAAAGGGCGGTGATGTGGCAGCCACCTGTCTCAGAGACGACCCGGCGGGAGCAGTCTACGAGAAGATCGTCCGGGCACACCTGGACAACGTTGTCCGAACTCAGGAGGAGCACGGGGGCTGGACCTTCAGTGCAGCATGGCCCAGCGGCTTGTGGATCCTCTCCGGCGGGGTTGTCATTCCCTACACCCACACGTACTTCAACGGCGGCAAAGACGGCAATAGCGCGGCGTGTGCCATGCGCTTGTTGAACGGCTACTTCACTCTGGGCGAAACCCGGTATGTGGAAGCCGCCGAGAAAACAGCGGCCACACTAATCCGCCTGCAGGCCCCCGGAGGCTACTGGCCCTACGCGGCAACCTACGACCCGAAGACGCGCACATTCGACAAGCAGGCCCCGGATTCCGCGGGCCTTCAGGACCATGTTCAGGCGCACCCGACCCTGCTGCTCATGCTCCTCCACCGGATTACCGGTAAGACCGAGTACAAAATCGCCGCTGACAAGGGCCTGGCCTTCATGCTGCGAACGCAGAACCCAAGCGGATCGTGGTCTCACCATTGGGACGTGAAGGACAACATCGGCGAGGCAGCTCAGAGCAAGTACAAGAATGCGGGCGAACTCAATGATGATGCTACGCAGGATCACATGACCATGATGCTGGCCGCATACCGCATCACCGACGACACAAAGTACCTCGCAGCTTTCCTGCGCGCTGCCGATTGGATCAAGTCGGCCTTCATCGACAAGAAGGCCAAGGGCTGGGCTCAGCAGTACGATGAGAACAACAACCCCATCCCCGCTCGCCACTTCGAGCCGCCGGCCATCTCACTGTCCGAAGGCGCTCGAAGCATCCCGAGGATGCTGATGCTTGCCTACCGTGTCACCGGCGAGAAGGCCTACCTTGAACCGTGCTACAAGTGGCGCCAATGGATGCTGGATAACCGTGTCTTCACCAACGAGGAGAAGACAAAATGGGGCTGGCACACCTACTACGATCCCGAGACAGGCGAGGCCTACCGCATGGTCAAGAAGAAGCGCCTGCCCGAGGACCCGAAGAACGTGCGTGAGGGCGGAGTCACCAGCCTGCTGCGAGAGATCGCCGAGGCAGAGAAGCCCCCACCTGCCCCTCTCCCACCCAAGGAATATGCCCGGCGCCAGATCGCCGCAGCGGAGAAGGAGAAGGAGTACCTCAACGACCCCATCGCCAACCGCCTGCGCCTGTCCCCGTTGGCAGAGGCCTTCAACTGGGAAGCTGGCACGTGGCTCTTCAGCAAGGAGTCCCCAACCGGGCCGAAAATGTCGCCGTCGACTGGGCGGGCGGGGCTCGTGGCCTACTACGTCGCCCTTCGCCGCCAGCTTGCCGGCCAGATTCCATGGGATGCCCCTGTCTCGCAGATGAGCCGCGTCCAGTATGCAGGGTTCACCAGCCATCTCGTGCCGCCGCATGTGATGTCGAGACGCTTGACCGAGGAAGAGCTGACTCGGGCACGGGCCCACAACGCTAAGCCTGAGTGACGAAGGGTCACAGCCGAGACGTACCAACCATGACACAGTGCTATTTCACCGTCGAGGAACAGGCCGGGCACTGGTGGTTCATCACCCCGGAAGGCAAGCCGTTCTGGTCCATCGGCATGAACCACATCGACTCATCGACGCTGCGCTACCGGGAAAGTGGAGATATCTGGTGCACGACCTTCGGCAACAGTCATGAACGCTGGCTGAAAGAAGGCGTCTCTCCGGATCTGGAGGCGTGGGGATTCAACACGATCGGCTGGACCCAGGAAGTCGTCGTTCGACGCGACTGGAGAGAGCCCACCCACACCATGCATCGGCACAACCGGCACTGGACGTTCGAGGAATATCAGTGGGCGGACATGCCGTACTGCCACCTGCTTCCGTTCGCGGATATCCACCAGTGGGAAGTAGAGACGCGCTACCCCGATGTGTTCGGGCAGGAATTCGAAGACTGGTGTGACCACGTGGCTCGCGATCAGTGCGGGCGCATGGCCGAGGATCCGGAACTGATCGGCTACTTCTACACAGATTGCCCGAGTTGGGCACATGCCCCGACGTGGAATCCCAAAGGCCCCTGGTTCGATCCGGAATCCCTCAAGACCGAAGCTGGCAGAGCGGAGCTTGCGAGGACCGCAGCGCGTTACTACCAGATCACCCATGATGCCATTCGCCGTTACGACCCCAACCACCTGATCCTGGGCGATCGGTACGAAGGCCAGGCCCTTGTGCCGGATGACGTCCTCAAAGCCGCGGCTCCCTACGTGGATGTCATGAGTTTCCAGTATTTTGCGGATTCCGCAACGATCTGTCCCGACCTCGAACGCTGGCACCAGCTCACGGGCAGGCCTGTTCTCGTCGCCGACGCCGCCGCACCGGGCCGCAAGCCCGAGAACTACGAACCCATGATCCGAGGCTTGCGCGAACTCCCCTGTTGCATCGGCTGGCATGTGTGCGGCGCCTATCTGTGCAACCGCTGCCGCAACTACGGCTTCCGTGATGAGCGTAACGAACCCGTCGAACCGCTGGTGTCCATGGCGACCGCGGCCAACCGCCAAACGCTGGAATGGGTCGCTAGTGGCGTCGGGCGCGAATAGCGAGCCCACCCCCGGGCCAGTCTTCGATGAGGCTTCGTCCGGGACGGCAAAAGGCGATGCCGAGTATCGTCGTTGGCGAGCCGGGCGGAGAATC
>JABHEG010000286.1 GCA_018676675.1 Lentisphaerota bacterium
GGCTGGCCATGGTTGTGTTCATGGCCGCCACTATAACGGCGAGGTGTGTTAGATCCCAGCCGTCTCCCGAAAGAAAGTCGCGCTTCTTTCACAACAACGTGAAATCGGGCTTGACCTCACCCCCGTGAACGGCTACGTCCTGCACTACCATCTGCGGAAGTACTTCGAGTCCCGCTGGCTGCCGCCCTACAGCCAAGAGGAGCTGCGACACCGGGTTGGGTATTGGGGGGGTATGGCAACGCTGAACCACCAGGGGCAGTTTCGGTCTGAAGCACTTCTGGCGGCTGAGTTACTTGGCCTGGAGGATCTGGAGGTGAGGGCGCGTCGGAACCTGTCTCTGCTAAATCGGCAGATGTTGTACAGCGAGGGCACGATTCAGGAGCGGGGTGATTCCTTCTACCTGGGGATTACCCTCGGGACACTGCAGATGGCCGCGCGATTCAGCCGTGACCCCCTCATGCGCCTCAAGACAAGTCTGGGGGTCGAGAAGATCCTGTTCGAGTCAAACACCACGTATCACCCCGGTCTGAAACGACGTGTATCACGCATTGCTCGCAGATACCGGCTCGACGACTTGCTGATGGCGCAGGCCCCGCCACGCGGGATACTGCACACGCTGTCCAGGAAGGGCGTGTTGATTCAGAGTGACCAGCTGGGGCTATACCCGGATGTGACGTTGGCTGCGAAGCGTGGAAGCGGTGAGAAACTCACCGCCAAAGAGCAGCGTGCAGCCATCGGTTTATCGACGCTGAACTTCCATGCGACCGCACCGGTACGGGTTGCCTTGCTCGCGCCGTGGGGGGCGCCCTGGGAGCACCATACGATCGACAATAAGCCACTGCCGTTCTGGACCGTGGCAACGGACCATGTGCGACACCGACTGAGCCCGCCCGTTCACAACACAACCTACCTCGGGGCGAACTACGGCCTTTCGGGCATGGACTGTGATATCGGCTGTGAGTGGCCGATGTTGGCGGTCTGGAAGCGCACCACCAACGATGTGCGGAGCCTGGAGGACTTGGGTATCCTGTTCCCC
This sequence comes from Lentisphaerota bacterium, assembly GCA_018676675.1. Lineage (GTDB taxonomy): Bacteria > Verrucomicrobiota > Lentisphaeria > Oligosphaerales > JABHEG01 > JABHEG01. The sequence continues at coordinate 1,037 of JABHEG010000286.1, forward strand.
TGGCCGTACATGAACGGGAAGCTGGTCAACAACTACAACCAGCAGGAGCCGCGAAGCGTAGAGTGGGGTTGCCCTCAGGCGACCCTTCAGCATCGGGATAAGATGATCTACGTGGTGCGGCCGGTTGAGAGGGTGTTTGCCGAGAAGCACGTGGAGCAGGGGATCAGGAGCTTCAGCAGTCGGATGATCGCGTTCATGCATGCCCGGGACTGGGAATTACGGATCAATGATGAACCGGTCACCAGCTCTCCGGCACGTGCACACCAAGGGGACAGGATTGCCCTGTGCCAAGGCGTCAGTTATGTAGGACTCGTGCCGCTTCCCGCCACGGATCTCGGCCGGGTTGAAGAGGTCCGGATTCGGTTCGATCACCCGCGACTCGAGCTTGAGTCGTTCGTCTTGGAGACGGGCCAGCCGCTACCGAATGACGACGCTACCTGGGAGCGTTTGCACCAAGCCACCGCGGGCTGGATTGTTGAACTCGGGGACCAGGTCGAACACGGCTCGTTCGGCAATTTTTGCGAGCATTTGCGGGACGCCAAAGTCGAGTCCCGCTGGGATGCCGCGACAAAGGTCCGGCACGTTTCGTACAGCAGCGGCAGGGACACGCTGGAGCTTGGGGTCAGCTGCAAATACGCCCGGACCAAGGGGAGGGAGCGCTACATCAAACCGCGTGACTTACTGGCTTACGCAAAGGTCAACGGTGAGACCCCTTGGCTTCCCCTCGAGATCGACTTGGATTCGCCGATTGGCCAAATGGGTACGGCCCCGCGCCTTGAGAAAGGTGGAGCCGTGCTCGAGACGGCGGAAGGTCAGATGGCGCTGCTGAAGATCGAGCCGATCACGCGAACCTACCGGGCGATCAATCCGTTCGTCGACCCGACGCCCCTCCTGCTCACGACCTCAGAAGGCGCCGTTTTGCGTTCCGATGGCCCGATTGGCTGTGCCCGAATCACGGTGCGCCCCAACGAACGCAAGGTCTGGGTCGATTACCACATCCCCGATCCCGCGGGGGCTCCAGGGGTGGAGCTGCTCCAGGAAGAGAGTCGCACCACAGCGACCTGGCTCAAACGCTTCTTTCGCGACGGAGTCGATGTGCGACAGGCGCATGAGCAGTCTGCCCGGTTCCTCCTCGTCGCTGGACTGGGGGACGCTCCGGTTGTTGAGCTGAACGGCAAGCTCTTGCCTGGACCGTTCCCCGGTGTCAGCCGAGCCGGTCAACGCTGGCTGCAGATCAGGATCGCGGGGGGGCAGGCTATCGAACCATGATCCAGTCCAGCTTGGCCTTGCTGGGGGCTTCGGTCCCGAAACGGACAATGAAGCCGGCTTCGGTCTTGGCCGTGACGCAATAGGGGGTGATCCAGTTTGGGGTCACTGACACGGCGAAGTGGGCGTCGGTCTCGGGGCGGGGGAAGCTGACCTCAAATTCCGTGGTCCCCGGTGCCACTTTGCGGTCGATTCCGCGCAGGTTGTGGGCGGGGCTGTTCGTACCTGACAGCCCGCTGACACGCTGCACGCAGCGTCCCGTCACGTCGACGTGTCCTCCTGCGAACGTGAATGTCCCGGTCTCCGGCGGCACTTTCAGGCTTACGGTATTGCCCCCTTCCTTGCGCCACAGGATGGGTTGCACCCGATTCTCCGGTTGCTCGAAGATGATGGCTGCCTCCAACATATCTCCCGCGAACCGAATCCCGGCTCGGGCGAGGGCGTGCAGGTTGACCATGGTGTCGTAGGCAGGTTTGCGGTCTTTGCGTTTGGGCAGCTGGTCGCGGGAACGGGCGGGGGCCGTTATTCGGAGGCCGTCGGTAACCTGGACCCGGCCGTTCTGTTGCACCGAGATGCTTGCTCCCTCCATGGTGTTGGGCATTTGGTCGAACTGCCGGATCCGGACCGGACGCGGTTGCCACGGGTCAGGGCCGACCGGTTGCTCGACGTCGTCACCTGGTTCGAAGTCGAACGGCGTTCCGCGGTCGCCGGTTGGTACCACGCGGAGCTTGCGTGGGTGATCCCAGTAGAGATTGCCGCCGCTCTGCCTGGTGTCCGCCCACCCCTCGCTTATGTCGTAGACCCAGGCACCAGGCGCGATTGCATAGTTCAGGGGCCGTTCGTGTTTGTCGGACGTGTAGTTGTCGTCGACGAACAGCTTGGGGGCGCCCGCTGCGACGGCCGACCAGCGCACGCGTAGAATCCGGATCCGGTGGTGACCGTCGGGGAGGATTTCGTGCGTCCTGACGCGGTACCAACGATACACGGGGCGCCTGGGGAGCTTTGCGTATCCCCCCGCCATGGACTTGTCGTCGGGGAGGATGACTTCAGTGGGGGCGGTGACGCAGAAGAAACGCCCGATGACCGCGTCAGTCCAGCCGCAGTCATCGGAGCCGAGAATCAATCCCCCTTGGTAGTTGAACGCGTTGCCCGGCCCACCGATGGAGCCTTTGTCCGCCAAGCCTTTGTAGGTACCGTTGGGCGAGACAATCAGGACATGGCCGGCGGTGAGCCACTTGTCCCGGTTCATGTTGATGAGTGGGCGGGAGTTGGAGAGCGTGTGTGGCATCGAGATGCCTTTGGTGTAGGTGATCACATCGGCCGACCAGTCGACGGCTTCCACGGTTGAGGCAAAGCCGTTCAACTCTCCGACGGTCTCGGCATTGATCACAACGGCCCCCTCGTCTCCGAAGCCGCAGAACACATCACCCATGTACTTCATCATGCCGCTGATCACGAAATTGTCGCCGACGGCGTAGTGGTGCTGGACGGCGCTCAAGAGGCCGGCCGTCTGGTTATCGCTGTTCGAGTAGCCGTTGAGCTTGAGTGCCATGACGTTGTGCTTGTTGTAGACCAACGCTCCGGCCGGATGCTCGTACTTGAAGTCGGCCACGAAATAGTTGCACTGCTTGTCTGCATCCCAGCCGATTCGCTTGACTGTGATGCGGTCTATGGGCGGTTTGTAGCCCATGACACTGCTGGTGACGTTGATATACTGTCCGGGCCAGATACCGCGAATTAGGTCCACGTAAGCGTGCTGGTCGGTGCCGGCCTTGAGCGGGGCTGTCAAAGTGGCCATGTAGGAGGTCGATCCACTGACTGCGTAGTTGTTGATGCTCTGTGCGCCGGTCGTTGTGCAGTGTTTGAGTGTTCCACCGGCCATATTCAGCATGCGATTCACCTCGAGACCGCCCCAGCCCCGGGTTTCTTTCGTGCCGATTGGTGGCACGTGGTACCGAAGGCGGCCCTGGCGGAAGTCCAGGATCGTCACGGCCGGACCGTTCAGCTCCTGTTGGGACGTGTTCCAGACTTTGAGGTCAGCCGGAGCGTCTGCAGGGATCACCAGCACGCCTCCGCCGGCTGCCATCAGTTCTTCTGTTGCCTTGGTCAGGGCTTCAGCGGCGGTTTCCTTGGTCGAGATATCGCCGAATTCTTCCAGCGACCGCTCTCTGGTCAGCGCCCAACTCGGGCAACACGCGACGATCAGGGTTGCCATTGCCGAAATCACCCAAGTCCTCGTGTTCATGGTATTCGCCTCTCTGCTTGCGGCACGGTTTCATCACTGCGGCGGTGTATTGCGGAGATCGTCCGTGACAACGAGTCGGGCGAGACGCGTCCCGGATTCGCGCGTTCGCATGATGATGGTGTGCTTGCCCGGGGTGAGGTGCCAGCGTTTGCCGGCCACGGGCATCAGCCAGGACCAGTTGCCGAAGGCATATCCCGGCACGCTCCACTGGATCTCGTCCCCGCCGTCGAGCGAGATGTAGAAGGAGTTGGTCCCGCCATCGATCGCGAAGAGTCGTCCCCAGATCAGATAGTCTCCCTCCCTAACGACCGTGAACTCGAACTTGCAGCTTCCGGTCGGCAGACCTTCCGCATGGAGGTCGCTGTGCGCCAGACGGTCCTTGGGGTCTTTGGGGGTGACGAGGTAATTCGTTCCTGCTTCCGTCTTGAGGCACAGGGGCAGGGCGGCCGGTATGTCGGTTGCGTCAGCGGCATGGACTTCAGGCGTGAACGTCGCCGTTTTCACCCGCAGAGCGGCGGGCTGTCCCTCGATGCCGTCCTCGTTGAGCGCTGCCACTTTGACTGTGTAAGCTCTCCCGTAATTCAGCCCGGTGACCGTGGCAGTGTTGCGCCCCCAGACTGTCGTCTTTCGGACGTACTTGGTTGCCGGACATTCCGTGCCTTGATTCACGTAAATGTTGCACCCCCGCGTGCCGGGACGACAGGTGTTCCACCGCAGACCGATCGTGCTGTGGCTGACGGCGGTCTGGTGCAGGCCAGTGACGGGAACGACAGGGAGTGTCGGGAAGGGATATGCCCCGCGCCCTTCCTTTCCCTCAGGAACGTAGCCGTTCACGTTGGTGACGAGCAGTTTTGTGGCTTTCACCGGCCTGAGACGAGGCCCGAGCTCGGAAAACTCCACGTCATCGATCCAGACCGTGCCCTCCTGTTTGCCCCAGTTCCAGTGGCTCAGAAACGGTCGGAGCTGCACCGATGTGACCTTGGAGCCGGGGCGGACATGGACTTCGCCCACGATTTGACGCCATTCTTCGGCATTGAACCGGTCACCGTAGATGACTCGATCATAGGGGTCGGTGAGCGGCTGGGCATCGAGCCAGAAGGCCCCCGGCGTATTGGGGTGGTCATTGTAGAACCGGGACGCAGAACCCGCTTTGGTGAACACCGCCCGCACCCAGAAGGACAGACGGTAGTAGTGGCCCGGTTTGGCCTGCAGCTTGACGCGTTGCGTGAGCTCCTTCTTTGTCAGATCGCCTGACATTTTCAGGCAGTTGGTCCCGGAGTGTGGGTTCGTAGCATCGAGACTGGTGACCTGGGCGGGGACGTTCCAGCCGTCGGTGCCCCTCTCGAAACCGCCGTTGGTGACCAAATTGGTTAAGGGGGTGTCGTAGGTGATTGAACGCGACAGCACGAGGTCATGGGAGCCGACGGTCAGGGCTGGTGTCGTGATGCGGACCCAATGCCATTCGGGTTGGTCGACCGACGCGGTGCCGGCGGGTTTGCCGTCCAAGCTGACCTCAAGCACCTCTTCACCAAAGGGGGCTTGGCAACGAGCCCACAAGACATACTTGCCGGGAACGGGCACGTGGAATGTTACGGCTCGCCGATCCCTCTCGGGCCGCTTCCCCGGTTCCAGATAGATCGTGCCGGGGATATCGTAGGCATCGAGCACGTTGGTTTTGGCCGTGCCGGTATCGATCTCGGCCGGAGCGGACCAATCCCCGTACAGTCCGGACCGCTCGACTGCTCTGACCCAGTAGCTGACGGCGGTGCCGGTTGGTAGGCGTGCATCAACGAATCCGCAGCTCGTCACAAGTCCTTTGTTCAGACGCATTGGCGCTTTGCCTTCCGACTGCCGGTAAACGGCATAGCCAGCCGTTTCGAGACAGCGTTCAGGGGGGAGCCAGTGAAGCTCCGCTACGGCACCATTTCGAATGGTGTTCAGCCCTCGCGGCGGCGCGGGATTCCGGACCACTGCGATGTACTCTTTGAGCGGGCGAAGCCGGTCATCGGGGAAGAGCCGACCATCGAGATCAGTGATGACATGGCTTCCCTTCTCGATGACGTCTTTGCTGATCGCCTTCTTCAGTTCCGGCGCTGGGTTGTCGCCCCATGTGCAGCCGAGGAAGCGGGTCGCATCTTTCCGCGCGTAGGTGATGATGAGGTCGTTGGCCCTGTAGCCGTGCCGAACAAAGAGGCGCCCGGAGGGGGCAAATCCCTCAGTTGTCTCAACGGGAATTGCCGTGGTGCCGGGGGAAACATCTTCGGTCGGGACGGCGTAGAGCCGATGGTTGACCAAGTCGTAACAGGAATGGACGATGGCTTTGGTCCCATCAGGGCTTCCTCCGGGATGGCCATGGTCCTGACGGATCTTTCTGACCGGCCGCGTCGGGGTGCTGACATGCGCTGCCGTGTGGGGTTCACCGGTCCACAGGTCAAGGAGAATCAGCCGTTCCATCCCGTCGAAGCCCGAGTCAAAGACGGTGTAACGGCCGTCCAGCCCGCAGGTCCCCGAGTGATTTCCACCGAATTCTCGCCAGTTGGCGTCGCCAATCGGGATGGGAAGCCCCTCGTACTCCGCCCCGATCATCCAGGCCACGTTGTTGACCGTCATCATCCGATCGTCGCCTGAAAAGGACTCGTGCGTCAGGAAGCGTTTGCGCCGGGCGGGGTAGAGATTGACTGCCTTGCAGGTCTTGAAATCGACTTCGACGATGAAGGACTCCAGTCTGGCGTCGGAGACACACTTGGCCCAGGGCAGGACCTCGCCCGAATTGGCGCGACGAATGATGTCCGGGTGGCAGTTCACCTTCGTCAAACCGACCATGTTGCGCTTCGGTCCGGGACAGACTGTTTTCCCGTAGAACCCGGCCGTCTGAGATGTCAGGACGATCTTGATCGGGCCCTTCTCCCAGACCGGCAGCAGCCCGAAGTCGGCAAGCCCATCACCGTTCAGGTCGCCGCAGAGAGGGACGTACTCGGACCTGGGCCCCATCAATCCTTCGCCGGCATTGTGCAGGGTGTGGACATTCGGCGGGACATGCCCGACAACCGTGTCTTCGCCAGTATCCAGCCAACACCGGTGGACGTCCTGGATGTCATCCCTCTTGACGAGGTAGACCACACCTGGGCGACCGCGGCCGAGGATGAAAAACGGGTACCCCGCTTGATTCTCTTCCGACCCGGCGAAGGTGATCTTGCCGTCGAACAGGTCGAGTGCATACGCACGTCGACGTTCCATGAGGGCGCAGGCATATTGGCCGTCGGCGGAAAAGGGACGGTAGGCATTCCCGTACACGTGGAATGAGTCACGGCTGGTCAGTCGCCACAGTTCGGCACCGTTCAGTTCATCCCGGAAGAAGACCTTCTCTGCGTGGGTAATCGGTCCCCATCCTGCCAGCAGCAGCGCCAAGGCTGCCAGCTGACCAACGAAAGTCCGGCTCAGCCATCCCTTGAGTCGGCCAGCGTCCGAGTCAGTGTTCTGGAACATCCTTCTTCTCCTTGGTTCTTCCCACGGGCAACCGCCCGGCAGCATTCCATCAGGCACGTCAAAGGGCGTGACTTGCGGTCAGGGCACATGGAGGAGCTGCTCCTTCGGAACCCGCTTGGCCGTATGCGGGAATGGGGCGCCTCCAGTCGCTTCTCCACCAGGAAGACGGCTCAGCGAATCTGCTTCCTCAAGCGCACGACGTTCCTGCCTCTGACCACCTCGTAGACCACGTCGTCCATCGCTTTCAGCACAAGGTAGACTCCCAGCCCTCCGATGGCGCGATCCTCGAGGGATGCAGTCAGGTCCGGCGCCGGGACCTGAGTCGGGTCGAACGGCCTCCCCGTGTCCTCGATCGTGACGATGGCAGAGCCAGCGTCATGCACCAGACTCACGGTAATGCGCACCTCAGAAGCGGCTTTTTGCCGCCCGTGTGTAGCAGCGTTCGTTGCGAGTTCCTCGATTGCGAGAGTGATCTTGGTGGATGTACTCTTGTCGAGTCCATGGTGCTCGGCGAAGCGCTCACAGGCTTCATGTGCTTTGGCCAGTTCCTGGAGCCCTCCTTCCAGGAGCAGCTCTATTCGTCTGCAGTCGGCTTCCTTACCTGCGTGCCCGTAGAAACGGAGGGCCAAGAGGGCTGCGGTGCCCTCCATAGCAGCGACGGTCGGCGAATCCTGCAGCTCATTCAGCACGGCGTCGACTACCGTCTCAAGGCGTCCGGGCCAGTGTCGAGCGATCGCATTCTGGAAGCGTTCTTCCGCGATTCCTCCAGTGGATAGCAAGACGCCGTCGCCAGAGCCAAGGCGAACTGTCCCGTTTAGGCAATCGGCGCCTCCTGATGTGGCCGTGCATCGAACCTGCGTAAATGGCTCGGCCGCGCCGGGGTGACGGATCAGAAGAGACGGAGCTTCACTGTCGTCCACGTAACTGAGCTGCCCCGTCTCCAGATCGAGCATCCCGACGGACAGTGTGACCGACTCCGCTGAGGCAGCTTCCCGGGGCAACTCGCACTTGACCCGCTGCAAGACCTCACAGGGAGTTGCAGCGTCCGCCGCCGCTGTTCTGAGCGATGCCTCAGCCTCCGGCCTGGTACTCTTGCCTACATTGCCAACAGCGAAACACAGAGTATCCTGGTTCAGGAGGAAGGCATCATGGAAGTCCCTCGTTGTTCCGCGACACGATTTCGTCGCGAGGCACAGCTCGAACTCACGGCGGTTGTTGAGGGGCGAGCTTTTCTGGGGGAGCGTTGACATCTGTTCTTCGCGCGACATCTGGGGCCTACCTTCGACGCGCTTCCTTGGCTCGGGTGTTTTCTTTGAACGCTGGGCGGATTCCCCGGGGCGGGGGACGGCGTCGCGGCCCCGGTTCCTCGGTCTGCAGTTGGTGGGGGTGACTACAGCTCAAGCTCCTGTCCTTCATAGGCCACAGAGACTTCCATGACGTCCGGCTGGTCAGCGCATATCTGCACATACCGACGGGTATCTTCGGTAAGTTGGTCCAAGGTGGCGTCATCCGCCGTCGGGTCGTGATGGAACAAGCACAGCCGTTTCGCCTGCGCCTGCAACGCCAGCTCCACCCCTATCATGTTGCTGGAGTGCCCCCAGTCCTCCTTCGTGTTAACAGCATCGAGCAGGATGTATTGGGCATCAAAGATGACCAGATCCGCCCTTTGGAAGTACGACACAAACCGGTGCGAGGAATCCCCTCCATCCGACTTGTGCTCTGAGTCCGTCGAGTACACGACGCTCTTGCCGTCTCTGGTGATTCGGTAGCCATACGACTTGCCCGGATGGAGCTGCTCCCACGCACGAACGGTGAAGCCACCAATCTCATGGTCTTTCCCGGGATCCAGACGATGGAAACTCACATCGGCCGGCAGCTGCGCCAACGTCACGGGAAAGGAGTCGGGACACTGCTGCCTTTCGAGTGTCTTCTCCAGCGCTTCGTGGCACCCGTGGAAACGGATGCGGCATTGCGGCAGATATGCAGGCAGGAAGAATGGGAATCCCTGAATGTGGTCCCAGTGCAGGTGCGACAACAGAATGTCGACACACGGTTCCGGCGCACCGGCCAACGCCTCCATTAGCTCGATCCCGAGCAGGCGGAGGCCGCTGCCGGCATCACAGACAATGGACTCGTTCCCTTGTCTGACCTCCACGCACGAGGTGTTCCCTCCATACGTTCCACGAACGGACATCGGCAATTCCTGGGTAAGGAAGCGGTCAACTGCCTCAGGAGACCCGAGGTCACGCCCTCCCGCCGCGAGCAAAGCCTCACGCACTTTCGCATGGACGTCCCGTCCAGTCAGTGGCGAGGGTAACGAGCCACGGGCACCCCAGATTCGCACGTTCATAATCTGTCCCCGTTTTGCCCTGTAGCGGTCCTCATCGGCTGACTTCCGTCAGCTAAGCGGAACTGCCAGAGCCGCCTTTCTGCATCTGCAGTGCCCCGTCCAGAAGCCTGGCTGGTACGATCGCCTAGACAGGGCCCTGGAACAGACCTCTCTGCACGTTGCAGACGGCGGGGGTTTGTCTACCGAATATCATGTAGAAGCTAACGTTGGCGGTCTCGAGATGCAAGGAAGAGACAATCGATGGCCGGCCTCGGGCTTGCGCGACCGGCCGGAACAGGTATCGTCTTCCTGCGGGCACCCGCTCGACGACACCAGACGGCAGCCACCCAACCGAAAGGTCCACAGCATGAACATCAACTGCAGAGAAGAGACCGGCTATGTGTCTGTTGAGGTGTCCGGTCGTCTCGATTCGACCACGTCGCTCTGGGCGGAGGCAGAGTTCACCGCTCTCTTGGAGAGGGGCATGTCCAGGATCCTCCTCGACATGTCCGGACTCGAATACGTCAGCAGCGCCGGACTCCGGGTCCTCCTGGTCGTAGCCAAGGCGGTGAAGCGGGATGACGGAGCTCTGGTCCTGTGCGGCCTGAATGGCGTTGTCAGTGACGTTTTCGAGATGAGTGGGTTCAACCGTATTCTCGAGGTCGCTGAGAGCAGAGAAGACGCGGCTGCTAAGCTGCAGCAATAGAAAAGAGCTTCGCCGATGAGCATCCGCTGGAGAATCGCAACGATAAGCATTTCGCTGGTTCTTCTTGCCGCGATCGCCACAACCGGCATTGCCGCCCACAACATCCGCCGAGCAGCGCGCGAGGAGATCGGTAGTTTTCGCAAGGAGGAGGTGCAGGCAGTACAGCAGAATCTCCGCAACATGGTGGATATCGCCTGGACTGTAGCGAAGACGAGCCATGAGCAGTCTCTTGACAAGGAGCACCTGGAGAAGGCTTACGGTAGGCGATTGCGTGACATGATCGGGATCTCTTACGAACTGGTCAAACGAAATCATGACAATGCGCAGGATCGCGATCATCTTGAGCAGTTCTATGGCCTGAGACTCAAGAGAATAGTCGACATTGTTGAGAGTGTCCTGGTAAGCAAACAGAGGCTTGTCGAGCAAGGCCGTCTGACCATGGAAGAGGCCCGTGGGCGGGCCATTGACGAGATACGGAGCGTCAGCTTTGACTCCGTGGGTTACGTATGGGTTACGGACAATGCGCTTCCTTACCCAAAAATGGTGATGCACCCGACCGTGCCTTCGCTGAACGGAACGTTGCTTGATGACCCCAAGTTCAACTGCGCACGAGGCAGGAAGCAGAACCTGTTTCAGGCGATGGTTGAGGTCTGCCAGGAGGATGGGGATGGCTTTGTTGATTACATGTGGCCTAAGCCGACTCGCGATGGGAAGGGGCTATCAGAAGAGCTGGTCCCGAAACTGTCTTACGTCAAGCTGTACAAGCCCTGGGGCTGGATAGTTGGGACTGGCGTCTACCTCGACGATGCCGTTGCCGAGGCAAGGGCACGGACTCTGGAGGAAGTGAAGAACCTGCAATACGATTCCGGCACTGGGTACTTCTGGATTACTGACGATTCCCTCCCCTATCCCAAAATGGTCATGCACCCCCAGGATTCAGGTCTGGATGGCGCCGTCCTGGATTCGCCTGGGTTCAACTGCGCGCTAGGCAGGAAGCAGAACCTTTTTCAGGCGATGGCGGAGGTCTGCAGGGACGACGGCGAGGGATTCGTTGACTACCGCTGGCCCAAGCCTGGGAACGTCGAGGTCGATGTCCCCAAGATTTCGTACGTCAAGGTCTTTGAGCCGTGGGGATGGATTGTCGGTACGGGCATTTATCTTGATGATGTGGCGGTGGATGCCAAGAGGGGCGCCATAGACGAGATCCGCAAACTCCGCTTCGAACCCGATGGGTATTTCTGGATCAATGACATGTCTTCGCCGGTCCCTCGGATGTTGATGCACCCGATCTCGCCGGAACTTGACGGCCAGGTGCTGGACGATCCCGAGTACAACTGCATCGGTGAAGCGAAGCAGAATCTTTTTGGGGCGATGGTTGAGCTGTGTCGAAAGAACGGACACGGGTTCATCTCCTACAAATGGCCCAAGCCCACGCCGGACGGGAGTGCCGGGGAGAGCGAGCCGAAGCTGTCCTTCGTCAGAGCGTTCACGCCCTGGAATCTCGTGATTGGCGCGGGGGTCTACGTCGACCACATTTACCGGGAGATCGACCGGAAGGAGTCAGAGATGCTTGCCAGGGAGCGGGTGTTGACCATGCAGATTCTCGTCTGCTCGGTGCTGGTCGCCGTTCTTGGTGCCGTGGGAAGTGAGGTCGCAGCGGGTGCCCTGAGCAGGCCCTTGCTGACCATGGTCGAGGCCATGAAAAGCGTGGAAATCGACTCAATGCAGTCCACCTTTCTTCGCCTGACTGGTTCACCCGAGATTCGGGAACTGGGAAGCATCTTCAACCGGATGATCGCTTCGCTCCACAGTGCGATTGTCGACCTGAGAGAGAGCACGCGGGCCCAAGAGAGAATAGAGAGCGAGCTGAATGTCGCCAGAGACATCCAGATGAGCATTGTCCCGCAGGTCTTCCCTCCGTTCCCGGAGCGTGATGAATTCCAGGTCAGTGCTATCATCGATACTGCCCGTCAAGTGGGTGGCGATCTTTACGATTTCTTTATGCTGGACGACGACCATCTCGCATTCGCTATAGGCGATGTCTCCGGCAAGGGGATACCCGCGGCCCTGTTCATGGCCGTCACTCTCACTCTCTACCGGGCCAAGAGCGGAGTCGACAGTGGATCCGGGAGCACGGTGACACAGATGAACGATGTTCTCTGCACCGACAACGAGATGATGATGTTCGTCACCTTTTTCGCCGGGATCCTGAACGTCAGAACCGGAGCATTCGAATACACGAATGCCGGGCATAACCCGCCGATTCTTGTGCGTGATGGCAACCTCGACACGCTGCAAGGCCTGCATGGCACTCCTCTTGGTGTCCTTGAGGATCAGACGTTTTCTTCGGGCAGGCTGGAACTCAAGCGAGGAGACATGCTGCTTCTGTTCACTGATGGTGTCACCGAAGCAATCGATCCCACCGGAGCTTTCTATGGCGAGGAGCGATTGGAGCTCACCGTGAAGAACAACAGCAATGGTACACCGGAGGGGCTGATTGGGGGGATCTTTGAGGACGTTAAGGCGTTCATTGCGGACGCTGAGCAGGCTGATGACATCACGATGCTCGCCCTGGCAGTCACTGGAGAGTGATGCGTTCTGTGCGGCCCCGGGTGGTGTTCCTCGGGGTGGAATCCAGGGGACGGCTGTCATGTCTGCCTGCCACTTCAGTCGATATGGCATGGCTTCTCGTTTTTCCATTCTGAACGTGTCAGCCCCCTTGTCCTGCCCCCATCAGGATGTAGTTGGGGGCGTCTGTTATCGTCAGAACTCTCCGGTCAGTGTCTTGGATTTCGGCACCCATTAGGTCCCAGGCTTGCTTCATGTTCGGGAAGGGAAGCACGGCGGTGGTGTCCGTCCGCGACCATGCCACGGCCAGCCGCCCGGATGGCGTGGCGAACGTGTGGATCCAGGTATCGGGAGTGGGCCGTTCAGTCCCGAGGTAGGTGGCGCCATCTAGGAGCCAGGTCATCGTGGCGAAAGCAGCGACGTTGGGCAACGGCTGTCCGTCGCCCTCGAGGAATCCCTCCCATCGGCGCACGACTGCTGATCCGTCGATGAAGAAGTTGTAGAAGTAGAACCGTTGGACTCCGAGAGCCATCTGGGCCACATATTGCCGAACCAGCCAACGAGCCATCTTCTGCGGCGGAACGGTATCCTGGGGACAGGGGCGGTACCTGATGGATGTGCCCGGATCAGCGTAGCCGCCTTCGCTGTTGATGATGGCCAACTCGCGCCCGGCCGAGCGCATTTTCCTGCGGAGTTTGGGCAGCCACACGTCAATCGGTTCGTCGCCTTCGTCCACTGACCGGCGGATGTACTGGTGGAAGCTGAACACGTCCATCAGCTGGAGGGCCCCCAGATCGATGATGTCAAACGCGAACGTTCGGGCCTCGGACGTCTCGGTCATCGCGCCGGCGACGCAGCCCCCGACGATCACGGCTTCGGGAACTTCGCGGCGGATGACAGGGGTGGTGTGTTTGAGCATCTCCACATAGGCTTGAGCGCGTGTCTGTCCCTCGCGCGGGATCAGCCAACTGGTGAGATTCGGCTCGTTCCATATCTCCCATCTGTGGATATCGCCGCGATGCCGACGGACGGTTTCACGCACGTACAACTCCCATTCACCCCAATTTCGCGGCAGCCAGGCTCCCGTACCGGTGTAGAACGAGTAGTCCGGGGTGTCGGGAGGCGCAGATGATGCCCAGGTTGGGCAGCGATCCAATGAGCCGCACAGCTCCAGCCCAGCTTTCCGGGCGATCTTGATCGGTTCGTCTCGCCACTGCCAGTTGCCCTCGTTCGGTTGGACGACGCGCCATTTGGTGTGATTGGGCGGATGCAGACGGAGCCAGCGGACGCCAACAGCCCGGGCAAGGTTCAGGCCGGCAGGATCGACGGGGAAGTGTGCGCCGAACGGGCATGTCTGAATGTCCCCGGTTCGTTGCGGCCCAGGCAGCACAGCGAACACGGATTCGTTACGTTCAGCATTGCTTCCTTTCCCCCAAGACACTGAGGCCCGATACCATCCTCTGGGCAGTTCTGCACAAGAGATACGCTGCTCGTCGTTACCCGTTGACGGGGCACATGTCCCGGATCTGACAATCTCGCCCCAGAAGTCCTCGACTTGCCAATCGGCGCTGAGCGGTGTTGCCGAGGATCGCAGGAGTCGGAGCACAGGTTCTTCACTGTCTGTGTAGAGTGAGTTGGGATGCCGGCTGCAGATGATGGCGGCGCGCGGGCGTTCGCCTTCCCGTTTGCCGTCCTGCCGGAGCTGGACACTGTCGACCCACAATGTGACCGGGCCTTTGGCTCGGCAATGCACAACACCGTGCGACACGGGCTGGAATCGGGCCTTACCCGCGGTGTCGAACGTTTGCCACTCCCGGCCGACGTTGATTCGTTTCCCGCAGTGGTTCGACGTGAAGTCAACGCTGACCGGGCGACTTGCTTTCATTCGGCACGATATCGCTACAGCGTGTCCCTGGGCCACGGCCACGGCATCGCTCCCGATCGTTACGTGCCTTCGGGGAGGGATGACAGCCTTCAGGATGGGGCCGGAAGCCGTCGACTCGATGGTCAGTTCAGTTTGCTCCCAATCGTCACAGCCATGGTTGATCATCCAGTTGGCCAGTCCGAGGCGGAAGTCGCCGTTGTGCAGCAAGTTGCCCGCCACGGGCGGGGCGACCGTCGCGAGGGCATCCTCCACGGCAACCTCCGCAACAGACACATCGTCCACCCAGATGGCGCCGGTCTCTGCAAAACGGAACATGAGCCGTGATTCAGGGTTGTTGACGTTCGACGTCCAGAAGTACTCGAGTTTCTGCCATTTCGGCGTGGGCGTCAGGTGTCTCTCGATGTAGACCGTATAGGGTGCCGGGGTCAATCGCAGTTGCACGGCTACCGGGACGGAGTCTCCGCGCAACCAAGCCCGGACACGATAGATCTTCCCTTTCCGCAGCGGGATTCCTTTGACAGCGATCATCTGTACAGCTCCCGACTCCAGGCGATCGCACGTAATCTCCTGGCACGACTGCCCCGAATGCGAGTTGACCGTTCCGCGGGAATAGGTCACGTCAAGATCGGCCCACGACGAGTTGTCCGCCCACTGCTCCGCGAGTCCATCCGGTCCGAATCCGCCCTCAAACCCGCCATTTGGGGGTAGTCCGACTGCCAGGGCCGTCGCTGCTACACCGAAGAGCAGCTGAGCAAAGCATACGTTGAGCATCATGTCGGACTTCCTTTGTCTCGCCGCCGATAGACATGCGGGTTCGCGTTGGCGTCTATCCGGGAAAGATGGCACAACGGGGTAAGAAGGCCAGTTCGAGGACGTGGCCCCCCCGTCAGGGCTGCTTTGCTCTCACTTCTGTGGAAAGGTGAGAGCGTGAGAGCGTGAGCAGGGGAATCCGGAGACGCTGTCACGGTATCATGCTCTCACGCTATCACGAACGGGTCAGGTTCGTCAGGCTGAAACAGCCCCTCCTTCCGGTTGCGATGCCTTGCCGATGTTCTACATTCCGGCAAGTTATCCTGTAACACACCGCCAGAGTTTGCGAGGATTCAGCCATGGGAACGTGGGCATCAGAGACGTTTGCCGGATTGAGCCTGGAAGAGAAGGTTGGGCAGGCTATCTGCTACCGGGCTTCCAAGTGGCGCGAAGACACGGTTGACTTGGCTCGGAAAGGACTGATGGGAGCATGTTCGCCTGGGTACTACCAAGGTATGCGTACGCTTGAGGCGCTCGTGGGTTTCATGAACGAGTTGCTTGAGGCCGCCCCGATTCCCCCCTTCTTCATCAGCAGTCACGCATCGGCCCGTCCCGAGTTGGGGGCGACTCCCTTTCCCGGCGAGAACAGCAGCATGATTTTCGGGGCTGCCGGAGATCCTGATCTTGCTCGGGAATGTGCCCGGCTGGTGTCGCTTGAGTCCAAGGCCATGGGGTACGACATGGTCTGGGAACCTTGCGTCGATGTGAACACCGAGCCGCGGAACCCGATCATTGGGACAAGGTCCTACAGCGACCGTGCGGAACTGGTCGCCGAAATGGCTGCGGCCGTCGTCGCAGGGATGCAGGAAAGCCGTGTCATCCCCAACGCCAAGCACTATCCCGGGCATGGAGACACGGCGTTCGACACGCATGTGCAGATCGGCACTGTGCCTCATGAGAGGGCCCGTCTTGACGCTGTTGAGCTCTATCCTTACAAGCAGCTCGTACAGGAAGGCCTTCGAGGAATCATGACGGCCCATCTGATCTTCCCCGCCCTGGACCCCGATACCCGTTTGCCGGCGACGTTTTCCCGAAAAGCTCTGTACGACGTGCTCCGGGGCGAGCTTGGGTACACGGGCCTGATCGTCTCCGACAGCCTCACGATGAAGGCGATCAAGGACAACTTCTCGGTCGCTGAAGCTGCCGTCATGGCATTCAATGCGGGGCACGATATCATCCTCCAGGACTACAATGAGCCACCTGAACCAACCCTGGAAGCTCTGGTGCAGGCGGTCCAGGATGGGCGGATCCCGATGGAGGAGCTGGACGCGTCGGTCATGCGTATTCTGGAAGCCAAGGAGTGGTGTGGTCTGCATCGTCGCGCGCACATTGACCTGCAGGATGTCCGACGCCTTTTCTGCAATGAGGCACACATGGCAGTGATGGAGGATGCCTACCAAGCGGGGGTAACGCTTCTTGAGGCCTCCGCGGCCGCTCCACAGGCGGAGGAGAAGACGTGCCTTATCTACACCGTCTCCCCGGAGGAGGGCCGGGCGTTGGAAGACATGGAGCAGACCGTTGAGACGAGCTGCGGTGTGTTCTTCGGGCAATGCGAAGGCCGCCTTGGTGAAACAGTCAGGCACATGCTGCCCGAGGACCCGACGGAGGAGGATGTCTCAGCTGCAATGCAGGCAAGTGCAGACTGTGACAGTGTGATCTTCGCTACCACGCCGCGGATCGTCTGCTACAAGGAACTCAGTGGGGCAGTGGGACAAGGGCAGCCACAGTTGGTTCAGCAACTCTTGGATGGCGGCAAGACCGTCAACCTGTGCGTCTTCGGGAACCCCTTCGTTCTCGCGGACTTTCCCAAGCCCCAGCGCTGTCTCACAACCTATTCCTCACGCATCCCAGCGGTTCGAGCAGGCTTGAGCGTCCTCTTTGGTGAGTCGGTGGCTCCCGGTCGGTTGCCGGTGACCATCCCTGACCGCTATGAGTTTGGGCATGGGCTGTAGCGGCGAATGGCAGCAAGATAGAGGGGGCGACTGCAGGGGAGCAGTGCCGGGGGAACGCAACTCCGGCAAGGCCTATGTTGCTAACTACGAACGAGTGTCGTCATCAGAAGGGCGGCGTTTGTAGTAAGGCACGTAGAGCAACGGAGTGCCGTTCTCCCTGCTTGTCTCAGTGACATTCGGCTTTGATGGCAGCGGTCCCTGGCTGTCAGAGCTCTACCGGCATGAGTTCGTATCTGTTCGCCTCGATCCGTTTAACACGTCCGGCTTCCGTCACTGGGTCATGGGCGCTTATGATCACCTGTCCCAAGGCTGCCGCCCGGTCCAGGAAAGCACGCTTCTCCTCCATGGTGGTCACGGGATAGTTGTCGTACGCCATCACCCAGGGGATTCTGATATGAGAGAAGATCGGGATCAAGTCGGCTGCGAAGACATAATCGGTTCCAGCGCTGTGAAGTGTGACGGTCTGCATTCCCGCTGTGTGGCCATTGCAGGGCGTGACACTCACCCCTGGAGAGAGCTGGGCCGCTCCGTCATGGAGGACCAGCTGGGTTGAGGCGGCAATGCAGGACAGGTCGTCCTGGCGGTAGCTTGCCCGGTCCTTCAATGATGGTTTCAAGGCCCATTCCAGTTGCTTCTTCTGGATGTGAATCCGGGCCTTTGGGAAGGCGAGGCGCACGGTGTCGCCGTCATGCGTCACCGTCCCGGCGCAATGATCGAAGTGCAGGTGCGTCAGAACAACATCGGTGACATCCGCCGGAGCGATCCCCGCGGTCTTCAGAGAGGTCGGCAATCCCCCGCTTACCTTAGTGATGCCGTATATTCTCTGACTCTTCTCATCCCAACCATCGCCCATCCCTGTATCGATGAGCCAGGTGCGCCCCCGGGCTGTATCTCTGAAGAGCACACACCGAGTCACGAGCTTGATCCGGCCGCGGGCGTCGGGCGGGCTGTGCTTGCTCCAGAGCGTCCGGGGAACGACTCCGTTCATTGCGCCGCCGTCCAGGTAGATCTCTGAGTCGGTGATGGGCGTCAGCATGCTCTTCCTGACTCTTGGCGGTGTGGTCGTTATCCTTATGTGTGGCAATGTAAGCCTGACTGTGGCGTCAGAGCAAGACCGCGGCTTGGGAATTCAGTGTTCTCCACCTGTCCGTGCCGACAAGCTGCAGGAACAGCGGTTGGTAGGAGCGTTCGATGACTCAACGGAACGAAAATTGCCGTACCCACCACTCCGGGCCTCTCCGTTGCCTGGGTTGGGCGCCATTCGTTGCCCTGGTCCTATGGGCATTGAGCGGGAACGCCGCTGATCTGGGGCTCCTGGGGACCCCGCAGGCGGCTGGTTTCCTGCGCCGACTGGGCGTCGAGTTCCTCCCGATCGGGGAGGATGCTGCAGCAGACGTCGATGCCTTGCTCACGCATCGAGCGATCGTCTGTGACACCAACCATCGATTGACTGGGCAGGACCGTTTCGGTGCGCTGACCCGCTACGTCAAGGCTGGTGGGCGGCTGTTCGTGACTTACTCGAGAAGCGAGGAACTGGGCGGTTGTACGTTTGAGGCGCCCTCAGGGTGGGGGCTCTGGGGACGACTGCGTTCTGAAAGCGCCGCCTTCGATCACATTCAGCCTGGCGAATGGCTCTCCTCACCGTGTTACGACAACTCGAGCCGGATCCTCCAGACCACGGGCACAAGGCCGCAGGACACCTACGGTTTGATCAGGATTCTGCCGGATACTGAGGTGCTGCTGCAGGCTGAACTTTCGCGACCGGAAGGTGACAGCGGACGTCTCGTGCCTGGTAAGCAGAAATCGGTTTGTCCATGGCTGGTCCGGCGTCGCATGGGACGCGGGGTTGTGTATTACGGAATGTACGGCGTTTTCAGATACCTGGAGCTGTCTCGCGCAGCGGACGGTCGGGATCCCGTCATCGAAGGTGTCCTGCGAACCGTGCTTGAGGACTTGCTCCGCGCACGAGTTCGGGCAGACCTGAAGAGTGCCGCACTGCAAATGGATCTCAACGATGCCGATGCGGACTACCGGAAGACAATCTACCTGAACGGCACGGCCGTGGGGGCTGTCCCGGTTTTCTCCGAGTGGCCGAACTGGAAGAACGGCGTCACGATTCCGCTACCTGAGTCGGCGTTGTCTTCGGTTGCCCGGCGTAACGACCTCATGGTTACCAATGAGGACGGCGATCCGTTCAAGATCAGGAACGTGCGCCTGGACGTGGTGATGGCAGATGGGAAACGCCTGCGTTCGGATCTGCACGAGGACGTGCTGTGCGCCTTCCGCCCAGGCTGGCCTGGCCTCGAGGGTGAGCTGTCGGCCCAGGCCACCATGCCCTTACCGATGGTCTCCCTGACGTTGCCGGATGACCTTGGAGTCGTTGAGCAACCGCGATTTTCATACGCCACGTTCTACGGCGGCGATGGCCGGCCACTCAAGGTGTGGAATGGACTTGACAGTGTGGGTGCCGACAGCGCCGGCCGGACCCTCGCCTTTGTCAATCGCAGCGTCTTTGAGAACTTCCCTGCCGAGAAGATGGCCAAGCGCCTGCGGCGCTACAATGCCGGACGGGTCGCGACGATCACACACACCACTGATCTCCACGAAAAGCGTGACGTCTACGAACGACAGATCAACGCCTGCCGCCAAGCGGGGTTCAAGGTCGTTCTGATGCTTTCGCCGAGGGAAACACCCTATCTCGCGAGAATTCGTGGCACGGTGGAGAACCAGGCATTTATGACGATGATCTCGGACTGGGCGACGAAAGTGGACACGATTGGGCTGGACGAGTGGTACTTCAGCCCAAGCAGAGCCACAACCCAGGGCGCAAGAGAGCAGGGCTTCACAGAGGAGTTCCTTACACTGTTCCAGCAGGCGGCCGGCCTATCCCGCGAAGATGCTCAATGGGGACTTTCACACTGCACGGCAGCCGACCCCAGAGCAAAGGCATGCTGGGAGTTCTCTCGCCGTATTGCCAACGAGTTTGTGGGCGATCTGGTCACGGCGGCAAAGGGGGCGGCCCCCGAAGTGACGACGATTGTGAGCTACATCACCCGGAACTGGAATCGCTATGTGGCGGCCGTCGATGATGCGATTCATCACTTCGATGAGATCCTGGACTGCCAGACCTACTGGTACGGTGGCTTGGCAGACGATCCCCTGGACGCGTCAAAGACGACCGGTGTGCTCGGGTTGGGGAAGGTCTATGAAGCCGAGTGGCCGGGGAAGTTCACTTGGCTCGGATTCGCTCCGGGTTACGCAGGTGGTGACCGGCGCATGATGAAGCGCAAGCGCTGGTACAAGCCGAATCCCCTCTACTCGTTTCATGCGTACTACGAGAACACTCCGCAAGAGGTAGTTCCGTACCTTGCCTTGCAGTACGCCGTCAGTGAAGGCGTGTTCATCTTCACCTTGTTCAACAGCGCGGCCCGGGGGAAGGGCCACGATGAGGATTTCGCCGATGTGGTCAGACTGGTTTCGCGACTCGTGCCCAATCTCAAGGGTGATCTCCGCAAGGGACGGACAGCACTCTATTACGCTCCGGACAAAGCCTGGGAGATCTACCGGCAGAACAAGATAGAGAGATACTACCTGAAACGGCAGGAGCTACGCAAGGTGACCGGCTTCCTGGAACAGTTTCTGGACATTGAGGTCACCGATCAGCTCGACGGATTCCGTAACGTCATCATCCCAGCACCCCTGTTTCCGGGGGGCAACCAGCTCGAGGGCAAAGGGGTGTATGTGTTTGGGGCACCCCTACTTGCTGCGGATACGGTCGAACTCACCTCGAAGCAACTGCGGGGCATGTTCGGTGTGTCAGGATTCATACCTGTCCCGGATGGCGTCTACGACGTCCAGGGCGATGTGAACGCCCCTGGTACCACGCTACTCAGCTGTTGGGCGATGGAGGGGGTGGAACGCGGCATCCGACAGGCTCATGTTGATGGCCATTCGTACCCGATCACGGCTGACCATGACAACGGCCGGGTGCGCATCACATCCCTGACTCCCTATGGCTTGCGGCAACGCACCGTGCGCTCACTGATCAAGGAGGATCTCAACGCCTTGGGCTGGCTTGAACGTGATTGTCCCCAGGTCAACGGCAATCGACAGATCGTGGCCGTAGCGTTCAGGGAACCGCGCCAAGCGGTGATCGACTTCGGGGAGAATCGCTACAGCGGGGTGTCTCTCCTCGTGTTCAATGGGAGTGATGGAATCCTTCGGAACGAAGAGATGGCGTACGAGCAGGGCGTGCGAATCGACCTTGCCCCTTTTCAGGTGCTGGTGGCAACAGGCATTGCGAGGTGATGGGGCATTCTCTCGTCAGGTCCCCTCACGCTGGTCAGAGAAGCTCAACGTCATCCTCGATTGCTTGGGATACGCTGAGTGTCTCGGGGAGCTGCGGCTTCAGCTCCTGTCCCCAGCGGCGAAGGAGGAGGTAATCGCGTCGTTTCTGCTCGCTTGCCTCTAACACAGCGTCCGGCGACCAGTCCTGGTAGAGCCTCGCCAGAAGTCTGTTCTTCACCGAATCGAGCTCCGGCAGGTCCGCCAGATCATGGATTTCTCCGGGGTCGGCTTCCAGGTCGAACAGAGATACCGGCAGAGAGCCGTCCGGCTCCCGGTGGACCCACAGCTTCCATTTGCCTGACCGGATCATCCGCGAGGGGCTCCCAGGAAGACTGCTTTCGTCCACGAGTTCACTGAAAACTTCGCTGAACGCCATCTCAGACTCCCCCTGCAGGACGGGACAGAGCGAATGACCGTCCCAATCAGGTACATCTTCTGCCTCTGCGATTTCCGCAAACGTCGGGGCCAGATCAATCAGACTGCAGATGGCATCGCTCGTCCTTCCCGCTGCCACGCCGTTCGGCTCGCGGATAATGAGGGGCACGCCAACACTGCCTTCGTAGTAGGTGTTCTTGGTCCACAGCCCGTGTTCCCCTGCCATCTCCCCGTGGTCTGAGGTGTAGACGACAAGGGTGTCCTCGCTCAGACCGGTTTCGTCGAGGCAGGTCAGTATCTGCCCTATGAGGCCGTCGAGATGTTCAACCAACGCGTAATAAGCCGCTCGGGAAACCCGGATGTTGTGTTCGGTCAGAGGAGGCGTGTCGAGTCCCCGTGTCTCACGGTAGTTCCTGATCATCGGAGGAATCTCCGTGTCCGTGGTGGGGATGTCGACCTTGTCGTAGTAATGGTCGAACAGCTCAGGCGGAGCGACATAGGGACAGTGGGGGAGGACAAAGCCGCATACGGCCGCGAACGGACGGCCATCGTTTGAGGCGCGTTGGCGGAGGTAATCGCAGACGGCTGTTGTGATCGTCTCATCCATCCACTGGTACGTTGTTGTGCCTCGTCCTGCCCGGACCATGCACTCCCGATGTTGACCGGAGGGGTAGCGAGACCCAGTCATCGGTGCTCCCGGGTGCGCTGCCCAGAACTCCCCGATCGGCCGGTTCTCGAATCCGTGGTACTGGTCTGCTCCCACGAAGTGCATTCGCCCGAGCAGACTGGTTTCGTACCCCGCGAGTCCCAAAGCGTGTGCCCACGTCGGTACTACCGAGTTCAGGATGTGTTGGTTGTCCCACACCCGGTTGTGTGACGGGGTGCGCCCGGTCATGAAGCTCATTCTGCTTGGACAGCACACGGGGGCCGGGCAGTAGGCGTTGCGGAACAGCATGCCCTGAGCTGCGAGTCGGTCGAGATTGGGGGTCCTCACCAGGGGATCGCCGTAACAACCGAGCACGTGGCGGCTGTGCTGATCCGACATGATAACGAGGATATTTGTTCGAGCCATGTCAGTTGTCTCCGTTCCATATCGGCGTACCGGCCCCGGGGACGCGCATCGTCCACGGGCGCGACGGCGTGACCCATGCGGCAGCGCTCACCGAGCAGCGCGAGGCGGGCCTGGCTTCCGTCCATGCAGGTGGTACCGTGTGGGTGGCACGTTCTCTCTGGCTCCCGGTCACCCAGGCTCTTGCCTCCTCAGCCACCCGACACTACCTTCCTCTACGCCGCCGGGAATGAGTTCTCGTCGGTTGGGGAGGACAGTACGGGACTCTAAGGACCTATGCCATGGCTCACATACTTCTCACAGACCACTGTAACCGACGTTGCCCGTACTGCTTCGCCAAAGACCGGCTCGCAGACGAAAAGCCGACGAATATGGCGTACGACGACTTTGTCATCGCCGTGAATTTTCTGGTGAGATCAGGCGAGCGCGGCATCACTCTTCTTGGCGGCGAGCCCACGCTCCATCCTGAGCTTGTCCGGCTCTATTCATACCTGATCCGTCGACGGCTGAGCGTACTCATGTTCACCAACGGCTGCGCTGATACCCGGGTAGTGAAGGAACTGCAGCGCTGTTTGCAGCCTGAACAGACGCATTTTGTGGTGAATGTGAACGCCCCGGGCGACCGCGAACCATGGGAGGAGCGTCGGCAGGAGGAGTTTTTCACAGCCCTGGGCGACGTCTGTGGGCTGGGACTCAACCTGTATCGTCCTGACCTTGATCTCGCCTTTTCCTTCGACTACTTCGACAGGTACGAACTGAGACCTGATGTGAGGATCGGTATCGCTCACCCGCTGGTAGGACACGACAACGTGCATCTGCCCGTTCAGGACTTCAGCAGAGCTAACGCCATGGTTGCTGAGTTCGTCCGTGAATGCGATCGCCGTGATATCCTCGTCACACTTGACTGCGGGTTCACGCTTTGCGACTTCAGTGACGCAGATCTGGGCGCCATCGCCCGGGCTCGAACCCGTTTCGAGATCGCCTGTGGTCCGATCGTCGATATCGGCCCTGACCTGCTCTGTTGGCCTTGCTTCCCGCTTTCCGAATTGGAGCGCGTTCCGCTGAGCCAGTTCGCCGATTTGGAGGAGATAAAGGAGCATTTTGGGCGCATTGTGGGAGAAAAGCTGCAGGCTTGCGGACATACGGGGCTGTACAGCGAATGCGCTGACTGTCGTTATCAGGAGCGCGATCGCTGTAGCGGCGGTTGTCTCGCCCACGCCTTTGCAGGAGACTGAGCATACCGGAGTTCGGCTGTCAGTGTCTTTGGGGGGCAGCTGTCCGGATCGATCAGTGCTTGACCCAGCTCAGGATCTTGTCCAGGTAGAGGCGATCCTGCTCAGCCGCAACATGGGGGTCCCCCACGCCGCAGTACTCCACACAGACCGGGCCTTCGAAGCCAAGCTTGACCAGCTTGTCGGTCCACTTGTAGAAATCGATATGGCCGTCAGCAAGAAGGACGCTGTAGTTCCACTGTTTGCCTGGCAGAGCCTGACAGTTTTTGAAGTGGAAATAGCCGATACGTCCGGCCAGCTGATCGAGGGCGTCGGGGTTTCTCTCAGCGGTCGAGGTCGAGAACATGTTGCCGGGATCCGGGTTGGCCTTCACGTTGTCCACGCCGATCTCGTCCAGCAGTCGGGCGGTTGAGGCGATGGTGTCGTGAAGTGCGAACATGTGGATCTCGAAGACGATCGTGATCCCCAGGCGTGCGGCAACAGCGCCGAGGTGGCGATAAGCGTCCGCGGCCCGGGCGTAGTGGATGTCCGTGGCCAACACTGAGCCATTGGCGCCATAGTCAGGATCGTCACCCCGCAGTGCGCCTACGCCGCCGTTGACCAACGTGATGCCGTTGGCCGCACAGATTTCCAGTTCCCTCTCAATCTGGGCGACTGTGGCTTCGGCCGCGCTCGTGTCGTCACAGATCACGTCTCCCCCTATGTCGACACAGGCGATCGGTACGCCGTAGGACTGGCCTAACGCGATGGCGGCCGGGAGTTCCGTCTCGATCTCAGGGCGGCTGAAATGGCAGGGCTGTAACTCAACTCCGTCCCAACCGAAACGTTTGGCGCTTCGGAACGCTTCGTCCAGGCTGTAGGTGCGGAACGTGTAGCTGTGCATGATGACTTGCATAGGTGCGGTCTCCGTGGCCCTGTTGGTCAGAGTTCCTGCCTCACCGGCAGGTGGCTACTCAGGTTGCCAAGCCCGTAGCCTGTTGGCTGAAGGTTGCTGGCGCTGATTGCAGGCACACATTAGCGTCCGAACAACCATCAGGCTAGAGTCACGAGAAGCAGGAACTCCGAGGCCTGCCTCCGATAGTCGAGCGTTTCTGTCCCTGAACTGGAGAAGAGACCATGCGATGGCCACTGGCCCTGACTGCAATTGCGCTTCTGCTGGGCGGTATGACAGCGTCGGGCGAGACGTCTGGAGACTGGGTGGCACAGCCGCGGCGAGCGCTGGACATCGAGTGGCCTCCGCCGGTGTTCGCCGGGCGTGATTTCTGGACCCTTCTCGATCCTGAGTGGCTGGAGTTGCCAGGGCTCAAAGATGAGGAGTTTGTCCGGGGCTCAGGCCTGATGAACGTCCGCCTTCCGCGCGTCAAAGAGCATGTCCTCCCGCAGAGAGTTCTGGTATTTCGCGAGATAGCCGTTTACCAGGGCGGCGCGCCGGAGAATACCGCATCAGAGGCGACCCTTGCGTTCATCCCCGAGGAAGCCGAAACGGTTGTGCTCCAGGCAGAGCACGCCAGCGACGGCCGGTCGGACACATCTGCATTTGTCAGTGCCGACCCACGCCCTGTCAGGAGACGATATGCGCCTGTGCGCGTGGCGATCGATATCCGGTTGGGGCAGGACACACCGCTTGACAGAATTGTCCTCCAGCACGGGGCAGAATCAAGGGCCGGTCTGGCATCGGTCCGATTCTCGGTCATTGATAACGGCGAGGCAACGTCGCTTCGTCCGTCCAGGATGGAGCACACGCCGTCGAAGGTGACGGCCTGGTTCGAGAATGCACCATCGAGCGCCCTCATCCGCCTCGATTGTGTGTCGACCCGGCCATTGATCAAGCTTGCGGAACTGCCCGATCCGGTTGCCGAACGTTGCCTGAACGCGCCATTTTTCCCAGAGCCTCCATTCCGTCTCAACCAAGGCTCGATGCTCGGACTCACGCCCGAGAACCTCGACCAGGCGAGCTGGCAGGGCTTCATGGATCGCTACAAGACGACGTTCATGGGGTTCTACCTCGGGGAATGGGACTCCAATCTGTTCCAGATGTACAAGAAGAAGGACACCAGGCTCTATGAGGATCTGCTGGAGTACGTGACCGAGTATGGCACCAGACAGGAGGCAGAGAAGCAGGTCCGCACGATCTGGGACTACGAAACGCGACTGTACCGAGGGCAGCTCTGGGGGTTGAGCGGACAGCTCAATTTCCCGCAGTATGGACTGGAATGGGGCGGGCGCATCGCGGGCATGGAGTTGGCAGGGAACTCGCCCAACTTCCCGCATCGCAATAACCTGCTGTTCACCCGTGGCGCTGCGCGGCAGTACGAGCGTCCGTGGTTGCTCTACCTGGCCTACTACGCAGGCTGCGCCACGACGAACAGCAGAGCCAATCCGCATGCGAAAGGCAAGGGCCAGTGGGTCTCCGGTGAGGACCTGGGAATTGCGCCGTCACTTGGTCGCCGGCTCTTCTACTACAGCTACTACTTGGGCGTCAACTTCCTGACCTTCGAAAGTCAACCATGGGGGCAGGCGAAGGAGACCGACGAAGGCCCTTGTGTCTTGACTCAGCACGGGCAGGCCATCAAAGACATCTACACGTGGGCCCACAGTGCCAAGGGTGCACGCGGCACCTGCTATACGCCAATTCTCTTGCTTTCCGACTACCACCACGGGCACGCCGAATGGCGCCGCGGAGCGGAGTGGAAGGTCTGGTATCACCTGCCGTTCGAAGATGGCGATTACATGACTGAGCATGTTCTGCGAACCATCGACCCATACTACAACGCGCCGCTAGGCGATGTCCCTCCCTACAGCCCCAATCTGCACAACTCACCCCTCGGGGATGTGTTCGATGTGGCTTTTGCCAATGCGCCGTCAGGGCCGGTCAGCAAAGAACTCCTCGCCAAGTACCCAGTCACCATGCTCCTCGACGGTATGTCCATGTCGCGCAAGCTTGTCGGGCGCCTGAAGCGTTATGTCAGAGACGGTGGCTCTCTGGTCATCAACAGTGCCCAGTGTCAGGATGGGCTGGACGATGGTCAATTCCTCGGAGTCCGTTTGCTCCCCACCTGGGCTGAGGCCGAGGATATGCGCATCCGGAACGTCGCGGTCACGGATGCCACTCCGCTCGTCATGTCGGAAGGTGGTTTGCCGCTAATCACCCGTAACAGGTACGGCAACGGAAACGTCATTCTGACGACTCCGCACTTCATGCTGTTGACCGAGAAGAAGACGCCGTCTCCTCTGCTTGCGAAGATCCTGACCCAGCTCCAGTCCGAGGTGCTCCCTATCACGGTCGAGGGTGATGTCCAGTTCCTCTTCAACCGCCTGGACGACGGCGTCTGGAAGGTGGTGCTGATCAACAACAAGGGCGTGCTGAATCTCCCGGAGAGTCCGGTGGAAACGCGCGACCATTCCTACGATGCCGAGGTCCGCATCACCGCGCCGGCCGGCGCCCATGCGTCCGAGATCCTGGCGGGTGGCGTTGTCACCGAGTCGGTTGCGGCCGGCCGCACGGTTTTCTCTCTAGAGGTTCCCGCCGGCGAGGTCAGAATCATGGATGTGCAGAACGTGAGTCTTGAGCAGAACACGGCAGACGCCGGCTTGGTGGGGAGGTGGACCTTTGACGAGGGCGAAGGGCAGACGGCCGTGGATGCCACAGGCAATGGCCGCGATGGCACTGTCGAGGGGGCTGTTTACGAGCCGAATGGAGACGGACACTGCCTGAGCTTCAACGGGAAGGACAACTACGTGTGGTTCGACTTCTCGCTGAAGTACCCGTTGGATGAAGGCACATTCGAGGCGTGGGCGTGTCCGGACTTGGATGGGTATTGGCTCTGTGAGGACTTCCAGGGCATCAAGCGGGGTGAAATCATCAATACCGGTAGCATCATCATGAACGTCTACGACGGCCGTTGGCTGGCGATGCTTTATGACGGCATCAACGTGGTGAAGCTGTCCGGCCCGGACGTCGTGAACCGCAAGTGGACTCACCTCGCTTTCACCTGGGCCGACTTCACGAGTCACGTCTATGTTGATGGTCGTGAGGTCGTCGGGCCATTCGGACCGATGAAATACGCGGGACCGATAGGGAACCCGCTGCACGGCAAGGGGAAAGTGAATTTCTACGTCGGCTCACAGAACCCAAGACACAAGAATCTGCTACCGTTCAACGGGAAGATCGACGATGTCCGACTCTACAACCGTCAGCTCACCGCAACTGAGATCGAGCAGCACTCCCGGAGTGAGCGACCACGTGAGCATAGATAGCTCGTCCCTCGGTGGCGTCACCGGGCCGGGCAAGGAAGAGGACCATGAAGAGACTGATCGCTATCTCACTGCTACTGACGTCTGTCTGTACTCGTGCCGCCGACACGCCAAACGTGGGTGCACCCCCAACCAACGGCCATGGCAAGACCGCACTGCCTGACAGTTCGGTCTACGAGGGCGAGTTCAAGAACGGGCTATTCAACGGCAAGGGCGTCCTCACCTGGCGGAACGGCAACCGATACGAGGGCGAGTTCAAGGATGGTCTGAGACACGGTCGAGGAGTCTCGTCCGAGCAGGATGGCGACCGCTACGAAGGGCAATACAAGGACGGACGGCGTCACGGACACGGGACGTTGGTCAGGGCAGACGGAGACACCCACACAGGCCTCTTTCAGAATGGGGAAGTGTGTGGTTCAGGGGAGTCCGTCACAGCCGATGGCTTCACGTGGACCGGCGAGTTCAGGAACTGGAGACTGGAAGGTAAGGGCACGGTGGTGGGCCCAGATGGCTACCGGTACGAGGGCGAATTCAAGGCCGGCAGGTACCACGGCAAAGGCATTCGCGTTGACGCGACAGGCGCACGTCGGGAAGGCACGTTTGTGAATGGGTCGCAGGAGGGCCAGGGGATTTCCATCAACGCGCGCGGGGACAAGTATGAAGGCGAATTCGTCAAGAAGCAATGCCACGGCAAGGGGACACTCGTGTACGCGAACGGCACGCGTTACGAAGGCGAGTTCGCTAACAACGACCTCCACGGCCAGGGGAAGATCGTCTACGCCGACGGGACGCGATACGAGGGCGGATTCAAGCAGGGAAAGTACCACGGCAAAGGCATCCGTACGGAGGCGAACGGAGCACGTCGGGAAGGCACGTTTGTCGATGGGGCGCAGGAGGGGCAGGGGATCTCCATCAATTCGCGGGGCGACAGGTACGAAGGCGAGTTCGTCAACAAGCAATGCCACGGAACGGGAACACTCGAGTACGTGAACGGGGCGCGGTATGAAGGTGAATTCGGAAACAACTATTTCCACGGCCAAGGGAGGATGACTTGCGCAAACGGCATGGTCAAGGCGGGGATTTGGGAGAAGGGGGAGCTTGTCAAGGCCGATCGTGCCCAGTCGACAGCGTATTGGGAGGAGTACCTGAACTGGCTCTGCCACGATCCCGTCGCCCTCTTCCTCAGCATCGGCTTCGCCCTGAGCCTGGCCTGGAACTACCGCCAACACCGTCAGAGGAAGAGCCAGGCCGCGCAGTTGGAGGCATTGAGACCATCGCCTGCCGGGGGCGACGGAGACGGTTGAGCGGTCTGCCAGTCTGAGTCGGATTCTCCGCTCCTGTGGGCCACGAACCGGCCGACCATCCACGGATCGTCCATGATGGCCTGGCTCAGCGCCGACTCCCCCGGAGCCAGACCTTGTCAATATTGATAGGGTCTTAATCCCCCAAGCGCCAAGGGGACGAGTTCTTGTGCTCCAGAGCTCAGGGGGGAAACGCGAACCACTGCACGATGGAACGCCAGTCTCGTGGACCATGTTCGCAGGTTTCAGGTGTGGATCCCTGCTGACACCTCGTGTGGACCTTCATCAATTTGAGCACAAAGCTGTTGGTCACGGACACACCGTTGGAGGGGCCGCATCTCCGTGTGCGGCCAGGCCGGTCACGGAGAACCGGCTCCTCCATACGCTTTGGCGAGAGTTACACCTTCTGATATGACTGATGCACTCCGCGCCGAAGGCTGGGCTCGTCTGTAACTTCACCTCAGTTGACCACGGGAAGGTCGCCGGGTGGCACCGCCTCCCACATTGAAGAGGGCGTCCCCCAATGTGGGAGGGGCCGCCGTGCCGCGACCGGCCGCCGAGGCGGCCAAAGTTACACCCTCCGATATGACTGGCGCCCCCGCGCCGGAGGCTGGGCTCGTGTGGAACTCCAAGTTTCTCTTCTTGATCAATCTGGCAGCAGCGCAGCCAGAGACGACGCTGACACCTGACACCTGAACCCCCGCTGCAGCGAGGTGTCTCAGTGTCCAAAACTGTTGAGCTTTGGCGCTCAGTTCGCCGTTCCCGCTTTCACCGTCACCACCCGGCTTCGGCAGGTGAACGGGGTCAGCGATCTGTCCTCGAACGCGATCTGCCCGACGACGGCAATGCGGTACTCACCGGCCGGGGCAGTGATGCGAACATGCCGCGGCTCCCCGGCCGTTGGAGCCACCCCAAGCTGGGCGACGGTGCTCCCCTCGAGATCCTGCAATTCCAGCGTGCCGCCTACTGCTGATACCGGTTTGCGCATCGCCCGTGCTTCGACAAAGGACACCGTCATCTGGCGCGAGTCGGCCTCAACGACGCTGAACTCATAGCGAGGCGCATCGGTTGTCGGTGGCAAATCTCCACCGATGACACGATCGGCCAGGCGTCTCAGATACTGGTTCGACATTGCGGGCGAATGGTCGAACAGGTTGAAGCCGTCGGCGCCGGCTTGGCGGGCGCCAATGATCTGCGCGGCCGTTTGGTCAGGTGTCAGTAGACGGTTGGACAGCGTGACAAAGAGCGACGGGCACACCGGAACGCGGGCGCCGATCTGCTCGATCTGCCGTTTGACCATGGCACAGATCGCCCCACCCGAGTCGGCACTGTCCATTGGGATCACAAAGTCCAGCAACCCCCCTTTGACCCAAGCCACCCAGTCTTGACCAACCCGCTCACGGCAGTTGGGGTAACGTGCGAACACCGCAGCGGAGATGCGGATGTACGGCTTGATCGCGTGAGCCCCGCGGCTGACGGCACGCACCAGACGGGTGATCTGTTCGCAACGCCAGTCAATGTAAGCGTCTCGCAGCGTGCCCCGGAGGACTTGGTCGGGCCAGGTTTTCACATCTTGCCCGGTCTCACGCTGGAAGCGTTCCTTGCATCCTGGGCAGTAACACACGTGATGGTCACCGTAGCGGATGTAGTCGAACATCAAGCCGTCCACGTCGTAGTTGCGCGCCATCTCGAGCATCGCTTCAGTCTCGAGCCTCAGGTTGGCCGGATGTGATGGGCAGAGCCAGTCCCTTGTTTCTCCCTTGTCGGTAACCTGCAGACGGCCCTCGGCACGCATCCGCTCAACGAATTCCCGGGGCGCACGATTGCCCAGGTTCCAGCAGACTTTCCACGCGTGGACCTGAACGCCGTGTGCATGGCAGGCGGCAACACATTGGGCAAGCTGATCACCGTGGGTTCGGAAGGTCTCAGAGGTGGGTAGCACAGCACTGTCATAGTGCGCCACACCGCCCCAGCACATATCGGGCAAGACGGCGTTGAACCCGCACTCGCCCAGCACCCGGGCGCTCTCCTCCCAGCCGCCGGGCTCGCCTCCAGTTCCGGGATGATTCGACACGGCGCGCCACTCACCCTCCATAGGAACTTGTGCAGACAGATACGCCTCGACCAGATGCTCCCGAGCAGCTTCGGCCGCCGCCATCGTCTTGATCCATCGCTGGGCCTGCATGTGTGCCGCGCCCTGGGTGAGGAACGTGGTCGCCTGCGCCACAGCGGTCTGTACCTCGGTTTCTCGCGGGTGTCCCTTGGTCTGGTTCTGGAGGGCGACTGTCAGCTCGGAGAGCTCCATGAACGGCCCGACCTCCGCGGCACGTTGGATGGCCGCACCAGCTGCCTCTGCCCACGCGGAGGGGCAGAAATGGCCGACAAGCGCGACCAGGAGCCGCCGCTTTCTCGCGTCGTCCCCAGGCAATAGCGTGTGGCTCATGACCGCGCCGGCATCACTGAGGATCACCCCCGATTGCGGCTGTGACTGCCCCTGGCCATCGACCCAACGACCGATGACGCGCGCGTTCTTGGCGGCTGGCTCAAACGCCTGGATGCAGCCCGAGTCCTGGCGAACGCGTTGAGGCATTCCGAGGATGCCGGAGTTGCCGAAATCCAGGTCCAGAAACTGCCTGTCGCGCTGCTTGCGTACCCAGTTTCTCTTTCGCACGCCGAGGAGATCAGGCAATGGGTCGGGGAGGATATAGAACGTGATGACCTTGCCACCATCATTGACGAAGCGTTTGAGCGCTTCGCCCTCGGGAGCACTCAGTCTCGGGTTGTAGGGGAGGATCGCCACCTTCTTACCTGTGAGTCCGCCACGGGCCACGTCCTCGTCCTCCATGGTGGCGGCCATCACTCCTGCGCTGTCGAGCAGACTGGCGACCCGTTCAGCGCAGCTGTAGACGCTCTTGGCTTCCTTTGGGCGTTCGCGAGCCGAATGCGTGCCGATCACGACCGCAACGTTTCCTGCGGTCCTGGCCACGAGATTGTCCACGAGACAGTAGGTATTGACCGCCGCGCCCTTCCATGGGGAGAAACGCAAGGCGCTGATACTGTCCCAGCCATCGGGTGTCCCTTCAGGTTTGAAACTCGCTTTGTTGAGCCGCACACGATGCCAACCCGTTCGGCCGCCGCCGGCGCTGCCGCGATAGCAGCCACTGCCGCTGATGAAGTAGAGCATGAACTGCCCAACGGCTTCAGGCTGGTCAATGTAGAGGTCAAACTCAATACGGGCCGCGTTGCTGAGGTCGAGTTTTCTGTCAAGGTGATAGAGGGAACGTTGTAGGTCGCGACTGAAGGGACAGGGCAGGCGAAGCGCCCGGCCTGCGACCCGTTCGACCACAGTCACAGCCGGCATTTCGGACACTCGCAGCAGGTCGAGAACGGGAGTCCATGCCTTACCGGCCGCGTTCGAGTCCGGGTAGTCAAACGAGTCGATCACGATCGTGTCTGCCGTCGCGGATAGGCCGATCGCGGCAACCCAGGCCAACGCGGGGAACCAGAGTAATCTGTGCCTACTGCTCATACTTATCTCTCCCGTCAGTCGCTGGTCAGGATGTCCGAGCAGATATCGGTTCCTCGGAAGCGATACCGGCCGTCCTGGTTGCGGGTACACGCTCCATACACGGATCGGAGTGGCGCCTCTGTACTGACCGTGAGCGAGGCTTGGCTCGGCCCGGGACCAATCCCGGTGACCAGAACGCGGATGCGCCCCTTCTCATCTGTGTAAGCCTTGCTCAGGACGCTGCCCTCTTCAGCTGTCACCGTGACGTCGGGGCCATCCTTGTCTGAGAGGAGAAAAGGCGCGAGATCGGTCATCGTCTTTGCCATTCGGCAGACCTCAGGCCAGCGCCGGGAGAAGTCCGGCTTGGCGGTGGCACTGATGTGACCCGACAGGTCTGAAAACGAGTAATAGATGAACCCTTTGGCTCCCTGGATGGCACAGAGCAGGGACATGGAGAGCATCTCATGTTCACTGGGGTCGCGGAACTTCGCTTCGTAGTAGGCCCGATCCTTCCGCGCCTGCTGGTCATAGCAGGCCCAGTTCATGATTTGCGGCACAGCCCAGACAGCCATTCCTTCGGGGGTGCCCACGGCGCGCTCCGCCATGTTCATACCGTGCCGAACACGCTCCATATCCCGCGACTTGCTGTCGCGTATCGGGTACGGGTCCACGCCTACGACATCGCAGGTCGGCCCGTACATGGGGACCTCATCGAACGAGCAGAACACAGCCCACGTCGGGTGGAACGGATCGAGCCGGTTCACCTCCCGCCGTCGGGCCGTGAGTCGGTCGAGCATGCTGGTCGGGAGTTCGTCATTGATGTACCAGGCCAGCAGCGCCGGGTGGGTGCGGAAGGAGTTGACGGCCTTGCTGACCACGGCCGTTTCGCCCTCAACCCCAAGCCCCCGGATGGCCGCGTACTTCGTCCCTTCGTAGACATCCTTAATCGAGAAGATGACTTTCAGATTGGCATCGGAGCAGGCGTCCAGGACTTGCGTGATTCCAGACACGCCTCTGAGCTTCGAATCCGGGAAACGCATGTAAAGGCTGTTGTACGGCATGATGCAGTTGAATGGGCTCGCCGCGATGAGATCGAAGTCCTCCCGCGTCCGGAAGGCGTGGTGGTAAAGGCCTACGGGCAGGAACGGACGACCGTTGACGATGGCGCGACCTCGCTTGTCAATTTCACAGGCATTCGCCGGCGTCGGGCGCTTGGGGCGTGCCACGGTGACCGGGATGCTCGCGTTGCCCAGGAACCAGCGGTGCCGGGTATCCAGCAACGTCAAACGCAGGTGAGCGGCTCCCTCCGGCAGCTTGCCCAGATCGGCTACAATGCGCCCATCGCAGACTTTGGCCATGGTTTGGTGTTGGGGGGTTCCTGTCCGCGCTACCTCGATGCGGCAGAGCAGATCCGTCTCCTTCACGGCATCCGGAGGCCTGCAGACGACGCCTTCCAGGCATGACCCCAGCAAGACGTGCCCATTGTCAGGCGGAATCGTCTCGCGTCCCGGCTGGATGAGATAGACGGACCAGCGCGGCTTCTCCCGGATCACGGTGACATCGTCAAACCAGGCCTTGCCGGTGGCTTTCGGGCGGAAGTAGAGGGTCAGGCTACTTGACTCAGCGTCCGCGGGCACGGTTGTCACGGCCTCAACACGTGTCCAATCCTTGGTGCCGCTGATTCCCGCAGGATAGCGGCCTGAGAGCCACTTGCCGCCTTTCGTGTACTGGATGCAGAGCGTTGCGCCTCCGTGCGTGCCCTTGCTCACATTTTCGGTCCGGATCAAGGCACTGAACCGGTAACGTCCCCCGGGCTCCAAGTGCAGGCTCTGGCTTGGCAGCGGGTACTCGGCTGGGTTGGTGCGCTCGTAGAACATCGCTCCCGTGCCGCCGCGACCGGCTGTGGGGTCAACGCGATAGCCTTCAGCCAGCTTCCAGCCCTCGACGCCATTCTCGAACTCTCCGTTCGTCACGATCGGGCCAGGGCGTTGTGGCGCCCCATGCACTCGGTAACCGGAGAGGTCCGGCAGGACAGGTCCCGCGTGTTGCCCTTCGGACTCGCCGAGACCAACGATCAAGGAGACCAGGAGAACAGACGGCATTGCTCTGACAGGCATCATGACTTCATTTCCCCTTTTGCTTGACCGGGAACATGGCCTGCGCTTCCGGTTTCAGCACATCACGTTCGAGGAACATGGCGCTGTAGTTGCCTTGGTGCACACTGAAGCAGATCTCACCGGGCACGCGCTCGATGAGTCGGGGGTAGGACACCCGAGCGCCCGGGTTGCGCAGGATCACGAGGGGGTCGGTCCAGGTCTTGCCCTCATCCTCGGAGAAGGCAATGGACAGCTCTTCGCGGCGTTTGAAGCCCTTGTTGGGGATCGCGTTCCACATGAGCATGAGTTTGCCGCTTGCGAGGCGCTTGAGTAAGCCGGGGGAGCCGGTCGAGGTGACGTGTGAGGGCACCGGTGCACTCCAGGTCTTGCCGTCGTCCGCGGAGAAAGACTCGTAGAAGAACCCGTGGTAGCTGCGCAGCAGCATCCAGATGCGTCCGTCAGCGAGCTGTGTGACTGTGGCCTCGATCAGGCCGGAATGGTCACCGCGCGGCATGTCCTTATCGACTTTGTCTGCCTTCTGCCAGGTCTTCCCATTGTCGCTTGAGTAGTAGGGGCGGGTTGTGTGCCTGCCCAGATCGTAGAGCAGTTCCTGTCCAGTGACAACCACGGTACCATCACGCGTGAGAATTGCGTCGTTGAGCGCCCCGCAATACCCATCGTCCAGCTGCTGGCAGTCTACCCAGGTCTTCCCGTTGTCGAGGCTCCGGACGGCGTAGGTTGGGCGCCGGCAGTGGGGCTTCGGCAGGTTCTTGGCGCGATCCCAGGCGAACACGAACTCATCATCGTTGGCAAAGAGAAGCACCACTGTGCCGTCTGAAGTGCAGACCAGTAGGGCGTTGCGGAAGGTCATCTTGTCTTTGTCAGCAAAGATCGGGTGTTGGGTCCAGGTCTTGCCTTCGTCGCGACTGATGTGGGCGAAGCGTCCGGCAGCGGTGAGCAGGCCGCCGTCTGCGAGGCGAACGTGGGTGGTCGTGCGCCAGGTTGCCAACGGCTTCAACAGCGAGTGTGCCGTGATGTTGTCGACGAACGCTTTCCCGGGCTTCTTCCTCTCGGGTTTGCGGTACGGTTCCAGGTGCCCAGTGACCGTGAACTCGTGGATCCGCATGGTGCTGCGGCCGGGACAGAATCCGGGTGCCCCCATGGATCGCACCTCGACTTTCTGTCCGTAGACGGTCTTGTCGTCGATCAGGACATGGAGACGATCTTCCTTGCGGATGATCTGGAAGATGAAGGGCTTACCAGGGGTAATGAACGCATCCGGGTCTCCGATCTTCTTTCCGCGCGCGTCATCGAAGAACGGTCCGGTGATGAAGATGTGACCGTGTCCCCCTTCGAACCCGAAGTAGTCTCGGTGGTTGAATGAGAAGGCGGCTGCACTGGTGTTCAGCCTGTCTATCGTGAGTGTCGCCGTTACGTGGAAATCGCCGCTTCCTACGGAGCAGTCGGCGAAGAACGCCTGTGGGTTGCGCTTGGGCGGCTTGGGATCGGACTCAACGTAGCCGTCCGCATGCGTCCATGGCTTTTCGAGTTCGTGTCCGGCTGCGACTTCCCCCTTACGCACAGCAGTTTGAGTTCTTACTGCCGTCGGGTCGACAGCGGCGAGGGCTACGGCGAATAGAGCAGAACTGATGGAGAACATGATGGATTTATTTCCTCTGCTGGTAGGCCGCACGGCCCTCCGGGCGGCATCCTCTGCTGGCGGCTGGGGGCCATCCGCCGTACAGGAGCAGCGTGCGGCACCCCAATCGTGGCGATCGGGGGGGGCGCTCGCCGTACAAGAACACCAGCGGCATTCCTCCGCTGGTATGGCGTCAGGGGAGCACTACATCCAGATAATCGATGTCGGCCTGTGTCCCTTCCCGCGGGATCAGGATGAGATGGTTCGCGCCGCGCCGGACGATGCTCCGGGGCAGTTCAAAGCACACGTAGCTTCCATTCAGATTGAGGTTGGCGTCATGGGGATGGGGGAGAGGTCTGTCGACAGCCGACGTCCCTCGGAGGATTTCGCCGTTGAAGAGCACGCGCCATCGGCCGATCGCGTCAGTCCCCTTGCTCAGCAGACGCAATACGCCATCCTCCATTCGGTGGCTGTTCGGGGCCATCTCGAGGCGGCATACGAGGGGTTCGGTGGCCTCACTCCGGGCTGGGAGCGGTTTGACGCCCCAGGTGTTGGCGAGGACGTACCATTGTGGTTGCCGGGCCAGCCAACCAGGATCTCCGAGGCGAGGCAGGACATGGAATGGGGGTTCACACCAGGGCCCACGGGCTTCCGTGTTGCTGCCGTGTTCACGCGTATAGACGAAATTGAACAGACTCACTCCGTCGGCTCCTTCTTCGTATGCCATGTGAGCTGCCGTGTAGTATTGGTGGTCGGTGGTTCGCAGGAACGTGAAGTTGTCGCCGCCCCTTTGATTGACGACCTTTCCCGTCAGCGTTGTGTGGCACATCTCGACGTAGATCGCAGCATCGGGGAGCATGTTCCGCACGGTACCCACGTCATGGTATGGCCCGGTGAAGAAAGACGCTGAAAGATTGACCATGTCCACGCCGGCATCCACCAGTTTCGGCAAACAGATCCCCACCTCGGCCATCTGCTCCAGTCGCCCCGGCACCCGGGCGCAGAGCCAGCGTTTCCGGGTGTCGCCCCGGCGGCTTCCGGGAAAACCACGGTTTCCGAGAACGCCGCTCACGCGCTTGACGAATCCCGTGATAATACGGACGCGCTCGTCAAGGGGGCAGCTGTCCCGGAAGAAGTTGGGGAAGCGCATGAAGTCCAGCTCGAAGCCATCCAGATCGTAGGATGTGCAGATTTCCTCGATGTAGGCGAAGATCAGTTCGCGGACCTCGGGCTGGGCCCAGTCAAGACCACTGCCGACGCCTTTCAGCCTGTATTCCGGATTCTCAACGTAGAATCGACTGATGCTGTGATAGCCTGTCCGGCACTTCGGATTGTCAGCATGCTGGAGATGGTGGGTGTCATTCAGGCGCATCGAGATGAATGCATGTTGGCCTGCTTCACGGCATGCGGCGAGGAAGTCGGCGAACGGGTCCCAACCTGCCATAATCTCACGGTGTTGCGCGGGGATTCTCTGCTTCTCGGTCGGGATCCCGTAGCGGTCAGCCCACCATGCATGGTGCTCCGTGAGGGGGTAGATCTTACTGGGCCACCAGGGGACTTGGCCGTGCGCAGGCTGCAGCATGTGCACGCCCGTTCCCTTCGTCTCAAGCACAGACTGACGCAGGTCGTCGCGCTCAAAAGGTGCTCCCTTCGCGTGGAAAGGTGTGACGATGCCCAGGTTCGTGAAATCGTTGCTGTAGATGACGCTGAAGGGCGCTTTGGCCGGTGGGGGCCTCGGGGGCAGCGTTGCCGTAAGTTCAGGGAGGGCCAGCGCCGCCGCACTTTGCCAGCGCCTCACGTCTGCCATCGTGGGGACGTCCTTCCTGATCCGCAGTAAAGCGACCTGCCCATCCAGACCGTTCCCCGCGCTTCGGTAGCCGCCCATGCTGTCGCCGCCGCTGCCATCACCGATGACGGGGACAATACCTCCCAGTCCGGTCGGCTTGAGCAGACCATCCTCGCTCCGACTCCGGCCGACCTGGAATTCGCGGTCCTGCTTCTCACCATCGAGGAAGAGGAGGACACTTTGCCCATCGAAGGCACCGACGACATGATGCCATTCCTCACGGATGCGGGCATTTGAGAAGCGCTTTCGCCACTGCCCATCTGCGCCGCGAACAGCAATCGAGAAGAAACCGGGAGGGCCGATGCGGTCGCCTTCTCCTCTCACTTCCAGGCACCATTGTCGCCGGTCTC
This sequence comes from Lentisphaerota bacterium, assembly GCA_018676675.1. Classification (GTDB taxonomy): domain Bacteria; phylum Verrucomicrobiota; class Lentisphaeria; order Oligosphaerales; family JABHEG01; genus JABHEG01. Next base: position 40,301 of record JABHEG010000286.1, read on the forward strand.
CGGTTATCGCCGGGGCGTCTTTGCCGGGGATCATCAGGCCGGTGGTCACGATTTGCAGGTTCCCCATGGTCCGCCTGCACCGGAAGATTACTTCTACGGAGAAGGTCTCTTGCGGTGGTATGGGGTTCACTGCCCGGAAGCCGGCGTGGCATTCGAGAATGGCTCGGGGCGGGGAGTCGGTCAGCGATACGCCGGCCCCCCGTTTCTGCCACACATCTCTGCCGGTCGAGCTCGGAACGGCACCCGCACCCCACTCGAAGAGCGGCGCGGTTGACGTGGGGGCCGAGACCGCAGTCGGGCCGAGAAGGATGGCAAGGATTCCGCACCAAATTCTCGTCATCACCACTCCCTCCCGAGCTTGGCAGATACGGGCGACAGTGGGCCTTGGGCACCACGCCCACGCCCGGTCGCCTCGTCTATTCGCTGATGAGGATATCCGAGCAGATGTTGACACCCTCGAACCGGTACCGGTCTCCGCCCAAAGGCGTACAGCCGCCGAACTGGGACCGCAAATCCTCGTGACCGGGGATGGTCAGTTCGGCTCTGCTGGTGTCCGGCCCCATGCCGGCAACGAGGACACGCACCTTGCCTTGATCGTCTTTGAACGCTTTGGCCTCGACATTCCCTTCCTCAACCGTGACCGCAACGCTGGGGGCTGTGGCATCCGATAGCAGGAACGGCCCCAGGTCCGAAACGACTTTTGCCATGCGGCAGACTTCCGGCCAGCGCCACTCGAACTGCCCCTTGTCCGGTGGTCGGGAGAGGTCGAAGTAGGAGTAGAACACGAAACCTCTGGCTCCGCGAAGGGCCATGTAGAGCGACATGCTGCGCATCTCCACCTCGGTCGGGTACCGGTAATTTGCCTTGAACTTGGCCAGGTCGTCCCGAGCTTTGTAGACACCCCAGTTGAAGATCTGCGGTACAACCCAGAGCGGTATCCCCTGCGCTGATCCGATGGCGCGTTCGCTTGCATCCATGGAGACACGGACCTTCTCCATCGACTGGGACTTGTCGTTGGAGATCGGGTATGGATCGACGCCGAGGATATCGAACCCGTCTCGGTACAGCGAAAGATCTTGGAACTGGTAGAAGACCGACCAGGTTGGGTGGTGCGGATCGAGCCGATTGACGAGTCGATTACGCGCGATCAGCATGTCTGCTTCCCGGGCGGGGAGTTCGTCGCAGGTGTACCAGGCGAGCAACGCGGGATGGTCACGGAATGATTCCACGACTTTGGTCACAATGCGATCCAGCTCAGTCTCTCCCTGCCATGATTTCGGGTGGTTTTTGATGGTCGGGAAGACGTCTTTGATTGAGTAGAGGATCTTGATGTCCTGGGCGTGGCAGGCATCCAATACCTCACGCACAGCAGGGATGCCCTTTTTCTCGGAGTCCTTGAACTTCAGGTGCAGGCTGCCGTAGGGCATGACACAGTTGAACGCTGTGTCTTTGAGTCGTGCCAGGTCCTTCGGCTGGATGCTGCCGAAATAGAGCCCCACGGGCAGGAACGGCTTGCCGTTCACCAAAGCGCGGCCCTTGGCGTCGATCCGGCACGCGTTGGCGGGCACGGATGTCGCATCCGGCGGTGTCGCGACACTGAGGGCCAACTGCTTCTCCGCCAGGAGCCACTGGTGCTCAGGATCTGCGAGGGTGGCGTAGATCATGTAGTCACCTGTCTGCAGAGGCCCGAGATCGGCGCTGATTCGGCCGTTTCGCACGGGTGCTGTGAGGTCGCGCACGACATCTTCTCCCTCGCGCAGTTGCAGCCGGCAGATGAGCTTTTCCGGGTCGGCCCACGACACGCCGTCGCCCAGTTTGCCGACCACGTAGGAGCCCAGTGTGATGGCGCCATTTCCGGGGGACAAGACAGATCTGCGCGGGATGATCGGGTAGACGCTCCAGGTTGCGGCTTCGGACTCGATGAAAACATCGTCAAACCAGGCTGTCCCGGTCATGCCGCGGCGCATGTAGAGTGTGAGTGTGGCCTGCACAGGCTCAGCAGGCGTGGTCCCGATCGTCTCGATCAGCGTCCAGTCTCTCGTGCCCTTGATCCCATGGGCATAAGCCCCACCGACCCACTTCTCATTCGTGACGAACTCCAGGCAGATGCTCGCCCCGGATTCGTCGCCTTTGACGTTCTCACTCTTGATCCATGCCCCGAACCGGTAACGCGTGTTGGGAAGGAGTTGGACAACAGACTTTGACAGCGGGTAGAGCGTAGAGTCCGTGCGTTCGTAACGCAACCCGCCAGTGCCGTTGCGGCCCCCGTTCGGTGCATAGGCGAAACCGCTGGGCAACCCCCATCCCTTCGCATCGGTGTCAAAGGCGGGATTGGTCACGTCTGGTTTCAGCGCTGCCTTGCGCTCAAGCGTCGTGTATACCTGCCAGTCAACACTCAGTGCTGCCGTAGCGACGGTCTGGGCTTGCATGCTGGGAACGCTCAGGTTGGCAGACAGCATTGCTACCACCAGGAGCACTGACTTGTATGCTGAAAACCGCCGGATGCGTGTGGTCGGTCTTGGGTGTTCGGCCATCGTCTTGTCCTCCGAAGTACCGTTTTCAGGTGATCGCTATCCCTTCAGCAGTCACAGGAGTGGGGACCTACGTTACGTCGCGCTGGGTCTGTTTGCGAGCGTTGGGGTGGTTAGCTGGCAATGCCTCAGTTGCGTGGGGAGAGAACTCCAAGATGGCTCGACAGAGTCTCTCCCTCCAGGGATTCTCTGGGCCATCTGTGTCCGATGGAGGGAGAGACTCCGTCGAGCCGCCTCACGTAACTGAGGAGTTACGTTAGCTGTCTGCTCGCGCTTGACCCGACGAGTAATGGCTGTCTGTTTGGGGTGTTCTTCCATGGCAGATGGGGCCCGATTGCCGCAAGACTTGGAGGCGAGCTTTTGAACGCTGAAATCCGCCCACCCGCGTGGTCTGAGACGTGCCGCCCGCCGCTCTCTGAGGCACTGGCCAATCCTCCGGACTGTTACCGCCCCGTGCCATGGCTGGCGTGGACCGGAGAACTGCATTGGCCAGTCTTGCGGAAGCAGCTCCAGGACATGCTTGAGAAGGGGATCAGGGAGTTCTTCCTGTTCCCCATCTACGGCATGGAACTGCCTTACATGTCGGCGGCCTATTGGGAACGGGTCGGCCAGACCCTTGAGTTCTGCCGTGACAACGGGATGAAATGCTGGATCTACGATGAGTATAACTGGCCCAGTGGCGTGTGCGCGGGTCAGGTGCTGCGCGACCATCCTGAACACGCGGAAAGCCAGCTCTGGATACAGTCGGCCGACAATGCCCCCGAATTGCCTGCGGCGGCTGAGCCGCACGCGTTCCACGGTCTGAACTGGGCCATCGTTCCGGGTGTGGGCGTGTTCATCAATGTACGGGGATCCACTTGGAACGCACCCGTGCCCGGCTACCTCGACGTCCTCAGCCCGGACGCCAATCGCTCCTTCATCGAGCACACGCATGAACGCTACCATCGCCGGTTCGCGGAGATGTTCCCCAAGACACTCCCGGGCTTCTTCACGGACGAGCCCGGCATGCACGGCCAACCGGGGAACGGTTGGGCCCGCTTTCCTTATACGCGCGACCTGTTCTCGGCGTTCCACGAACGCTACGGATACGACCTGCGCCAATGCCTCGGCGATTTGGTGTCCGACCTATCCGATACCGCACCACGCACGCGCTGTCACTACTGGCGTTTCGTGGCCGAGCGTTTCGGCGCAGCGTACGCTCGTCAGCAGCGAGAGTGGTGTGACGCCCACGGCGTCGCACTCACTGGGCACTGCTTGGCCGAGGAGGCGCTCTCGGGCCATGTTCGGACGAACGGAGACCTTTGGGAATTTCTACGCCACTTCACTGTCCCCGGAATCGATCTTCTGGCCAATGCAGACGGCTTCAATTTCCCGTATCGCGTTGGGTTCTACAGCGCCAAGGATCGGCGTGGTTTCCATCTGACCTGTAAGATGGTTCACGGGATCGTCCGTCACAGCGGCGGACGGGAGATGCTCAGTGAAGCGTTCGGCGTTTGCGATTGGGGGTTGACACTGCAACGACAGAGATGTGGATTCAACTATCAGGTTGCTCTTGGAGTCACGCTGTTCAACGACAACTCTCTGATCACCAGCATTGCAGATTTCCGAAAATGGGCCATCGCAGGGAAGCACTTCACGCAGCCTTGGTGGGAGCACTACAAGCAGTACGCGGACTACAATGCTCGCGTGGCGGCCCTGCATGCTGAAGGGGAGCCGGTGGCCGACATCGCGGTGCTCTACCCGCGGTCGACGATTTGGGCACGGTGCGGCGCCAGCAACGACGGCCTTGAGCCGCTGCAGGAGACGCTCTACGATTTACTGGATGAGCTCGTCCGTGAGCAGTGGCACTTCGACATGCTTTTTGAGCCCGTGCTGGCCGAAGCAGTGGTCGTGGGCAGTGAGATTGTCACGCCCCACGCACGCTATCGTGCCCTCATCGTGCCGGCTGCCACGATCTTGCCGCGCGCGTGTATGGAGGTCTTGCGTGAGTTCGCCATGGCCGGAGGCACAGTGCTGTTTTGCGGCGATCCGCCCGCACTGGAGGTAGACTCCCTGGCTTCTCTGGTTGACGAGGTGGGCGCCTTGCGGACAGGGCCTCGCGTGCGTGAGATTGAGGCTGCCGGGCAGGCCGTGTGCCGGGAACTTGAGCAGCTCGTCAAGCGGCCACTGAGGCTCGCGGGGGTGGGCGCACGCGAATTCGTGTCATCCTGCCGACGGTTCGGGGAGACGACTCTGTTCTTTGTTGCGAATATGGCTGAGGAACAGGCGGACATCGCAGTGACTGTTCCGGGGGAGCACCAGCTCCTTGTCTGCGAACCCGACACGCTGGACTGGTTCCGGCCGGACCGGGACGGCAACGGGACGTTTCTCTGGCACTTTGAACCTTGGCAGGCGGTCTTTCTCGCCGTGAGTGCAGAAGCAGAGAGTTGCGGAGAATTGCGGAGCGAACCGGCTTGGCTGAGCACTGACCTGGCAGAGACGCTCGATGGCGAATGGGCATTCAGTCTGGATCCCGGCAACATGTTGCGTCTGACGCCACAGGTCAGGCTGGACCCCACAAACGCGGGTGTGGCCGCAGGCTGGTGCCATGACACGGGGGTGGACGGGTGGTTGGCTGCCGAAGGCGGGCGTCGGATGGCGGAGCCTATCCTGCCGGAGGAGTCTCCCTGGTACTGGTTGCGCGCAACGGTGCACTGCAACGCGCCCGCCGGGCCCCGCTATGTCGTGTGTGATAACCCGGACTTTCTCGAGCTTTACGTCAACGGCTCGGCGGCCGAACAGGTAGACCGCCCGTCACTTTGGACGGAGGAGAACGTGGCGTTCGACGTTGCCGGGCGCTTCTGTCTGGGCGCGAACACGATCCACATTCGAGCCCGGACGAGTAGGTACAATGACCCGCGAGTCGGGGCGTTTGCGGTCTCCGCAACGCTGCTGCAACCCGTTGTGCTTGTCGGGGACTTCCTGGTGGGGCAGGATGACCGGTTGCTGCCATGGGCCGGGATGCTGAACGCCGATACCTGCTGGGAGCTCCAGGGCCTTCCGCATGTCGGCGGAACGGGTACCTATCGCCGGAATCTCGAGTGGGATGGGCGTGAACACCTGGTCTTGCACCTTCCCCACTGTACGGACGCCGTCGATGTGCACGTCAACGGCCGCCATTGTGGAACGCGTGTTTGGGCTCCGTACGTGTTTGACCTGGCCGATGTGCTTACTTGTGGAGCGAATGTTCTCGAGCTTAACGTGCGGAACACGCTGGGGAACATCATCACCGAGACGTACGGGGGAGTGGCGCCGGATCGGCCCCCGGTCAGCGGTCTGCTGGAAGCTCCGCGGTTGCTCGCTGTCTGACGCGACCCCTTGCCAGGAAGCACCGGTTGCTCGCCCGGCGTTTGGCCCTCAGCCTGAGGCGGAGTGTTGCTACAGAAAGGGAATTCTCGTGAAATCACCTGCCACGATTTTTGTCGGGTGTCTGTTGCTGGCCGGTTTGGCGCCCACTGTCCAGGGCATTGAGCCGATCGAGATTGAGCAGGGCATGTACCGTGTGGTCGCCGGCCCAAGTGGGGTCGTCGTCTACCATGGTGGGACGCAGCTCTCGCTGGGGTCCTACTTCACCGTCTACAAGCCTGACTACAAAGGAAATATCGTCTCGATCGGGGAACTCTGGAAGAACGCCGCGGTGACCCGTGGACCGAACAGGATGGAGGCACGGGCTGACCTGCCGGAAGGACGGGCTCGCCTCCGCGTGGAAGTCACGCCTGATTGGATCGAGGTCGAGGTCGGCATCAGTGTAGCCGCCGGCGTGGAGTTTGGACCTCGGGAGTATGCGGCCTTTCAGATACCGCCGGATCTCGTTGTTGGCGGCACCGTAGAGGTTCTCAACGCGGCCGGCTCAGTGACGGAAAGCAAACCTGTTCCGGCCACGCCGACCCGTGGAGGCATGGTTCGTCCCGGCAGCATGCTGCGCTTCCACACCGCGGACCGCGTGATTGAGATCCGAACCGGCGGCGGGACGAATGTCTACGCCTTCGACGCACGTGTGGAACAGTACGGGAAGCGTGGCGGCCTGTGGGTGTTCTCCGGCCTGCCAGTCGCACCCGGCTACGAGACCACGGTAACACGCAGGTTGCGGGTCATTCCTCCGCCCGAGCCGCGGCCTGTGGGCACAGCCGTGTTCCAGGACGGAACGCCCGTCGCACGAGTTGTGATTCGGGAAGGCGCAACGGAACGAGAGCAGTTCGCCGCGGAGGAACTCGTCGCTTACATCGAGAAGATTTGCGGGAAGCGCATCGAGGTCCGACCGATCGGAACGGACGCCGGTCGGCCGGGCGATCTTGCAGTCGGCGAGTGTGCGGTTTCCGCAGGGCTCATTTCCCGAGAAGAACTTGCCCCCCTTGAGCGTGATGGATACGTCGTGCGGGTGACGAGCGACCGCGGCGCCGTGTGTGGCTGGCGTGATCTGGGAACTACCTATGGGGTGTACGCCCTGATTCGTCAACTCGGGATCACGTTCTACGCGCCCGGCTGTGAAGCCGTGCCTGAGACGGAGGCGCTGACCATCCCGGCTTGCGATCTGCGCAAGAAGCCGCTGCTCGAGTTCCGCAAGATGACCCAGAACCTGAAACTCGGGCACACACCTTCCGACGATTTGGGGAATCCACGCGATATCGGCGAGAAGGGCGGTCTCGTCCATGCCGCGGCCTATCTCGTGCCGTTCGACAGGTTCCATGAGGAACACCCGGAGTACTTCGCCTTGCAGAAGGACGGCAAACGCCTGCACCGTCACCCGAAGGCGACGCGCTTTGATGTGCATCTTTGCCTTTCCAATCCGGACGTGCAGCGCGTTTCGGCCGAACGCCTGTTGGTCCTTATGGACAAACAGCCGGACCGGACGTTCTTCGGTGTCTCGCAGGGCGACGGGCACGCGTGGTGCAGGTGCGAGGAATGTCAGGCGCTGGACACGGTCCCCGGCAAAGTCATGACCGACCGACTCATCACCTATGTGAACGCCATTGCCCGGTTCGTTGCCGTGAAGCACCCGGAGAAGCAGATTTTGACGCTTGCCTACACCAAGGCGACCTCGCCGCCGCCGATTCGGGTCAAGCCGGAGCCCAACGTTATGGTGCAGTTCTGTCCGTATCCCGGCCGTGTTTACTGCCAGAGCCATTTCTTCACCTGCGAGAAGAACGTTGGCGGCTACGAGGACATCCAGGGATGGTTCAAGCTAGCCCCCAGCAGACTATTTAGAATGACTTAGTATTTTGGGCACCCAGAAAAGCCTCTCTGAGCTTGAGAAGGTCGGGCTTGCGTGGCTAAGGTCAGGGCTGTGGCGAGCTGTGCAGCAGCAATACACAAGCCTGCAAAGAGAGTACTTGCTGGCGCCGGTGTGTTGCTGCCCAATGCGGTGTGCGTTCGGCCTACCTCAAATCCTTTCTTCCTCATCCCTGTAATCCCCCCGTAACTCATGCCCCGACCAGCCAACCGCAGTACAATTGCGGACGTGGTGCGGAGGCATGCGAGGTGATTACCATCCCGGCGGCAATGGTATCTTCCATTTGGCCTATTCAGACTTATCGATGCCAGGTTCTTGAGGGGAGAAATGGGGGCTGTGGTCAAGTCTACATATACATAGAACGCCATGTCCATAACAGGTTCACGGCCTGGTCCCGGCTTGGCTTGGTGAGGTGCTCTTTGGCCGTCTGGTTTCCCATGAGTAATCGTGAACAAACTGACGTAAAGCCATGGGAAACCACAGACATGGACACTGAGGACCGACCACAAAGGCGACACACCTAGTCGCCGTAGCAGTACTGCGATGTGCTATACGAAAGCATCCGGAAAAAGAGGAGAGCAAGCAATGAGAACGAGAACCAAAGACCCGTCACAGCGGGACACGGTGATGGTCCGTGTCGAGGTACGTCGCAGCTACCACGAGCAGATCAAGCAGCTGTCGTATTTGGACCGTACGCCAATCTACAAGATCATCGGGGAGGCACTGGCTGCAGGCATTCCCAAGACTAAACAGCGTGTGTCCAACGACCTTGCCGAGCGCAAGAAGAGAGAGCAGACGATGAAGCAAGCCAGCGATCCCCGAACCAGCTGGGCCATACCGACTGAAGGCAACGGACAGACGGAAGCGGCGACAGCCGCAGCGCAAGAATCAGAGGAGAAAGTCAACGATGAGAAACGTGACGACAGTTGAAATAGATCGAGACACCCATGCTCAACTGCGTGCCCTCGCTGAGCAGTCGGGCTTTAAGATCAGGAACCTGACGGCGCTACTGCTTCAGGAAGGCATGTCAGTGTTCGCGGCAAAATACCCGGAGTTCTCGGGTATTGCATCGAGGGGGGTGCCGCCAGTTGGACACAGCCTAACCGACATGCCCCTTACTGACACAGACGGTGAATAATCCCCAGCCGTGGCCTTTCCGCTTGTCTAGATGAACACCGTGACGTCCACCGAAAATTGTGCTGACCCAGTCTCGTTCGGGGCTTGCACAGCTTGCGAGTTCATGGTATTTTACGGGACATGCCTCACAGCAGGCATTCAGGCACTCAACTGCCTGCAAATCAAGAAATCTGGGAAACGAGCGAAAGGGAAAAACGTCTCAACTGCCGCGTTCGACAGTAAACGGACGGTGGCTATCCCAGGTTGATTTGTAGAGCGGTCTCGCCTTTCTGTTATCCCTGACCTGTTTTCTTCTCGTGGTTACTCTCTCCTCTGCGTGAAGCCAAAACAGATTCAGACCCTCACATCATGATGTGTCGGCGCGTCCAACTCTCTTCTCCTTCTTCGGGTCAGCTTCCTACCATCTTCTGCTGAGCGTGACCACGCGGTCGTGTGGATCACCAGTTGTGTTCCCATCGGATCGAGCGATCCGTTAGACCACCAACAGCTCACCTGTAGAGAGAAGCAAACGTCTGCACGTAAGCCGACACACACTCGGAAGTAACAAACACAAGGAAACAGCAAGATGGCCCTTAACCTAAACGAGATATTGGAAGACGAGAAGGGGACACCACAACCCTCCTCTTCCGAAGACGTGATCGACAGGATGGACGAACCCTCAGAAGAAGAGCAAGATGCCGGAATGGGATCCCCGTCCTCCGGACTCAATTCCGTGGTGGAAGCCGTAAGAGGCTTCGCGCTAGATCTGCACGAAGCCCTGCGACAACTGTCGGATAGAGACCTGATATTTCTGGCTGATGCGATCACGCAAGTGCAGAAGGATAGGTACGCTAGCGTGCCATTCTAGGAGGAAGGCCCTGCCGAAAGCACGGGCTCCACATGTCATCCATACGATCAACAACAATACCCAAATCTGGGCAGAGGCGGTCACAAAACCGTGGCCGCCTCTCGCCCCACTATCAGGAGACACCGACATGGCCCCGAACACGAACAACACTGCCAAAAGGCTACACGAAAATGTCAATACGAACACACGGGCAAAATGCCCAGCAACCCGCTGTCGATCTATGGACAGCAACCGATCCCAACACCCTTTCCGCCATGAACGACCCCAGCAGATTGCCAGAGATTCTGGAAGCCCTTGGCTACCGCCATGATGACCGCGTTAAGTTCGCGAGCCTCACGCGCACGACCACAGACTGGGACACAGGATGGTTGTGCCTCGCCAGTATGAGCATTGAGAAGATCGTCAGCAATTGGACCGAGCAGCTATGCACCACTCCCGACGTAGCCGTCATCATGAACCAGGAGATCCCCGTCCAAGACCTCTACATGGGTTTCTGCACGCACGATGGAGCGCGTAAGTTCACCAAAGCGAACATGGTCGAGTGTACCCACCTGGTCCTGGATGTGGATGTCGGGACAGCAGGTCATAGAAACGCGAGCGCGTACGAAACTGCGGAGGAAGCTCTTGCGGCTGTTTCCGGCTTTCTGCCACCACCCACGATGGTACTGAACACGGGAGGCGGACTCAACCTCTATTTCAGGCTTGCTGAACGCCTCGACGTGCAGGAGCATCTTCAGGAGATTGAGGCACTGTCTAAACGTGCAAGCTACGCCGTCAAGGGAGACACCTGCCATTCTGTGGATCACATCTTCAGGTTTCCACTGTCCATCAACTGGAAACTGATGGGAGAGACGCGTCGAACCACTATCCTACAGTTCCGTCCCGACGTCGATTACACCCTCGATGAACTGAATGCATATCTTGATGCACGGGATGTCCCGGAAGCAGAAGAGATACAGTCAGTAACGAAGGCTTCTTCTGGAAGCCAATCCCAATCATCGGGGAGTTTTGACTCTTCCGCATGGGGCTATCACATGGTAATGGATGCGGTTGCTGCGAAAGTGCCCGAGCGACAGATCATATCGAAGCTGAAAAGGGTGCCCGATGTGTGGTCGCACTACAACACAGAGAACCGTGCCAGAGCAGACATTCGGCGAATCCGGAAGAAGCTACTGGGAGGACTGCCCAGACCTCGGACGCCGGTTGAGAATGTTGAGATGGATATCAGTTTGTCTCTCCCTGCCATTGCTGAACCCCGCCGCATCTTCGATGAGGAAGTATTCCCGACGCAGAATGAGCGTATCGACGCCGTTCTCGGTCTGCTTGATACGGCCATCCAGAGTGGTCGAAATGTGATCTTCAATCTGCCGTGCGGCTCAAGCAAGACGACCAGCGCCATCATCACCGTCGCCGGAAATGCGAGCAATAGCAATCGGTTCTGGTTCGTGACCGAGAAGGTTGCCAATGTCAGGAGGATTGCTGAAACACTTCGTATTCTGGGCTGTAACGCAGTCGAGTGGCATGGCTTCCATGAAGCCGTCTGTGAGCAGAAACTGACCTACCAGGAGTTCCGGGACTGCGACACGATACCGTGCCGTGAATGTGAGCACCAACAAGGCTGCACAGCAACCAACCGTATCCTTGCGACAGGTGGCCGTTGGGACTGTCCTACTGCCGACGTGGTAGTAACTACACATGCACACTGGAGAGCGGCGATGTTGAGTGGCAAAATACCCTCTTCATTGCGAGCGGTCATTGTTGATGAAGCTCCCATGCTCTCGGAAACTCTGACCCTCACTGAGGCCGACATGTCCCGACTGCGGCGGATGTTCAGTCCATGTGCAGACATTGCTCAGAGCGTCTGTGAGGACCTGGCTTTGGTGATCCGAGCAACAGCAGATGGGGACTGTCGGCGTGTGACATTGAATGGGATAAGACGGAGGACACGGTTGCTCAAACAGTGCGTGCTCACGCGACACGAAGCAGGTGAACTCGATGATAGTGATCTCCAGCTCGCTCTTGAGTTGATTGCCTTTGCCGCGCGTGGCAGCGATGTGTATGCAGTGCTGTACTACAAGAACGGTGAAAAACGAACTGGAGCACATTACAGGCTCATAACCGGCAAGGTCCAAATCCGCACGGATGTACAGCATATCGTGTTGGACGGATCAGCCAAACTGTCGGACGTAGAGTGGGTAGATTTCACCATTTGGCAAGCCCCTGAATTACTGCCGACCTATCCGAACACCACCATTCACATCATCAAAGCCAATCCGTCAAAGACCAAGCTCTCGGACAGCCAGACTTTCAAGAGTCTTGAGAGCACCGCCCTGAACGTGATACAAGCTCGCCCGGATTGCCTGAGGTCAATCGTCTTCCGGAACAAGACTGCCACTGAGAAGATCGCGAAGGACGTTGAGGGTCTCTCAGTGCTGATCGACATGTCCGGTGTTGCAGTAATCCCGATGACGAGAGGTGAGCACAAAGGCTCAAACGATGGTAAGGAGGCGGACGCAGCCGTCGTTGCGATGTCACTGTTCTACGACGCGAGCTACTACGTCCTTCGCACGGCTCTTGCCACTGGTAGCGGCATTGCCTCCACACGGATATGGCAGACGGGAAAGACCTTCCAGTTTCCGAAGATGAAGCGGAATGGCGGGTATACCGACAAGCAGATTCACCAAGCCTTTGTCCGTGCTACCGCAGACGATCTGTACCAGGCGATCATGCGTGGGAAGATCCGGACGGATGCAGATGCCGTGTATGACGTAGTCTGCTTGCTGGACAGTCCTGAAGTGATCTCACTTCTGACTGATGATTTGCCGGGCTGCACCATTCTGATTGACGGTAGCAATATCATCATGCGAATGATGGCAGGCGATAGTGAAACGCAACTTGCCAAGAGCTTCCAGAGCGGTAAGGAGCCAGAGGCAGACAGACAGAAACTAAAGAGGATAATTGAGGCATTCTATGAGTGTTGGTGCGACCGTCCGTAGCCTGTCATGACACACCTCTAAAGAAGAACCCAAGGTTGCTATAATAATACCTATATGGCAACCTTGGGTTTCATATTACTGGTTGGTATCACCACGTCATTGCGGACCGGAAGTGGTCAGGTACAGGAACCCAAGGTTGCTATAAAGAAACATTAAGAGGTAACCTTGGGTATCCCAAATGTTCTCAATTCGTGTTAGATGGGTTGTCAGGTAAGGTGTGTCTAGCCAGGCAACGCTACAACCCTTGGTTATTCGCCAATCGAGACATCTGTAGCTTCACAGCAATTCGTGTCCGCTCCGTCCACGTCAGAATGGAACAGCTGTATCGGTGCGCGACCGTGAACCAAAACTGCTCCTTGTATCAACGTGGTGCTGATGGTCCCAGCATCCTCTTCAGAACGCCATAGAGGCTCCTGAGAAGCTTCTGGCTTGGCGACGCACGAACTGCACGTGTCAGCATCATTCACAGCCAAAAAGGCTGTGTCACGGCACAGGAGAACTGAACCACAATGGGCCTACGAGACGCCTGAGACGATCTATACCACTTCTGCTGCACTAAGCCCACGATTTCTCCCGCTACGATCCTGAGAATGTCGTATCTTGATCGTGGCGTATCCTGGGGCCGTTGATCTCATGCCAGTCCATATCCGTGAGGCTGACCAGATGACCTCCACTGAATCCTCGTGCCGCACAGCATGGCCATCGCAGCCCTCGCTGCCCTCACCCGGCCCATCACATGGCTCGACACCCAACGCGTGCCCAGGTGCCTGTAATGTGGCTGTGTCGGCATGGCATTGGTTGTGCCTTGCGCTAGACAGTAAGCAGAACGAAGTTAGTATTCCTTGCAGCTTGGCATGGGCAGTGAACTGGAACTGCTCACCATTTCCTGCTGCCGGATTACCGTTGCCAAAGATCAGGAGGGTAGCATGCGCTCACGAGCAAGGCAGATGCTCGACAAGTCGGTTTCCTCAATGCTCTCGGCTATCGAGATCTACAACAAACCCAATTTCCTCTACCGCGAAGAGACATTTTCGATCCTGGCTGTGAATGCATGGGAACTACTGCTGAAGGCGCGCATTCTTCAGCTTGGTAGAAACAAAATCAGCGTGATTCTTGTGTACGAACATCACACGCTTCGGGATGGATCTCGGTCCCAGAAGCTATACCGCAAGAAGAACCGGTGCGGCAACCACATATCGCTAGGATTGTTCAAGGCCTTCGACAGCCTTGTCAACGATTACGGAGATGACATTGAAGCATGTGTCAGGTCTAACCTAGAAGCATTGACCGAGATAAGGGACAATGCCGTTCACTTCATGAACCGTGACTTCGACCTTCGCAAGACCGTTCATGAACTCGGATCAGCCAGTGCGCGGAACTACCTGCGTCTGGTCCGACAGTGGTTTGGGGTCGATTTGAGAGAATACAACATATTTCTCATGCCAATCGCTTTCGTTCGGGACTGTGATTCCGCTGAAGGCATTGCACTCAACTCACAGGAGAGGAAGGTTCTGGAGTTCGTCAGATCGCTGAATGCTGATGAGTTTGCCAAAGCGGGGTCCGAGTTCTGCTTCTCCTTGGATATAGATATTCGGATGCGCCGAACGGGTAGCGACGGCAAGGCCGAGGTCACCCTATCCAACTCTCCCGAAGCTGTGCCAGTAAGGTTAGAAGAAGAGGATATTCGAGAGAAATATCCATGGGACTACAAAATTCTGTCAACAAGACTTCGCAAGCGATACTATGACTTCAAGGAAAATCAGGATTACCACAAAACACGAAAGGAACTTGAGAAAGATGAACGATTCTGCAAATCCCGTTACCTTGATCCAGGCAACCAAAGAAGCTCGAGGAAGAACTTCTATAACCCAAATATCCTGAAGGAGTTTGACAGGTTCTACACAAGAACTTGAGCTGGGCACGTATGGAGAAGAGGCCTGAATAGAAATGGACCCTCTGCGGGGGAATTTCCCGATTTTTCATATTCCGCGAATCGGAGAAGCAGAACTCCGTTCCATATTGCCGAAACTGGTTCTTTTGAGATCAGAAAGGAAGTACCTTTTCTGGAACTGTTTTTTGGGATCATCAGAATCGACGAAGTGGAACGTTCTGGAGAAGGGGTCAATGCCGTCAACTTAAGCGGGCAGAATGCCATGGCACCTGTTGCGGCGCAGGCGGTTAGCGCTATATTGGCAGTGTCTCAGGTGGGCGCCGAACAGTGCAAGCCAGCAAGTAAGGAGTGACCGCAAGAATGTGTAAGA
>JABHEG010000288.1 GCA_018676675.1 Lentisphaerota bacterium
CCTCCCGGCCCAACCCCATGGAGCGCCGGTTTTCCCAAACCGGCCTGGCCGCTTACGGAGAAGCGGCACCTCCAACGATGTGTTTCGCGCTCAGAACGGGTGTTGTTACACACGCGCTGTCCCCCGTGCCGCCGCGGGGCTTTCCGGGTTGAAACACGGGCTTGCTTTGGCTGTTCGCCGGAAAGGGCTTGTCCTCCCGGCCCAACCCCATGGAGCGCCGGTTTTCTCAAACCGGCCTGGCCGCTTACGGAGAAGCGGCACCTCCAACGATGTGTTTCGCGCTCAGAACGGGTGTTGTTTCAGGCGAGTCGTGTCGAACTTCGGGCTTCGCTGGGACTTCCGAGATTCAGGAGAGCTGAGTTGATGTCACATCCACGACCGAACATCGTCTACGTGATGGCGGACCAACTCCGCTACCAGTCTTGCGGCTATGCGGGGGACGAACGTGCCCGAACGCCCAACATCGACAGGCTTGCCACGGAGGGCGTGAGCTTCTCCAATGCCGTTGTCTCCATGCCCGTCTGCAGTGCCTACCGCGCTTCCTTGATGACAGGGAAATACACGACCTCCACGGGGATGGTGATCAATGAGATCCGGATCAGTCCGGAACACCACCCCCGGTGCCTGGCGCATTGCCTTGGAGATGCCGGGTACGAGCTTGGCTATATCGGGAAGTGGCACCTGTGGGCGAACCAGCTTGGGAACCACCACGATCCAGCGAACTCCTTTACGCCTCCCGGGCCCCATCGGCTTGGCTTCGACGGTTACTGGGCAGCCTACAACTTCCACCATCAGTACTACGGTGAGGTCGCTTACTATCATACCGGCACGCCTGCGCGGAACACGTTTGCGGAGGGCACCTATGAGCCGGATGGCCAGACGGGATTGGCCATCGATTACATCCGGGAGCATGCTGCCGGTGAACACCCGTTTGCTCTGTTCCTTTCCCTCGGAACGCCGCACGATCCGTGGACCAGAAGCAATGTCCCGGAAGAGTACTACAGCCTGTTCAGTGACGTGACGTTTGCCCCCCCCGAGAACTACCTTCAGGAGAATGACGTGCCCTACGGGGACGCCTGGTCTGACATCGACAAAGACCCAGCCCGCATCAGTGAGTGGATGCGGGTCTACTACGCCATGACGGCGAATCTTGATGCGAACGTGGGGCGGGTCCTGGCGGCTTTGGAGAAGTGTGGCCTCGATCAGGACACCCTCGTCGTATTCACCTCCGACCATGGTGAGTGCTTCGGGGCCCACGGCCGGATGAAGAAGAACATCTTCTATGAGGAAGCAGCGCGGGTTCCTTTCCTGATGAAGCTGCCTGGGGTCATTCCCGCCGGATTCCGGCACTATGCGTGCTTCAACTGTGTTGACATCATGCCCACGTTACTCGGGTTCGCGGGGGGAAACATCCCCGAGGAAGCTGAGGGGATGGACCTGAGTCACTGTGCTCGAGGGGAGGCCGGCCCCGAACCGGCGTTTGCATTTCTGCAGAACACCGGAGCGTGTGCGGCTTGGGAAGATGGGCACGAGTGGCGTGCTGTCAGAGACAAGCAGTTCACCTATGCGGTCTACCGGGTGGATGGTCGGGAACTGCTGTTCGACAACCTTGCTGATCCACTTCAGATGACCGATCTTGCCGGCTCCGCTGCCCACGGCGCAGTGCTTCAGACCTTCCGTGAGAAGCTGTCTGCAAAGATGGACGAACTGGGCGATCACTTCGATGTCTCTTCATACTACCGTGCCAACTGGGTGTCCGAGGACCGCTTGATCACGCGAACGGCGCATGGCTGAGGATTGAGGCCGGAGTGGCGTTGAAGCGGGTGTGTAGACCACCACACATGATACGGGTGGGGGTGAACGGCGCTTTGCAGCGACTTCCCAGCCCGTAGATCAGTGTCGGTCGGGGGCAGGTTCTTCCGCGCTGATCAAACGGGCTACTTTGTCGTAGAGCACGGGGAGGTCAAAGGGCTTGGGGAGATAGTCGAGAGCTCCCTCGTCGAGCACAGCCTGAACGGCGCTGTTCAGGCTGAATCCGGAGAGGAGCATCACTTTAGCTGTCGGGTTGATCCGGCGCATGGAACGGAAAGCGTCGTGCCCGTTCACCTGTGGCATCATCATGTCCAGGATGACCAGGTCGGTGGTCTGCCAGTGGGCCTGGTAGTAGTTGACTGCGTCGACGCCATTCTCCGAAGGCACGACGGTATAGCCAAGATCTCGAAGGGCCTCACATGAGGATTCTCGCACCGACCGCTCGTCATCCACAAGGAGGATAGTACCTTTGCAGTCAGTTGGCGCGGCCGGCTGTTTCTGTACCGGGGGAGTGGGTTTCTGAGTCGGTGTGTGTGGGAGGTAGATGCTGAAGACGCTTCCCTGACCCAGTTCGCTCTCAACGTCGATGGCTCCCTTGTGGCTCTTCACCGTTCCATACACCGCAGCGAGGCCCAGTCCTGTCCCCGTACCGGGCTTCTTTGTGGTGAAAAAGGGTTCGAAAATGTGAGAAAGGGCTGACGCCTCTATTCCCGTTCCGGTGTCACTGATGCTGATGAGCAGAAAGGGGCCCGGGGTGATCCCGTGTGGGTGTGCACGACAGAACGCCTCGTCCAGTGTCACCACATCTGTTGCCAGGCCGAGCTCTCCCCCGTCGGGCATGGCATCGCGGGCATTGATGGCCAGATTCAGCAACGCGCTCTGCAACTGTGAGACATCTCCCATGGTCGTTGGCGGGTCAGCGTCGAGGCGCTGAGTGATGGCAATCCGCCTGTCGATGGTGTGACTGAGCAGTGAGACGACTTCTTCCACCAGGGCGTGGATATCTACTGGCGTGATTTTGAGCTCGGCCTTGCGCGAGAAGGCGAGCAACTGCGAGGTGAGATCAGCGGATCGTCGAGCTGTGTGAAGAATCATGTCGGCGTACTTGCGCGTCCTATCGTTGCTCTGGTTGCGCAGCAGCAATCCCGCGAAGTTGATGATTCCCGCCAACTGGTTGTTGAAGTCGTGGGCCACGCCTCCGGCCAGCTGCCCGATGGCCTCCAACCGGCGGCTCTCGCTCAGCTTCTCCTCGGCTCGTTTCCGCTCGGTGATGTCGACCAAGCTCAGGATAACGCCTTTGCTTGCGTCAGTAGCGTCCAGGTAGGTTGCTCGGTACTGCCCGTAGAAGAGCGAACCATCGCTCCGCCTGAATTCGGCGTCGAGTTCGACAGCCTGATCCCGTTCCTGGTGATCGTAGAGGATCTTGCCGACCCGGTCGTATTCGTTTTCGGTTGCATATAGTGTCCGGAAATCTGCTCCCTCAAGTTCTTCAATACTCAGGCCGAAGAGGTCTCCCATGGCTTCGTTCGCCCAGGCTATTTTCCTGTCTTTTGCCATTCCCAGCCCAATTGACGACGCACTGAGGGTCAGATCCATCAGCTTCCGATGCTCGCGCAGGGCGTCTTCAGCCTTGCGGCGTTGAGCGATCATCCAGTTCGCTGACGTCGCCAGTTTCTCAAACTCCGGGAACTCAAGTTCCTCGCTGGCCATTTTGGCGGAGCCGATGGCCGCTGTCTGGAAGAACGCTGAGAAACTGTCAAACGCGGTCTGTGTTCGGGTGGCCAGACGGAGAACAACGCCATAGGAAGGTAGCCGTTCACGGGGGTGAGGTCAAGCCCGATTTCACGTTGTTGTGAAAGAAGCGCGACTTTCTTTCGGGAGACGGCTGGGATCTAACACACCTCGCCGTTATAGTGGCGGCCATGAACACAACCATGGCCAGCC
>JABHEG010000289.1 GCA_018676675.1 Lentisphaerota bacterium
GAGGGACGAGGTGGAGCGGCAGGTGGAGAGCTACCGGCGCTTCCGCGAACTCACAAAGGAATGGGTGGACTTGGCAATTGAGGTGTGTAAGCTGAGGGCAGGAAACGGCTCAGACGGCTGAGAACTCGGTACTCTCAAGAACATAAAGGTTGTCGTTTTTCCCGGTAACAAGGCTTCTGTAGGGAAAAGAGCAGTAATCGTCGTCTCTGCGTTTCTCGACTGACGTAAACCGGCGATAATAGTCCAGATAGTCTTCCCTGCTGTTGGTTGACGCATGCATATCCGTTTTCGCACCGCCGCCAAACCGGAACACGGCATCATCGAACTTCCGGTAGTTTGCTTTATCTTCGTGGGAAAGCATATACTTACCTTTGATGCGACGCGTCTCACGAATGCCAAGCCAGGACGCCGTGTTGGTCATAACCGCGTTTTCAAAACCCGGGATATATCTCCTGTAGAACGCGATGTATTCAGTTGCCAACTTCCTGCCGGCGATGGTGGCCATGGTCAGTCCCTTCGCCGAGGCGCAATCCGCACCGTACACATGTCCCACATTGACGATCGCAACGTCCTTCTGAATCCTGAATACTCCCGGATGATGGAGATCCACGGAACTCAGGATTCCGTCCTGTACGGCAATGGGAAGCAGCCTATGGACTATTTCTGTGTAGTTTCCCCCCTCTGAAACAACAAATGCGGAAAACCTGTCGAAGTCAATATGACTGTAATACGCCGTCATGCTGGGGGCCTGGGTATTTCCCTGCTCATCCCCCAATTCGAAATCCTCGCCCGCATAGCAGGATAGAGCGCCATCGCCGGTTGCATCCACAAATACTGATCCTCGAATGCCCCAATTTCCGTCAGGCCCTGCAACCGTGATTCCTTGCAGTGTATTCTTGCTTCGTTGCACCCCGATGAGTTTCGTGCACAAATACAGATCTACGCCACTATCCAGTATGAGGTCATCGAGAAGCCGTTTCATGGTTTCATTGTGATATGGAACCCATCCGTAGTTCCCTGGAGAGTTGTTCGGGGGGACACCTTCGCGCTGCCTGAGTCGATCGACGATTTCAACGCCTACGCCGCCAAAATGCTTCTTGGGCGCGATGATAGCCGTCATCATCCCGCTGGTTCCCATACCTCCCAGCATGGACGTCTGCTCGACAAGGCACACGCTCATGTCTCGCCTGGCTGCACTGATTGCGGTCGCAATCCCGGCTGTCCCGCCGCCAACAATCACTACATCATATGGGCTCTTGGCCATGAGTTCCGATGAACTATTCCACATGTGGGTCACCTTCGAGAATTTTCCCAAGATTCCAGCACCAGGACACTGGCACTGACGGATAGCGCTGCCGCTCCATTTTTCGACGTTGTCCAGCAGTTCATCTGTCTCGGCTACGGATGCAATCAAAATTGCGTTACATCCCCAGCATCTCCCAGAGCCACACGATAGCGTCCCGCTCGCTGGCGAAATCCCCGTCAGTGACCGCACCGACGTCGTCCGCATAGCCGGGTTCCGGACACGTCAGCAGCTTGACCGTCAACATTTCGCCGGTGGCAAGGCTGATTGCGTCGAGATGCGCTATCATCTGCAATCATCCCCTTTGTTGCAGGTCATGGCGATTCTCTCTCTCCAAAGTCGATCCGCAGCAGCCGCACGGTATGGGGGCCCATGGGCAGGACGACTTCGCCGTCCGCCGACATTGCCGGCGCCGCTTCCTCTGCCAGATCGTGTTCGGCATCCAGGACAAGGCTCTGTACGGCTACCGGCACGGCAGGCAGCTCCCGCAGGCAAATCCGTGGCTGCCACGGCTGCCCGGGATGCCTGCCGGGGGCATTCGCCAGCAACAACTGGATCACGTCGCCCGCCGCGGATTTGGCGGCCAGCACGGTCCCTCCGGTTTCCGCGGCGGCGCCCGATACCGAACAGCGAATCGGCGTGTCGTCCAAGACCTTCTTGAAGGCGCGAAACGCGTAGAACGGCTTGAACGGCCTGCCCCAGTCGTCGAAAATGCCATAGCTGCGCCGGGCGGCGGTGTAGAAATTGCTCATGTCCACGGGCATGTCCTGAAGGGCGGTCAGGCAGGCGGTAATCAGAGAACTGTTGATGGGGCCCCGCTTCTCCGCCACGTACGCCGCCGCCGCCTCCGGACTCTGAAAGCCCCACTTCAGCGGGGCGAGGTTCCATTCGTTCAGGTGGCTCTCGGTGGCGGTGAAGCCGTAGTCGTCCAAGGCCTTTCGCACGTCCCGCGCCGCCGCCATGAAGGCCGCCAGACCCCGGTCGGGTTCCCTTGGCGCGCTGGCATCTCCCCCGTCTCCGGCGACTGCCCTCACCTGGTCGCCCGCGTTCCCGTCGCCGTCTGCCGGATAGGCGTGCCAGGAGAGGAAGTCCAGCGGGGCGCCCGCCTTCCGGACATGGGGCAGGAACTCATCCAGTTTCTGGCGCGCGCTGTGAAGCATGCCCCCGTTGAGTGCCGGACCGCCGATCATCAACTCGGGGAACAGCGCCTTCAGCTGGCTGGTTACCTTGATGTAGAACGCGGTGAACTCCTCGAAGGTGCCGTTCCACTGCCCCGGTCCGTTGTCCGGTTCGTTCCAGATCTCCCAGTACTTGATCCCGTACTCGAAGCCATTGGCCCAGCCGTAGTTGTAGTGGCGGATGATGTTGGCGCAGACCTCGATCCACTTGTCGACATCCGCGGGCGGATCGGTGTCGAAGTTCAATTCCGCCCGCTCGATCTGCACCCCCAGGCGGTAGACGATCCCGCAACCGCACTCGACGATGGACCGGATGTAAACGTCCGTCCGGCGGAAGTCGTAGTTGCGCGGGTCGTGGGGGTCGAGGTGGAAAAGCGGGAAGATGCAGGGCACGTCCACCGACTGGCGAAAACTGAACGGGACGTCGTGCAGGCGAACGGTTGGGAACGCGATCTCGGAGAAGTACTTGGAGTGGTCGTTGGTATTGACGCCGTTGTCGACCAACGGCCCCAGGTTGACCCCGTGGATGGCCCGGACCGGGCCGACCGATTCCACGGAATCGACAGTGATTCTTGAGTTGTCTGAGATTCTCATGAAAGTCCCTCCGCTCCTTCCATCAGTTCTTCGAGCAGTTCGCAGCTCGTGTCTCGGATCGTTTCGTCGGCGCCGGGCCCGAACCGCGCGATCATGGTTTCGTACCCGCCCAATGCGTGGGCCAGCCGGGTGGGGACATAGGCGATACGGCCGTTCGTGAGTTCGGCGACGATCACGTCCCGATGCGGAAAGCGCTGCTTGATATCCAGCTGGGCACATCCGACATGCAGCATCTCTCTCTCCTAAGTCTCAACCCGCTCCACCAGTGGAGACGGCCAGTCGGGCGGCCAGGTCGCGGCATCGAGATCGGGCATGCGCGGATGCCAGAGATCGACGGGCTGACGCGTCAGGTCCCGATTGTTCGGATGGTCGAGCCGCTCCGGGAGCGGCCGCACCCGACCGGGGACACCCACCACCAAGCTGTGCGGCGGGACATCCCCCGCGACCAGTGCCCTTGCGGCAATGAAGCTGCCGGCGCCAATCCTCGCCTCCGGCAGAATCGTGACCCCGCCGCCGATGACGACATCGTCCTCGATAGTCGCCCCACGCGGGGTAGGCATTGGGTCACAGCGACCGGGGTATTTGTCGTTCAGAAAGGTCACGCCGGGGCCAACGAACACGTGATCGCCAATCCA
Source organism: Lentisphaerota bacterium (assembly GCA_018676675.1). Lineage (GTDB taxonomy): Bacteria > Verrucomicrobiota > Lentisphaeria > Oligosphaerales > JABHEG01 > JABHEG01. Next base: position 3,711 of record JABHEG010000289.1, read on the forward strand.
CGTCCGCGTGGGGATATAGGTGTGCGACATGATCCGGACGCCCTCGCCAAGCCGGGTGATCCCCTCCAGGACAGAGTGATGGCAGAGCGTGCAGTAATCCCCCATGATGACCTCGGCACGGATGATTGTGTAGTGACCCGTCTGGAGGTAGTCGCCAGCCTCGACGTCCCCATAGATGATGGTGCCCATCCGGAGGATGCCGTGGCGCCCGATCCGTGTCCTGCCGCAGTTGGGGTGATAGCGGAACCCCAGCGTCACATTGGGTTCGAGAATGGTGTCCTGCCCGACTATGGCATTGTCGAACTCCGTGTCGCATTCCAGAACACGCTGTGCATCCATGGCCATCATCTTCCTCTCGTCAACTGGCTGAGCATGCGAACCCCGCAACGCGCCAGAGCATCGCCGGCGGGGCGACGGTACGGGGCCTGGAAGCGGGTGTAACGGTAGAAGGCGCTCATGTACTCGCGGTCTCCGCAGTTCGGGCCGTCCGGGATGTAGCCAAAGCTGTCATTCATGTACCCGCAGGGGATCGCGAGAGGCAAAGGCGAGCCGGCCTTGATCTGGCGGCCTATTCCGAGGAACGGCTCGCAGGGCATGCCGACGATGCCCACGTCTCCGATCCGCAACGCGGCCATCGGGACCTCCAACGCCCGGGGGAGATCGGCTGCCGCCCCTTCGCGGCGGATGCGCAACGCCCACTCCGTCCACGGTCGAATCGCCGCGACGAGTTGGCCACGATACGCGGGCGACAGGCATCGGGGGAAATTGAGTCCGACACAGGACCGGGTGTTCTCGTCTCCTGTCTTCGCCCTGGCGATGAAATCGTCGATCTCAGCCAGTTCAGCTTCGAGCACACGCCCCGTCGGCAATGCGGCGAGGGGCAGCTTGGCACCAGCAGCGCGGAAATCGAGGTCATTTCGCACCGAAGCCGTCAACCGCCGTGCGGCCTTGACCATGGTGTCCCCGAGATAGCGTCCGAAACGGAAAGACAGGGCCGTGTCGCCACAGAGCATTCGCTTCGAGTTCACATCGCCGCAACACCCCTGCAGGAAGGCGACGGGTACGCCACCGCAATACTCCCCCAGACGGTCTGTGGCCAGCTGCGGCCACTCGCCGAAGGCCACCATGCGCTCGGGATGGTAGGCGGTAACGGGATGCCCGGTGAAGCTGGTGAGGAACCCCGCCGGTTCGTCATACCGATCGAGGAAGGCGACAACCGCCACATCGTCGTCGATGTCGCCGGTGTAGTCGCGGCCATACCGGACCCGGTCTTCCTCGCGCATGAAGAACGTCGATCCGTCCGCGCGGTGTCCCTTGCGGTTGTAGGTGAGGCGCCGTTCGTGTCCCACAGCCCAGTGGACCGTGACAGGTTGCAGCCGGGCGCGGAGCTTCTCGCAGACCTGAGCGATTCCCCGGACAAGCTCCTGCCCAAGGGCCGTCACATTGTCGGCAGAAGGCGCCCGAGCGGCCGCACAGTAGGCGGCGCTCGGCTCGTGCTGCAACGAGGGCGTGCAGTGGTTGTGCGTGGAGAAAAGCAGCACGTGCTCCATCGGGATGCCGAGCACCGCAGCCGCGCTATGGCGAATGGTGTACGACACATCGCTCGCCTGGACGCCCATCGCGGATGTGATCAGGCAGACGTCCGGGCCATCCCCGGTCAGCACCGTGACGAGTGTCTGCAGCGGCGTGAGTACCTCCTCGACAACTGCTCCCGTGCGGCTGGACGTCACCGCTCCGACCTCCGGCGTGACCGTCACGAACGCCTGCGACACCAGTATCATGATATGCGTGCTCCAAATCTCTCAGGACCGTAAGACGACATGGCGTCGCCCCGTGCCGCACCCCGGCGCTTGACGAATGTCGTCATCGCCACGGGCCAAACGCTACGGGGAAACAACTTGTCGGGAATCCCCACCGTCTCATCCACCAGTTTCTTGCCTCCGGCACGGCAACTGTGCTTCGTGTCCAGTCTATTTCAGACGCCAGCGCGTGGCCATGAGGCAGGTCTTCTCGCCCGCCGCGGCAACCTGGTAGTAGACCGTGATGATCGATCCGTCGGCCAGTTGCGTCGAAGCCGGATAGCCGAGATCGCCGTTGGCGGCCCTGGCGAGGTACACTTCGTCCTCGACGAGCCAGGTGCGGCCGCCGTCGCGACTGATGCAGGCGACCTCGCCGTAGGGGGCACACCGGCGGCCGTAGACGCACAGCAGCGTTCCGTCCGCAAGGCACAGCAAGTGTGGGGGGAAGCCCTGCAGGGGCGTGGTGTGACAGGTGGTCCAGGTATGTCCCCCGTCACTGCTTTCCGACTGGCGCAGGAAGCACTTCTCCAGGTTGCGTTGACCGGTTCCCGGATCCCGGTAGTGATAGCGGAACATGGCCACCAGTCGCCCGTCCGCGGTCTCCACCACGTGAGGTTCGAAATACTGGTTGGCGTCATCCTCGGGGTCTTGGGCAATGGTCCCGATTTTCTGCCACGAGCGGCCACCGTCGCGGGACTCTTCGGCGACAAGGGTCGTGCGCCCGTCCATGGGAGATTTTCCCACGAACAGGAGTCGTCCGTCTCGAAGCCTGATCCCGCCATGCGGCGCATTGCCCTCGTGCTTGACCGGCTCGTCCCAGGTCTTCCCGCCGTCCGTGCTCCGGCGGGTCCAGTACCCGAGCCACTGTTGCCGGATTTCGGGCGTGAGCTTTCCCGCGTGGCGTTGCCAGAGTTCCGGCGCGTTCGGCCGGTCGAAGGCCAGCGACGTGAACCAGTTCACCACCAGGTCGCCTTCGACGGTCTCGATGATGCCGGCATCGCGGTCGTCCAGCGGCGTGCAACAGATGCTCACTGGCTCCGACCAGGATTCGCCGTCATCGGCGCTGCGGACGAGTTGGACCTTCCCCCACGGGCAGACGTGGGCGTCACGGTCGCCGCTGAACACGGCGAGCAGCTCGCCGTCGGCACGACGGCAGATGGTGGGCCAGCCGATGTAACGACCGGGCTCCTTGCAGACGGGCTTGATCCAGTCGATGGTCGCGATGGTCTGGTCCGTGGGGGCTTCGTAACTCATTCTTCTCCTCCATGGGCTACTGAGCTCGGAGCGGGTGCCGTCAACTCGGAACTCCGCGAAATCGATCTTCCCCTGGCTGGTGTACAGCCCGGGGATGCCGGGGGGCAACGGAGTGGGGTCCTCAGCTGTCAGGAGGGTCTTGCCGTCCAGCCGGGCCGATACCGTGCCAGCAGTGACTTCCGCCTCCGCGGTATACCACGTCCCCGTGTCCATCTCGACATGGCGTCGCCGACCCAGCTCGATGCGACCGACGCCGAATTGGAGGCGCGAGAGAATCACCTGGTTGTTTTTCGTGTCGTAGTGGATGGTGTACCCGCTGAGCGAGTCCTGGCTGCGCAGGATCAGCCCCGCCGCCTTGACGCCCTTCCCGTCATCATGTGCCCGGAAACGAACGCCGACCGTGCAATCCCCGTAGGCCTGAGCCGGAAAATGCGCGTGGACGATGGGCTCGGGATCGCGTTGCGTCAGCCTCTTCTCGACGAACTGCCAGTCACCCCCGTCAAACCGCCACGCGTCCCGCATGTCCAGGGGAGACTCGCCTGCCGAAGCCGCGGCAGCGCCCAGGACAACCGCCGAAGCCAAGATCGATCGCTGCATCTGCCACCTCATTCCTTTGGGCTCCTTTGGCCAGCGGCGCCCCTTCTGGACTGCTTCCAGATTGCCATGACGTACATCAATCATTTCCTTTGTCGCAGGTCACGGCGATTCTCTCTCTCTGTGATGCTCGTTCCGCGCGGCATCGGGGTTCACGGCTCCTGCGCGAAGATCTCGTTGAGTATCGCGACCGAGCGCTCGACGAGCTTGTCGCCGCCCTCGGGCGGGACGCGGAGGCTGGCGGGCATGGCGCTGTAGTGGCCGTGGGCAAGCGCTTCGCGGGTCGGCAGGTAGCTCAAACAATCGTTGGTCAGTTCCGCGGCGATGGTCTGCGTCGCCGGGCACCGGCCTTTGATGCGCTGGCCGTACTCGAGATACAGCTCGAACGGGTTGCTGGCGACGGCCAGGTCGCCGATGCGCAGGAAGTTGCAGTCCGCGACCAGGATCGGGTTCGCCCTGGCGGCGGCGTCTCGTTCGAGGAGCTTGCGATATCGCAGCAGTGTGCCGCCGCCCCAGGATTTCGGGTCCGGATCGCCATCCGCGGTAAGCTCGCGGATCTGCTCTTCGTAGTAGGCGACCTGCTCGTCGGACATGACGTACGCAGGCAGCTCGATCAGGTCGTGCCGGTGGCGGAAGGCCGGGGCGTCCGTCATCTCGCGCCGTCCGTGTTCGAAGCCCTCGATCACGCCGTTGACCAGGCGTCGCGCCAGGACGGCGCAGCCCTCGACGCCGCGCCGCGCCGGCTCGCTGCGCCGCCAGCGGATGAGGTCGTCCGGACACTGATCTCCGGCCGCGCCGGTCACGGCCAGAACCGTGAATCCGTTGCCGAAATGCTCGCGCAGGGCGCGCCGCGTCGGCCCCCAGATGTCGGCGGTCAGGAAATTCTCGCCCATGCAGGTCTGGGCCGTGCAGGCGATGCTGACGACGGCGCCGGTGGGCACACCGTCCATGTCGTGCGTGAACAAGAGCTCGACGCCCGGATCCATCGGACCTTCGACCTTGACGAAATCGTCGCGCTTCGCATCCCCGTACATCTGGCCGGTCCCATCGGCGAAAACGACGCGTCGGCACCAGCCGAGCACGGCATGGCCGAGGCCGGCCGATGTCTGCCCCGGCGTCCGCGCTTCCCAGGCAGCGACCGCGACGTCCGTCACCCGTTCGACAAAGAACGCGCGGTACTCCGACGGCTTCATGGTGCCGGTCGGCGGTTCGGGGAACAGGTCATCCCTGAAATTCGGCGCGTTGTGCGTGTGCGTGCAACTGATCAGCAGCTTGTCCGCGTCGAAGCCGGGAATGCGTGCGGCCACGGCCCGGCGGATGTCCTGGACCACGTCGAGCGCGCAATTGACCAGGTCACACGAGATCCAGAGCGCATGCTCGCCGTCCGCGCCTTCGAGCGCCAGCGCCGTGGCCAGGCACGGTTCCTCGACGTGCGTACTGATGCGTTCGTTGAACATGCCGAACAGGTTGACCGGCTGCTCCGGAGTGATGCTCGCCTGGGCCCAGCCGATTTTCAGTACGTTCCGGTTCATTGTGACGTTTCCTCCAGTTCGCGGTTGAACATCTCTTTAAGGACGGCCGGTTCCACGGCGACGGTTCATGCTCACTTCCGGTCAGAAATTGCTTCCGAGAATCTTCAGGAACGCATCAGCCATTTTTTCCCTGGCGATGTTGATGGCTGTGAAGCCCAGAATATAGCCGGGAGCTTTTCATGTCCTGGGGCCGGGGAATAGGGAGGCGCGTCGGCAAAGCAAAACGAACCGAACAGCAAGACAACATGGAAGACAACAACTCTGATCGTACGCCAATTCATTCGAGGTTCTCCGTGGCTGCGCCGCGGTCTTGTGACGGTTCCGGATCAAACCGTTCAAGCGACACGTCGTCAAAGACGACAATCTGGTCCCCAGTCCGGTCGGTAGTGCCGCGGAGTTGGACTTCGCCGCTGCCGTTGGGGACGACATCGACGGTGAAGTCCGCTTGGTACTCGATCCATTGGCCGTCTGTGGCCTTCAGCGGATCGAGCGTATACTGTCGCCAGCCGGGCGCTTCGGTCATGTTTACCTGTACGAGGGCGTCTCCAAGGTCGGCTGTGGCCCGGTAACGGAACGTCAGCCTCATGCGGTCCCCCTGTTTCACGCCAGAGAAGATAGCCCCGCGGCGCTGCACCCAGCGGGCGTAGACGTCCCCTTCCTGGCAGACCATGCGAGCCGACCACCTGCCGGAGCACGCTTGTTCATCGCTGCGTTCAAACCGTGCGGCGCCGGCATTCTGCGTGCCGGACCATGAGCGTGCGGCCGCCCCGTTGCCGTCCTCAAAGCTGGGATTGCTGAGGCGGTTCCCAGCGCCCGTTACCGAGGGTTTCCATTCTCCTTCCAGTTGGTCGATCTTGCGGGCATAGTCGGCACGCCAGCGCCCGGCGGACATGCTGGCGGCCTGCGGATAGGCATCGACGAGCCGGTCGACGAAGGCGACGATGTCGCGGCAGGCCGCCAGGTCTTCCTCCAGCAATGGCGTGGCGGCAGCGACGTATGCATTGACGTCGTGGTTGCACCGTTCGAGCAGGGCATGCAGCTCGAAATGCAGGCCGATCTCGCGACCAACCAGGCCGAGGAATTCGGCATAGATACGATGCCGCCTGAGATGCTCGCGCTTGCTCAACGGCTTGGTTGCCCCGTTCCACCAGTGGGCGTAGCCGGCGGGTGTATCATCCGCGGCCGCAATGGCCTCCCCCAAGAGTCGCGCGGCCTCGGCATAATGCGGCGCGGCCAGCCGCCAGCCTTGGGCTACCCCCTCGAGGCAGTCGGCAAGGTCGCCGCCGTTGTAGGCAAAGCCGAGGGCACCCTTGGCGACCAACGCTCCGCTGTCGCGTCCGGTGTTGCTTGGCAGTGTATCGGGAAGAACCGCCTTTCCCCGTCCCGCGTACCACCCCGGCCACTGCGCCGGCGCCCAGGTGGCGCAGTTCGAAAGAATCCGGTGTGCCCGTTCGAGAGCCTGCCACGCGCGGAAGGCGACATCGCCTGTTGTCGGCCCGTACTGATTGAGAGCAATGCGACGACAGACGGCCTCGGGATCGGCCAACGGATTGAGGAAGAACTCGCGGCAGGCAACTGAGTTGCTGGGGAGCATCTCGCTGTAGGTGCCCCAGTGATCGAAGACACCGTCGACCTCCAAGTCGTGCCAGCGAGATATCTTGGCCCCGATGCCGAGGGGGAAGTCCTGAAGATCCAGCCCCCATAGGTGCGTGGCATCATCCCCGAGATGCAAGTCGTCGTAGCCGATGAAGAGCTGGCCCTGCTCTCGGCAGACGCGCCGCACCTGGCGCAGGAAGTCATGATTTTGCCGTTCAGCCTGCCAACCGTCGCTTTCGGCAGCCAGGTAGACGCCGCTTGCTGCGGGCAAACGCGCCTGACGTTTCAGGAACTCGCCCGGATGCGATTCCCAGTGCCAGCCGGTGGTCAGCACCCGTAAGCCCGGCCGCACCTTGGTCCCCTCTTCGCAGAGGAATCGGATAAGCCGGTCTCGCTGCTCGAACTTGCTCATACCCCCGCAGCGTGGGCAGGTCTTGGGATCGCAGCCTTCGCCGCCGGAATCCATGCCGAAGAGATAGAGCGTCTCGATCTCCGGAAACTCGGTGAAGAAGCGCTGCAGGAGGTCGCGATAGAAGGCTTGTACCTGCGCATGCGCGAAGCACAGCACCTTGCCCTGGTACGTGCCGGAATCGCTCAGCACTTCGGCGGGAAAGTGCTCCAGCCACGCCTGCCGCTGCTCTGCCGGCACCCACGGACCGCCCTGGCAGGGCAGTTCGGTGATCCACAGCGCCAGCTCCAGACCGTAGTCCTGGCAATCCGTGATAAGTCGGTGCAGACCGGCGTTGTTTCTGGCGACTTCAGCGGCCGGTACGGCCTCCGGGAAGATCGGACTGGTCACATACCCCTGTAAGCTTCGCCGGCTCCCCTGCCAGTCGTGACTGATCAGGCAGTGCGAAGCGCCAAGCCTGCTGAGGAAGCGGATGTCGGCACGCTCGCCCGGCCAACCGCTGAAACGCGGATGGAAGTGCCGTTGAGCGATTCGGAAAACCCCGTGCGCGTGCCAGTCCGGCGGCGTGTCCGGCCCAAAGGCCAGCCGGTCATCCAGCGCGTAAACGGCATGCAGCACCCCGCGCGGCGTGCTTCCGAGCAGGTAGAGGTCGTCACCACGACGGAGACACTCGAACGCGTCCCGACCTGGCGGGACGTTGTGCAGGTTGACCAGGCCGTGCCGGATCAGATCGACCCGATCCGGCAGTTCGGCAAACAGGCCGAGATGGACGCGCGTGTTTTCAGGGAGTTTTCCGGGCAACCGCGCGAGTGAGCCGACGAGTTCTCCGCGGGCAGTGACGACCGTTCTGTGGGCACCATACGCTGAGATATTGGGCATTGGTTGAACACTCCCATCGGTTGTCGGTGCGGCGGTTGGCTTAGCGTCCTGACCGGCAACGGCGTTTGCCAGAAGAACCCCAAAGCACACGGGGGCAACGCGTGCGCCCACAGATTTGAATGTGTCCCAACTCATTCAAACATCCCCTCGATCATGTAGGTCAGATCGTCGGTGGTCGTCACCCAGCCGGTGCCGGTGTCCTCGGTGCGGCTGGCGAGCACAACGACAGCGTGCGGGGCGACCTCCAGAACCACGTCAACTTGATGCACGACGCGCTCCTTCGGCTTCCCCTCCCAGCGTTTCTGGAGGACAGCGCGCGGACTTCCGTCGCCCGAATCCGCCGCCAAGACCAGGGTCGTGCTCGTCCCCTTCTCTGGGGTAAGAAACCAGGCGACGGCGATTTCGCCGGCGACGCGGAGGCGGAGGCGCTTGTTCGTCGGATTGCGCCAGCGGATGAGCGGAAAATCCTCACTGTCGGTTTGGAAGACAACCTGTGGACGGAAGAACGGGCCCTTGTCATCGGCCCGAACCCAGCAACTGTTGCCACTCTGGGCGCACCATTCCCGGTCCCATACGTGCCGCGCTGGCTGGGCGGCGAACCAGCGGTCGCCACGGTTGGTCGTGGAGCCATAGAGCCAGACCGGGCGGCCGAGGATGTCATCGTCGGGGTTACCGTCGGACTTGCCCACCACCGTACCCGGCGTCCATTCGGCCGACCGGTCCCAGATAAAGCCGCGGGTGGTGCCTACGGAGATCTCGACCGTCGCCGCATTGGAGAACTCGTTCGCAGTCCTGATGCGGTAGGCAAACCCGGCCACTCCTTCCCAGTCCGGGGGAGGTGCATAGCGAAACGATCCGTCCTGTGAACAGTCCAGTTGCCCCCGGGTCGGTGACTTCAGGATCTCAATATCGCGTGGCGTGCCGGCATCTCCGTCGTTGGCGAGAAGCCCATCGGTGGTCTGCACGTTCAGGGCGGTGCCGATGGGGGTCATGTAGGTGTTCGGAAGGGCGATCAGGTCGGAAGGACATCCTGCCGAGGCCCCCGCCCTGAGTTCAGGTTCACGTTCTCCCTTCAGAACACTCACGCGCACGTCCGCCTCGCTCCAGTAGCCGTCGTAGTCCATGACCCGGCACGTGATTCGGTGCTGGCCCAGGGGAAGCTCCGCCACGGTTTGCCGACCCCGGGCAATCTCGTCTCCGTTGCGCAACCAGAGGAAGGAGTGCAGTTCGCGACCGTCCGAATCCAGACTATCGGACGCATCCAAGGGCACGATTTCCTTGCCGTCGCTGTCGCGGTCGAAATGCACACGATTCCTACCTGCCGAGGCCACGGGCGGGGTGGTCTGCCAACGCCGAGCCGGAACGTGTTTGCGGGTCTCGTCCCGACGCAATCCGATGTCCGTGAACGGAATCGTCTCGAAGCCTGCCGGACGTGGGGCGTCCGGCCGCAGCCGCAAGTCGCCCGAACGCGCGTCCAAGAACACCCCGAGGTCGTCCGTGACCACGTTGTCGGCTTCGGCCAGGTAGCGGCCGAAGGCGGTGCCGCAGGCAACGACCAGGTTGCGTTCCGTCGGATTGAGGCGATCGAGGCAATTGTCCGGGCAGCGCCAGGCACGGAACTCGGCCATGCCGTAGCCGGGCTTGGGCTGCTCCCGGTAGGTCTCCAGCCATTTCTCGGTGGCCAGCCCTCTCCGCCCCTCCGGATCCAGCCTCTTGAGCACGCCGGCCTTGTAGGAATCCCACTTGGCATCGTGGAAAAGGCTCGCCCCCACGGCCCGGCCGCAGTCCACGAAGATGTTGTTCTCCACCAAGTTCTGGTAGCCATGGTGAATGTAGACCGCGGCAAAGGTGGACGCCTTGCCGCTGCCGTCGCAGGCTCGGAAGAACACATTGCCGGACACCACGTTACCGCAGAGTGCGTTGTCCAGGTACACGCCGGTGGCGCCGTATCTGACCTTCAGCGGAATGTGGTGAATGAAGTTGTGGCGGATCACCGTTCCCCGATAGCCGGGGCTGTTGGCGGAGTAGATGGCCGCGACGTCGCCGGAGTCCGTACACACGTGGTCCACTTCGTTCAGCTCGATCAGGTGGTTGTTGCCCTTGAAGGCAATCCCGATGTGGGGTCCGTCGTGGACGCGGTTGTGCCGGGCCGTCTGTCCGCAACCTGATAGCTGAATGCAGGGCGAGTACGTCTGTTTGATGCGCCCGGGGTGATGGATGTCACAATTCTCGACCACATTTCCCGAAGCGGCCAGTTCGATTCGATTTCCGCCATCCAGATCCACGCCTGTCGCCCCGGTGTGGTGCACGTGGCAGGAACGTATGGTGTGGTTTGCTCCGGTGACGCGGATACCCACCCCACCCACGTTGCGGACCTCGCAATCGAGAACGCTGTTGTTTGCTCCCCCCGCTATCACAATTCCATCGTTCCGCCCCGACTCCACTACAAAGCCCCGCAATTCCACATGCGAGCAGTCAGCGAGTTTCACGATGGGCTCGACCAGTGTCGACACCACGAGACGGGGATCCTCGGCAGTGTCCGGAGGCCACAGCACCGCGAGCCCGCCGGACGGATCAAACCATACCTCCCCCGGCTCGTCGAGTTCCTCCAGCACGTTGATGGCACGGAATCGGCGCAGGCAGCCCTTGTCGGCGCCCATGCCGCGGTAGGGAGGGCGGACCGCGAGCTCGATCTGTCGGCTCCCGGGATCGATGCGGACCACCCGCACGGTCTCATCGATCCATTCGTAGAACCAGTAGCCGTGCAGCCAGACCCCGGCCGTGACCGACCAGCGCAACGGACGGTCTCCGCTGAACCGAATGACCGGTGGCGTTTCTGAGATCACCTCAGTCACGGTGGTCCAGTCGCGATTCGGCCAGCGTGCGTAGTGCAGCATCTGCCCATTCCAGGAGAATTCGCTCAGTCCCGGCGGGTCGCGCCACAGGTCCGGGAGCTCGCCTAGTTTCCCGGCGTTCTTCAGGTGACCCAGATCAAGCTGGAGCACACGGCTCCGTGCCGTTTCCGGCAGGCGCTGCCGAAGTGTCTCGTCCGTGACGGCAGTGATGTGTTCGGGGCGAAGTCGTTCGCCACCGATGAGGCATACGGACCCTTCGGCACAGTACCGGACCGGTCGATCCGGCGTGCCGCCGTCCTCAGGTCCCAGTTCGAGGGTTGCCGTCAACTCGTAGTCACCCGCGTGCATGAGGACGGTCGATCCGGCGCGCTGCTCCGTCGACAACGAACGCAAGACGTCCCGCGCTCGAACCGCCGTGCGGAATGGCTTGGCGGCCGTACCCTCCGCAGCGTCATCGCCCTCCGGGGTCACATGCAGCACGGCTCCCGGCGCCCTCAATGCGAGTGTGAGGCACCCCAAGACCCAGAAAACCAAAGCACCCTGTCGCGAAGATGTCATCCATGTCATCGATCCCGTCCTTTCCATTCGTTCGTTATGAGGCGGATTTCGGTCACCGCGTCTTTGGGTGAGCTGATGTCTTTCATCTTTTGGGCCAGGCCGGGAGAGCCATACGTGTAGAGCAAGTAAGGATGGGGGATGTTGTTGTGACCAGTAAACCGCTCCAAACTCGGCAGCCAGGAAGGCATATCCGCCACGTCCCGCCCGACGCATCGCACGTCAAAGGTCTCGCCTCCATCGGAAGACATCAACAACACCAACCTGGATGAATGATTGCCGAACTTGGCTTTAGGACCGCAATGCAATTTCGCCTTATGATCCACCGAATGGACGTCCACCGCGGTCAGTGCCAAATAGAGGCGTCCATCGTCACTGACCGACATGCTTGGTTCCGCCCAGGATGCGCGGTGATGGGGATATGCCTTCTCAATGAACGGATTGAGGGATATGGCTTGCCACCCGTTGTCTTCCCGGCGCCATAGCACGGCTTCGCCCCATTTGTCGGAATATCCCCTGAAACCGGTCGACACGGTCGTGATACACGGCCTACCGTCTTTGAGTACCACGAGGTTACCCGCCCTGATACAGTTGTCCGTCACGGGAATCCGCTCAAAGGCAGTGTCTGTAGGAAGATCCTCAACCGCGGCTCCATCAAAATGTGTCCACGTATTGCCGCCATCGTTGGAGCGCAAGTACCCAGCCAGTCCCTTTTCTCGAGCGTCCTTGAACTGTTCTCCTCCAAACAGCATGAAGCCGAGATGCAGGTTTCCGGCGCCATCAAGATACAGCGACGCACGGTAGCAGCGATAGGAGCCATCTTTCTTCGTGGATGTAACCAAGGGACCGACTTTCGTCCACGATTCGCCAGGCTTACGCCGGTAGTACGTCAGTCGCCAGTCCGGCGCGTCCGACTCGCGACAGACCAGGTGCAGCGTGTTGCGGGCATCGCATACAAGGTTGGGATAGGTACAACGCTCGCCAAACAGCTCAACCGGTCCCCAGTCAGAGGCATCGTCAGGCCGAACCGAGCGGCGGTACGAGAAAGGGCCATGATGAGGACCGAAAACTATGTGGAGATAGCCATTGCCGTCTCTGACGAGGGTCGGTCCGCCGTGGTTGTCAACAGCCTTGCCAAGCGTCCAAGTAGGCGACCATTGACCGTTGCGTTCTTCCAAGGTTTTCACTCGAACAAACTCGGGGCCGCCGCGGCCCGCATCCAGCCACGCAACATGCAGTTTGCCGCATGCGCGCAGGATTTTGTTGTTCTCGATATAGGCGCTTCCGCGCGTCGATCCCTGGGCGGAGATAAGGGTATCGGTCCAGTTCGGCCGGACCGCCGATTCGTCTGCCGCCGTGTTTGATCTGTCTGGCAGAGCGTCGGCAAACAGTTTTTTCAACGCCGCAAGTTCGGCGGGGATGACTGTTTCCGGGCCCCGGCCGTTCTGGGGATACGACTCGAGAGCCACCCAGCCGCTGTAGCCATGCTGCTTGATGGCGCGGACGATCTCGGCGTTGTTCGTCCGGCCCCTCCCGAAGTATGTGCCTCTGCATGTGCATGGATCCTCGCCGGTGTCCGTCCGGGCGAAGTCCTTGAAGTGGAAATGGCAGCTGCGGTCGTAGAGCAGGTCCAGGACATCCTCCGCGCGTTCGCCGGCAGCCTCGAAATTGCCGGTGTCGAAGACGAACTTGACGCGTTCGTCCGTCTGATCGAGGATTTCGAGGCAGTCCGCGCTGGAACAGATCAGGCGAGGCGAGGGAACGAAGTCCTCGAATGCCAGGACCATACCGCGTCCGTCGACGTCGTCGACAAAGTCCATGATTCCTTCGACGATTCGTTTCCTGCCGTCCTCCGGCGCCTGCCCATCGGCCAGTTTGCATCCGGCCAGATGCACGATCTCGCACTCGAAGGCGGCGCATACGTCAATGCCTCGGCGCATCGTCTCGTACGCCTCTTCCCGTGCGCTTCCGTCGGGTGCGGCGAGATTGGCGATGAGATCCATCACCGGCATGCTCAGATTCGCGTCCGCCATCTTCTCGCGGTAGAGCTTTATCAGGTCGTCCCTGCCGAAGAAGTGATTGGCGAACGCCTCGATGCCATCGGCACCGGCGTCGCTCAGTATTCGGATCAACTCCTCGTGCGAGCCGGCGTTGCTGTTTACCCAACCTGCATACATGAAGGTCATTACGGCATAGCGTATCATAGTCACTCCCCAATCGATGTTTAGGATGTGAGCATACCGGCTTCCCGGGCTCGGTCCAGACAGACCCGGCAACTCGCGAAAGGCGAGACGGGAAAACGGTCCTGTTCGAAAATCAGCCAGTCCAACCCCAATTCTTCGCCTTGTGCGGCGACGGCCCGCATGTCGAGAAACCCGGCCCCGACATCGGTAACCCGGTCGTGTTCGCGATCGTAGTCGCGCAGGTGAACCTGGGGCGTCCGCGCGCCATGCCGGCGCCAGTAGGCCATGGCGTCCAACCCGGCTTTGTGAATCCAGCCAAGGTCGATTTCCAGCCCCACCCACTCGGCGGGGGCGTGAGCGGTCAGGTAATCCTGCGCGGTCTGCCCATCGACGGTTGCCGCGAATTCCTGGTAGTGATTGTGGTAGGTGAAGCGCAAACCCTTGTCGGCCGCGATGCGTCCTGCGTTCTCCAATTCCGGAACAAGCGACTCGAACGCGTCGACCCGGTTGGCCAGGCTCGTGGTCACGTAGGGCGAACCGCAGGCCAGGGCAATGTCATAGACGCGATGCCCGGGGTCGAGCAGTTCGTCGAGCTGCACATGCATGCCGCAGCAGGCCAGTCCCAGCTCATCGAGAAAGCCGGCCAGCTCCTCCGGCTCCATGCCGCCGTATTTCCAGGCGAACTCGACGCCCTGAAACCCCATTTCCGCGAGCTGCGCAAGCGTAGCGCGGAACGAGTCGTCGTCAGTATGCTCGCGAACGGTGTACAACTGAATCCCAACGTTGATGTCCGACATGGTCAAGCTCCTCCTTCAAGACGGAAGGGGCATGCGCCCCGCATCAACCAAGAACCTTGTCCGGGTCGATCTGATCGACCGCTCCGAAGACTTTCAGGAACCCGTCCGCGACCTTCTCCGCCACGTCGGTGCGGTTCGGCGCGCGCAGCGGCACGGTCATGCCGAAGTGCGTGTCGCTGTGCTTCTGGGCCACGGGATACGCCGCCGGGTTATACTCGACACCCGGCCCGGCGTTCGGGCACGACCACGGGCAGCCGGCGCCGTACGCGTTCTTCGCTCGAAACACGGTCATGGCGGGCAGGATGAAGCGCTGCCAGGTGCCGACCGGCACGCCCTCGGCCTGCAAGGCTTTCATGACCGCGTCGCGCATGCGAACCGGGTCGCCGTTCCAGCCGACGGCGTCCATGTCGATGCGGCTGGTGTAGTTGTACCAATTGTGGAGGTGCCCGTCCGGTTCGGTCGGCAGGATCAGTCCCGGGACGCCCGCAAGCCGCTCGTTGAGCACGGCGCCGTTTTCGCGGATGATGCTGAAGTACCCATCGAACTTCCGCAGCTGAGAGCGGCCCAGCGCCGCGGTCATGTCGTTGCAGCGGTACATCCAGCCGAGGGCATACGCGTGGTAATCGCGATCCTCGTGCGGCGTCCGGGTCTCGCCGAAACTCCAGAGCTGAGCCGCACGCGCCTGCATTTCGTCGTCGTCGGTGACGAACGCCCCGCCTTCGCCCGTGCAGAGGCACTTGTTCTGGTTGAAACTGAACGCCGCACAATCACCGAGCGTCCCCACCTTCCTGCCGTTGAACCGCGCACCATGCGCCTGACAGCAGTCCTCGATGACCTTCAGGTCGTGCTTGCGCGCGATGGCCGTCACCTTGTCCATGTTCACGGCAAGTCCGTGCAGATGCACGACCACGATCGCCTTGGTGCGCGGCGTGATCGCGGCCTCGATCTTGTCCACGTCGATGTTGATCGTGTCGAAATCGATGTCGACGAACACCGGCAGCGCGTTGTGATGGATGATGCACGTCGCGCTCGACGACCACGAGTAGGCGGTCACCAGCACGTGATCCCCGGCACCCACACCGCAGGCGACCACGCACATGTGCAGCGCCGCGGTGCCGCTGTTGGTCACGATGGCGTGCCTGTTGCCGTTCCAGGCGGCCCACTCCTCGCCGAACGCCTTCACGTTCGGGCCGCAGGCGAGTTTGCCGCCGCGCAGCGAACTCAGGACCATCTGCTCGTCGTCCGTGTCGATGGGCGGCCAGTTCTTCATCAGTCCTGGCGGAACTGCAGGATGCCCGCCGAAGATCGCCAGCTTTTCCGTGGTCGAGGGCATTGATCAACTCCTTCCATGGCTTCCGTTGCGCTGGTTTGAGGGATGCACGTCCTGTCAAGCTACCGTGTCAGAGTTGCCTGCTACAACAGGAAAATCTTGCGTTCTCAGGCAGATTATTGCGTTCTTGAGCCAAATCTGAACGGAGGATAGGCCCCATGCCGTCGCCCGAAGCCCAAGACAATGAACTGGTAGGTTGCTTCTCGGGACCGCTGCCAGAGATCCGCACCATGGGTCTGATGCAGTTCGACCCGGTGTGGGCGGTGCGCGAGCATGTGAGTCCGGTGTGCGAGTTGCTGCACGTGGTTGCGGGCGCCGTGGACCTCGTCACACCGTCCGGCAGGTTTCCGGCACAGGCGGGCGATACGCTGTTGGTGCCGTCGAACACTCTGCACCGGGACGAGTTCGAGCTGGGGACGGACCTCAGCATCCTCTTCATCTCGTTCACCTGGCCGTGCGAAGAGGCGTACTTCCGACACGTGCGACCGGATGCGACACTGGCAATCTCGAGTCAGCGCAGGGTCGAGATCGCCGGGCTCTTCGACCAGTTGCGCGGCGATGTCGCCGGACCCACGGCTGTGGATGAACTGGTGGCGCGCGCCCGCGTTCTGACCGTTCTCCTGCTGTTTCTGCGCGACGCACTGGCCGCGCAAACCACCAACGACGCAGCCGATGGGGCCTCCCCGGCAGACCGGCGGCACCAAGCGCTGGTCGCGGGCGCCAAGGCTTACCTCCAGAAGCATCTCGCGAACGCCGTGACGCTCGACGAGATCGCCTCGCACCTTGGTGTCAGTTCGTACCACCTCTCCCACGTCTTCAGCCGGGAGACGAGCTTTTCCCTGTATACCTTTCTGACCGCGACCCGCATGGACAAGGCGAAGGCGCTGCTGCGCGAGGGCAGGTTGAACGTGTCCGAAGTCGCCTACGCCGTGGGCTACCACGATCCCAGCTACTTTTCCCGCGCATTCAAGGACCGCTGCGGATGCTCGCCCAGCGTCTTTGCGACGCAGTCCCATGATCGATGAGGCCGCGCAGACCAGCACCATGGTCGGGACACGCATAGCGAAAGCAATTTCCTCCTATGTGGACCGTCAAGCCCGTCGGACGACTTTTTCTGCATCAACCTGCTCCACGTACCATTGCTCCTGCTTGCCGGGGACCGATTTACGGCCTATCGTGGGCGTGACTGATCGGAGGATAGGGCTCTGCTGGGAAGCAACCCGAGCGCCGTATCAGTCCACCCTCGCAGGGGGCGGGTCACTGCCCTCTGCATTCTCATTTCGTGTGCCTGGATTCCCGCTCTCTCTGCTGCCCCTGTCAATGCAGAAGCAGTACTCGTACCCCTGCGGGGGTGTGGGAAGGCGACAAATCCCAGGGGGTCTGGGGGACAGCGTCACCCAGGTTCGAATCGCCGCATGTGTGCGTCCTCGGTTATTGTGCCGTGCAAGAGCTGTGGGTGCCCGGTTTCATGGGAGCGTCAGACGATGTTGTCTGAACCACCTCCTATCCGTGTCGAGTCACGCTCGAACCACCTAATGCTGCATGCGCTCTTACAAGCCCAGGGAAACCGGATGAACAGGGGAACCCATCTATCAAACGGTGCGGTCATCGACCGACCCGGAAATTGCACGGTCCCCTGAACACCCGAAAATCTTGCCGGCATGGTCAGTTCACTCTCCTGCTGCTTCGTATAGCCGATGCAAGCTCAGCCAACTGTCCTGATGATCTGCCCGGCGGGCAGTTCGTCCTTCTCCACGTACTTCCACAGTGCCACCAGGAGCTTCCTGGCCAAGGCCACGATCCCGATGCGGCGCATGCGTCTGCCGCCGTGTCCGAAGCGGTGTTCAAACCACTTGGCAAGCTCCGAGTGCGGCTGGAAACGCAGCCAACTCCAAGCCAGCTCGACCATCACCGCCCGAACGCTCGCCGCCGTCAAAGAACTGCAACTGGACGTTCTGGAGGCGAAAGCCCAGGCCTCGACCTCGGGCGAAGACGAAAGGAGCAGGAACGATGCCCCGTCTATCTGACCGTATGCTGGACAGCATCTCGCTGCAGGCCCTGAAGTCGACATGCACATTCGGGCTGGTGGTCCTGACCCTCGCCGGGGTCTACTCGATCAGCCCCAGAGTCGTCCGCCCGCGCCACGCCTACACGGGTGACCAAGCCGACGAGTGGCATATCACCGAGTCCGACACCGTCTTGGCGCACTCGCGAATCGTGCTCTCGGACTGTGAAGCCAACCCGCACGTCCTCCGCCTCGATCTGCCGTACGCCGGGGCCACGGCCGAATCCGTCACTCTCGAAGGGGAGCCGATCGACTTCGACCAAGTCCTCACCGGTTCGACGCAGCCAACCGGCGTGTATCTGGCTCTGAACAGACCTGCGTCCGCGCTGCGTGGTGAGCTGCTCGAGGTGGTCTGGTCGCTGCCGTTACAGGCACTGCAGGTGAGTCCCGACAACTACCGCACGGAACTCAAGGGGCTCCTCCCGATCCGCAAGTACTCCCTCAACATCGTGGTCGACCGAGGCGCCGACTTCGAGATCGCACGACATCCGGGCCTGCGGATCTTCACCCCCTTCTTCGCCACGCGCCGCAAGCCTTCCGCCGCGAGCTTCGGCACCTGCGGCCTAGGAATTCGCAGACGCAGAACGTCCTCAGACAGCTAGTTGGAGGGTCAGTCCCGACGGGTCGCGATCCAGAGCAGGTGCTTGCGGCCACCACGCCCCTTGCGAATGGGGACGCGGACCTCCTCCACCTGGAACCCCATTCGTCGCAGGCGTTGCGTGAAGGGACGGCAAGGGCCCACCGACCAAACACCAAAAACGCCTTTCGGGCGCAAAGCGCGGTACGTCGCGGCAAGCCCACGCTCACTGTAAAGCCCGTGGTTGGTCCGACAGAGGAAACTGTCCGGGCCGTTGTCGACGTCGAGCAGAATGGCATCGAATGCGTCCACGCTCTTGCGGATGATCGCGCCGACGTCGCCTTCACGCACACTGACACGAGGGTCCTCCAACGGCCGACCGGCAACATCGGCGAGGATGCTGCGGTTCCAACCGACGATGGCCGGCACCAACTCGCCGACAACCACCTTCGCTCCCTTCCCCAAAACACTCAGTGCAGCGGCCAACGAGAATCCCAGCCCGAGGCCTCCGATGAGCACGTGCGGATGCTTGCGGTCCGCGATACGCCCGCAGCCGATCTCGGAGAGGGCGTCCTCTGATCCGTGCAGCCGGCTGTTCATGGCTTCTTCGCGGTCAAACCGGATAGAAAACTCGTCGCCGCGCCGCCACAACTCGGCCATCGCGCTGTCGCCCGGTACAGGCGCGCTCTCCAGCAGTTCCCAAGGGACCATGCTCACCTCATCAGCAAGACTCTGAACTCCGAACTCCGAACTCCGAACTCCGAACTCCGAACTCTGAACTCTGAACTCCGAACCCAATGTAACCCCACTCGTGCCCAGCACCTCATCGCGTCGGTCCCCAGAACGACAGATGGCAGGAGACGTGGCCAAGGAGTATCGTTGCGCCCCAACCCCCGCCCACTCCATGGAGGCCCGAATAGGTATGCCCTCTCTGACCCTCACCCTCCTGGCCCTGATGCTGTCCGCTGCTGGGGGACGAACGTGCCTCAACATCGCGCACCGCATGCATCACTACATGGCCCTGGGCGTGGATGGCGTGATCACGGACCGGCCGGACCTGCTGAAGAGCAATACCGCCTTACTGTCCTTGTTGGCCTAAGGTACTCGAACACAACCAATATCGAGACAGGAGCGGGCAGATGCAGACATGTCGTCAGGCAGACGGAGAAGATACACTGGAATCCCCGATCCAGAGAATAGGTGAACCTGGGTATGCACTTGTCTCCATTAGCCACTACATGCGGGGGTGTCGCGCCCCCCGATGATCTGATGGACCGGGACCGGATCAACCTGAGCTGCCTGCTGGACCAGGCTGTAGAAGAGCTTGCCACGTGACGCCGATGTCCGCCGGTTGAAGCGGAAGGTGAACTCGTCGAGGTAGTAGGCCAAGTGCTCGGGGCTTACGGAGCCCTGGCAGGTTCCGAGTATCCAACGTTTGAGGGGTGAAGCAACGAGATGTGGAAGAGGAAGCAAGTCATCACCCACGACGCTTTCGGATCAGGCGATCACGCGCGTGCAGCCGGCTTTGGAGAGACCCTCGTAACCAGCCCAACCGTCTGTGGCAATCGTGCTTCCGGGTGCAACTGCGGCGGAGACGGCTGGTACAAGGCTCGCGCTGCTCGCGTCGGCCACTCGAGCCAAGCGAATGCGGCCGACTTTTCCCTCTTTGTCCTGGACCATGATGAGCACGAGGGACTTGCCCTCGGCGCCCCTACCGCGTGGTCCCGATTTCATCCCACCCACGTATGCCTCGTCGGTCTGCACAACGCCGAAAAGGCGATCTCTGCCAGGCCGAACCTTGGTTCGCCTGAGCTTGTGCAGCCAGGACCACCCCGTTCGTAGCTCCCCAATCCAGGAGTTCGTTGCAGTCCGAGAGCGTTGCCCCCATGCTTCTGGCTGGTGATGTGCCACATGGCGCGGATCCACATTTGCAGCGGCTTTTTCGTGTCCTGGAATATCGTGCCCGCCAGCAGCGAGGTCTGCAGACCGCACCTTTGACACAACCACAGATCTCGGCCGGTCTTCCAGGCGGACGCGCTGGCGCAGCCGGGGCACAGGAAGCCGTCAGGCCGCCGCAACTGCGCCAAGTAGGCGCGGCAGGCGTCTTCGCTAGCAAAGCGTGTCTCGAAATCCATGAGATCTCGCGGATTGTCCTCCATGGAGGCATACACTATATCTAGGGGTCAGTGGAGACAAGTGCATACCCAGGGAGGTGAATTGTCTGATGGCCCTCGACGAGCTGTCACGATATCCGGCCTCCTCGGCAGACGACCGCTGGGAACAGCCAAAGGTCCCGGTGATCCGGAGTGGCCCTCCGGCTGATAGCCTTCAGTCGCCTCGACGGAACCCCGAGTCCAGGTTCTCGATCTCAATAACAAGGTTGTAGTCGGTGGCGTAGTCCCGTTCGCCGACGCGGATGTATATGTCCGTCTCCGCCGTCTCGGCAATGGTGAGGCTCCTGGCGTTGTCAGTGCTGGTCTCCGCTCCGGTCAAGACGCCGTACGCCGCTGGATAGGCAGCGAGTTGCACGTCATCCCAGCGGTCGAGATCACGTTCTACAGAAATGACCAAAGCCTTGCGTCCCGTCCCTAAGTCGCTCAGCACGTACCAGTCATCATCAAGGCAAACGAGATCGTCTCGGCGAATCATAGCGTACCCATATTTGGCGTACGCACCGGACGACACGCCGCTAAAAAGCGCCGTGGCCGTCTCCTTGTCGTCGTTCTCACCGTTCGCAGCAGTCTCGTAGGCATCGTCCGGTATCTCGGAGAAAAGCGTTTGAGCGGGGTCGGCCAGGAGGTTGATCCGCAACCAATCCCTCAGTTTGGTCTTGTGTTCGGTATCGCCGTCGTAGTACTCCTGTGCCGCGACCTTGCTTGCGAGGAATGCTTCCCCAAAACTCATGCCCTCCGCGAGACTGACGAAGAACTCGCGTTGGTACCAAGCAGACTGGCCGGTGACGGGATAGGCGGGACAGGCAACTTCACTTGCCGTGGTGTTGGTCGCCCCGATCACCGCGACAGCCCCGCCGTCGTACAACAGGGCCTGGGCCAGACTGCCCCACTTGGCTCGTTGAAGTGCGTGGTCGCCTTTGGAGTAGGCGCCGGTTCCGGTGGAGAAATTGTTGCAGCTGGCCGCATAGACGACTGATGGATGGTCATTGTCCATGTTGCCATGCCCCAGGAACCAAGACCGCTCGATCACACTTCCGTCCCGAGTGTCGAGGTAGCCATCATCGTGGGCGTAGTCGACATCGTCATTGTCGCCAATAGACACACTGGACCATGAGCCGTGGCCACGCCAGTAGACGAGCCCATAGTCGTTGTTGCACCACTGGTCAAAAGCCGATGAGTGGGCTCCTGCGTCCTGCATGGGCGTCACGGCCTCCATACCGATTCCGTCATGCCACACATCGTGGAGATACGACACGAAGTCATACGCACTCTGAGTCACCTGATCGAGATGGCTGAGGAAGCTCCCGTCGGCCACGGATGTGTAGTACCACGTGTAGTAGAGGGTGAGGGCGGCGTTACCGTAGTAAAGTCCATATTCGTCCTCGGGCCCGATTCCGTACATCCAGGAACTGAGAGCCAATTGGTTGTGGCGCCAGCTCTTGTCGATCTGACGATCATAGCGAATCAGCTTGTGGAAGACCGTCCGCAGCTTCTCCCGTGCCGTGACGACCAGTTCAGTGCCGCCGCCCTGGTACAGGACATCCGCGACATATCCCCCTACGGGCGCAATGCGGCCCACGACTAAATCCGGACGGCCGATGCCACCATTCCACGATTCGCCGTAAAGCTGGTCGTCGTCGCTGTCCCAGTCTTTGAACCAGGATGCGGCGTAATCGGTGTAATACATATCGGTGAGCGCGCTTTGGGTTGCGCCGTCATCGCCGCTTGCTACCGTACAGTTCCGCATCGGGACCAAGCCGGGATCAGGCACGGGCACTCCCGCGCCCTGTGCGTTGGGATCGGGATTGCCGAGAAGCAACACGTTGCGCAACTCACTCGTCAGCTTGCAGGTCCAGATGAACTGCTTGATTTTCTCCTGTTCGTCAATGCCGTTACAGGTGTCGTAGATATCCTCCACTGCCGCCACCATGACGACTTCGCCCAGCAGTTCCTTATGCTCAACAAACTCCCTGAGGCCGTTCAGCAGGCGGTCGGCGTAGATCTCCTGGCTGGTCACAATCAGGTAGGTCGTATTCTCGTCAATGGTCACGCCCGTCGATCCGTTCAGTACGAGCACCTCCAACGGGTCCCAGTCCGCAATCAGCGGGGCGTAGACGGCCTCGATCTGGTTCCATGGCTGGAGACCTTGTTCCAGTACAAGGTCGCGAACACGTGTGTCCGCTGGGACCATGGTTGTCGGGGGATCCGCGACCGTGCACTGGAACTCGATCTCAATTTCGGCCGTCTGGGTTATCTCGAGGGTCTGACGCTCGTCGTTGTAGCGGACGGGAGCCGTCTGGATATTGACCAGCACATACCCACTCATTTCGCCTACGCTCACGCTTCCGACGGTACCCGATGGGAAGAAGAGGTCTTGCCCGTAGATATCGGGGCTGAACAACGGTATGTCGTTCGAGTCCCGGGAAGATAGAATTCGTCTCTGGTCGTCGTCCTCGGCAGGAACATCCTGGAAGTCGACAATGGGGCTGACGGGGGCAACCTCGATGGGGGATGCTGTTCGGGACGAGGTCCGGACGACAGTCACCCTCACTGTGTCCGTCTCCACATTGGGTGGCAGCACAACACGGTAGACTTTCCTAGGCAGACGTGGCTGCCCCGGTTCGCCGCCGAATGAGAAGCCCGGTACAACCGGTGTTGTCCATCCCCCCCACTCTTCAAGCTCTGGTTCCGGGAACGTGATGTGGACGCGGGTCCGCTGAACATCGCCGGGAAGCCCCTTGTACAACTCGTTCACGGCACCGACCAGTTCTTCTCCAAGCCGAACGGTGCATGTGCTCGAGGCGTATCCCCAGTAGGCGCTCCCCATGCTGACCCACTCGAACACGGCCTCGTACTTCGCGCCGTCCCACCCCCAAAGCGGAGCGGCGAGCACGCTTGCCGGGATAGTCGCAAAGGAAGCGGGCACTTCGTTGTAGGGCGGCAGACCAATCGGGCCGATCATGTTCCAGCCCAGTTCAGTAGCTCTTTCTACTGAGGTCGCTGGCCGCCCTCTGACATCAATCATCGTGGTACCTCCCGGAGTGGGAGCGGAGTAGTAGACCCAGTAGCCTTCGCCCGGCATGATGTCTGTGGGCTGTGCGTACACGCCATTGGCCCAGCTCCACACGGGACATCCCGAGAAAACGGTTCCCGCGTCCGGATCGATGGGCATGATGGGCGAAGATACCAGGTTCCAACCGTCCCTGAGAGATAGGGAAAAGGACAGCGCCTCGGCATAGTCGATAGCAAGGTGCGTGGCTGTTCCGGCAGGGATAGTCAGCGAGCTCGATTGTGCCATCCGCCGCGCGATGCCGTCCGGAATGGGGTTACCTTCACTGTCCACCTCCACCATCAAGAGCCCCTCTTCCGGTACGGCTTCATTGTCCCAACCCAGTTCCACGGGGACATCGCTTGCTTCAATGCGCAACAGCCAGCGCGTCTCATCAGCGACCGGACGGAAATCATGAGCCAGATCATCGCTGGGGATCTGTAGCGCCACAGAACGGGCGCCATCGTAACCGTCCGGGGGAAGCCCCCAGTCGATCCCCGTGTCAAACCCGTGCGTGGCCGTACTGTTCATCCCGATGACTACGTTGTCCACCTGCCCCCCCGTCACGTTGATGCGTAGCCTCCACAGCTCGCCGTCGGGCACGATGGCGACGGCGTTACTGTTGGCCGAAGCAGGGCTTACGGCGTTCATCTGATCCACTGCCGTGACCGCGCAGGTGAGAATCCGTTCAGTGGGTGTGACAGCGGATGGCAGCGTATCCTGCACGGCCGTCGTCGTGACGTCCCGCAGCACGGTTCCGAGGGCCGTCCGCCAGACGTAGCGGTAACGTAACGAGGGTAAATCTTCGGTGTCCTCGTCCGTCGCCGCTCCGGTCAGGACGCAGACGAGGTCCTGCCCATCTTCAGCCCACGCATCGGGCGTCACTTCTGCGATCACGCCGCCAAGGGACGGGCAACGGCTTACATCCACGACCCGGCCCTCGGCCCAAGTCACAGTCGCGACGGCCCGGACGGCGGAATCGCTGATGCTGCAGACGAGGGTCAACGGAGCAGATTCCACGGCTGGGTGCAGCACCGTGTCATAGCCCGGGGCAAAGACAAAGCTCGGCGAATCATCGCCAACCGCTACGGAATTCAGCTGCCACTGGTAGTGGTACGGTGCGGTCCCCCCCGCCGCAACCACCGAGAATTCCCGGGCTGCGCCCTCTGCGATAGGCAACACGTTCGTCACCGCGACGGCATTGGTTCCCGTCCCGGTGGCCATTCCGGGGGACGCCGCACTGACATGGAGGGTGTCATTCGGCGCGACGACTTCACCCGGGCAGATGTCGTCGATCCAGAGCTCCTGGCCACCGATGGCGAAGGAGTTGACCGGGCCGGCAACGGTCAGTTCGCCCAGGTCACCGACCACGTTCTGAACGGCCACGTACGAGCCGCCGATGACCGTGCCGTCGATGTCCGCGAAGTCTTCGAACTCCTGGAACGTGCCGTTGATCTCGATGTTCAGGTTGCCGCCGTGTTCGCCGTAGCGCATGATGATGCCGGGCACGGGCGAACCAAAGTCGATCTCGAGCGTGATGTTGTTGGCCCACATATCCTGACCACTGCCGCCGGCGAAGCCCTGGTTGTCCACCTGGGCGTAGCCGTCGGACGTCCAGAGACCGTTGCTCCACTGGAACGCTGCGGCGGTCACGTCGGCGCCGCACGTGGTGAACGTGTCGCCAACCACGTACTGCGTGGCAAGCGTCAGGTCTTCGAAGTCGATGCAGTCCGCGGGCTGCGGCGTCGTGTTTCCGGCGGAAAACGGCAGGTAGTCGTTGGTGCTGATCACCATGCCGAAGGGACCGTCAAGGAGAGCGCCCGTGGAGACGGTGTCGGCGAAGAGAGACGCCGTGCCGGCGGTGAGGTCGTAGGCAACGATCTCGTCGCTCAGGTATCCAGTGATGTAGAGCGTTCCCCCGTCTGCGCTCAGAGCCAGGCCGCGGGCTGCGAAGTTCGCAAAATCGATCAGCTCGGTCACATTGCCGTCAGCAATGGTCACCTCGAAGACCTTGCCATCAGCGTAATCGGCGACGTAGAGGGTGGCTTCGGCTGCGTCGATGACGAGGCCGCCTCCCGTGCCGGGGGCGACAGCGGAGGCGAGCACGGTGGCGGGATTGGTGACAGCATCCAGCGGCAATGTGTCGCCGGGGGAGATCACGAACACGTCGCCACTGTCGTCAGTGAAGTAGACGACCCCCGATGTCGTCCGCACAACGGCCTGGGGAATGCCGTAGCCTTGGGCCAGCACAGCCTGGCCCAACGTGTCAAGATCCAGGAGGATGATCTTGTCTCCTGCGTCGGCAATGTAGAGATCGTTGTTGTCAGCGTCGAAATACAAGGCGTTGGGGTTGCTGAAGCCGGTCTCGACCGTGCTGAAGAGATCGCTCAGGGCTTGGGAGTATGCGCTGCCGGTGTCGTCGCTCACGTACAGCAACGGGTCGGCCGCAAGCGTGTCCTCGGCCAGTCCGGACGGGCCGTTGAATCCCGTACCGACAACCGTGGCGGTGCCGTCGTCGGCGATCTGGACCACGGTCGTGCCTCCGCCGCCATCGCCTTCGTTGGTGACATACAGGAAGTAGCCGGCCGGCAGAGAGTTGTTCACCGGCAGGGATGCCACGTCCACTTCCGGCGGGGGCGCGCTGACGACCTCGAACGCGAGCGGGACAGACACATTGTTGTTTTCGTTCTGTTCGTCGATGTCCCCGAACAGATCGGCCTTCACGTGAATGATGTAGGAGCCCACGGGCCACATCGCGTCATGCCCGACGGCGAAGCTGTAGTCGGCCTCATCGCCTGTGGCCATCGGATCCGTGTAGGGGACGGTCATGTATCCGCCCATAACGAAGGGCGCGCCGTCCCGAGTTGCGTTCACGATACCCGCTTTCAGGTCGACGCCCGTGACCGGCTCGGGACCGATGTTCGTCACCGTGAAGCTCACCCAGGTGGCGGGGGAGGCGCCTTGGACGATAACGGTGTTGGGGATGCTGATGTCGGCGACAACCACATCGGGCAGCGCCGGCGGCGGGGTTGCCCGCTTCACGAACATGAAGAAGCCGTCTTCGTCGTCAGCAAGGGGGAGCGTCACATTCCCTTCGCCGCCCATCATGTCTTTCTCGTCGTTCATCTGCAACGTAAAGGCGGTGGTCACATCGCCCTGAGCGTCGGTGTCCACGAGCGTGCCGGTCACGCTTCCGTCCGCGCCGATGGTGAAGCTGCCGGACGTGATGGCGCTCTGTGGTCCGCCGTCGGAGCAGTTGTAGGTACTGAACGGGGCAACGACCGTCCCGGTGTTGTCCAGTGTGACAAAAGCGTCCCAAGTGTCTTCTTCCTCCAGAGACGAGCCGCCGAGGAACCACGTGCCTTCCAAGTCTGCTGTGACAAACTGCTGGGCCACCTTCTTCACGAAAGCGAACATGCCCTCTTCCGTGCTCGTTGCCGTTTTTCCGGGGCCGGCCATGATGCCCTTCCTGTAGTCCATCTGAAGGGTGAGATTGGTGGTCACCGGCGTGCCGCCACCATCGTCGTCGATGAAGTGACCGGTCACGGCGCCGTCTGCGCCAACCGAAAAGCTCCCTCCAGTGATCGCATTCGTGCCCCCTTCCGAGCTGTTGTAGGTCCCCCCCGTGACGTTACCCGTCGTGTCAATGGTAAGCTCGCCATCCCACGTGTGGTTGTCCTGCAGGTCGGAGCCGCCGATGAACCAAGTCCCGACCAAGTCCGGGTCAAGAGCGAATTGGGACGACTTCTTGATGAAGACGAATGCTCCGTCCTCGGATTCGGCGGGGCTAGCGTTGCCCTCTCCCGCCATGGTTCCTTGCCCCGAGTCCATCTGCATGGTGAAGGTGGTCGTGACCGCCACGGCCCTGTTGTCCGTGAACGAACCGGTCACTTCACCGAGAGCGCTGACCGTGAGCCCGCCGCTCACGATGGTATGCGTCGATCCGGCAGACGACGTGATCGCCCCGCCCGTGACGTTGCCCGACGTGTCGAAGGTCACCGTGCCGGTCCACGTCAGGTCGTTCTGGAGATCGGAGCCGCCGATGGACCATTCGCCCGCCAGGCTGCCTGTCCAGGCCGCCGCATCGTTTGCGAATGTTACGAGAAAGTCGTCCCTGGCGAATGTACCATCATCGTACATGATGATCGCCTGGAGAGGCAACTCTCCTCTCACCAGTGCTTCTTCGGTCAGGATGATGGCGAAGCCGTTGTCACCACGGCTCGCCATCGGCAGCACGTTCTGCGTGTTCGCGCCGAGCGTCCCGTAGAAGGCTCGCCCGCGCACGAACGTGACGAGATTGGCAGCTTCCGCAGAGGGGAAGAGAGTGAGAGTCACCACCGACGCCGGTGCGGTACCGTCATTACGCAATGGGACGGCAAGTGACAACTCAACGCCGGCCACAGCTGGTCTTCCCTGATTCAACACGACCACGTCACGGTCAATCCACAACCGGGGGCCACCTTCAGGCAAGTCGTCCCACAGACCAGCACTCCCAACATCCGTGCCGGTCAAGACTTGGAGTTCACCGTCCGAAATGTCGAAATACGCCCCCTGGTGCCACGGTACACCGGCATTGAAGTCGACTTGTATAGGCGACTCGATGGTACCGAAATACAGTCGCGCCGGATGTTCAGCGTGGTCTTCCAGGAACGCCGCGACAATGGAACTGTGAGGGGGCTGCAGATTTGGCGACACGACTGGGTGCTGGGCATCGGTCCAGCCGCGGATGGCGCCCTGTTGCCAGTCGATGCGCATCCAGATGTTGCCGAAATCCGGGTACTCGGCGATCAACGTTCCGTCCAGGTACACTTTGCCTGATGCACCGGAATAGCGCCGGAGCTCGACCTCCGAATCGGGATCGAACCACCAGTCGCCTGCACCGGGGTCGCCCCAGCTTCCATTGTCGCCTTTCAGGTCATTGGCCAACGTACCCGGAGTCCATCGGACAGCAATGTCGCCGAACGTCATCCCGGCCTCCTCCAGGGCTCCTGCCAAGCGCGAGAAACCGACACATTCGCCAGCGGGATTCCCCTTGCACCCGAACTCGCCCACGTGATCTCCCGCAGGCGATGTATCTCGGGACGCGCACTTGTGGTAGGCATGCAGGTCGTGGGCGTTGTCCGGCGGGGAAAGGTGGGTCACCTCTCCGGTCGAGTAACAGACGGCTGATGCGCCGTTCTCCTCCTCAACGCCCTTGAGGGGCAGACGTCGCACGAGTTGCCGGAAGAAGATGTGTTCGAGTGCGACCAAATTGTCGGAGCCGACGCCGGGACCGGAGTGTTCAATGCCGAATTCAGGATAGGCGTGCGGTTTGTGGTCACCGGGCGCACCATAGCCGTAGTGGTAGATGCAGTGGTCCTCGCTCAAGGAGGCCGAGTAGATGAGCACGTCAGCGGTCGGATCGTAGACGTTTCCATCCCTTACGGCATCCCGAACGGAAACAGCATCGACCTCGCTCGGACTGCCAAAGGCGACGGCATCAGCGAACAAACGCAAGGTCCCGGCATTCTTGTACTGGACCATCAGTATATCGTTTGATTGCCATCCGCGAGCAGCCAGCGTCGGCGACCCCGGGGCCAGCGAGAAGTAGATCCACGCATTGTGGGTCTCATCGCCGGTATCGACCAGGTTACTCGCCTCGAACGCATCGATGGCGCCATCCGGAATGAGGCCGGGGATCAGCACTTCATTGAATGTGTGGCTCGCGCGGTAGACATCACATTCGACGCATGCGCCGGCCATTGCCGCTCTCGCGGTCAAAGCGCCCCCCGGGGTTGTCCCCGTGCTGCCCGGAGCAACCGCAAAAACATCGAGACGTGGCCCGACCGGGCTCGTCTCGCCCGGATAGGGGTCGTTCCCCAATGAGAGTGCATCGACATCATCGTCCACTGCCAGGCCGAAGTCACCGTTCGGCAGCAACTGCACGGCGCCGCCCGGGCTCGTCTTCATCCGGATCGTGTAGCTACTGGCCCCGCTCTCCGAGTACAACACGGCCCGGGCCCGGGCGACGCCCAGAAGTAGGAGCGCAACTGTCAAAGTACCGCTGGACCAACCGAACTTGCTTCTCATGATGTGACCGCCTTTCTTCGTTGGGTCTTGGCTACCTGTCGAAAAGGAATGCCCCTGCATTCACACCTCACGTCGGGCACGCGGAATCCGACGCTGTACGGGTGGACGACCTTGTCGGAAGGACGAACCAGAACGTGCTCCCCACGCCCTTTTCGGAGTCAAGGCCAATCACGCCTCCCTGGGCTTCCACCGCAAGCTTGCAGAACGCCAACCCAATCCCCGTGGAAGGGATTCGCCTGCTGGGGGAAGGTAGCCGTTCACGGGGGTGAGGTCAAGCCCGATTTCACGTTGTTGTGAAAGAAGCGCGACTTTCTTTCGGGAGACGGCTGGGATCTAACACACCTCGCCGTTATAGTGGCGGCCATGAACACAACCATGGCCAGCC
>JABHEG010000214.1 GCA_018676675.1 Lentisphaerota bacterium
CGGAATAAATAGCGAGGAACGAGCGGCTTTATGCCGGATCTGAACTTGCCCGGTAGCAAGCGTCATGGTAAACCACACCATTCTCCATACCGGCTCAGTCTCTCTTCATTGTTTTCATAGAACTTTTGACGCTACCCTTGATCCCGTCCGGAACGTGCTCCGGCAGCGATCACTCGCCAGTTCATTGGTCTTCACGTCTTGGTGTCGATCTACTGGTGTACTATGCCCTTCAATGTTTCGTTGCCCACCGGCGTGTCTGTCCCGCTGCTTTGGCGGGTACGCCTGCGGACACGGTTGCCTCACTTTGACACCACCTGTCACCAAAGGTGGCAGTGGACCGGGGCCTTTCACAAAGGCGGCTGCTGTCACCCCAGGCAGGCATCGCCCTGCGCATCGAGTTCGAGCGTCGCAGCGAGTATAAGCTGTGTGCTGCGCATGAGATTGTCCAGATTGACGCGATCTGGGTGGTCGCCGACCAAATGGTATTCGGAGTCCGAGTACGGCCATGATCCCAGGTTCATCACAGTTGTGCTGAACCCCGCCTTGATGAACATGCCGTCGTCGTCGTTCACGTGTTCCTTGTGGGCAATCTGCACATCGAGGCCGATGCCGTACTGCCGGTTGACCCGGTCGAAGAGTCTGGCCAGCGGCTGTCCTTCGGGTGTGCTGTAACAGACGGTGTGCAGCAGGCGCCCGGCGGCCATGTCTTCGTCGGACTTACCATCCAGCGAGTCCACATTGAGCACGGCGATGATGTTGTCCCCCCGTTCGGCCGCGGCTTGAGCGGCGAATCGGCTGGTCCACGGACTGTGCTCCTCGTTGCAGAAGAGGATCCGAACTGTACGCTCCAGGGGCAGGCTGGCGAGGATGCGGGTGATCTCCAGGTTGGCCACTGTGCCGACAGCGTTGTCGTGGGCGCCCGGCGAATCAATCCAACTCATCGAGTCCTTGTGTGAGATCAGCTGGATGATTTGTTCCGGGAGCCGCTTTCCCGGCACAGAGACCTCCAGATTGTTAGCCGTGTAGAACGGATCCTCGGGGCCGGGCTTTGAGTACCAGTGATGGAGTGGCTTTGTCTCGTCACACCGGAGTGCCTGTACCTGATATGGCGTGGTGGTGACGTGGAGCCCAATTTGCTTGAGTGTTGCACGGATATAGTCATCCGTCTCATCAAGCGTGCAGCGTGCATGCCCCGGTATGGTGTAGTTGACTTTTCGGAAGGGCAACGGATCCGATGCGAGATAGTAGAGATCGCTCCGCAGACGGCTGAGATCGACGCGTGCAATGGCTTCTGAGATCATGTTTTACATCTCCGCTTCAGGCTGGACCTGAATGTCTGAACTACTGTCGTCCTCCCCGGGTTCGGCGGGGATCCCTTCTGGTTACTCGGGCAGTGGCCACTCCCGAAAGGAAGCCGAACATGTGCGACGACCAGCTGACTCCGGGAATGACGTGGAGGAGGGTGCCGACCGTTCCCCCATAGAACAGGAACACAAGCACGGTGAGTAGGAACGCTCGGATGTCTCTCCGCCAGAACCCGGCGAACAGGAGGAAACCGAGGAGGCCGAAGACAAGTCCGCTGGCACCGATGTGCACCGTCGGCTGCCCCTGGTACGTGCTGTTTCCGAACACCCAGACCAGCCCACCGCCCACCAGCCACGTCACGCCTACGGCATCAGCCGTCAGTTCCTCGCTGTAGGACAATGACAGGAAAAGCAGTGGCACCAGAGCTGTGCAGTTGGCCGCCAGATGGAGAGCACTCGCGTGGAGCAACGGACAGGTCAGAATCCCCCAGAGACCATTGCCCACTCTCGGACGAATGCCCAAGCCCAGGATCTGCGGGTAGAACAACGACACGATGTGCATTCCCCAGAGGACAACGAGTGCAGACACGATCGTCCGTGCTGTGCGTCTGAGTGAGCCTCGGGCCATCGCTGTTCGTTCCCTCTGCCTTCGTCGGATCTGCTGCTGCAGCGTGACTGTCCGGTTGGTTACGTTTGGAACGTAGGCGCGAGCCATGCCCTGCGCAAGCTCGGCAGACAACGCCACTCCAGGGCAGTGGAGCCTTTGGCTTGGCATCACCTTGCAGTTGGCGTGCAAGGCAGGTGTGGTAAGGTAATGACTGCGGTTTCCTCTCCCTTGTGGCGTTTCGGCTTGCGAGTCTGTTCGCGTAACGAGGCAGACGTCATGCGAGAAGGCCGTATGCAGGTTGTGATGTGAACTCAGGAGAGACAGTGATGCCAGAGACGTTGCGTTGGGGAATCATCGGTACCGGCATGATCGCCGGAGTGTTTGCCAAGGATCTTGCTCAGGCCCGGTTCGGGGTCTTGGGAGCCGTGGCCAGTCGGAGGGGGGAGAAGGGGCAGGAGTTTGCTGGTAAGCATGGTGTGCCCACTGCCTACGGCTCCTATGACGACTTGCTTGCGGATGGAGACATAGACGCGATTTACGTTGCCACGCCGCACCCGTGTCACCGCGATGTCGTTCTCGCCGCCGCCAAGGCAGGGAAGCACATCCTTTGCGAGAAGCCGATGGGTGTCACGCCCGAGGAGTGCGAAGAGATGATCGCTGCCGCTGCCGCTGCTGGAGTCACTCTCCTGGAGGCATTCATGTATCGGGTCCATCCGGCAACGCGATTGATCCAGAGCACTGTCGCCGAGGGGCGGATCGGCCAAGTGAAGCTCATCCGCAGTTCATTCTGCTACGGCCTCGGCAACGCCTACAATGTGCGCCTTGACCCAACCCTGCGGGGAGGCGGGCTCTACGATGTGGGGTGTTACTGCATCAATTTCAGCCGTATGATTGCCGGGGAGGAGCCGGACGACATCTCAGCAGTCTGGACACTGGGTGAGGAGACGGGGGTCGACGAGAGCTTGGCAGTGGGGCTGCATTTTCCCTCCGGTCCGGTGGCGCAGTTTGACGTCTCCATCCGCAGCATGGGGGACGTCTTCGCCGAGGTCGTTGGTACGGATGGTGCCCTTCTGACAACCAGTCCCTGGAAGCCTCATCCCGAGAAGGCTGAGGTCGAGCTGCGCTGCAAGGGGAAGCCGACTGAGACGCTGAGGGTTAACGACGGTGGGCACGTTTTCGCCCTGGAGGCCGACCATCTTGCTCAGGTCGTCGCGGGAGAGGCGGACCCCATCATTCCGGCCGAGAACGCCGTTGGCAACGCAGCAGTCCTCGACACCATCTGGCGACGCATGCATCCGTGAGTGACGGAGTCATCTTCGGCATCCTACTCCAGTCGGAGCGATTGACCATCGATGGTGACTTGTCTGCCTCCTGCCTCGGCGCTCTTGCGGATGGCCAGGCAGCACAGGTGAGAGTTGACGGCGTCGAAGAGGTTGTGTGGTGACTCAGTATCGCTGTTGATGCACTCGACGAAGTGGTCAACCACCGCGGGAAACGGGTGCCCATAGACATCACCGGTCTGCCGGTAGCCCGTATCCATGGTGAAGTAGTCCGCCTGCCCTTCGAACTTCCGCAGGAAGAACCGGTCATTGACGATGGTCCCGTTCTCTCCGAGAATGTGGACGTTGGCCGTGAATGGACTGCAACCCTCGAGACTGCAGGAGAACGCCCCGATCGCCCCATTCGCGAACGTCACCTGTGCGGTCTCGACGGGGGGGTAGCCATAGTGCGTGCCAACTTGGACCGCGGAGCCGCGTACGGCGACGATGTCTTCACCCATGATGAATCGGGCCGCATCCACCGAGTGGCAGCCTCCGAGAATGAACGCCCCACCGGAGCACTCCCTCTCCTTCATCCAGCCCAGGCGTTCGCGGCCGAACCAGTAGTCCACGTTGAGCAGGAACACTCTGCCCAGTTCGCCGTCGGCCACGAGTTTACGCTGAAGTTTGACCAGGGGATTGAACCGCAGAACAAAGGCCACAACCGTCTTGACACCGGTCTCCTGGACGACCTCGCACAGCTGTTGAATGTCACCTTCGGAGATGGCGATCGGCTTTTCCAGAAAAATGTGTTTTCCAGCCTTTGCGGCACGAATGGCCTCATCAGCGTGCAAGTGGTTCGGTGTACAGATTGAGACAATATCGACTCGGTCGTCAGCCAGAAGCTCATCGAAGTCAGCATATACCGCCGTCTCAATCCCGAATTCCTGCTGTTTGGCGGCAACGCTCTCAGGACTCCGACTTCCCAGGCCAACGACACTGCATTGGGAGTTTTTCAGATACGCATTGATGTGTCCGCTCGCAACCCAACCGCAACCCCACACCGCGCAGCCGTAGTGCCGCAATGACATAACTGTCTCCTTCGTCCTATCCCCGGCCTCACTGGCCGTGGGGCGATCGTTGCCGGCTTGCCGGCCTGAAGATTCCATCCCGTGACGTGTACCAACGTATCCCATTCCCCGCCCCTTTCCCATCTGCCCCTCGATCCCCTGGGCATGATGGGCTACCGTAAAGAGCTGAGAGGTCCGGTGGTCTTTCGTGATGGAGGTGTTCAATGCGGTGCAACGTGCTGATGGTCGTGGTCGTTAGTGTGGGGCTGTCAGCCCACAGTGCCGTGGTGAAGGAAGTGTTGGGGATCAGCATGGCGGGACCCAATCTGCTGACGGAGAACGCCTGGGGGCCGTGGGGAGAGGGATTCGAACGGAATCAGGGCTGGCTTGACTGTGACAACGGAGACGATCAGACCGCTCAGCGCGGCGCCGGGCAGAAGGTCGTCTTGAATCAGACGGTCCCAACCCCGATCGTCGCCTCAGCTTACAGCAAGGCGGAGAACGTCAGTGGAGGCAGGAACAGCGACTATTCGCTCTATCTGGATGTGATCTACGCGGATGGTGAGCCCAAATGGGGGCTCTGCACCCCTTTCGATACACAGACGCATGACTGGCAACGGCGCCAGGTTGTCTTCATGCCCGACAAGCCCATCAGGCATTTCAGCTGCTATGTGCTCATGCGCAGACACTCCGGCCGGGCCTGGTTCCGGGACGTTGAGGTGCATCAGATCAAGGCTCCCGAAGGCGTGACGACGTTTGACGGCGTCCCGGTAAAGGTCCGCCGAGAACCGGTTGCCGGATTCCAGATCCGGGATGTTGCGGCCGCCACTGGTTTCGTGACGTTTGAAGAGGGAACGGCGCTCGACTTGGCCCTTTCCGAGCGCCGGTTCGACCACAACGGTACCTCGTTTGTCGAGGCCACGGTGCGTGACTTGAGTGGCGGCGACCGAGCTGTAAGCCTCGTATACGCCGTGCCATTGCCCCGGGGCGAGTGCACGTGGATGAGGGATCCGCGACGTTCCGAAGTGATGTCGGAGGGGCGTGAATACGCTGAGACCGCACGCTTTCAGGCAGGAGCCAACGGGCGTCTCTCAACCTATCCGTTTGGGGCGGTTACCAGCGGAACGGTGGGGCTGGCGCTTGCGGCAGACGTCCATACGCCGGCCTTCTGTCGGTTCGGGGCCAATGTCGCGACTCGGGAACTGTTCGTTGTTTACGATATTGGGCTCTCCCCCGAAAAGCCGACCGCGACGATTCGTTTCTGCCGCTACGGGTTTGAACCTGACTGGGGGTTCCGGGCGGCGCTCCAACGCCTGTACGCCATCTTCCCGGAGGGATTCCGCTGCCGAACGCCTGAGCAGGGGCTCTGGATGCCCTTCGCCAAGATCAGTGAGGTCGAGGGATGGAAGGACTTCGGTTTCACGTTCAAGGAGGGAAACAACGAGACGCAGTGGGACGATGCGCACGGCATGACCACGTTCCGCTACACCGAGCCGATGACCTGGTGGATGCGCATGCCAAAGGGGATGGAACGCAGCCTGGACGCAGCTCTGGAACTGGCCCGCAAGCTTGCGGCGGATGCTCCCGACAGTCGCGATGGTCGAAAAGCGCGGTCGCTGTTGACAAGCGGTTATCACGACGCGCAGGGGCGTTTTGCCGCTCGACTCCGGGACACCCCGTGGTGCAACGGAGCTGTGTGGAGCATGAACTCAATGCCCAACATCGATGGTGATGTGACCGATTTCAGCATCAAGTGGAACGCTGCCGAGAAGGAACGCCTGTACGGCCCTGAACGGAAGGGAGACTTGGATGGTGAGTACGTCGACTCCAGTGAGGGGTATGTCACGGATGAATTGGACTTCCGCCGTGACCATCTTGCCGCCGCAGAGACCCCGCTTACCTTCTGCCTTCACAGCCGTAATCCCGCCATTTTCAGGGGGCTCATCGCGTTTGAGTACATCCGGGGCCTCGAACGTGATGTCCATCGGATGGGCAAACTCATGATGGCCAACAGCACCCCCATCCGCCTTTGGTTCCTTGCCCCCCTCCTGGACGTATTGGGCTCAGAATCGAACTGGAACCACGGGAACGTTTGGCGCCCGCCGTCGGATCGAGCCCTGCTGTACCGACGGGCCCTCTGTGGTCCCAAGCCCTACTGCTTCCTGCAGAACACCGTTTTCGAGGACTTCTCGCACAGTCATGTGGAGAACTATATGAAACGGAGCTTGGCCTATGGTATGTTCCCGGGCTTCTTCAGCGCAGATGCCTCCACCGGCCACTATTTCCGTCGGCCGGAGCTCTACAATCGCGATCGCGATCTGTTCATGACGTACATCCCGCTCTGTAAACGCGTTGCAGAGGCCGGCTGGCAGCCTGTCACGAACGCGCGTTCGAGTGATCCCGAGATCTACGTGGAGCGTTTCGGCACCCGCTACCTGACCGTGTTCAACCCCAGCGAAGATCGACGCGAGACCGAGATCTCGGTCGACGTGCCGGTAAGTAACGCCAGAGACCTCGTGAGCGGGCAGCGTGTTCCCATGGCCACTGCAGACGGACATGTGACACTCCGCGTGACGTTGAACTCAGAAGACGTTGCCGTGCTCGACCTGCAGCCTGGTGGCTGATCGTGGGGCGCCTCCCAGCCCCTTCCTCTGACCGATTCCGCCTCTGCTGAACAACTGCACACTGACTTACCCCTGACCCCCGAAAAACATGCCTCTCTCATTTGCCTATCCCCCATTGTATGCCAGATTGATACAACGATATCGATACGGACGAATCAATAACGGGATCGGACCATGGAAACACGTCAAGCCAAACAGCCGCGCAGAGTCGGGAGTTTGACGATGGTCCGGCGGCTTCCGAACTACCTGCGGCTGTTTCGGGAGTTGCGAAGTGAGCGGCGTGAACGGGTCTCAAGCGCCTTTGTTGCCGAGAGGCTCAGCTTGACGGCCATTCAGGTGCGTAAGGATGTGGAGGCCATTGGAGTGGTGGGGCGTCCGCGGCTGGGATATGAGCTCAAGGATCTGCTGGCCGCTATTGAAGAGGTGCTTGGCTGGGACAACACGACTGATGCGTTTCTGGTCGGGGCGGGGAATTTGGGGCGAGCTCTGATGGGGTACGACGGCTTCGCTCGACACGGCCTGAGTATCGTTGCTGCCTTTGACACTGATGCGGCAAAGGTCGGCGAGGAGATTGACGGCCGGCCCGTATTCCTGCTGAGCAAGTTGCCGGACCTGGCCCGGAGAATGCACATCAGCATGGTTGTGTTGGCCGTGCCGGGAGCAGTGGCACAAGACGTGGCTGACCTGCTGGTGGAAGCCGGAATCCAGGCCATCTGGAATTTCGCCCCCGCGCACTTGGATGTTCCGGACCATGTGGTCGTCCAGGACGAAGATCTGGCCCGTGGCCTGGCCGTGTTGTCCGTTCGCTGGGCCGAGGCCCGGCGCAGCCGACCGACCTCAGAATAGAGGGCATCCGAGCACGAAATCCAGGATGTCCTCCCGGGGCGTTTCGACGCCCCATCTATCGAACACGACAACTGAGTATGCCAGAGAGAATGGGCGCGTTTGCCCAGACAGGAGTACAAGGACATGCCAACTGTGACCGAGCCAGCCCTTAAGCTTCGGCAGTTCGAAGCAGTCTGTCGGATTCTCGATCGCTTCGGTCGTGATCCGATGAAGTTGATTCCGATTCTGCAGGATGTGCAGGAGGAGTACCGTTACCTGCCTGAGGAAGTGATGACGTTCGTGGCCACCTCCCTTGGCCTGCCTCCGGCCAGGGTGTTTGGCGTGGCCACGTTCTACTCTCACTTCGCCATCGAGCCCAAGGGGAAGTACGTGGTCAGGCTGTGTGATGGAACGGCCTGCCACGTCAAAAAGTCGACCTCCATTCTTGATGCCCTTTACCAACGACTCGGGCTGAGTGAGAAAAACACCACCACGCCGGATCTGCTTATCACAGTGGAGACGGTGTCGTGCCTGGGGGCCTGTGGCTTGGCCCCGGTTATGTGCATCAACGACGACGTCCATGGTCAGGTCACACCGGACAGAGCAGTGGCCTTGATCGAGGACATCATGAAGGAAGAGAACGCATAATGAATGACACTGCAGACAGACCAGTCGCACCCAATCTGACCAGGATGGCCGACGAGTACGCTGCGGCCTCCGCCCAGATCAAGCAGCGTGTAATTCTCTGCGCTGGTACAGGGTGTGTGGCCAATGGCGCTATCGAGGTACACGAAGCCTTCGTGGAAGCGATCGCAACGGCAGGACTGAATGTCGCCACTGAGCTGCGCAGCGAGAGCACGGCCGATGTGCGCCTGTCCAAGAGCGGCTGCCAGGGCTTCTGCCAGATGGGACCGCTGGTCACCGTAGAGCCACAGGGATTGCTCTATGTGAAGGTCACGCCGGCAGATGTCGAAGAGATCGTCGAGGTCACTCTCCGCGACGGTAAGACCGTGGAGCGCCTGCTTTACGAAGAGCAGCGGAACGGCCGGCGATGCCACGGCCCCGCCGATATCCCTTTCTATCGGCAGCAAGCTCGCACCGTACTCAGGCTTTGCGGCTACATCGACCCCGAGGACATCAGGGAATACATCGCAGAGGGAGGGTACGAATCCGCCCGCCGTGCCTATGTGGACATGACGCCTGAGGAGATCTGCGGAGACGTCCTCAGGAGTGGCCTGCGCGGTCGTGGCGGCGGAGGATTCCCGACTGGACGGAAGTGGGAACTGACCCGCGTCCAACCTGGGGACAAAAAGTACGTGATCTGCAATGGCGACGAGGGTGATCCCGGAGCATTCATGGACCGCAGTGTGATGGAAGGAAATCCTCATGCGGTCATCGAGGGTCTTCTCATCACGGCCCGAGCAGTCGGGGCTGATGAAGCTTACGTGTACGTTCGGGCGGAGTACCCGCTTGCCGTGCAGCGGATCCGGAAGGCCGTGGCTGATGCGGAGGCGGCCGGGATCGTTGGTGAGCATGTCTTTGGTACTGAGCTGGGGCTGACCTGTCATGTCATGGAGGGAGCAGGCGCCTTCGTCTGTGGTGAGGAGACCGCCCTCATCGCGTCGATTGAAGGCAAACGGGGCATGCCCAAGCCCAAACCGCCCTTTCCGGCGGAAAGCGGCCTGTTGGGCAAACCCACCGTCATCAACAATGTCGAGACCCTGGCCTGTGTTCCCCTCGTCCTTGCCATGGGAGCAGATCAGTTCCGTACCCTCGGGACGGCCGGATCGCCGGGGACGAAGACGTTTGCCTTGACCGGACACGTGGTCAATACCGGCCTCATCGAGGTCCCTTTCGGAGCCACTCTGAGGGACATCGTCTACAACATCGGTGGTGGGGTAACCGACGACTCGGGGGCTATCACAGATGAAGGCTTCAAAGCTGTGCAGATCGGCGGCCCGTCGGGAGGATGCCTGACCGAAGAGCAACTGGACCTGCCTCTTGATTTCGACTCCCTGCGGAGTGTCGGGGCAATGGTCGGCTCCGGCGGACTCGTCGTGATGAACCGGCAGACCTGCATGGTCAGTGTTGCCCGTTTCTTCATGCAGTTCACTCAGAACGAGTCCTGCGGCAAGTGCCTACTGTGTCGTGAGGGCACGAAGCAGATGCTGGCTCTGCTCGACGACATTATCGAAGGCAACGCTGATGCCGGAACCCTTGAGCTGTTGGCAAAGCTGGGGAATGCCGTTCAGAAAGGGTCGTTGTGTGGTCTTGGTAAGACGGCTCCGAATCCCGTGCTCTCCATGCTCCGTCAGTTCCAGGGCGAGTATGAGGACCATGTCTTCCACAAACGCTGCCCGGCAGGTGAGTGCAAAGCCCTGCTCATGCCCGAGATTGACCCAGACCTCTGCAAGGGTTGTACAGCCTGTGCCCGGAAGTGTCCTGTGGACGCCATCATCGGTGACGTCCGGAAACCCCACACTATCGACGTGGAAAAGTGCATCAAGTGCGGTGCTTGTGCGGAAGTCTGCAAGTTCAACGCTGTGACAGGAGTGTGACGCCATGGCGACTGTAGAATACGTGACTATCGATGGCCGCGACGTGCCATTGGAGGGTGAGAAGAACCTGCTGGAGCTTACGCGCAAGGCGGGGATAGACATCCCGACGTTCTGCTACCATTCCGAACTCAGCGTCTATGGCGCGTGCCGGCTATGTTTGGTCGACATCGAGGGACAAGGAATCACCTCGAGTTGCTCAACTGTTCCCGCCCCCGGGATGGTGGTCCGGACACGTACCGAAGAGATCCGTGAAATCCGGAAAATCGCTGTTGAGCTCCTCCTGGCGAACCACGATCAACGTTGCCCGGTCTGTCCCAAGAACGGTGCTTGTCAGTTACAGGACTTGAGCCGGAAGTTGGGCATTGAGGAAGTCCGTTTCAAGCCGACACAGCAGGTCGCGCCGGTCGACCGGACGTCGCCATCGCTCGTACGCGATCCGAACAAGTGTGTGCTCTGCGGTGACTGTGTGCGTGCATGTGCCGAGATCCAGGGCATTGGCGCTATCGATTTCGTTGGACGGGGAGCGGACAGCGCAGTCAAACCTGCCTTTGGGAAGGACCTGAACAAGGTGGAGTGCGTCTATTGCGGACTCTGTGCGAGTGTCTGCCCGACCGGGGCGTTGACCCCCAAGTCCGCGGTCAACGACGCCTGGGAGGCCATCCAGGATCCGGATAAGACGGTTCTCGTTCAGATCGCGCCTGCTGTGCGTGTTGCCCTGGGTGAGCATTTTGGCCTCCCCGCAGGCACCCCGGCGACCGGCCAGGCAGTCGCTGCCCTGCGAGCCATGGGAGTTGAC
This sequence comes from Lentisphaerota bacterium, assembly GCA_018676675.1. GTDB lineage: Bacteria > Verrucomicrobiota > Lentisphaeria > Oligosphaerales > JABHEG01 > JABHEG01. The sequence goes on from JABHEG010000214.1 coordinate 11,044, forward strand.
CAGATCTACGATACCTCCTTCGCAGCTGACCTGACCGTGCTCGAGGAAGCCAACGAGTTCCTCAAACGGTTCCAGAAGGGCGAGAAGATCCCGCAGTTCACCTCATGCTGCCCAGGCTGGGTAAAATTCGCCGAGCAGTACTTCCCCGAGTTGCTGCCGAACCTCTCAACCTGCAGGTCACCCCAGCAGATGCTTGGGGCTTTGGCCAAAGAGATCCTCCCCAAAACGCAGAAGGCGACTGCTCACGATCTTGTGGTCATCTCGATCATGCCGTGCACAGCAAAGAAGTTCGAGGCGGAGCGCCCGGAATTCATGACCGACGGGGTCAGGGATGTCGACATTGTACTGACGACTCAGGAGCTCGCCAGGATGATCGAGGAGAGTGGTCTGCGGTTCCGTGAACTCGAACCGGCCAGCATGGACCAACCGTTCGGCTTCAAGACTGGCGCCGGGGTGATCTTCGGTGTCTCGGGGGGTGTCACTGAGGCTGTTCTACGCTATGCGGCCGAGGCGATGGCAGGTGTTCCGCTTGGCTCAGTTGAGTTCAAAGCCGTTCGCGGAGAAGCTGGTCTGAGGGAAGCCACCATCAGTATAGCTGACCAGACCTTGCGTTTGGCTGTCGTACATGGCCTTGAGCAGGCAAAGCGGGTTGCGGAGCAGGTCCGTAATGGTGACTCCAGATGGGACCTGATCGAGGTGATGGCCTGCCCTGGAGGATGTGTCGGCGGCGCCGGACAGCCTGTCGCCCACGATCCTGTCGTTCGCAAGCTCCGGACCAAGGGCCTCTACGATGCCGACCGGGTGCTGGACTTCCATAAGGCTCAGGACAATCACATGGTGAATGCCTGCTACGATGAGCACCTCGGTGAAATAGGAGGCGACAAAGCCCATCACCTGTTGCACACGTGCTACATGAGCCGCAAACGAATCGCCGGCCGTGGCATGGATCTCCTGGATGCAGAACAGGATACCAAAGTCGAGGTCAACGTCTGTCTCGGGACGAGCTGCATTCTGCGCGGGTCACAGCACCTGTTGAGCGAACTTGGGGAAGCGATTGAAGAGCGTGGCTTGCAGGACGATGTGGAGTTGAAGGCGACTTTCTGCATGGAGCGTTGCAGTCGCGGACCAAACGTTTGCATCGGAGGAACAGTGATCGAGAAATGCACGTTCACGGAGGCAAATGACCTGCTGAGCGCCAAGCTCGCGGGATTGAAGGACGCGCCATTGCCTGCTTCAGCTCCGTCCGGATCTCCGCGGAGTGCAGATCCAGCCCGAGCTTGTCTTTGACTGACGGGGGGTGGAGCGCGCAATGCTATTGACTTTCTCTGCCCCCCGTGTCTGGCCGAAGAGTCGCCGGGTGGCACCGCCTCCCACATTGTGTGCTTCTCAAAAGTGTGAGGGGCTGCCATGCCGCGACCGTCTCCAGAGAAAGTCAGTAGCATTGGTGGACCGTGTAGGGGGGGCTGTGGGGAAGCGTGATCGACTGTTTGGTTCTCAGGTGAGTAACTGGGGCGGCAGGCGCTATGTTGTCTCCGCTGAATCGGTGGAACCCGTCGCAGAGCACTTGGCTTGTTCCTAGCGTGCATCTGTCGTCCGCATCCTATCCGGGTGGATACTCCCTTGAAGAACCGTTCTGAAGCTATTCCCTTCGATCCCTCTCGCCTCCCCTTTTTCTACGGCTATGCCGTGATCGGTTTCAGCACGGTCGGCATGCTGGCCAGCGTGCCGGGCCAGACCATGGGCGTCTCAGCGTTCACTGACTACCTGATTCGGGACTTGGGCACTACGCGAGTGGATTTGACAACCGCTTACATGATTGGGACGATTGTCAGCTCACTGATCCTGACGTGGGCGGGGCGCATGTACGATCGCTTTGGGGCTCGCCTAGTGGCCACCGCTGCTGCCGTGGGGCTTGGTTTGGTCCTCCTCGGGCTGAGCTTTTCGCCCGGGATCACCCGCCTCGTGGCTCGCGCTCCAGGAGCGGCGAAAGGCGGAATGGCAGCCATTGTGGTGATGAGCTTTGGCTTCTTTTTCCTGCGCTTCTTTGGACAAGGGTTGCTGACCATGACAAGCAGGAACATGCTGATGCAGTGGTTTGAGCGCCGCCGCGGCCTGGCCAACGGGATCTCGGGGGTGTTCGTTTCGTTTGGTTTTAGTCTGTCACCACGGATCCTGGATGCGTTGATCAACCAGTTCAGTTGGCAGGGAGCTTGGCGAGTGCTGGGGGGGATTATCGGGTTGGTCTTCGGCCTTTTCGTGCTTGTGTTCTACCGCGATACACCGGAGGGCTGTGGGCTGAAGCCAGATGGAGACTTGGGGGACAGGAAAGACAGCGCCAGCCCCAAGGCCGATGTCACGCACGAGTACACCCTCGCAGAGGCGCGGCGTGTCTACAGCTTCTGGGTTTTCATCATCGCACTTGGTCTGCTCGGGCTCTATTACACTGCTTTTACGTTCCATGTCGCGTCGATCTTTGAGCAGGCAGGCAGAGATCGGGTTGACGCATTCTCTGTGTTCTTTCCTGCTTCCATCATCTCTGTGAGTGTCAGTTTTCTCACCGGCTGGCTCAGTGACCGAGTCAAGCTGAAGTACTTGCTCATGACCATGCTACTGGGGATGGCGCTTTCGCTTCTGGGGCTGTGTGCCCTGTCGGTTGCGTGGGGCAAGTGGGTGTTGGTTGTGGGCAACGGGATCGCGATTGGTCATTTTGGGCTGCTTGGGGGAGTTGTCTGGCCTACGTTTTTTGGTCGGCAGCACCTGGGTGAGATCAGTGGATTCAACATGGCGGCGATGGTGTTCGGGAGCGCGATTGGGCCATGGGTGTTCAGTCTCTCGCTTGATGCCACCGGGTCTTACCGTTCCTCTGCACTGATCTGCCTTGCCGTTGTCGTCGCGTTGTTTGTGGGCGCCTTCCGAGCGAACAGCCCGCAAGAGAAGGCCTGTGCGGGCCAGCTTCCGTCACCCAGTCCATGACGAATCCTCTTCTGCGTGAGCGACCGTGCGTCAAAGTTGGCTGCCTGGTGTCTGTGCTCTCCAATGAGCCGTGCCCCTTCTACTTGAAACAACCTGAGGCTGCTGGCAACCCTTCGTGGGGGCACTAACCTGTCACAAACAGGGAGAACAGGATGTATCATCTGAGCGTTCGTGGTTTCGTGCTATTGGTCTGTATCTGCGGCGTTTCCTGGGGAGAAGACTACTTCGTCCTGCCGTTCAAACCCGATCCCGCCATCGTCGTCGATGGAGACCTCTCTGACTGGGCCGGCGTCCCAAATGCCATCGTCCTTGTTGGGGAGAAGCATGTGACGTACGGGCGGGACGTGTGGAGTGGTGACTCTGATCTCAGTGCCGTCATTCGCCTGTCCTGGCGCCCCGGCCAACTGGCGATAGCAGCGGAAGTCACCGATGACAGCTTCCGCCAACCCTACACTGGACAGGACATCTGGAAGGGGGATCATCTCAATCTGTGGATGGATTTCATGCCCGGCGTGGAACCTCAACGGCATATGTTCGGCGCCGGACAGTTTCATGTCGTCGTCAGCCCTGGCGACCTTGTCGGCAAGAACGCGGAGATCTTTGTCTACCGGCCTGAAGGGCAGAATCCGGGGCCAGGCGCAGTGGCGGCCAGGCGTACTCGGAACGGATACCTGCTGGAAGCCACCATTCCCGTTGAACGTCTGGGGATGAAGGCCATCGCGATGCACAGCGATGTGAATTTCGAGGTCGCCATCTCGGATGCGGACGGCGACCCAGCGCGCCAGCAGACACTCATCACACGTGGCCATGACAAGTGGGTGTACTCACGATCGCGCACGCTGCCAATGGTCTTTGGGGATGGCAATGGCAACGCTCCGCCTCCACTTCGGGGCACGACCATCAGTGCGAGCACGGAGATAGCACCGGCGAAAGAGGAGGCGTTCACGTTTGAAGCTGCGCCAATCCCTTCCGACAAAGAGCCGTTTCTCTTCTTCAAAGCCAGGATTCCGCGTAAGGACGTCGCCGGTTTCCGGGGCAGGACGTTGGCCCTTGAGCTGAACGGCGCGCGGGTGTCGGGAGAGCGTGTGAGAAATCGGCCAATGAGAGCCGAAATCATGCGTGGCACGGAGCACGTCTTTGTGACGCCTGAAGGGGACATCACGGTGTACTACACCCCGGGCTATCGTGAACCGGAACGGCACTCCATCTATGGGCCGCTGGACGGGTCGAAGCCGTGCGAGTACGAGTTCAGCGTGACGGGGTTGATCCGGGAGGGAGCCAACCGTTTGATCATCCGCAACCTCTGTTCAGCCCAGAAGGACAGTCCGTTGACTGTGAGGGTCGACGGACTCGAGTACCGCGTCCAGCCCAGGCCCCCGCCACCGGTCGTGCTCAAGCCTGCACCAACCGGCCCGGTCCCGACACTCGTCCCCGCAAAGACCTTCTCAAAGGTGTACACGGTGTCTGAGCACACGGTGTCAAAGGTGCCGTTCACTCTGAAGGGCAAGGCGCTGGAAGTGAGAAGTCGGTATTCTTGTCCTGACGGGGAGTGGCAGACGGCGTCCAATCCTCATTTCAGTGTGTCACGTCGTGTCATCGAGCATACCGAGTGGATCGAGGTCCGGGACACATTCCGCAACCTCGGTTCTGAGAATCTGCCTCTTATGCAGGAGCACAGCTGTGTCCTGGGGATGGGGTTCACGGATTCATGGTTGGGGGGGCTCAAGATGCCTGCCGGCGACGGGCAACGTTCCACTCCCTCGAACCCAAGCGTGTTTGCGACTACCGATTCCCTGGGAGTTGGACTTCTTCCTCTCAACGACACATTCCTCGTACACAGCCGGCAACGAGCCGAGCGGAAGCGAGGCCTGATCGAGATAAGTGATCGTGAATTCTACCTCAGGCCGCGGGCGTCTTACACGGCATCCTTCGCCATCGTGCCGGTTGCGGTTCCCGATTTCTGGGCCTTCATCAATGCCTCTCGCCGCCTGCGGGGGGTCAATTTTCCCCTGCGGTGGACCTTCGCGTTTATGGTTCACCATTGGCCGGTTTACGAATGGACCGAGAAGCGTTTCCGCAGCTTCATCGACGGAAAGGGGGCCGATTTCGTGGTGCAGTCCAACACGGTTCGCAACAAGCGGGGACGGTACGCCCGGGCAACGGACTGGCTCAATGCTGATCTGTCGCTTTATCGTGATTTCCAGACCCGTGTGCGCGCCTTCTACCCCGACCGGTCCGTCAAGACGGGAATCTACTACCACTGCTTCCTGGACACGACGAGGGAGAACGACGGGCTGTATGAAGCGGATCGGGGCCTGGATTCGTCCGGCGACCACATCAACTACGGCGGGAAGGGGGCTTACATGCACTATTTCATCCCCACTCTTGAGCCCGGGCACTGGGGGAGTGTCATGGAGAACGTCCTGACCACCATTCTCAACGAGATCGACGCAGATGGTGTCTTCTGGGATGAGTTCAGCTATTCGCGAACGCCATACGTCTATGGGCACGAGGACGGCTGTTCTGCCGACATCGATCCTGATTCTCACAGCATCATCAGGACCAAGGCGAGTGTTCCGCTCATAAGCTTGCCCTTCCGAACCAGGCGGTTCTGTCAAAAGTCCTTGAGACAGAACCGTGCTTGATCTTCCTGCTATTCAGTTCGGTTCTGTCCAGACAAACCTGTTTCCCTGTTTTCTTGACTACTTGAGCTGTTGAGGGAAGAGTGCGGACCTCCACCACACA
>JABHEG010000246.1 GCA_018676675.1 Lentisphaerota bacterium
CGGAATAAATAGCGAGGAACGAGCGGCTTTATGCCGGATCTGAACTTGCCCGGTAGCAAGCGTCATGGTAAACCACACCATTCTCCATACCGGCTCAGTCTCTCTTCATTGTTTTCATAGAACTTTTGACGCTACCCTTGACGCCATACACGGGGTGGTGGATTCCGTGTCCGGCATTCTCTGACGGCAGCGTCATATTGCTCCCGTACGTCATGAATAGCGGAGGATCCTCCCCGTCAAGATGGTTGTATGGCGAGAACTCCTTGTAGAGCGCCTGATGCTTCTCGTAGTTCTGCAGCGCGTCCGCGATGTTCTTTTCACCGACCGCCATACAGATCATGCGATGTTTCAGCACGTTTGGTCCGAGCCATCCCTCGATCACTTTCGGATCGATGGAGGTCTGTCCACCGGCAACCGCGGCAGCACTGACCCGCGTCGATTCCTGCAGCACCGGGTCGTTCGAGTTCGGATCCGCCAGATCGTCGTGCAGCAAAAGCCACATGGACGTGCAGGCTCCGGCACTGCCCCCGGTCAACGCGATGCGTTTGGGGTTGATGTTCCACTCCGTCGCGTTCGTTCGGATGAACTGGATGGCCCGGGCTGCATCGTGCACCGGAGCCGGTAGCGGGGATTTGCCGGTGAGGCGGTAGTTGACGGCGGCATAGGAGATCCCCTTCGCCAGGAACGGTCGGACGTGGGCCTCCTTGCGTTTCTTGTCGCCTCCAATCCAGCCTCCTCCGTGGATGTAGACCAGGAGAGGGCGAGGGCCGGCACCCTCGGCCTGCCAGAAATCCAGCACGTTCATGGCGTGCGGTCCGTAAGCGACGTCGGCGTGAGTTGGCACAAGCTTCTGGGGGGCGTCGGCCGCCGGCACCGCGCAGGTGACGGCCAGGAGAACGAGCAGTACTGCCTTCGAGGTCTTCATGGGTTCCTCCAAGATGCTGGGATGTCGGAGCGCAGCGCAGACCCTGAGCTTGCCGAAGGGCTGGGATGCTGGGTCAGTGGGTTCTCAATGCCTCTCTTCACCAATGAGTGATGGGCGGGAGTTGTTTCCCGGCCACGGGGAGGAAAATAGCGTTGAGTGGCTGAGGACACAAGGTTCTGGGTAGCCGGTCGACCCGATCAGAGATCCCTCCGCATCGCTCAGAGATTCCGGCAGGTCACCTGCCATGTTTCCTCAGTCCAGCTGCAGCAGTCCGGCTTGGTCGATGTCCCAGGTCGCGCCGAGGGTGCCGCGCCACATCACCCAGTGAGGCCCGCAGGTCTTGCGGATGGAGAGATTGAAGGGGAGGGGTGCTTTCTTGCCGGGGCTGAGGCCGAGGGCGGGAAGGGGGATTCTCCACTCAGCCGTCCACTCACTCTTGCTCACGATCGTCGCCCCGTAGATCGCAGCTTTCTCGATGTCCTTCGAGACCTCAAAGGGGGCACCGGCTTCCGTGCTGCTCTCGAATTGCCCAAGCGCATAGCCGCGAAGTACGAGGATGGAGGCTCCCTTCACGAACGGGTTGCGCATTGCCAGCTCGATGGCGTCGTCCTGCCCCCAGACGGCACCGGTGTGCAGTTTGCTGTCTGGAGCGACAAGGTTGCGAACAGCAATGTGGAGATGCGTGCCATCGTGTGCGAGCCACGCATACGTCTTCAAAGCCAGCTTCTCACCTCGGATGCCTTGCTCGACAACCATGGCCTGTTTGACGTCGAGCCCTTGCCATTCCGCGGCGGAGAGTTGGCCGTCGATGGTGATGGTCGCGGTCGCGCGTGAGACCTTGAATACGGGCACGGGTCCACGATCGGGCGGCGGGGGTGGCGTCGCCATCGGGCGGACGGAGTGTGTCACCGGCCAGGAGGCACGTCTGCTGTCTGCGTGGAGGCCGATCTTGTCGAAGGGGATGCGGACGAAGCCCTTGGCGTAGGCTGGAGAATCTTCACGCAGGCGGAGATCGTCTTTCGTCAGATCGACGAACCCAACGTCCTCGTCAATCATGTTGCCCTCGAGGATGACGAGCGGCTTGGCTTTCCCGCGGATCCCGTCCCACTTGCCTCCGACAAAGATGTTCCTGGCGACCACGTTGTGCTTGGGCAGGTAGGGCTCGTCCTCCAGGATGCCGGCGAGGTTCGGGTACTTGGTCCAAGGCGCGGCCTGGTAGGGGACGTCCGCGAGCTTCTTCTGCATGTGCCAGCCTCCGCCGGGGACAATGTAGCGGTTCGCCCAGCCGACTCCGCGAGCATCCACATGGACCGCGGGGGTGCAGTCCACGAAGATGTTGTTCTCGATCGTCGTATCGCGTCCCCCACCGATCATGGTCGCACGTGTGACCTTGTAGAACACGTTCCCATGGATGTGGGCACTGCTGAAGCTGTCATCGAGATAGACCCCGACGCACCCGCGTCCTTCAAAGCCGTTGATGTGATGCAGGTAGTTGTGACGGAGGATGTTGCCGCGCATGGTCCAGTTCCGCCCAGCGTAGATGGCCCCGGCATCGTTCGACTCGAAGCAGACGCTATGCATCTCGTTGAACTCGATGATGTGATCGTTGCCGCCGAAGTTCATGGCCTGGTGCGGGGCATTGTGGATCAGGTTGTGGGAGGCGCGGCTGCCGACGCCCTGGAGCCCGATTCCCGGCTGCCCCATGCGCCTGATCCGGGCATAGTGATGGATGTGGTTGTTCTCCGCGAAATGGCTGGCTGGCTCCAGAGACTTGCGGTCTCCGCCAGATAGGTAGATTCCGCCTTGGCCGGTCGCGCTGATGTCGCAGCCGATCACACCGTGATTCTTGCCGCCACCGACCCTAACTGCCCAGCCGCCGAGATTGCGCATGGTACAGGCAACGATTCGGTTGCTTGCCCCGCCACTGACACTGACGGCTGTGCCGCGTGATCCCTCCAGCAACAGACCGTGGAGGGTGATGTGCGATGCCTTGTCAAACGCGATGAGCGTGGGGAGAACCGAGACGATCGTGTCACAGCTATCCACTGCCTTGGGCGGCCAGAAGTAGAGGATTCCAGCGTCGCGGTCCATGTACCATTCACCGGGGCTGTCGATCTCAGAGAGCAGGTTGTAGGCATAGTACCACTTGCCTTTGCGGTAGCCATAGCCGTGGTAGGGCGGGTGCACCTCCAGCGTGCGTGATTCCGTGTCGATCGCCTTGATGCGGTGGCGCTGAGTTGCCCAGTCGAAGAACCAGTATCCGTGGACCCAGACGTCCTTTTCCTTTGCCCATCGAGTCGGGCGGTCGCCGTCGTAGACCCACTTGCCCACTCTGTGGGTCATGCCGCGGTCCCATTTGCTCGCCTCGCCGACCATCTTCACGATTCTGGTGAAGTCGTCGTTCGGCCAGCGTGAAAGCGTCATCGGCTGGGCATCGAAGAATACCTCCATGCCTCCCTCGACCGGCTGGCCGTAATCGGAGAGACCCTGAGCGCGCAGATTGGCCTGAAACACCCGCTTCCGAGCGTCGGCTGGGAGCATCTCGAGGATGGTGGGATCTGTCACCGGCGTGAGGTCACTGACGCGTTTCCCGCCGAGCAACCGCACCACGGCGCCGGGCTGGGCGCGGTACGTGACAGGAGCTTCCGCCGTACCGCTGTCTTTGGTTGTCAGCGTGAAACACGTCGTGAGCTCGTAGGTCCCCGCGCGGAGCTCCACCGTCACGGCATCCGATACTTTTAGCTTGCGAACTTCCGTCTTGGCACGCTCCAACGTTCTGAACGGACCGTCATTCCCGGCCGCGCTCGTGTCGGGCAGCGTGCCCGACCAGGCATCGTTGCCGGCTGGAGAAACGTAGAGATCGGCCGCATCTCCTTCGGCCCCCTGACAGCCACAGCACGCAAGCAGAGCCACACTCCCGACAAGACCCACCAACGACACACTCTTCAACCACATCATTCGACGCATCTCCACATGTATTCACGTCTCGATCAGACTGACTGTCCATGGCGTACAGTACGTGCTGGAAAGCAATTCGGCCGGCACTAATGCCGACCAGCCGGATGTTGGCGGCCTTGGCAGCGGCCGAGTATACTGGCTTGAGGTGGCAACCAGGGTGCTCGAGGGCGTCGGCGATCCCCCGTGGCACCCCGCCCCCCGCCGCAAGACACAGGCGGTTGCCATGCGCCAGGCCTCGGGCCTTGAGGAGAAGGCAGCACGAGCACTTGGGAAGTCAGTGAAGACCATGGAGTAGACTGCATGACGAATCAGCAGAAAGAGACGTCCCCCGCTCCCGACGCCGAGCTCAGTGTGCTCGAGCGAATCGACAAGGTGCACGAACCGGGCTACATGAACTGGATCACCGCGTCCTGGGCGATGATGTTCATCAAGCAAGGCATTGTCCCGGCCAAGGATGCCCCCGAGACGGCTCGTGTCGTGCTGGATATGTGGGAGAATCCGGTGACAGTGGATATGGCCGGGCCGCACACTTACGGGGCCGACCGCCACTTCATCAAGACGCTGGGTGAGCAGACAGGCGGCAGCATCATGATGGCCCGGACTCAGCCGTCGATGCGTCAGATGCTGGAAGTCCGACACGAACTGATGAAGCAGGTCTGCCGGATCTACGATCTGGAAGAGGCGATCATCGACCTGGCCGAGAAGCACGCCGCAACCATCATGCCCGGTTACACGCATTTCCGCCATGCCCAGCCGACGACGTTCGGCCATTATCTACTCTCTGTCTCCGACGCCATTGAGCGCAGCACAAAGACCCTCGAACACGGCTGCCAACTGATGAGCCTCAACGAAATGGGCTGTGGAGCCCTGGCCGGGACGAGCTGGCCGATCGACCGTGATCTGGTCAGTCAGTACCTGGGCATGGAGGGACTGATCGAAAACGCCAATGACGCAGTCTGCTACACCGATGGCTATCTCGTCGTCGTCGCCGGCCTCACCAACGTGACCAACATTGCCAGCCGTACGGCATTGGACCTGAGCTACTGGTCAGGCGTCGAATACGGCTTCCTGGACATCGGATTCCGCCGTGGAACGAGTTTCATGATGCCGCAAAAGGACGGCAACCCGAACAGCATGGAGTTCGTCCGGACGCGCGCAGGCCAGATGCTCGGGCACTTGACCGGAGTTGCCGCAGCTGGACTGCGCGCGCCGCACGGCGATGTGTTCGAGATGCTCTACATCGCGGAGCCGACACTGGCCGCCCTGAAAGCGGCGGAGACGTGCACCTCAGAGCTCACCAACGAGATGCGCGGGTTACGGGTGCATGAAGACAGGATGCTGGCGCTCATCCGAGAGTCCTATATAGGCGCCACCGAACTGGCCAACCAGATGGTTCGTGACCATGACGTGGGCTACCGGACCGCCCACGACATCGTCCACAGATTCGTGGTGGCGTCACGAGAACAGGGGATCCCGGCGACCAGGGCTCAAACGGAGCTGTTGGACCAAGCGGCTGAGGAGGTGTTGGGGCGCAAGCTGGGGATTGCCGAAGAACGGCTGCGCGAACTCCTCACGCCGGAACACTTCATCAATGTGACCGACAGCAAAGGTGGCATCGCCCCTGACGAGGTGGCGCGCATGATCGCCGGCCGCCGGCAGGAGCTCGCCGACGCACGCGCTCGACACCTGAAGCGGATCGAGTTGTTGGAGAACGCGCAGGAGGGAATGCTGTCCGACCTGCGTGGGCTCTGCGGAGCGTAGCCTGGAATGCTGTTGAGTTGAGCAGGGAGAACGGCACACCGAACTGGTTGTGAGGGCCTGTTCAGGGAACGTTAAGGAGCAACGTGATGCCAAGACGGTCTGTTCTGTGGTGTGCGGTTTTCGGCGTTTTCGGCGTTCTGTCGAGCGGTCTGGCTGATTTGCTTCTGGTAGAGGACGGCGAGGCGCGAGGCCAGGTGGTAATCGCCGACGCCGCGCCGCGTGAGGTGCGCGACGCTGCTGCTGACTTCGTCCGTGTCGTGAAGCGCATGACGGGCGCGGAGCTTCCACTGGTTGTCGAGAGTGGGAGCGATGTGAGCCATCCCCGTGTCTTGGTCGGCGCTTGCGCCTTGCCGTCAGGTGTCGGGGCAGCCCCGTCGGTCATTCAAGGCGATGGAGCGTATGCGGGGTACGTGGTCGTCTGCACACGGAATGTCCTCGTGCTCGCAGGCAATACCCCGACCGGAACCGCGAACGCTGTGTACGGCTTCCTGCAAGACCAGCTCGGGGTGCGCTGGTTCCTGCCGATGGAGCTGTTCGAGGTGATGCCGTCGCGCCGGACCGTTTCCGTCCCCGAGAAGGCGCGTGTGGTCACGCCGAGCTTCGTGTGCCGCTACGGTTGGGGCTCCTGGCAGGGGGAGAACCAGCCCTGGGCACGACGCAATCGCGTGAATGACAGGGAGGGCGGCTATGCGGTTCCCCATGGGGCGATCATCCACTCGATGTACGCCCTGTTTCCACCCAGCGTATACGGCAAGATGCACCCGGACATCTATCCGCTGCTGAACGGCAAACGCGCGATTCCTGAACGCGATGGTCAGCAGCTTGCCCAGCCATGTACAGGCAATCCGGAGACCATACGCATCGCCATCGAACGCATCACCGCGTACTTCGACGCACACCCGAACGCCCACACCTATCCGTTCAGCATCAACGACAACAACACGTGGTGCGAATGCGAACTGTGCAGCACCCACGACATCGAGCGCCCGGAGAACCGTGGCCGACGCGTCTATTCCGACCGCTGGTTCGCGTTTGTCAACGCCGTGGCCAAGGGGGTCCGCGAGAAGCACCCAACCAAGTTCCTCGGCACCATCGCCTACGCCGGCGTCGAGCAGACACCACTCTCGATCGAGCGCATTGAACCGAATGTCTCTGTGCATTTGACCCAGGACACGGCGCAGTTCTTCGATCCGGACTACGAGAAGACCGACTATGACCTGATCCGCGCCTGGCAGCAGAAATGTGGGCAGGTCGGCAGGTCAAACTACTACGGGCTGGGTGCTCTGACTCCGCGGTGTTTTCCACATCTGCTTGCCGCCGATCTCAAGGCCATCCACGGCATGGGCATCCGCGCATTCCACAGTGAGATGTATCCGTATTGGGCCAACATGGGACCGATGCTCTACCTGGCGGCGCAGTTGCTCTGGGACGTGACCCTCGATCCCGACGTCCTGCTCGACGAGTTTTACCGGAGCACGTTCGGTGCTGCCGAAGCGGAGATGCGCGCCTTCTACCAGGTTCACGAAGACGCCTGGCTGAGCCAGGGAACCGGCAAGTGGTTCCGCGGCATCAGTAAAGCCGACGAACAGATGGGCTTCTACACCACAGCACAGGTTGCTGCGGCCGAGGCGCACCTGCGTCAAGCCGTGGCCATGGCGGACGATGAGACGGTCCGAGCCCGGGTCCGGTACATCGCCCATGGATATGCGTACCCCAGCCTTCTGTTGAGCGCCTGGACCGCCGCTCGTGATGCGCGCGACGCGGCCATCGGGTCTGATGCCGACGCGACAGCACTCGCCGCCCAACTCGAACGCCTCGTCGGTTCCCTTGATGAGGAACAGGACGCGTGGCAGACAAGCGTTATGGACGACCCGATCATCGATGCGTGGTACAAGCGCGGAGCGCGTCCGACGATTCGCGGTCAGTGGCGCGCGAGCGTCCGCGAAGGACTGGTTGAGGGCCTGCGGACACTAAGCGTTTGGTATCGGACGGGCGACGGGCGCAAGGCATCGGACGTGCGGCGGCGAACCGTTGAGAAGCTCACCGCCAACCCCCAGGTGGCCTTGCTCTGGCAAGCGCTTCAGGGAACACTCCGCCGCGGCCCCAATCTCCTGCCCAATCCGGGTTTCGAGGCCGGCAAGGCGGCCCAACGGGGGCCGGCCGGCCCGGAGTGGCAGACGAACGCCGCGGCTGCAGGTTGGAGCATATGGCAGCAGTTCCAGGACGAAGGCAGATTCTACCTCGATGCAGCAACAAAGCGTTCCGGACGCTCGTCGGGCGCGTTCCAAGGCGGCACATGCCTCTGCTACATCACAACGATCCCGATCGTGACGGGCAGCACGTATCTCGCTGAAGTCTGGGCCATGGCCCCGACGATGTGCGAAAACACGAAGGTAACCCTCGATGTACGCTGGCACGACGCCGAAGGACGATGGTACACCGGAGCGGCCAACCACCGGGTCGAGACCCAGGAGTCAGGCGTGTGGGAGAGACTGCAGATTCCCTTCAAGGCGCCTGAAGGTGCGTCTGAAGCGGTGGTTTTGCTGGTGGGTGAAGGCATCGAGCAAGAGGATGTCGTTCGCTACGATGACGCGTTTGCAGGCGAGGTCTCCCTGAGCCACTCGGTGGACGACGACAACCATTGACGCACCGATGTGAGGGTTCCCGCCGACCACGACGCCCTGTACTGGAGGAGCCAATGATCGAGCTACCTGAAGCCACCACCATCGCCCGGCAGATGAGCGCCGAGCTGAAGGGCAAGTGCATCGCCGACGGCAACCGCGGCAATGCCCCGCACAAGTTCGCGTTTTACAGCCGCCCGCCCGAGGAGTACGCAGCGATTTTCGAGGGCAAGACCATGGGCGAGGCGACGGTCAACGGCTGGCTCATCCTGGCGTCGGTCGAGCCGGCGCACACTCTGATCCTTGGCTGCGGCGGGGAACGGATCATCTACCACCACAGCGCCACCTCATTGCCCAAAAAGCGCCAACTCCTGCTCCATTTCACCGATGACACCTATCTGACCGTCACCGTCCAGGGCTGGGGAGCCGCGCTGCTGCTACACCAGTCCGAAGTGGCCGGCCACCGCTTCGTGAATCTGGCGAAACCCTCGCCTCTCAGCGACGCCTTTACCCCGGACTACTTCCTGGGGTTGTTCACCGGGCTGGCCAAGGACGACCGTGCCAGCGTCAAGTACTTCATGATCAGCGAACCGGGGGTCCTCGGCGTAGGCAACGGTTGTTTGCAGGATATACTCTGGCAGGCGAGGCTCCACCCACGTCGACCCGCGGTGGGGCTGACCAGTGCCGAGAAGCTGCGGCTGTACACTGCCATCCGCGAGGTGCTGCAGGAAATGGTCGAGGGTGGCGGCCGCGACAGTGATCGCGATCTGTGCAATTGCCCGGGGAGTTACAAGCGCATTCTGCACAGCAAGGTCGTGGGCCAGCCCTGCCTCCGTTGCAGCGCGCCGATCGAGAAGGCCACCTACCTGGGCGGCGCAATATACGTCTGCCCAAGCTGCCAAGCGGCCACCGGGCTTGAATGACCAGGCAAGAAAGGGCAGCCAGGACCCGTTCAGGAAGGCGGTGATGAGGTGGGCTGAGGAGGTGCAGCAAGGAGACCAGGTACAGCGAGTCCGTTCCGGCACTCCTCATCTCGTTACCTCATCCCCCGGACGTCGGCAACAGGAGACGTCAATGGAAGCTGATACCATCCGTGCAGAGCCCTGGGGGACGCGTGCGACGATACCGGCTGGAACTGGCAGACGAGCCCTGGCTGCGACCATGATCGCTGCTGCGTTGTTCGCTCCGGGCGGGGTGGCCCAAGACGCTGACGGCCCTCAGAAGACGACCTCGCCATCGCGTCCGGCACGTGGGAAGGAGAAAGCAATGGCTGCTGAGACTGCGGGACCGAAGAACCGTCGGGAAGGGGCGACCGTACCGGTCAAGGCGGGCCGGAAGGTCCTCGATAGCGTGCCCGGGTTCCGCTACATCAAGGACGGCTTCGACCCGTTCGCCCTTTGCCTCAAGTCTTGCCTGACGCACCTCGGTGAGCCCCGGCCGTACGGTGGACTCGTGGCTGACAGCGGCGCCTGCTTCCGCATGGCCTGGAACCACACGAAGTGGGACGAGGGGAACATGGGGTTGGGCCACCTTGGCCCCGAACCGTTCCGTCGCGGCATGCAGTGCGCCGGCTACCGGCCGCGCTTCCTGGTGAGGCCGGAGTGGTGGCAGCGCCAGACGGCGAGCGACATCGAGCGTGTTCCGCGCAGTGCCGACGGCAAACGGAGCATGCGCGACGCCATCGTCGCAAGCATCGACAGAGGACTGCCCGTGCTGGCCTTCGGGGTGGTCGGCCCGCCGGAGGTGTCGCTCATCACCGGTTACGACGAAGGCGGCGAGGTCATGGTCGGCTGGAGCTGCCACGCCGAAGCCCATCCGCCCAAAGACGAGACCGAGCCCAACGGTATGTTCCGCCAGCGCGACTGGTGGGAAGCGACCCCGGGACTCATCTTGCTCGACGGCAAGCTGGGCGAGGCCGAGGTCCGGCGCGTGCGCGGCGAGGCGCTCGAATGGGCCTATCGCGTGATGACCATGCCGAAGAATGAGACGCACGAGTTTGGCGAGTCCGCCTACAAGAGCTGGTGCTACGGTTTGATCCGGGACAATGAGTTCCCCGAGGGCGACGAGACAACGCTGCAGAGCCGGCGATTCACGTTTTGGGACGGGATCATCATGCAGGCCGACCGCGACGACGCTGCCGCGTTGCTCGAGCGGGAGGCCGAGAGCCGGCTCGACGCGGCTGGACATCTGACCGAAGCCGCTCGTTGCCTTCGCGCGGAACACAAGATGTGCGGGCGCGCCCAGGCGGCGATCGGCGGCGAGATGCTCCCCTCCGCCGGCCTGGCCGACCCCGTGAAGCGGCGCGCCGCCATCGACGTCATCCAAGCCTGCCGCAACCACTACGTGCAGGCCACCAAGCACCTCGCGCTGGCCCTTGGCAAGAAGCCGCCCGGCGTTGTGGCGGGCGCGGTGCCGCTCGAAGGGCTCCGCCCAGCCTACCGCTCGATGACGCTGATGGGCTGCATGCTGGGGGCGATCCGCTACCTCGGGGTGGACGTCGACCCGGCCTGGCTCTACGGCATTTCCGGCGTGGCCTTCCTGATGAACATCGACCAGGGCGTGGACGTCAGCGGCCCGACCAGCTGGGGCGTCGACCCTGACGGCCGGGGCGAGCCGGACGGCAAACACCTCGTGCGGATGCTGCCCTACCTGGGCGTGACCATTGAGCACGGCCTCGCCGCGTGGGTCGAGAACGCCGACTTCGTCCAGAAGCACAAGGAGGCCCAGGTGTTTGTCCGCGAGAAGGTCGACGCAGGCATCCCGTGCGTAAGCTGGGACGGGGACTGGCCCGAGTATACGACGGTCAACGGCTACACGCCCGACGCTGTGGTCGAGTGGACGCACTTCGTGGACGGCGGATATCGCGTGATGCGCTGGGAGACATTCGGCCGCAACATCACGCAGTGCTTCCGCGTCTTCAGCGTCGAGCCGGTCGAGTCGCTCGGCGACGAGCGCGAGGCCGTCCTAAAGGCTCTGCACTTCGCGTTGAGCCTGGGCTCGACGGACAAGCCGGTGGATCTCGCCAACGCGCGCGGGATGCAGGCCTACGACCTGTGGTTGCACTGCCTGGAGACGGGCGAATGGCGCGAGGCGCAAGGCCCAGGGATGCGCTACAACGCCGCCTGCTGGGGCGAGTGCCGTGCCTACGCCGAGGCTTTCCTGCGCTTGGCGGGCCGCAGGCTGGGCGACGAGCTGCAGCCGCTGTTCGGAGAAGCGGCTGACCACTACAAGGTCGTGTGCACGTCTCTTACCCAGGTGCAGAACGTTCTCCCGCGCGACATGCAGCGGGAGGCCCTGTCAGCCGAGGACCAAGCGAGAGCCGCCCAACTGCTACGTACCGCGCGTGACGCCGAGAAGCACGGACTGGCCGCGATCGAGCGGATTGTCAATGTGCTGAAAGCCGAAGATCGCACCGTCAACCAGGAGAATGCAGACATGATCCGGATCGAGACGAAGCGACTCATCCTGAGACCCTTCACTGCCGATGACTGGCGCGATTTCGGGGAGCTGTCGGTCTATTGGGCGGCCGCCCCTGGCCCAGCGTTCGACAAGTGGCCGACATCCGAGGAGGCGTCCAAGGGTTCGGTGGCGTACATGTCGACCAGCGACAAATACCTGGCGATGAGCTTGAGGGAGTCAGGCAAAGTCGTCGGTCTGCTCGCGATGAACGGCGCCGAGGAGGGTGGGGAGTTTGATGTGGGGCACGTGATCCTGTCGACGTACCAGGACAACGACCACGATCGCGAAGCACTACAGGCACTCATCCAACACTGCTTCGACACCCAAGGCATCCCGGCGGTGATTACGCACAACGCCGACCATGCGCCGCAGCTCGCGCCGCTCAAGTCGCTGGGCTTCACCACCAAGGACCCGAAGGACCGAGGTACACTGGTGATCACCAGGCAGGAATGGGACGAGCGGCAGCGACAGCCCTGATGACTGGCGGGGAGAATGACGAACGAACGTGGGCCCAGAAGGAGGTTTTGATGAGGTGCGGAGCATTGAGGAGTCTGGCTGTGTACGTGTGCGCAGCCGTCATGCTGCCCGGGGGTGTTCGGGCAGATGTGCCGGGGACCGGGGAAGCGATCAGTCCTCGTCTGACGGAACGGATCATTATGGACGGTGACCTCAGCGAACCGGCCTGGGGGCGGGCGGCGACGCTCGGGCGGCTGCTGACCTTAGGCGACGCCTCGCCGACCGAGAGCTACCACACCGACGCTCGCATCGCCCACCGTGACGAGACCCTCTACGTTGCTGTGCAATGTATGGCCGCGCCCGTGCGCGGCGAGCTGCGCGCACGCGGACACGACGACCGTTCCGTGTATCAGGGCGACCACGTCGAGATATTCCTGGACCCCCGTCCTGAAACCGAGGACTGCTTCCAGTTGGTCGTGGATCGGGCCGGCACCGTACGCGACGCCTGGAACGCGGCTCCGCCGGGGAAGCCGGAGGGCGGGGACTGGAACGGTGCCTGGCAGGCGAGTACGGCCGCGAGCGAACAGGGTTGGTCTCTCGAGGTGGCCGTGCCCTTCTCTGTCCTGGAGGCGACACCCCGCCCGGGCGACGTCTGGCGGATCAAGGTCTGCCGCGGTGGCGGTGGCGAAGGCAACCTCTGCTGGCCCGCGAACCGGACCGCCAGCTTCCACTCACGCGCGGCGGACGGGGCACTTTACTTCGAGCAAATGAACCTTCTCGCCAATCCGGATTTCGAGGAAGGCGGAGACAAGGTTGCCCAGGTTCCTCTTCCCTGGTACGCGTCGATGACGTCATCCGAGGTCGACAACGCCGTCCAGGGCACGGTCGAGACCGTTGCCGGAGCGGGTACCGAGCCGAACAGCCGGGCCGTGCGGATGACCAAACTCAGCTCCGCGCTGTGGTGGCCGCAAATCTGGTCGACGGGGTATCGGCTCAGCCCCGGTGCAATGTACGAGTTCTCGGTCATGGCACGGGGGACGCTGCCGCGGGTCAACCTGCGCGCGAACTGCACGGTGCGCAAGACGAGAGTGAAGATATCCCAAGGCTTCGACACGCCCTCCGACTGGCAACGTCTGCGCTACATCTTCAGTGTTCCCGAGGGCACCGACGTTGTCGATGTTGGTCTATCCGCCCCCCGGGTTGCAGGCGAGATTTTCTTTGACCGGGCCGTACTCCGCCGCTCGTTGGTGACGACAGATCCGACCCTCTCCCTCAAGCCGCTGTCCCACGAGCCTGATCCCGATCCGGTGCAGGGCCTGGAGGCATTCATGGCGCGGCACGGACACAAGCCGTTTGACCTGTTCGAGGACGCCGGCCAACTGAGGACCCTCAGGGTGATCTTCAGGGATCGCGCCTTCGGCACGCCGGTGTGGATGCTGGGCAACTCGCCCACGACGGAGCATTGCAGCACCGCATCGGTGTGGTCGGCCTGGAACCCCATCGGTTCGACCATCTATGTCGGCGGGAAGCGGTTGCTTGGCCAGGAGTGCCCCAGCGGCTGGTACTTCAACGCGGACTTCTCCAGACTGACGCCGGCCGTCGGGGGGCGACCGGCGGTCTGGTCGCCGGACGATCCGTATGTCTTCTATGGCCCAATCGGCCCCTCGAGCAACGTGACGCGTACGAACCTGAGGACCGGCACGCACGAGACCATTGCCGAGTGGGATCCGCTCAAGTGGCCAAGTTCGACCATGCGTATCTACGGCCTCACGCGCGACAAACGTCACGTGTTCGTGGACATCCCCAACCGGGGGATCTTTGTGCCGTTCCGCAAGGATCCGGACCACCCCATCCCAGTCCAGTGGCTGTACGACGGACGGCCCATGGGACCGGGACCGCGCTCGATCGGCAGCAACCACTCGGCCGTGATCTACGGGCACGAGGAGTTCGGCGACATGATCGCGTTGCGAACCGGCATGCTCGTGGACAGGAAGACGGGCGAGAAAACGTACGTCGCCGCCCCCCTCTGCGCCCACACGAACTACCTGCGCGCGTTCCACGAGAACCGCGTCCAATACCCGCAGGGCAAGGAGTGGAACACGTACGGGATCCCCTGGTTCGCCGAGGGTGTGCGCCTGCCCGTCGGGTTGAGCATGGACGAGCTGTACGAGCTCTGGCTTGACCTGCCCCACGTCACTCACGGGCATGAGTCCCCGTCGCCGGACAGGCGGCATATCGCCAGCGACGGTAGCAGGATCCCGATCGTCCGGGTGCGGGACGGTCAGACGCGTTCCGTGCGGCTCTCGCCCAACGGCGGCAACTACCACCTGCACTGGCATCGGCACCCACGGTTCTTTGTCGGCTGGGTGCGCGGCTGGCTCTTCGGCAGCTGTCTGCGTCCGCAAAACGCGAACATCGAGTTCCAGGTTTTTGCCGACACGACGTTCCAGCCGATCGTGGACACCAAACACCGGTTCAACGGTTACTACTCCGGCGGCGACTTCTCAATGCTCAGCCCGGACGCCACCAAGCTCCACTACGGCTCAAGCATGACCGGCCGCTTCCGCAACTACATTGCCGTGATGGCCCGTCCCCGCCCGCCCGTTCGCCTTTCGCTCCGTGCCGAAGGCGACTCGGCTGCGCTGTCCTGGACGCCGTCGAGCTACAGCCACGAGACCCGTGGCTATCTGGTCTACCGCAGCAACACCAGCGGGGGACCCTATGCGCTCGTGACCCCGGAGCCGGTCGACGCTACGTCCTGGCGCGACAAGGGGACTCAGACCGACACGTTGACCTGCTACGTGGTGACGTCCCTCGAACACTCGGGCCTGGAGAGCGGCTATTCGGCGGAAGCAGTCTGGGCGAGACGATCGGATGCCGCATCCACGCCGCTCGTGGTGTACGCCGAGGCCGAAGACGCCATCCGCGACCTGCCGACCGAGGCCCTGCCGGGGCTGGCGATGGGGGTGGATCGTGTCGAGGCGTCGGACTGGTACTACCTCTACCGGCATCCCGACGCAGAGGACGGCGAATCTGGGCTGTCCGTTACCATCCCGGCACCGGGCCGTTACACCGTCTGGGCGCGCGTCTGTTCGTCGGAGGGCGCACACAGCGGCTGGCGGATTTCTCTGGGCACGCACGCGGTGACGGCCGGGACGGACGCGGAGCCGTGGACATGGGTGCGGGCAGGCCCGGGGGCGGTGTCGTTGGCTGCCGGACCGACTGCGGTTCGACTGACGACAGCGGACGCATCGGCACGCATGGATCTGGTCTGCCTGACCACCGACCCCGCCTTCGTCCCACAGGGACGGCGGCCCGAAGGCTCTACACGACCGACGCCCCCATCCCGACTCCACGCGGAGAACGTGCGTGAGCGGGTCAACCGTCTGACGTGGGCACGCTCTGCCGACCCGGCGTTGTCGCACTACCAGGTCTACGCCTCGCCGGATGCCGGCTTCGAGCCGAGCCAGGAGACGCTTCTCGGCTCGCCGACGTATGCAGAGCACATCGATTGGGGCTTGAAGGCGGGGACGCGTTATCACTACGTGGTAACTGTCGTCGACCGCCGTGGCTGCGAGAGTGTCCCGGTCCGCGCTGAAGCTGCGACACCGCCACGGGCCAATCCGGCGGTCGAGATTCAGCTGGCGTTTGCCGAAGCTGAGTTGGCCGGTCCCTTCGAGCGCAAGGAAGCGGGTGGCTTGCGGGGACCGGCCTTTGTCGTAGCCGAGAAGCCCGCGGACAACTCCGTTGCGTGGCGCGTGCAGATCCCCCACGCAGGGGACTACTACCTATGGCTGCGCCACCTGTTGCGCGGCGAAGGCGGGCGCGGTCCCGACGTTCGGCAGTCGGTGCGCGTGCATGCCAATGGCGAGCCGGTCGCCACCCTCGGCGGCGGCCGCACTGACCTGAACATCCGCGATTCCCTCATCGCCAAGGACCACCCCATGGCTGCGCGGGTGTGGACGTGGGCATGGCCGGGGGCGGCGGATCTGCAACGCACGAAACTCCCCGCGGGGGACGTGGAAATCGTGTTGGACAGGCTCGCCCCTGGCGTGCGCTACGACGTGCTTCTCATCACCGACGAACCCTCTTTCTATCCCCGGGACGGCCGGATACGACAACGGTAGACGCGAGAAGGGCGAGTCACCGAGAAATCACCCCGCTGTCCGAGTCGCAGCGGCAACTGGACTTCCAGCAGGGATTCTGCCTGCCGAGAGTGTGCGAGTTGACTGTCATTTGTGGCATCCAGAACAGGGAACGGAGCGGAGACGGTCATGGCAATGGCATACCCCGAAGCTGTCTGTCTGCGCGCGCAGATGGCGGGAGCCTTGGTGGACAAGGAGATCGCCAGCGTTGATGTCCTGGACATCACAGAGGTCAAGGGAAGCTGG
Source organism: Lentisphaerota bacterium (assembly GCA_018676675.1). Taxonomy (GTDB): domain Bacteria; phylum Verrucomicrobiota; class Lentisphaeria; order Oligosphaerales; family JABHEG01; genus JABHEG01. The sequence continues at coordinate 16,572 of JABHEG010000246.1, forward strand.
CGGTTCGGGAGCATCAACCAGCCGCCGGATGTCTTCCGGCAGAGACTGTTGGGAGGTGTCATCACTGGCGCAGAGAGCGTCGCCAACAGTGTATTCCTGCCGACGAGCACCGGCTGCGCGCTCGTCCTGGGCTACCTGGCAGGGAGGGTGCTCTACCACCCGCCGGGAGAGACCCCACCCAAACGCAGCTGCCTGAGGCTCCGCTTTGCCGACGACAGCCAGCTGTCGGTGACGATCTCGATGTGGGGGCTGATCCGCGCACTGAACGATCAGGAACGGCGGGAGTACGTGACCAAGTGGTATGGGCGCGCCATCGAGCCGAACTCGAAGGAGTGCACGTGGGGAGGATTCCGTGACGCCGTGAGTGAAGTCCAGGATGCCAAGCTCAGTGTTAAAACGTTCCTTCACGCCTTCGAGCCGGGCTACTACGTGAGCGGCATCGACAGCGGCTATGCGATCGAGATCCTGCACCGGGCCAGGATACATCCGAAGCGTAAGCTGGTTTCGCTGAGTCCTGACGAACAGGAGAGCTGCTACCACAACGTCAATGCCGTCATGGAGGAAGCCATCAGCAAGGGGGGACGCTCAAGCGAGGTCGATCTCTACGGACGCCCGGGCGGGTTCGTTCCGCGCGCCTGCAAAGACACCCTCGGGCATCCCTGCCGTGAGTGCGGGACCGCGATTGTGAAGCTCACGTTCGAGTGCGGTTCGTCCTACGTGTGCCCCCGCTGTCAGGAGCAAGGAGGAGGCGAGTGACAGTGAATGAGTTTGCCGCGAAGCCGGAGATCGTCCGTCGTCCGGCGATGACGGTCATGGGCGTTTTGGTGAAGTCCACCGCGGAGGAACAGGACTTCTGCGCCTTCTGGGACCGGTTCATGGCCCGTGCGGAGGAGATCGAGCCCTTCCGAATCGAGCCCGGCTGGTACGGCGTCGATTACCTGCCGGACGAGACGGGCGTGTTCGAGTACATCCCCGGCATCGCCGTCGGGGCCGTCGGTGAGGTCCCTGACGGCCTGGTCGTACGCGACGTGCCCGGCGGCCTGTACGCTGCCTTTGCCTGCCGGGTCAGCACGATGCAGCAGACGTACGACGCGATCGAAAAATGGCTCGCCTCAGCCGCGTACGCACGCGAAGAGAGCCGGCCGGGACTGGAGTTCTATGCGCCTCCGGGCACGGAGGATGCCGTGATCTACGTGCCGGTGAGAACCGAAGGGACTGAGCAATGAGCGGAAGCAGGACGGCAGAGCAATTCCTGAACGAGGGCGCGATCGCCAGGTGCGGGATCAACTGCCACTTCTGCGCCTCCTACGCGGAGCATGTCAAGACCGACGCGGACAAGCAGCGGTGCAGTGATGTTTGGCTCAAGTTCATGGGCTTCCGTGTGGACCCGGCAACCATTCGCCCGTGCCCGGGTTGCGAGAGCTCGGCCTACTACGGTGAAGACGGCGCCGACGGTGCGGACTGCGCCATACGCAAGTGCGCCAGGACGCACGGCGTGAAGACCTGCACCCACTGCTCGAGGTATCTGTCCGGCTGTTCCCTGCACCACGGTGCGGGAGAGGAAGCCGACGATGCCGGCAAGCCCGCACCTGAGGCGACAACGGACGCTGAGCGACTCTTCTTCGGTGACCTGGGACACGCGCAGGGGAACCGCTCGCCCGAAGAGAACCTAGCCGAGATTCGTGCGTCCCTGGAGCCCGAAGACATCGTGCACGCGGACGAGTGAGCGCCGCCTATGCCGACGGCCCGGCAGTCATATCAGAAGGTGTAGCTTCCGCTTGTCGCGTGCCCCAACAGAGCCGCGCACAACGTAAGCGGTGCCCGGGATCGCCACGTAGGAAGACCGCTTACGTTGTGCGCGGCTCGGATAGACAGATTCGTGCTCAGAAGAGGCCAAGAATAGTCACAGACGAGGTGGCTCGATGAAGACGCCTATGGCGGTCGTGTTGGTCACGTACCTGGGGTGCACTTTGGCACTTGCCGACGCAGAGGACGAGAAACGCAAAGGACGGGAGGGAGCGAACATGGAACCGCGGATCAGGACGATAGACATCAAGCTCGTCGGCTTCCACCGGGTGATGCGGCTGGACGACCAAGAGGACTTTGGCGCCGGGATGAAGGAACTGCGTCAGAAGCTCTTTGCGCGCCTCGGCGACATCCCCGACGTCAGCGCCCCGGGTCGCCTGGTCGGGCGCTGGCAGTTCGTGCGCGGCAAGACACGCGTCTACTTCTGTGCGGTCCAGGTTGACAGCCTCGAGCGCTTCAAGCCGGACCACGCCGCCGGTCTGGTCGGCTGGGACGGAGGACGCCAGACGTTCGCCACGTGGCGACGGCTCAACAGCCAGATGGGCCCGGTGTCCTACGACGCGGGACCAGATTACAGCTTCGACGGGCGATTCATCCAGGACTTCGAGGCCTTCCCCTTAGCCGACATGCGGGACAACGCGGCTGTCGTGGGCCCCGGAGGGACGAAGCCGGAGACCGGCTGGCACGAGTTCTGGCTCCCCGTCGCGCCGAAACAGGCATCGGGCCCCGCCGTGGAGCGCCCCGCAGATCCGCCAGAGACAGGCCGGTCCGGAGAGCCACGCATCGAGACGATCGATCTGAAACTCGCCGGCGTGCAAGACGTCATGGTCCTCGGGAAGGATGACATTGGGGCCAAGATGAAGGCGTTGCGCGAGCGGCTGCTGGGCGGTCTAGGCGCGATCAAACACATCCGCGAGCCGCGGCGAGTGATCGGCTACTGGCAGTTTATCGACCAGGCTACACGGGTCTACTTCATGGGCATCCAGCTCGACTCGACCGAGGGCAACAAGTGGGACATGGGCCGTGGCCTGTGCATCTGGGAGCCCGGCCCAACGACCTTTGCCATGTGGCAAGAGCCGAACAACGACATGGGCTCGATCTCGCGCAGTGGCATGTGCTGGAAGTGGCTCAAGAACTCCGACCACGACTACAACGCCTGGTTCAACGGCGAGTTCGAAGCACTCGACCTCGATCGAGTGGATGCGGAAGCAGAGCTGCCGCCCAACGGCACACACGGGTTCTGGCTGCCGGTCGTGCCGAAGCGCCCGGGCGATTCGGGTCTCGAGCTTGACCACGGCTTCCGCTACGACCCGATGAAGTGGGTCGAGTCAGACGACACGCTGGCCGGGGCGTGGGTACGGACCATGGTCCTGAAGACGTCGAAGGAGCGGGATGGGGCGCTTCTCCGGAAGGAGTGTGACCGGCTCTTCGCGCAACAGACGGCCGACGGCCACATCGGTGACAACACGGCTGGCGCCCTGATGCGGTTGCTGGACCTCGGCTGTCCCGCCGCGAAGCCGGAGTTCCAGAGAGCCCTGAAGGCGATGCACGACAAGGCGATCGCGGACGATGGCCGTCTCGGGGTCTATGCGCTGCACGTCGCCTGTCGCGCAGGCTGGGGAGACCGCGACGAACTGAGGCAAGCCACGGAGAAGTGTAGAGATGCAGTCGAGACGCTGAACTTCTGGCACGCGTGCCCCTGGAGCGGCGAAGTCCAACTCCAGGCGCTGTGGGCGGCGCGCGAGCATGCAGACGTCCTGCCCATCGTCGAGCACGGGCTCACCACTATGCGCGACCACTTGAAGGACGACCGGCACTGGCCGATCTACCTCGACCCCTTCGGCTGGCTGGAGTGCATGGGGCACATCGACCATCCTTTGGCCAGGGAGGTGGTGGTCAGGATGCTTCCCATGGTCCTGCGGGCCCAGGCCCCAGACGGCAGCTGGGGAGGCGACGGGCACCTGGGGTACGGCCCGGGAAGTCACTCCTTCATCGTCTTCCGAGCCCTGCACCGGTGGGGGCTCATTGAGCCGTTACGCAGCAAGCCGCCGCTGCCTTCCGAGTGGCGAATTGCGAAGAGCATCCCGGCTCCCGCGGGCGATCTGCGAACGATGACGTGGGACGGTCGCCGGTTCTGGGTGTGTGACAAGGCCACGAGCCGGGCGATCGCTGTCTCGCCCGAGGACGGCGGCAAGCGGGGCGTGGTGCCGCTGCCCGAACCGGTTGGCGGCATCGCCTGGGCGAACGGTGCGCTGCTCGCCACACGCGTGAAGCCGGAAGCTGTCCTGGTCCTCGATCCGGACACCGGCGAAGTCCGGCAGGAGATCACCGCCGAAGTATGGGGCGAGTTTTCGGCGATCGCGGAACTGGACGAGCGTATCTGTATCGGGAATGTCTACTGCGGCGGCGTACATTTCCTCAAGGGGGGGGAGGTCAGCAAGCACCCGCGCTGGCTGGCCGGCGGGTTCACGGTCGACATGGCCGGCGCGGAAGGCAGCGTCTGGCACATCGACGCGTTCAACCAGCTTCTCATTCGCAGCGACCCGAACCAGGCGTCGTGTCTCATCGAATGGGCTGGCGTCCCGTTCGTCGGCGACACCTCCGGCCTCGCCTGGGACGGGCAGGATCTCTGGGTGCTCGACAGCAGGTACGATCGCATCTGCAAGATCGAGAGGGCCGCGGAACGGACCGTGCCGCAGGCTGCGGACAGCATCCGCGCCGACCTGCGTAACTACTTCAACGCCGGCAACGGAGTCTACCCCGCACCGGGCATCAGCCGCGAGCACTGTGAGCGATGGGCGGCCATTCTCGATCTGCCACAGCGGCAGCGTCTCGCGGCCATGGCGGAGCAGGCTCAACGCGTAGGTTGTACTCAGTCCACGCTGGATGACGCCATTCTGTGGCTGAACGCCGACGGCAGGATCGACGCGCTGCTCTCCGTGGTCGATCGCGACGACATCCGTGGCACGCGGCGCTTCTTCGACCGGCTCGGCGAAACCGGGTCGCCTCTGGCCTTCATCATCATCCCCTGTGAAGGGTACTACGACGTGCTCAGCTTCCAGCCGGACTGGTATATCCGCCACAACAACCAGCCACGCAGCCCCAAGTTGAGCCCCCGAGCACCCCGGGCCGGTGTCCGTGCGGACCTGAGCAACCTGGACTGGCTGGAACGCCAGGCCAGTCCGGCGGAACTCTACGCCTCGACCTTCGCCGAGATCGCCCGGGTACACGGCGCGTTGGCCGCCGTCCACGGCTGCACCCAGGCCGTGGACGACCAGACCATGCTCTGGCGCGACGCGGACGGCGCGCTCCAGGCCATGTTCGCCGTCTGTCAGGACACGGACCTGGACCGGTTGCGCCGCCTCTACGCGCGGATCGAGGCGAGCGACTGCCCCATCACCTGGCTCCTGCTGCGGCTCAGCCATTGGCAGGAACCCGTGTTCGATGTGCTGTCCCTGAGTCGCCATCACTATATGGCCCACCGCAGCAGGATCGGGAACTGGACGCAATGAGAAATGTACTCAACAGAACCGCTGGTCGGCCGTGGCAGCGCAGGGCCGCGTAGGTATGGGCGGCATTCGCGCTGTTGACACTGCGCGCCGGAGGGGAACGCATGATCGTTGAAGGTGCTCCGGAACGAGGGAGTCAGTCGCTGAGGCCGACACGCACCTGTCTGAGGATCGAGTATCGGAACCAGGGAGATCACAATGTGTCACGAAGGCGACGAAGACCAGCCGGTTCCCTCCGGCAGTCGGACAGAGGTGCACAGTCTGATTGCGCGTCTGCACGCCGCCCAGCAGGCGGCCACCGAACGCATCCAGGCAGTGGCCGCATTCGACACGCTTGACCACGCCACGCCTGACGGTTTCACGGTCAATGACACCCTCCGCATGTGGGTCTGGCACTTCTCAACTCACTATCGCGACCTGGTCCGCGCCCGCGGCCCGCTCACGGGTGACGACCCGCATTTCCACGTGCCCCATTTCGTGAGACAAGCGCACGAGGAGTTCGGCAAGTTCATCGGCGAGCTCGCCTGTCTGGACGACGAGTATCTTGACGCGCGGCCGCCAGACGGCGGCCGGACCGTCCGGGAGAGCGTCGAGCACGTGCTCGACACGTTGACCGACTACTTCGCGCCGCAGATCGAGCAGGCAGTGGACGCAGAACCTGAACCATCTCAGAGGTGATCGCCATGGCGAGCAAGCGCGAGGCAACGGCAAGAGACATTTTGCGGGCTGCCGCAGTGGTGACCGTGGAAGACGGCTGTGTCGCGCTGCCGCCGCAGGTACTGGACTACCTGGGCGCCGGTCCCGAACAGCTCCTGCTCAAGATCCAGAAGGAGATCCTGCGCATGCCGAGGACCGGAAGCCGCCGGGAACACGGCCGAACCGTCTATCCGCTGCAGATGCCGTGCGACTTCGCGCCCTGCGGACTCATCCCGATACGGGCGTTCGCTCGGGCGCGTGGCGAGCGCATCCGTGCCTACGCGGGAACGTACCTGTGGGATCTGGTCGCCAAACAGGACGGACGTGAAGGCGCTGATCCGGGCTGGAACCGCTACACGTGTGGACATGCGGGACTACTCCAGATCTTGGCCGCCTTCGACCATCTCGCCGCGAAGATCGGGATCATGAAATGGGTCTCTTGGATCGTCGAGGCCCAGAACCCGGACGGTTCGTGGGGCCGCGAATCGCACTGCGATGCCGCAACGTTTGCCGTGGTCTCAGCGTTGCGGCGGGTGAGCGACTTGCTGCCGAATGTCGGAGGCGTCGCATGACTAGTGTGGTCGCAGCTCTGCTACGCGCCGACGATCCCTGCGTTCGGTACAGGGCCCTCGTCGATGTCTGCGGGATCGCGCCGGACTCGAAGCGGGCCTGCCGGGAACGCGAAGCGATCCGGTCGTCGACCCGGGTCGGGAAACTCCTGTCGCCGCACAGCGCCGACGGCCGCGTGTCGGGGGTCTACTCGAAGTACACAGGGGCGCACTGGGCTCTGGCGGATCTGGCCGACATCGGGTATCCCCCGGGCGATACAGCCTTGATTCCACTGCGGGACCAGGTGTACGAGTACTGGCTGGACCCCGTCCGCACCCGGGAGCGGGTCGTGGATCGCGAGGCGGCCAGGTACAAGTCGCGCCCGGGCGTACCGATCATCGATGGACGCGCGCGGCGTTGTGCGTCTCAGGAAGGCAATGCCCTCTACGCGACCCTGGCGCTCGGACTGGCCGACGACCGGACGGACCAGCTCGCAGCGAACCTGACCCGCTGGCAGTGGCCCGACGGCGGCTGGAACTGCGATAGGAAGACGTCGGCCCGGACCTCGTCCTTCCACGAGACGCTCCTACCGCTACGCGGCTTGGCGTGGCACGCAAAGCTGACAGGCTCGGAAGCGTCCAGCCGAGCCGTGGACGCGTGCTGCGAGTTCTTGCTCGAGCGGAAGCTCTTCAAGCGCCGACATGACGGCTCCGTGATCCATGGGAGTTTCCTGAGGCTGCGATATCCGCACTATTGGCATTACGACATCCTGATTGCGCTGAAGGTGATGGCGGAAGCGGGACGCATAGGCGACTGTCGTTGCGCGGAAGCCCTTGACCTCGTAGAGTCAAGACAGTTGCCTGACGGCGGCTGGCGGGCCGAGGGGAAGCACTACCGCGTCGTCGACGAGCCGGCGAACGGCGGGTCGATGGTCGATTGGGGACCGGTGTCGCGCCGGAAGGTGATGAACCCATTCGTGACGCTGGACGCGCTGCACGTGCTGCGCGCCGCGGGACGGCTCAGTGCCGCTGAGACTGACGTACAGAACTGATTGCGAGCTAATCGATGAAGGTCTGGTGTAGGCGATGTTCGTCGCCTGGCAGTGCCAATGTTGATCGGGAGGCCTTTGTATGACCGACACCGTGGTGAAGGGCGACCGCAACGCGACGATCGAGGCCAAGTTGCACTCGGCCGGATTTGCGCTGGGCGACTCGAATTTCTACTCACTGACGTTGGGCAGCGACGGGTGCATCTACTACACGCTCAGTTCGCACGATCGTGATTGCCACGGGCGGTTCTACCGTTACGACCCGCAGACCGACGACGTGCAACTGATCGGCGATCTAGGTGAAATCGTCGGGGAGTCGGGGAGGAAATCGATACCGCAGGGCAAGTCGCACACGCCCTTCTTCGAGATGGACGGCAAGATGTACCAGGCGACGCAGTACGGCTTCTTTGCCGGCGTGGACGGCAAGGAGCAGCCGGCGGCGGTGCCGGAAGGGTACACGCAGTACCCGGGCGGGCACTTCGTGGAAATCGACATGGCGACGCTCGAGTGCAGAGATCTGGCGATCGCGCCGCCGGCGGAAGGGATATTGACGGCCGGGCTCTGCACGAAGAACCGTCGTCTGTACGGGCTGACCTGGCCGCGGGGCATTTTCATCTATCACGAACTGGACGGGGACAGGCTGCGCGACCTGGGCCCGTGCTGCCGCGGCGGCGAGGTCGGCGAAGGCGATCAGTACCTGTGTCTCTGCCGCGCCTTTGCCGTCGTGCCCGACACAGGAATCGTGTACTTCACGCGCGCCACCGGCGACATCGTCCGTTACGACCCGAGCACGAACGCGCTCACAACCATCGAGGAGAACCTGAAACGCGACATCCTCGGCGAGTGGGACCCGCACAAGGGCGGGCACCAAGGCTACAACTGGCGCGGCATCCGCTGGCATGATCGGGACCGGGTGTTCTACGGCGTGCATCCGCGCAGCGGGTTCCTGTTCAAGTTTGATCCGGCCAAGGAGAAGCTGGACTTGATCCGGCGCATCTGCGCCGACGCAGTGCTGCGCAGCGGCCGTTACGAGCCGTTCTACTACGGGTACCTGGCGCTGGATTACGGTCCGGACATGGCGGACACGATCTACTACCTGACCGGGACGTACGGCGTGCCCGGCCACGACAACAAGAAGCTCAATGAAGCGACGCACCTGATCACCTACAACCTGCGCACCGACCAGCTCGACGACCACGGAGTCATTCGCCTGGAAGACGGACGCTATGCGCGCACGTCACAGACGATCGCTGTACACCCAAATGGCAGAATCTACACGTGCCCGTGGATCGAGAACCTGGATAAGGGAAAGGGCACGGACGCGGGACTGGTGGACCTGATCAGTTTCGCCAATCCGCTGGCGTGACTCGCCTCGCCGGTCGAAGAACGCGACGCCGCAGGACGAAAGCGTGTGAGGGGCAGTGGTGGAGATCTGTCTGGATTGACGACGGGGATCCAAGGAGAACGGTCAGTGAGTACACTCACCTACGCACAGCGCATTGCGCGCAACCACTACCAAAACATGGTAGCTCTGCCGCGGCGGATCAGCATCGCGCCGGTGCACGCACGCGGCATCGACAAGGCGGCGCTGAACGGGGGGCTCAGGTCCGTTCATGCTCTCGTCTCGGAGACGTACCTGCTGGCCGCCAGGTCGCCCGGTGCATTCCATCTCCCAACTTACCCCGACGCACTGCCTCGGGCCGGCGGTCAGTATGGCGGGGCGAGTCGCAGCTTCAGGCGACTGCCGAAGCTGCTCTTCGCCATCGGGCTGATGGGGCAGACGTGGGACAAGGGCGCCAAGTCCAGCCTGGCCGTTCCCCTGGACGCCTTCGGAGCGCATTGCAGGAAGACGGGCGTTACCCGTCTGCAGCAACTCTTGTCCGACTTGGGGGCAGCCGGCATGTCGTCGACTCCGGAGGCCGGGCGCTTGATGGTCCGCTTCCCCGGCACGCCGGCTACAGCGACGGGGTTGAGCGTGTTCGCCAAGGCCGCGCGTCTGTACACAGCGGAATCACGCCACCCTCCTTCCGTATTCTGTCGAGTCGACCTGCGCATCCTGGCGAGTGAGGACGCGGCGCTGGGCGTGCCCAAAGTGACCATCGACGACGTCACCCGCCCCCTGGATGAGGAGCAGGCGACCGTGCTCCGCGCGCTCGCGGGACACGTCGAGACGCTCGGGTTCCGGCCGAAACTGAAATGCTCCGGACTCGCCCGCGGCGAGTGGCGCGGCAGCTATGTTAACCCCAAGCTCGGCAAGACGCTCTTCGGTTTCGTTGTCGAGGAGAACAAGCTGAGCGTGCGCTTCGTACTCGACACCACGCCGCAGATCGCGCCTTGTGCTGCTGCGCTTCCCGAACGTCTTCGGGAGACAGTGCTTCGCGCCGGGGAGTGCCGCACGTGCGGCAGGTGCAAGGACGGCCCGATAGTGATCGACCTCGGCGGGGAGAAACGCCGCCTGTGCCGCAACCTGTGGGTCACGTTCCACGATGTGACCATGGCCGAGGTCGAGCCACTCCGGCAACTCGCCGCGGCACAGGACCGGATCCTGCGAGAACGCACGGTCGAGTTGTGACTGCCTTGCGGGCATGGCCGTGGCGACAGAGGTGACGAGGAGAAGCATGAGAGCAGTATACGGAGGCATCGTCATGGCGATGATTTCAGGCAGCACCATAGCGGCACCCGGGACCGCGTTGACGCTTGTCCGCGAGGGCACCCCGGCAGCGGAGATCATCCTGAGCCAGACCCCGACAAAAGCGGCCCGACTGGGCGCGTATGAGCTTCAGCACCACGTCAAGCTGATCACCGGCGCGGAGCTGCCGATCATCAATGGGGCTCAGGTCGGCATGACCCCCATCTTCGTCGGGGACAGCCCGGACGTCAGGAAGCTGGGCGTCGACTGCTCGCAGCTCGGCAAGCAGGAATACCTGGTCAAGTTCTTCCCCAAGGCCCTCGTCCTGGCGGGCAAGGACAGGGAGGACCTCGATGAACCGGTCTACGACTATCTGGCAAACAAGGCCGCTGTACATACCTGGCCATCGCTCTACCACGAGGTCGGCAGCATGCATGCCGTGTACGACTTCCTTGAGACGCATTGCGGAGTACGCTGGATCAACCCGTCGGACCACGGAACGCTGCTCACCAAGGCGAACACGCTGGTCGTCTCCGGTTCCGAGCTGCGCCAGAAGCCCTACATGATCTTCCGCGGTGGCGCGGCCGCGTTCGACGTTTCACAGCGATACAACCGTAACGGCGGGCTGTGGCACGTGTTTGGTCCCAAGAGTCACGAGCCGTACAACAGCCGGGCCTATGGGAAGGTCTGGCGTCAATTCAGTCACCCGCACCACCGGACAGCAGGTATGCGGGCGCAGAACCGCCTGTTCATGTACCGGATGAAAGCCGGAGGCGAGTCCTCGGCATGCAACCACTCGTTCTATGACTTCTATCCCCGCTTCTGGGAGAAGGTGAACGACCAGTTCGAAGAGCGCAAGTCCGAGTACTTCGCGGAAGGATACGAAGGACAGCCCCCACAGCTCTGCTACAGCAACGACGCAACGGTCGCACAGGTCGTGCATGACGCCCGCGGCTACTTCGACAACGGCGGCATTCGGGGCGTGCAGAAATGGGGAGAGAACTTCTACGCGCTCGAGCCAATGGACAACAACTCTTTCTGCAAGTGCAGAGCCTGCGCCAGCCAGTTCGAGCCGGATCGTGCCAAAGACCGCTCACAGCACAGCACCTACTGGTTCCGGTTCGTCAACCGGGTGGCCCGCGAGATCAGGAAGTCGCATCCCGACAAACAGATCTCGACGTTGGCCTACATGAGCCACGAAGGGTTGCCCGCCGGCTTCAAGCTGGAAGACAACGTGGTCGTTCACTTCTGCGTCTACGGGAACCGGACACCGTTCAATGCCACGCTTCTGGAGGCGCAGATCAACCGCTTGAAGGAATGGACCGCAACCGAGTCCGTGCCCATGTACCTTTGGCTGTACGGTTGCTTCCCCAGCCTGCATGCCCGATACGGTAAGTTCCACTGCTTCCCCGGCTTCTTCCCGCGCGAGGCCAAGCGCCAGTACGCGCTCTTCAAGCAGCTCGGGGTGCGAGGCATCTTCTATGACGGATTCACTTGCGACGTAGACAACTATGTCGGCTACAAGCTGATGGAGGAACCCGACCGGGATGTCGATGAGCTTCTCACCGAGTATTTCAGCGTCTACGGAGCCGCCGGCAAGCCTTTACGAGAAATGTCAGACATCATCGAGGAACGGTACTGCAACCCCGCCAACTACCCCCAACGGAACGGGGTAGTGGTCGCGCGCGCGCAAACGCCCCTTATTGCCTGGGGACACCTGGGCACCACGGAGGTAATGGCCGCGCTTCAGGACTGCATGGACCGCGCCCATGCCGCAGCGAAGACCGACCAGCAGAAGCAGTTAGTCCAGCTCTGGGACGATGCCGTCTGGACGTACATGAAGGCCGGGCGGGAGTCGTTTGTCGAACGAATGAGCTTCCCCATCCCCGACATAACTGCCCCCCGCGTTGCCGCTGCCGCGGGTGACGTCAACAAGGTGAATTGGGATCAGGCGAGATCGCTCGGAGGCAAGTGGTACAAGAACGGGCGCAAAGATCCGGCGGCGCTGAAGCTCGACGGCCGCATCTGCCATGACGGCACGTTCCTGTTCCTTGAACTGACCGACCTGACCGACCCGAAACGGCTGGAGGTTTCGCCGATGATCTCCTGCTACGACGACTGGGAGCTCTTCATTGCCGGCCAACGCGCCCAACCGTTCCGGCAATACCTGGTCGGGCCGACGGGAATGACGATGGGGCTCTCCTACGGTGAAGTGAACTGGCGCCAGAAGGTCCTCGCCACCGAGTACACCGAGAAGGCGTTCGGGATGCAGGCCGTCTCCAACACGGACGAAGGCAAGTGGGTCGTGCGCCTCTGTTTCGCGCTGAACGACATCATCGAGAGGCCGGTCAAGCCCGGCGACGACATCTACATGAACATCCTGCGCATCATGAACCCCGAGCTGTGCGGCGAACCCGGCGCGAGATACGGCATCGACACCTGGTCAGCCTTCACGACCGTCCACGAGGTGGACCGCCTGGGGAGAATTCACCTGGAATAGCCAATGGCCAGGCACAGTGGCCGTCGGACGGCAGGACCAGCCATACTTCTCCAAGTTACCTGCGCATCTAGCGGTAGTTTACTGTAGATTGGGTCCGTAGTACACCTTTCCGCCCCGAGCGCGCGCGCCAAACTCCTGTCCCCCATAGCCTTCCGCGATTGTCCTTTTCTATTGCTATCGTATTACCCTATTGGAATACACCCCC
>JABHEG010000237.1 GCA_018676675.1 Lentisphaerota bacterium
CGGAATAAATAGCGAGGAACGAGCGGCTTTATGCCGGATCTGAACTTGCCCGGTAGCAAGCGTCATGGTAAACCACACCATTCTCCATACCGGCTCAGTCTCTCTTCATTGTTTTCATAGAACTTTTGACGCTACCCCTGTTTCTTCGCCCCCCCCGGAGCGACAGCCGGATCATACGGCGATCAGGGAAAGCAGAAGCGCGCACTATACACCTGTGACCTGGCATTTTACAGATGCTGCCCTGCCTACAGGTTTCTCGTCCTGATGGAGCAGAGGCTCCTCCGCAAGGGGGCCACAGAGTAACCTACGGGGGGCGGTCTGGCACGTGTTCTCGTGATGACGTTTGGGCAGGTATGTTGTCGCCGGGCCACGGACAAGGCTGTGACCCCAAACGGAGGCGGAAGGAATGGCGAGATCGGTGACCAGGTGGATGACTGGCGCAGCCGTGCTGTGGCAGTGTGTTGGTGTCACGTTGGCAGAGGAGGCAGCTGTGCAGTGCCGAATTGACCCGTTAACGCGATTGGTGCATATCACGTATCCGGTCCCTGCGGCGAGTCCGCCCGAGGTGTCGGTACACTGTTCCTGGGCTCCCACGGGCACTGAGAACTGGCGTCCTGCACGAGTCGAGCCGTTACTTTCCGACACGGCTTGGGTATTGCTGAAAGAGGAGGACTGGCGCCCGTGGATGAACGGGATGGTCTTGGAACACCGGGCGGCTGGTCTTGAGCGGACAGTGGTATTCAATCCCTATCCTGATGCTCAGGAGAACGGGATGGTGGACATTCTCTTCAGGGCGGAACTGCAGGGCCTCAAGGGAGCCGTGCTGTCTCGCCATGTGATCCCTGTCCAAGTGGACAATTCTGACGTCATTGTCATCGACGACTGGCACGGTGTCATGCAAAAGGACGCCATTGACGACAAGCCGAAGGCGGGGTGCTGGCAGGTCCAGCGTGGACAGCCGACTGCGGAGGCCCCCTTTGCCACTGCCGGTACCCGTTTGTATGGCCCTGGTGGAGCAGACCTCTCCCAGCTGACTTACCCGCTCAGTCTGAGAGGGACATATGCTGTTTTCGTCTGTAGTTACGGTGGAGTCAGGCTGCGTCTGAGCGGCGATGAACGGTACGATCGCCTCGGTTCGAATCTTCCCTTTAGAGAGCGCCTGTGGAAGTGGTGTCGCATGGATTGGCAGCACCTGATTGTGCGTCAGAACTACGCCTATACGGGGCCCACAGCCACGTCCATCGACTACGTGAAGCTGGTGCCGATCTCCCCTGAACTCGCCGCGGATCTGGACTCCGGATTCGGCACACCGGACAAGATCGTTGCGAGTTACTGGGAACCCTACAGCTATGCGTTCTCTGACAACGTCCAGGACGCGTTCTGGCACCGGGAATTCCTCGGAGCGTACCGCGAAGCCGATGTATCAATCGTCGATACCCAGCTTGGGCGTTTCGGCATGAAAGTCGTCTTCGAATCACGGATTTCCGACCAACTCCTCTACCAGACTCGTGGAGACCCCATCGGGGCCGTCGCGCACCCCACAACAACCAACGTAGGGCGCATGCAGCAGTACACCAACACGTTGCAGGCCAGTCTGAAGTTCGGAGCCGAGCTCGGGTTGACCGTGCACGCAAACTTCGGAGCCAGCAACTGCTACCCCGGATCCCCGCTGCAGGGCGACTTCTCCAAGCAGCACCCGGAGTGGATGCGCGGAGCTGCACTCCGCTACGAAGTGCCTGAGGTGCGGGAGTTCGTCTTGTCGCTTTACCGAGAGGCCCTTGAGATCGGTGCCCCCGGGATCTCCGTCGACTTTTGTCGATACCCCGAAGCGATTGACTCGAAGGACACGTGCAACGCGTTCCTTCGTGAGCTCCGAGCTCTGGCTGACGAGTTTGGTGCCCAGCACGACGGTCGTGTACCGATTCTCACCCGCTTCCCCGCCCATGGTGTCCGTCGCTCGAAGTTCTTTGACTATCCGACCTGGGCCCGAGAGGGATGGGTGGACATGCTTTGCCCCAGCAGCATTCAGGGCCGGTTCCACTACTTCGACGTGGCTCCGTATCAGAAAGCAGTAACGGATACGAACTGCACACTTCTTCCCCAAATCGACGCGTTGAGTTGGGGACTCAATATGCCGGGGTTCTTCCTCTGGCGAGCCGCCCGGCTCTACGAGATGGGAGTTCCGGGCATCTATATCTATCAAGGCGATGCTCTGATCGCCCACAATCCCGAACAGCGCCGAAATGTGCGTCTGTTGCGCAGCAGCGCGGCAGTTTCGGCCTATTGGCAACGGGACACGGAGGAACGTCCCCGCTGCAGCAAAGGGATTTACATCACGGGGTTCAATCAACAGCCAGGCTACCATCGTTGGGAGAGAATTCATGTATGGCTGGAAGGCATACCAATGGGGGAAGTGGAGATCTACCTGGACGGCAAGCTGAGCCGGAGTTTTGCCGCTCCTCCTTACATGTTCGGCGAAGAGGATCACTCGGGCGACGATGCGCTGCCTCGCGGGGAACATGACCTGAAGATCCGTGCCAGGGATGGGAAGGGGTGGCTGGAACGCACGTTCCATGTCGTCAGCGGGGGATGATCGTCCCATGGGACGTGCGGGCCCGAGGCCGAGGATGTCACGCATCCCGCGAACCGTACTTGCGTTTGCGGCGTGGCGGTGTCTGTTGGTCTCAGTGAGACTGGGCTGTCATGGACAGGGAATCGAGGGCGTGAAGGGGCGGCCCATGCAGCCGCGGCGTATGGTGGTGATGGGATCAGCGCATGGGGAACCGAGCAGCGATGGCCCGAGTACTTGTGATCGACGATGAACGTAGCATCAGGACAACTCTGGGCGTGTTCTTGCGCGACCAGGGGTACGACGTCCAGACGGCTGAGGATGCGGAATCCGGACTGGCTGCCTACGGGCGAGACGGCTTCGATGTCATCTTGACTGATATTCTGCTGCCCAGGCAGAGTGGGGTTGATGTACTTGAGGCTGTGCACGCAGAGACGCCGCACGTGCCGGTGATCCTGATGACGGGGCAGCCTTCCCTGGACACGGCATCAGCTGCCGTTCGTTCCCGGGCCTTCGACTACCTGGAGAAACCTGTCTCGCGGGACACACTGCTCCGAGTCGTTGCCGATGCCACTGCGGCCAAAGCGCGCGAGGACGAACACGAGCGGCTGCAGGCAGAGAATCGGTCCTACCAGGAAGGGCTGGCTCGGTTGGTGGGTGAACGGACCCGGGCCCTCCAGGAAAGTGAAGAGCGGTTCCGACTCTTGCTCGAGCACTCGTTCGACGGGATCGTTATCTGTGAGCGCGTTCTCCCTGACTACCGGCGAGGCGAGATCCTCTTCATGAATCGGCGCTTCGTCGAGATGTCCGGTCTCAGCCGTGAACAGCTCATCGAATCCCCGAACTGGGCTGCCTTGAACGTTGCCGATATGCCTGCTGAGGAGCGAGACACGGTCGCGGAGAGCTTCGCCCGAGGCGAACCGATGCGAGGCGTCACATCCTGGGACCGCCCGGACGGTAAACCCAACTACTGCGAGTGGATACTGGTGCCGCTGGTGATTCGTGGCAGAGTGTACTCGATCAGCATTAATCGGGATATCACTGAGCGGACGCAAACCGAGGAGGCCATGCGCCACCACGCCGAGATGGATCGGCTGATTACCGAAGTCGCGACTGAACTCGTCAGCTCATCCCAGGATAGCATCAGTAGCGGCTTGGTGCGTGGACTTGAGCGCATCGGGGCATTTGTGTCAGCGGATCGAAGCTATGTCTTCCAGTTCAGTGCAGATGGACGCGTTGTCTCCAACACGCACGAGTGGTGTGCCGACGGCGTTGAGCCTGAGATCAGCCACCTGCAGGGCATTCCGCTTGACTCCGAGCTCCCGTGGTTCGCCGGGAAAATCAAGGCTCGCGAAGACTTTGTTGTGCCATGTGTTGCGGCTTTGCCCTCTGAAGCATCAAGAGAGAAAGCACACTTCCAGAGCCAAGGCATTCGGTCGTTGGTGGTGGTGCCCATGCTCTGTCAGGATCAACTGATCGGCTTCTTGGGGTTCGACTCGGTTCGCACATCATGCGACTGGTCTGACGAGGTTGTCCTGCTGCTACGCAACACGGCGAACGCGTTTGCCGGGGCCATTGTTCGGGCCAGGAGCGAAGCGAGGGCGAAAGCCAGTGAAGCAAGCTTGAAGGAGGCACAACGTCTTGCCCTCATCGGCACCTGGGACGTTGATTTGTCTACCGGTGATGTGACGTGGTCGGATGAGCTCTACCACATCATGGGGGTCGATCCGGGTGCTGATCTGAAAGTGGATGACCTTCTGCGACGGCTAACCCACCCGGACGATCTGGCGCGTACGGGACAGGCGTTCCAGAGTGCCATTGAGACGGGCAAACTCTCCCCGCTTGAGTTCAGAGCGATCAGACCAGATGGCGAGGAACGAGTGCTATGGAGCAGGGGGGAGGTCGTTCGGGACGCAGATGGTGAGCCTGCTCGGTTCTTTGGCATCAACCAGGACATCACCGAGAGGAAGCGTGCCGAGGCGGCGTTGCGGGAGACCCATGAGCAGCTGCTGCAGGCCCGGAAGTTGACGTCTCCGGGGGAGTAGGGCAGCACGTATTTTTCAGGGGATCAACAGACGACGCAACGCGTTCACTCCTGTCTGAGAGCGCGCCGGGTCGAGAACACATCATCAAAGGACCACCATGGTTAGGATCTTGGGGATAATAGTGTCTGTGGCCGCCTTGATGCCGGGCCTCCCGCTTCGGGCAGCGCCGGCGGCAGGCGTGGTGTCAGCGGATCTGTTCGTGGCCACTGATGGGGACGACAGCTGGTCAGGGGAACTCGACAAACCTAACGCGAGGGGCACGGATGGCCCATTTGCGACGCTTTCGCGGGCTCGGGACGCCGTCCGTGCCGTCAGGCTGCGTGCACCGGAGCGCGATATTCTGGTCCTGATACGGGGTGGCACCTACCACACGACCCGCACGATCGTGTTCGGCCTGGCGGACTCCGCAGGTCCTGAGCGCACGATTACCTACGCGTCTTATCCTGGGGAGATCCCCGTGCTTAGTGCCGGTATTCCTGTGACCGGTTGGTCAAAGCCTCGGACTCCGCCCGAGGGACTGCCGGAGATCGCCCGGGGCCAGGTGTGGATCGCCGATGTCTCAGAGCTCGCCGCGCTCCGGGAAGACAATGCCGGTCGAGACAGAGGCAAGATCATGACCGACCCTCCCGGCTCAATCTTCACGCTCTACGCTGGCCCCGAGCGGCTGCCGCGAGCCCGCGGCGAGGGATTCTCGCTTCTCAACAGCCGCACTGAACTGAATCCCAGTGAGTTCAGCTTCCGGAAGGGCGCCATCGACAGGACGTCGGACATTCTCGGGGCCGAGCTTGTGGTGATCCCTGTTCGTACCTGGGTGATGAACATCCTCCCCGTCGAGTGGGTCGATCCGGAGCGCCAGATGGGCAGGACCAAGTACCCTCCGACCTATCCCCTGGGTAGAGCCGCTTCTCACAGGCCAAATGCCTGGATTGAGAACGTCCTGGCGGTGCTTGACAGCCCTGGCGAGTGGGTCTTCCACCGACCCACCGGGACGCTCTACCTCTGGCCGGACCGAGACACCCCGGGCAACGACATCGTCGCTCCGGTGCTCACAGAGCTCATTCGAGTCGAGAGCACGGTCAACCATGATGGCCCGGGGGGCGCCGCAGTGACCGGCTTGGTTTTCAAGGGATTGACCTTTACGCATGGCGGCCGGTTCTCGTGGCACGGTCGTACGGGCTGGGGAGTGCAGCATGACTGGGAAGTCTTCGACAGCCCGACTGGCCTGGTGCGGTTCCGGGGAGCCTCGAGGTGCGCGGTGACGGAGTGCCGGCTCATCAACAGTGGGCACACCGCTGTTCGGTTTGACCTGAACTGCCAGGACAATCGTGTCACCGGATGCGAGATAGGTCATGTCGGTGGCTGCGGCGTGCTGTTGTGCGGTTATGGACCGGGCACGAGGGACGTGAACAAGCGCAATCATATCACTGGAAACCACATCCATCACGTGGGGGAAACGTACTGGGGCTCTGCGGCGATATTTGCGTGGCAGAGCGGCGAGAATCGCATCGCTCAGAATCTCATCCACCACACCCCGTACTGCGGAATCGTGGTGAGCTGCCGGGCAGCCCGGACCAGGAGCAAACCGGCGGAGTGCGCACAGACGATCCGTTGGGAGGACGTCGGTGACTCATACCCAAAGCTGCCCTGGGAGCAGCGTGAACGGTTTATGCACGGACGATGCAACATGATTGAGCGGAATGAGATCCATCACATCATGGAAACGCTTGGCGACGGCAACTGCATCTACATATCGGGCACAGGCAGGGGCAATGTCGTGCGCGAGAACTACTGCCATGACAACATTGGGCGGCACACCGATGCAGCCATCCGGACGGACAACGACCAACACGACACGCTCATCGAACGGAATATCGTGGTCAGGACGGGCGGGCATGGCACCGGGATCTGCAACAAGGGCGGCAATCGCGTACTCAACAACATCATTGCGGACTCCAGACCGTGCTCTGCCCCGAACGGCTGCATGGCATTCACCAACTACGTCCCTGCCAAGTCGATCATCAGGGACAATGTGATGGTGCTGCACAGGAAAGGGCCTGCCCCGATGGCTGAGTTTGGTCCGCATCCGGCCTACGCCCCGTCGGAGATTGACAACAACCTCTACTTCTCCTCGGTCGAACCGGATTGGGCGGTCAAACACCTCGCCGCGCTCCGCGGAATCTCCCGGGAACAGACGGGCCGTATCGCAGACCCCATGTTCACCGACCCGGACAACGACGATTTCCGTTTCCGACCGGGGTCTCCTGCCCTCGAGATGGGAATCAGCCAACCCATGGATGTCACCCTTGCCGGGTTGCGGAGTCCGCACCGGGAGCGACTTCTTGGGCGTCCTATCCATACCACCATCGCGCCGACAGGAGGCCGCCTTTCCGGCCCGGTCACGATCACACTCACCAGCGATAGCCGCCAGGCTGACATCCACTACACCCTCGACGGTACTGCTCCGAGCAGACGTTCCCACAGATACGTCAGACCGTTCGTGATCACCAAGCCGGGACTCGTTCGGGCCAGGTCCTTTGCCGATGGGGCCATTGACCTGAACGAAGCCATCGCGGAGTTCACGCCTCCACCTGCACCCATCGATGATGATTTCGAGGATCTGCCGGTGGGCATGACTGTTCCGGAGGCGTTCACCATTGAGGAAAACCGGACAATGACCGCGAGGGTCAGCCGGGACCATGCGGTCGCCGGTAGGAAGAGCCTGAAGTTCATTGACGGCCCCGGCCAGAGGTACGACTTCAATCCGCATCTCTACTATGAGACCGAGTTCGCATCAGGGCAGGTGGCGTGCCGGTTCGATCTCTTGATTGACGGGTCAACCTATATGTACTTCCAGTGGCGACAGTATTCTGTAGCGCCATTTGCCCGGGGGGCCTACTTCACCATTCACCCGGGGGGAGTGCTCAAAGCCGACGGCAACGAGCTTGCCGTTCTCCCCATCGGGGAATGGGTCAGCTTCGAGATCAGCGGAGGGCTCGGGGCAGACTCCAGCGGCGCGTATGACATGCGGATCCAGCCGAAACACGGAGCCGCACAGACGTTCAGTGCTCTCAAGTACGGGGACAGGTTTGAGAAGCTTGAGTGGATTGGGTTCGTGTCAACAGGCACGAACGCGGCTACGTTCTACCTCGACAATTTGAAACTCTCTGAGCGGCGCTGAGGGAAGGGCGACCACGCGGGCGCGGGGAGTCCCGTGCTGCGTCTCGCCCTGGCCGGCGGCCGCAACAACGCGAGCGAGACAGCCACGGGGACACGGCAAACTCATGTCACAGACGATCGAGTTGGGAAACGGGTTTCGGGACCACGGAGTTGCTGCACCGGTTGCGCGTTCACGCGGGGCTGTGGCAACTGTTGACGGTAATGGGCGGCGGGTGATTCTGGTCTATCTGTACGACCACCGCGCCTGTACGTCATTGCTGGTGATTGATGCCCAGACGGGCCAGACGAGCCAGGTCGATGTCCCGCCACATAGCCCCGACTCGCCCTTCGCTGTTATTCTGAGCTCAGGGAACCGTTTTCTTACGCACTTTGGCGGCACGTTCATGGACTTTGATGCGGAGACCGGGAGCTTTGCCTTCTCCGGCAAGACAGACGACCGCGTGGCTATGTCAATGACCGAGGACCATCGAGGCTGGATCTGGGCGGCTACGTATCCGAACAGCCATGTCATTTCCTACGCCCCCGACTCGCGGGAGCTCGTGGACTACGGGGGCCTCAACGAGGAGGAATGGCCACAGTACCCGCGCAGCATGGCGGTAGGCCAGGACGGTTGGGTTTACATCGGGATTGGCAACACGTTCAGCCACCTCATCGCCTATGAACCACGAACCGGGAAGATCGTGCCGTTGGCCGCCTCCGGGGAACGTGTCAAAGGCACTGGGGCGGTCCTCTCGGGCAAGGACGGGAAGGTCTATGGGCGCCCGAACCAGGAGTCGCCGTGGTATGAGCTCAAGGGCGGACAGCGGGTCGGGGGCAGGGAAGAGCTTCCCGTCGCCGCCAACATCTACACGGGATCACAGGAGTACGTGCAGTGTCACTTTCCTGACGGGAGCCTGATCGAGGAGCTCGACCTACCCGAGAGGTCCGCGTTGATCCGCGATGCCGGGGCCGGGCAGACCCGTGCTCTGACGTTCAGCTATGCCACCGAGGGATCGCACGTCATCTCGTTGGGCGCTGGCCCGGACGGGAGTGTCTGCGGGACCACCGGACACCCGCTCCGCCTGTATGCTTACGACCCGGACGCTGACGCCATGACCAACCACGGCGTGCTGGACCACAATGGCCATTGGAACGCTGTCACAGCCATGGGCGGCAAGTTCTACGGTGGCCAGTACGGGCATGGTATTCTCTGGGAGTACGACCCAGCCAAGCCGTGGGCCGACACGGACAAGTTGTCACCCAACCCTCGGCAATTGGTCCAATCACAGCCTATCATCAATCGCCCCCACGAGCTCCTGGCCCACCCGGACGGGATCCATCTCATTCTAACTGGAACGCCAGACTACGGTCTCACCGGTGGTGGCATGCACATCTACAACGTCCAGACCGGTCAGGCGGAGCTCCTTTCCCACGAGCAGCTCATTCCGGACCAAGCTACGTTCTGCCTCAAAGTGCTGGCGGACGGGATGCTTGTGGGCGGCACAAGCACCATGCCCGGGACAGGAGGCGAAGTCCTGGCCGAAGAGGCAGAGCTCTACTTGTTTGACTTCGCTTCGCGCTGCGTCGTTTGGCGCCAGGCTATCTTGCCGGGGACGGCGGCGATACGTGAGCTCGCCATCGGCCCGGATGGTCTCGTGTACGGATTGGCAGATGGGCCGACCTTCTTCGTGTTCGATGCCGCGGCCCGGGAACTGGTGCATCGCGAGAGTGTTTCGAAGTACGGCGGTCTCACCGATGGACAAGCGCCACGGAGCATGCTGGTCGGCCTCGACAGGTTGATCTACGCGTACTTCAAGAAGGCAATCGTGTGCATCGAACCCGGCACGTTCAGGCACCGATCCATCGCCCCATCGCCGGTAGATATCGGGATCGGGATTGCGTTGATCAATGGTCGCTTCTACTTCGCCAGCGGCTCGCATGTTTACAGCTATGAGTACGCAGCGCTGGGCGAGTGATTGGACGTTGAAGACTGGGCGTCAGCTATTCAGGAGTACGGCTGAGATGATCCCTGCCACCTATACCTACAAGTGTGTGAATGATCTCGCGGTGAAGGCTGATGTGTACCGCTCCGAACACGGCGGCAAACGTCCGTGTGTCGTGTGGATCCACGGCGGGGCTCTGATCAATGGACATCGCGGGGCAGTGCCTGCATTCCTGCTCGAACCGCTTCTGGAGGCGGGGTATGTCGTCGTTTCAGTTGACTATCGTCTGGCGCCCGAGACGATGTTGCCGCAGATCATTGAGGATCTGGAGGATGCCTGGCGTTGGGTCTGTGAGGAGGGACCAGGGTTGTTCGGCATCGACGGGGGACGCGTAGCTGCTGTGGGCGGCTCAGCAGGCGGTTATCTGGCGCTTACGGCTGGTTTCCGTGCGTGCCCGCGACCGGCGTGCGTCGTTGCCTTTTGGGGATACGGCGATCTCATCGGCAGTTGGTACAGCATGCCCAGTCCGCATCCAGCGCACCACAGACTTGAACCGACTGAGGTCGAGGCGCGTCAACAGGTCAGTGGGTCGGCAGTTTCCGACGCGCGTGAGCGCCAGGGTGATGGGGGCGCCTTCTACCAATACTGCCGTCAGCAGGGCATCTGGCCGCAGGAGGTGTCGGGCTGGGATCCGCATGCCGAGGCCGAACGCTTTTATCCCTTCATGCCCGTTCGCAACGTCAGTCCCGGTTACCCCCCGGCTCTGCTTGTGCATGGCACCGACGACACCGATGTGCCTTACGAGCAGTCTGTCATGATGACCGAGCAATTCAGGCAGCACGGCGTTGTCCACGAGTTGATCACGATCCCGGGCGCAGAGCACGGGTTGGCCGGCGGGGATCCGGGCGAGATTGCCGCCGCCCACAGAGCCGCTCTGGCCTTCTTGACAACGCACACGTGAATCCCACGGGGAGCTGGTCCTGAATGAAGGCCAGTCTCGATTGGCGCTGAGATAGGTGGCGGGAAACGTATCCCGCAAGAGGTCGCCGGGGGGCACCGCCTCCCGCATTGGGGGCAGGCGCAGCCAACGTGGGAGGGGCTGCCATGCCCCGATTGCCGTTGTCCTGAGCCATTCAAGGCCAGTTTCGGGAAGGAGTGAACAGGTGATGCAACAGCAGTTACGAACGCTTCTCATCGTGTCAGCGACGTGTCTACTCGCTGCCGCGGAAGCGCGGGCGCTGTCCACAATCACTGAAACAGCCATTGAGGACGGCCCCACCGTGGTCATGGAGAACGGCTTTGTGCGCGCCGTTTTCCGGCCTGAGAAAGGGGGAATGTGCACGCAGTTCCTGTGCAAGACCTCAGGCAAGCGTTTCGTGGCGCCTTACACCGGTTCACTTCTTGGCACTCGCGTGTGGAACTACACCGACCGGGAGCTTTACTTCCAGTGGGAACGAATGCCCTGGTCGCATGAGGCCCTGCGGCGGGCAGGGGAGGTCGAATTGGTGATGCGCGCTCCGGGCACGGTTGACTTTACCCGGGCAACGACCTTCGAGAAGCGTCTGGTCCTGCGTGATGACGAAGCGATGCTTCGGGTCATGTACACGTTCTCCGTCGGTCAGCAGCTGGTGAACCCGCCCAAGATAGGTCTCTGGTTTCGAAACACGACCACGGTTGTTGGGGAACGAACCGTCTACCGCTTCCCGCTCGACGATGGGATTCTGACCCTTGACCCGGCGGGAGGCACGGCATCATCGTTTCTGTACAACCCAACCCGCGGCTGGGCAGCAGCAGCCGGTGAGAATGAAGCGGGGCTCTGCTTCATGATGGAATACCGTCGACTCATGGCTTTCCACCAGCATGTGAGGAAGGAAGTGACGGTCGAGTGGGCCTTCCGGACAATGGCTATCAAGAACGGGGACAGCTTCTCCACCCGGCAACTCCTCGTGCCATTTGCCGGGATTGAGTCTGTGCAGGGCGGCGGGGGTGGTGTCGTTGCAGGCTTTAGCGGCCCGGAGACGTACACTGTTGACCAGGCACGGGCGGGGATCGCGTTACACGCCCAGCTCAACGCCGGTATGCCCCAGGACGGTGAGCTTGTTGTGTCGACCCGGCGCTTGCCAAAGGGTGAGGACACCCCGGTGTGCCGTCGCCGGCTTGCCCTGAAGCCTGGAACGCTCGCAGAGACTGACGTGGAACTGGTTTTACCGGAGGGGGGAACGTGGTTTGTGCAGGGAGAGTGGCTACGCGATGGGCGCGTCGTCATGGATTTTGTCAAACCCCTGACCATTGGGGAGGCAAGCGGCTCCGTGCGGCTTGCCCCGAAGGAACGTCGTCTTGGCCGGGTTTCCGAGCGTTTCGAAGATCGTGTGCCCCTTGCTGGCGGCGCTCCCAAGGACCTCAAGCTCTCCACCGAGGTAGAGAGTCCCCACATCAAGTGGGCGAAGCCTCACTGTGGTGGCCGGCTGAGGGTTCTGGTGCTTACGTCGCCCCACACGGGCCGCGAAGCTGTCGAGCTGGCCCAGCGGCTCGATATGGAGATTCTTTGGGTCACTGCCGGTACTGAATACGAGCTCAACGGGATCAGCAACTGGTTCCCCTCGAGGTACCAGGTGGCCCATATGAACCAGAACATCAAGCAGGAGTTGCTGCACCCCTGTGATGCCATCATCATCGCTGGCCTGCGGGGGAGCCTTTTCACGGATGAGGTGCTCGACCTGTTTCGGCGCAAGGTCGAGGAGGGAGCCGGCCTGATCTACATCGGCCCAACCAAAGGGGCGGACAAGCTGTATGAGTTCCTTCCCGTCGAGAGGGAGAAGCGGATTCGCTGCAGAGCGGAGCCTTGGAAAGCGGTGGGTTCACATGCCATCACCACCGGTGTTCCGCTCGACCGGCTTCCTTCAACGGCTTACACGCGGTACGAGGCGACGGGCAAGGTCCTTGCCGCGATTGGGAAACACCCACTGGTTGTCGCCCAGACAGGGCCGGGCAAGGGGCGGGTAGTCGTCTTCACCTACAATACAGATGCCTACGGGGCCGGCAGCTACGCCTATGGCCTGACGCCCTTTGTGGAGGATTCTGACTGCCGCTTTGAGTACTGGGAATACCACTTCTCGCTCCTCATAAAGGCACTGCTCTGGAGCACACAATGGGAATCCCCTATCCGTCTTGAGGCCATCGAGGCAGAACTGGTCGCGGGCCGTCCTGAAGCGGCCCTGACGCTTGAGAACTCCGGCGCGGCCGGCGCGGCACGGGCTGAGATCTCGCTCGCCGATGCCTGCGGTACACTGGAGTTCGAGGGCAGTACAGAGGTGAGTTTGGCGCCTGGTCTGCAGGAGATCCGACTCAAACTGTCGGCGGACGACGTTTCTCTGCCCTTGCCCGGTGGTGCTCACCTCGCAAATGTCATTCTGAGAGATGCAGCGGGACGTGTTCTCACGTGGGGTAGCGTGACGCTCCGAGTTCCTGAGGCTGTGCGGATCGAGCGGATTGCGTTCGATCGTCGTGCTTACTCTCCGGGGGATGTGGCCAAAGCCACGGTGCAGATTGCGGGTGTGGAAGGCCCAATCCCGCCCGTCATCCTCCGAGCGGAGTTCATCGACGCCCTGGGGCGGCTTCTTGTCACCCGCGAGCATCAGACTGAGTCCGGTGAGGGAGGGACTATCCCTTTCGAGCTGCCGGTTGGGCAGCCTCTCTCGACAGTGGCCACACTTCGCGTCACCGCGCTTTCCCAAGGGCGCCCGATTGCGGTCTCCGAGGCGGACGTCATCACCTTCCCCGAGAAGTTTGCCCGCCGGGCGTGGGCTGATTTCGAGGCCACGGTCTGCGGAAATCACGCGGGTAAGTATGGGCGCGACTACCTCATTCCACTTCGCTCGAGACTGCTGAAGGAGTACGGCGTGACAACCGTCCGCGCGGGGGTCAGGTGGCGCACGGACCGCGAGTATGCTCGACAGATCCGCGCGGGGTTTCAGATCATGCCACTCGGGGTTGGCTATGGCTCGATCAACATTGGGCACCGGGTACCCAAAGGGAAAATGAGCTTCAAAGAGCAGCGAGCAAACTACGACAAGACGCACGACAAGGCCTATCTCGTGCGTCCCGTTTGCCTTAACAGTGAGAGTGACCTCGCCGGGAACGCGGCGCGCCTGCGCGAAATCGCCGAGTACTGTGCCTGGCTCAAACCGATCGGGTATAACGTCGGAGATGAGATGAGTACGACTCACTACGTCACGGCATTCGACTACGACTTCGGGGCCGAAGCCCTCGCGGCCTTCCGCGTATGGCTGCGTGAACAGTATGGTTCGCTTGCGGCTCTGAACGATCAATGGGACACGGCGTTTGCCGCCTGGGACGATGTCATGCCACTGACGACGTTCGAGGTCAAGGGGCGTGGCAATTACGCGCCCTGGGCGGACCACAGAGCATTCATGGACTACAGCTTCTCAGCTTTCTTGAGTTGGACTCGTGACCGGCTGCGCGAACGGGATCCCGAGGCGGCTTTGGGGATCTCGGGAAGCCAGGCTGCGGAGGCGTACGGCGGGTACGACTGGAGTCAACTTGGGCGCAGTCTGGACTTTGCCGTGAACTACACCCACCAGAACACCATCATCATGCAACGCTCCCTCACGCCGAACGTGGCCTGGGCAACACCCTATTGGCATGTGCGCAACCCGGCTACGCGTCATCACTTCTGGTGGCGCTTGCTCAACGGGTGCTTTGGCAGCTCGCACTTTACGTACCGGTTCATGTTCTACCCCGACCTGACTCCAATGCCCAGTACGGCGGAGGCCGCAGCGGTTGTGCAGGAATTCCAGAGCGGCGTGGCGAAGCTGTTGAAGAACTGCACGCGCATTTCCGACATCGGCATCCACTACTCGCAAGCAAGCATACGGGGGGCCTTCATCAGCGGGGCTTCCTCCCTTTTTCGTGAAAACCGCATGGGCTGGGTTCAGGCGCTCGAGGACTCGGGGTTCCAAGGCGAATTTCTTGCCCGGGAACAGCTGGAGTCGGGAGAGTTGTCGGCGCGCGGTTACCAGGCGTTTGTGCTCCCGTTTTCCGTGGCCATGTCGGCAAAGGAGGGCCGAGCACTTCGGCGATATGTCGAGGATGGCGGACTGCTCATTGCCGACGGAAAGACCGGGCTCATGGACGAGCGCTGCAAAACGCGGGAACGTGGACTCCTTGATGACGTTTTCGGGATTGGGCGGCCCGAGGTCGACCCGTTGGTCGCACCGCGCGAAGGAGAGGCCCGGTTTGAGCGGAATCACGGGGCGTGCGAGCTGCGTGACCTGGGGCTGGATCTCAGCGTTGCTGAGCAGGCCTTGACGCTCGCGGCCGGAGGCGAGGCGCTTGGCACGCATGGGAAGGCACCCCTTGCAGTTGTCAAAAAGGTCGGCAAAGGAACTGCCGTCTTCCTCAACTTCTTCCTTGATTCACTCCCACATCGGCGAAAGCTCGGGATGGGAAAGCCGATGCGTGAGCTGGCTCGGAACATCCTGTTGCTCGACGGCGTGGAGCCTGCCATTCGTGTCGATGTAGAAGCTGACCCGCCTCCTCACATGTTCACCGTCTCCTACACCAGTGGCGCTGCTCTCTACGTTGCGTCTCTGATGTCGCATGAGGGCAAAACCGCTGGCTGGACTGCTCCTGTCAGCCTGACCTTCCCGAAAGCGGGATATGTCTATGACATCCGCGGCGGCCTTGCGCTTGGCCGGGTGGAGGGAGCACGGCTGAATCTTCTGGCGGGAGAGCCGGCCCTCTACGGTATCCTGCCCTACCGTGTCAGCGCAGTCTCGGTCGCACCGTTGACGGGAGTGGTTACGCGAGGTGAACCAGTGCGATATGAGGTGGCGATCCAGGCCGACGCGCAACAGGCGGGTATGCATGTGATCCAGGCTGAAGTGGTTGACCCGGGGGGCGTTGTTCGGGCACACTACAGCACCAGGCTCCTGACCCGTGGTGGAATGGCCACCGGTGAGTTCGTCCCGGCTCTCAATGATCCGACAGGGCTTTGGACCATTCGGGCGACGGACTATGTCACCCGAGCGACCGGAAGCGCACAGCTCGAGCTGCGGCCGTAGCGTCTACTCTGCGAAGTGCACCATAGAGGGGCGGAAACGCTCCAGGAAGTCCCGTGCCGATTCAGATTGCGCAGCGGTCGACTGAACATTGGCCACAACCGCCCATGGCCTTTGACGGCCCTACCTGACGCCGGCCTACAAAAGCGGGCGGGTCACGCTACAGTTCGGCGGCAACCAACTCTCGCTCACGTTCTCATAGGAGAAAGACAACGATGACTGCGAACTCCGCACGCGAGCCTCGCGGGCCGGGAATCTGGGCATCCTTCCGGCGTCCCTCCGGTGTCGCAGCACTGGGCCTGGCCATCGTGCTGGTCCTTTCCATAGGCTGTCGGACTGTGGACAGCATTCGCGGACTGAGCGCAATCGCGGGATCAGTTTCTGCCTCAGGCAGGTTCGCGGGATACGAGACTGTCGTTAGCGAGACGCACCAAGCGTCGTTCGAAGCACGGGAACGCGCGCTGCGCAGCATTGTTGCTAAGGACTCCTGCTGGCCGCACGGGGCCTGGGGCGACACGATGTGGACCTTGGTCGCACTGTACCTGAACGAGAAGACCGACGCCGCCAACGACCGGCTGTTGAAGCGTGCCCAGGCTTACTGCGATGCCCGCCGCGCCCAGCCTGTCGGAGAAGAGTTTCTGCCCGAGAAGACCAAGGATATTTCGCCCTGGGCCTACTTCGCGCTCACCGACTACGTGCGTATGCTCTGCCTATTCCGCGTCGCGAGCACGCACCACCCCGGGCGCCTGCGCCCCCGGACCGAAGCGGCGATGAAAGAGGCTCTCTGGTGGCTGGTCAAGGCCGACAGCAAGGTTGCGGATGCGTCGCTGGACAACCTGCTGGTGCTGTTGGGCACCGAGAATCACGACCTGACCCGGCGCCCGAACTACTACCTGATCGCGTCGGTGCTCAAAGATGACCCCGCCTTTAGGGACCGGCGCTACGACGACGGACACACGGCCGCGGAGCACTTCGCCGCCTACAACGACTTCTTCCGGGAATGGCCGCGGAAACGGGCAATGACCGGGCTCTGGTTCGAAGTCGGCTCTGACACCTACCAGAAGTATTCGTGGCCGGCCCTGTTCAACCTCCACGAACTGGCCCCGGATCCGCTCGTGCGGGAACGCTTCGGCATGCTCCTTGACCTCGCCTTCATCGAGGAGGCGCAGGTTGCGATTCAGGGCCGGCGCGGGGGCGGGCGCAGCCGTGCAGGCTACGGAAAGAACAACTTCGAGGGGTACAAGAATCTGCTCTACGCGCCTGAGGGCATCCCGGCTGGATGCAGCCATTCGAAGGTCATCGAGACCAGTCGTTACCAATTGCCGGCGGCGGCCATCCTGCTCCGGAAGCTTGCGTTCCCGGCCGAGGAGCCGTTCGTCATTGCCAATCGCGTGCTCGGCGAGTTGGGGCCGGGGGGGGGCCATGCTGCGGACTCCGCATTGGTCAACTACGCCTACCGCACGCCGCATTACCTGCTCGGAAGTACGCTGCAGAATCCGGCCTTGAGCATGCCGCACTCGGAGACGGGCGAGCCGGTGCTCAAATACGCCGGAATCTCGCGACAGAAACGCTGGAGCGGCATGCTCTTCCACGCCCCGGAAGCCAGGCCCCCACTGATCCCCGCCGCCGCCGAGATGTGCGCGGTCTATTCCGTGGTCGAGAAGACGCGTGGTGGTCGGCCGCAACACCCGCACTGGAGCTTCCAGCACGAGAACGTTCTTTTCCTGCAGCGGATTGCAGCGCAGCAGCCTGAATTCCCGATGCGTATGGGCTCCTACAGCACGGGTCGGGTGAGCATCCGCTTCCACGGCCGGAAGCTGGAGAAGGTCGAGGAGGGTGGCTGGATCTTTGCCGGCAACGGCACGGCCTTCGTCGCCGTAAGGTTCCTGGACGGCGGCTACGAGTGGGACGACACTCGCGAGTTGGCCAGTCCCGTCGATTACGACAGGTTCCGGACCACATCACGTGTTCTGATCCACGCCGGCGACGTGGGTTCTGGTACCTCGTTCGAGGCGTTCCGTGCTGCCGTTCTGGTGAATCCGCTGACGGTCGAACGGGACCGGGTGGAGTACCAGCCGGCCCCGGCGGGGCCGCGTCTGGAATGCTTCCGCTACGATGCCGACGCGCACGAACAGTTCAGGCTCCCCCGGATCGGCGGCAAGGTCGTCGACCTCAGGCCGGAGTGGACCTACCGTAGTCCCTACCTGAACGGGCGATTCGGCGGCGACCGGGTCATGGTGACGGTCGGGCCAGTGAAGCAGGTCTACGACTTTGGGGCCCGCAACTGAGGGGGAGATCTCCGATGAGGACCATCGGCACCATATCGTTCGCGGCATGGGTTGGGCCCTGGCCCCCCGCCACGCAGTACCGGTTGCCAGATGCTCCACATGGAGCTGATACGGCTGGCCCTGCACCAGGCCAGTGAACTTCTTGCTGTGCGGGGATCAGACTTATGACACCAGCGATCAGGGACATGGTGGACTTCCAACCTGCAGATCTCTATGGTCTGTTCAGTGATGTCTACTCATCATCGCAAGGAATGAGCGAGACGCTGGAGGACAAATTTCCCGACCTCGCGAGTTTCCGAAAGGACTTGGCTGTCCTTTACGGCCTCCCCGGAGCCGTTGCCCTCGTGGTGGAGATCGCACAGAAGCCCGTTGCTTACGTGATCATCAGACCTCGGAAGCAGTCTAGACTGAGGCATACTGCCGACCTCAGTATGGGAGTTGCGCACGCCGTACGTGGGCAAGGGTTGGGTGGAGCGGCTCTCCGGGCGGGCCTGGAGCGCGCGTTTGCCGCACCCGAACTCGAGATCGTCTACCTCATGGTTCGATCAGACAACACCCCGGCGATTCGCCTCTACGAAAGAGCGGGATTCGAGACGCTTGCTCTCCTGAATCGCGACACCAAGATCGGGGATTCCTACTCGGATGGTCTGTTGATGCGGACGTTCGTGGATGGTCAACCCGGCTGGAGAACTGCATGGTGAATCGAGTGACTGACATCGATAGCGGACCCGTGCTCGACGGCGTTGCCGGGGATTCAGCTCAGGCGGCAGAAGTCGGATTGAGGGGCGGGGCCGGGTTGGACGATTACTATCTTGTGAAGGGGCTCACGGGAATGGTCCGGGCCGATGGTTGGTTCGATGCTCACTGGGGCGCCGGTGTTCTCGCGGGGTATTACCTGTGCAGAGAGAATCGGCTCGAGGGACAGACGGTTGCCGGCATCAAGAGACAGCTGGACTCAAGGTGCTGTACAGCTATCATCGCCTGATCGGGCGGATCGCGGACAAGGCGAAGGTGGCGCTCTGCAGCCGGATCTTGCTGGAGCGATACATCAATCCCGATGTGCAGGGAGGCTGAAAAGAGGGAAAGAAGCCGGTGCCGTTGGGACAATCGCCTCTGCCTCGTCTTCTGGAACAACCCGCCCAATCTTCGCGCGACCGTGTATATTTGGCGTTGACTTCGCTCAATCTTGACTGGAGATACGCGTAGAATGGATATCATCATCGCCGGGGCCGGGGCAGTAGGCGGGCAGGCGGCACACGCTCTCTGCTACCGTGGGAACGACGTAACCGTTATTGACACGGACGAGGACGTACTTGCCAGGTTGCGTGAACACTGCGACGTGATGACCCTCACCGGGAACGCCGCCTTGCCGGAGACTCTGCTCGAGGCGGGGATTCAGTCGGCTGACATCGTTCTTGCGCTGACTGGCAGCAGCGAGGCGAATCTCGTCATCTGCACGCTTGCCAAGACGTTCGGCACGCCCAAGAACGTGGCCCGTTTGCGGACGCGCCGGTATTTCCAGCCCGACCGTGGCCTGCCTCCCGAGGTGTTTGGGGTCGATGATTTCATTATCCCGGAGGAAGCCTGTGTCGAGGAGATCATGGACTCGCTGAACCGGCCTGCGGTGAAGGAGTCCGTTCCCATCGGTCCCAAAACCTGTGAGATGGTCAATTTTCAGCTCCCCCCTGGCTCTCCCCTGCACGGTGTCGAGTTGCGGGCTGTGTCCCGGGCAGACCTCCTCGATCGCCTCAGAGTTTGCGCGATCAAGCGTTACGGTCGGCTGATTATTCCTCGGGGCGACACCGAGGTCAATGCCTACGACGAGATGTACGTGGCCGGCAATCGCCAGGACGTGGATGCCTTCATCGAGTGGGCCACCCCCGATGTCCGCCAGATCAAGCGTGTGCTGGTCACGGGGGCCACCACTGTTGCCCAGCGGCTCGCGGCCGCCGTGGAGAGGGCTGGCATGACCCTCAGCCTGGTGGCAGGCTCGGAGGCCGAGGCCAAAGAGATGGTCGACAATCTGGGTGCCAAGGCCACCATCATCTGCGGCGAGTGCACCGATGCCTCGGTGCTGCAGGAAGCCGGTGTGGACGAGGCCGACGCGGTCGTGGCTGCCGGTTCGAACAATGAAGCCAATATCCTGACCTGTATCCTGGCTCACCGGATGGCGTCCGGTAAGGTCATCTCGGTCGTGGACAATACCGACTATGACCAGATCATCGCCAACATGACCATGATTGACTGCGGGTTCAACCCGCTTGTGGCTGCGGTCGACAGCCTCATCCAACACATCGGCAGCGAGGTGCGCCAGCACGTGGCTGTTCTCAAGCGTATCGATGCCGAGGTCCTGGATCTGACCGTGAGGAAGGGGACAAGTATCGCCGGCAAGAAGATTATGGACATATCGGGGGTCGCGGACATGGTTTTCATCGCCATCTTCCGCGATGGGGAGTTTGTGCCCCCGGTGGGCAAGGAAGATGTCCTTGTCGGCGACCGCGTGACCGTTCTGGCACGCAGCAGTTCTCACGAAGCCGTTGAGCGTCTCTTCGCCAGCAGGAAGCTGTTCTGATGCAGGTCCGCCTCGTTATCCGCATTGTTTCGGCCGTGCTCCTTGTCTGTGGTCTGGCCATGCTGACGTCGGTGCCGGTTGCCATGATCAAGGGCGATGAGCTGTCGGTCATCTGGGGCCTGTTGGCGTGTGCGTCAATCACCTGTGTGGTGGGAGCGCTCGGTGCTTGGCGAGGGCCGAAAGCAACTCGCATCCGGGTCCGGGAGGGGTTTGGGATTGTGACCTTCAGCTGGCTTGCGGCCACGGCCTTTGGTGCACTTCCGTTTGCCTTGGTTGGTGGAATGAGCTACATCGACGGTGTTTTCGAGACCATGTCAGGATTCACCACCACGGGGGCCAGCGTCCTGACCGAAAAGGGCCCCGACGGCGTCTTTGCGCTCCCCTGGGGGTTGCTCTATTGGCGCAGCCTCACGCACTGGCTTGGGGGGATGGGAATTGTTGTATTGTCTTTGGCCATCCTGCCGTTGCTCGGGGTCGGGGCCATGGAGTTGTACCGCTCGGAAGCGCCCGGTCCCTCCTCCGATCAAGTGACTCCACGGGTAGCCCATACCGCCCGACGCCTGTGGGCGGTGTACCTCCTGCTCTCCGTGGCCGAGACCCTCCTGCTCTGGCCCAAGATGGATCTCCTGGAGGCGTGGTGTCACACCTGTGGGACCATGGCAACTGGCGGCTTCTCCACCCGCGGCGCGAGTGTTGGAGCGTTCAACAGCGCCTACGTGGACTGGGTTGTGACCCTGTTCATGCTGCTGGCCGGGGCCAATTTCCTGCTCCATTACAAAGCCCTTTTGGGGCGCCCGCAGGCATACGTGAAGGATGAGGAGTGCCGGTTTTACTGTTACGTCTCAGCGGGCGGCATTGTCGTGGTTGGGGCCGCGTTGCTCCTGGGGGGCGTTCAGACCAACGTCTTTGAAGCGTTGCGCTACGCGGCGTTCAATGTGGTCTCGATCATGACGACCACTGGTTTCGCGACGGATGACTTCGATGCCTGGCCCGTGGTCACTCGGGCCCTGCTCGTGCTGCTCATGTTCGTGGGAGGCTGCGGAGGATCCACAGGTGGTGGGATCAAGTGCTCACGTATTGCCCTGCTGCTCAAGCATGCGGTCGCCCAGGTCAAGCGGACATTCTATCCGCGGTCAGTGACGAATATTCGACTTGATGACCGGTCTGTCCCGGAGTCCATCATGTCGCGAGTCCTCGCGTTCTTTTTCATCTACGTTCTTCTGTTTGTGGTAATCGGTCTGTTGCTGTGCGTGATCGAGCCCAATCTCGGCACGCCTGTTGACGGCGTTCACCACAGCCAGATCGAGACCGCCTTCACGGCCTCCATCGCTACGCTTAGCAACATCGGCCCGGGGTTGGGGAAAATCGGTCCGGCCCAGCACTATGCCTGGATGGCTCCCTGGTCTAAACTCCTCCTCGTCCTGTCGATGCTACTGGGCCGCCTGGAGGTGTTTACCGTGATTGTTATGTTCCATCCGCGCTTCTGGCGGGGCTGAGGACAGCGGGGCGAGTGCCACTGGAGGAGGATGAGAAGGGGGCGGGAGGGCCGGAGGGGTACAGGCTCTATCAGATCCCGTCCAGGAGGGCCTTGAGCCTCAGTTCAGGCAGGCCCTTTTCCCATTCCCGGATGATTCTCCCCGCTTCTGCTTCGGCCATGACAGCCCCATGGGCCCCGGACCGTATGATCTTGAGCTGTTCAGCCACGTCTACGGCCCATTTCCGGTAGCGTTCTGCTGCCTCTCGTTCGTTCGGCATCCGGGCCAGGACTCGGGCGATCTGCTTCTGCTTCTCTTCCAAAGGCCAACGGGCGGTCTCCTGGTCGATGAAGGGGAACGTGGTGAGTTCTTCAAGCAATCCACTCGCGCGCTGGCGCAGGTCGGCCATTGCGGCCTTGTTGGTTGTGCCTTTGTAGTCGAAGAACACGAAACGGAAGTCCGGTCGGCTCGGTTTCAGCTCGATTGTGGTGTCGGTCCCGTAGGTGCCGACCGTGAGTGAGACGTTGTCTGCCTGGTCGTTTCCCAGCACCACTGAGCATGGCCCCACACCCGTCTTGGAGGGGGTTATGTGGCCGGCGTCGAAAACGCGATCGTAGTAGAGCAACCACTGTTCATTGAGTGGATCCAGCTCTGCCCGTTCGCCCTGTGCCAGGTCTCGCGTCGGTGTCAGCACGTGTCGGGTGGAGTTGCTGACGAAGGCTGAGGGGTAGCAGCGCAACACCGTTTTCAGGCTGGTGATTTCGGCCTTCGGTTCAAGCAGCACCTGGCAGAACAGGGCATCGCTGTCGGCGAGGGCGACGAAGCGGATGCGCACGAGGGAGGGGGCCGTGTCAAAGACGAAATCCACACATCCCCGATTGCCTGCTGCACGGCCGACGAACGAGTGGATGGGGGTGCTCCCGATGCTGTTACCGTTGACCCACAGATCAAAGAAACCGCCTGCATACCAGTTGCAGTTTGATGGCTGGGGCATGCCGATATAGCCTTCCCCGGGGATCGCGATGCCGGGACGTTTCGCATCGTGGGCGATGACATATTGCAGACCGTATTTCGTTGTCCCGGTGTTCATGACCATGGTGTGTATCGTCCGCGGCAGACCTACGATATGTGTGGGCGCTCCCGGCCTGGCGATGCTGGTGTTTGGGCCGCGGTCAGTGAGCAGCACCCGAGGGGGAGCAGGCTGGGCGAGAAGTGAGGCCGAGAGACCGGCCACGGCATACAGGCTCATGACATGATGCTTCATTCTCTATTTGACCTCAAATTGCGTGATTGTTGTGCGGCCGGTGATGATATCCCGAGCCCCGACAGCCCACGTCCCGCTGGGGTCGTTGAAGGCCACTGGCACAGCCACACCTGTGCCTTTCCGGCCGACCAACGCAACGGAATCCACCCAGTCAGCCAGCGTCCCGTCGGGACGGGTCACGCGGATGTTGACGGCTTGGAGTCCCTCGTCCATTGTCGACGTGAGGCCCAGGCGCTGGACGGTGCCCCGAGCAACCACGGGCAACGCCTGCACCGCAATCGGCGGCAGTGGCCGGGGTGACAGAGCATAGAACAGGGCTCGGTACGGCGTGACCGTCAGGCTGATACTCCGCTGCTGCCCGAGCTCCTTCCCATTCTTCAGATCATAGGCATACATGGCTTGCGCCAGGTCCATGGTTCCCGGCTCAGGCTGTCCCTTGTGACGGAAGACGGAGACGACCTGCACCGGGCCATTCTGCCAGCGCGTGACTTCGACATTGCGCAGGCGCTGTCCCCGGGCGTCGCGGAGCTCGAACGCCGGCGCAACTTGGCCCTGTTCAAGGATCAGGCGCCACAGCTTTGCCGCCTCCTCCGGTGTGTCCTCGGAGCCGAGGGTGGGGTAGGTGGACATGGCCAGGTTGAGCAGCACCGCTCGACCTTTGCCAAAGGGATGGTTCAGGAAGAGGGGGGCCTGGCCGGCCATCCCTGCCGCCGCGGCTCCGGAAGCCTGTACGCCGCCATCGGTTCGTACCTTGCCCAAGACGACGGGGGCTTGGGCGTTGCCGGCCCCGGATGGCGTCACGTGACCCTCGACGATCAGAGCGTCGTCCAGGCTCGTGCGCTTGATGCCGAACACATCGTCGAGTTGGCCGGCGGCCAGGGGGTTGACATGGTGGTCGTAGATCGCTGGTCGCACATCCGCGATGAGGACACCGCCCTCGCGGACGAACTGCCGCAGCATGTCTGCCTGCCGCGCGCTCGTCGCCTGTGTGAGCGGGAGGAGTATGACCCGGAACGTGCCCAGATCCACCTCATTCAGCTCCATCTGACGGTCTGTGAAGTAGCGGAAGTTTAGGCCCAGTTCACGCACGGCGTGATGAAACGCGTTGTGGCTGCTCTCGTAGGTTCCGTAGGAGGGGGAGGCCTGCACCTTGGCGGCATAGGCTGAGGGCAGGGAGTAGAGGATGCCGATGCCGTCAGTCTGCATCTCCGAGTTCAGAAGGAGGTCACCCAGACCGTCTCGCATGATCTGCGTGTCTCGCAGGATTTCCTGCACGGCCGGATACGGGTCGAGATTGGGTGACAACCAGCCATGGAAGCGATTGAGGACCTCCCAACGCCACCACCAGACCGCGTCGCATCCTCGCGTGACCATGCGCCAGTACTTCTCCAGCAACGTGTCGGCGTCTTTGGTGTACCCCATCCAGTTGGCGCGCGGGAAATCTCGTGGGGCAATCGAGCGCAGCACCTCGTCGGCGGTTCCCGGGTATGGTGACCAGAAGGCGTTGGAGCGCACGAAGCCATCAAGATCATCTGCGGCTTTGAACGTCCCGGCTCCCTCGAAGCCGCAACGGCTCTTGGGGTCGAGACGCCGGAATCCTTCTCCGAAGCGTTCGCAGAGCTTACAGAAGCTGTAGGACTTGTACGTCTGTCGATCAAACCAGCGTGGGAAGTTCCCTGCTCGCAGGGCCTCGCTCTCATCGTTGTCATCGGGCGTGCTCAGCTGTACGTCCTCGAAACTCGTGTAGGCGCTGTTCCAGGAGGCATTGAGTGCGGCGATGCTCCCGTACTGTTCCCGCAGGTATGCGCGGTATGCTTGCAGGCAGTGGGGGCTCTGACAGGAGCCGCGCACGGCGATCTCATCGCCCAACGAGTACGTGAACACCCCATGCTGACGGGCACGGACGCACTTGTTCACGGTCTTGTCCACATAAGCCTGGATTCCGGTTTGGTCATGCCAGCAAGCCGGGGCCATAACGCCTTTGTCATCTCTGCGGGAGTAGATGTGTGTGGTATAGGGAATCCAGGCAATGTCGTAGGCTGCTACGCTGGGCTGTGGGGAGCCGCCGCCCAGGTGCACGGTCACTCCTGTTCTGGCCAGGCTCTCTTCGGCGACTGGCGCGAGGTTGCCACGTGGTACGTCCCACATGATGAAGTTGAACTGTCCGCGATGCCGTTTGACCACGTGCGCGAATGCCCAGGCGGAGGAGACGTCTCCCGTACCGTCCACAAGGGTGGCGCGGACCTCGAGCAGCATGGGAAACCAGGGCTGGGCAGTGAAGGTGAAGGTCGCCTTGTCGGCTGCAACAGAGACCGTCTGGCGGGCGATCTCGCGATCACGACGGTCGAGGAGGCCGACAACCAGCCGCTCATTTGTTCCGGGGTTGCCCGAGAGCGTGATCTCCCCGCTCAATGGCTCGCCGATCTCAGCCCAGTCCGGATCCAGGGCGACGTTCTCCACATTGCGTTGGCTGATGACCGTGAGCGCGATGCTACCGAAGCTTGCAACGCGCTTGCCTTCCCGGGCAATGACGTCGATGACGTAGGCACCCGCCTGCACAATCGGGATCTCCAACGCCACGGCGCCTTCCGGATGCCCAAGGGAGTGCTGGGGGAGGGGGATCACGGTTCCGTCCTGGCGTCGCAGCGTGACCTCGGCTGTTGCGGCTGCGAGTGCACCCTTCCAGCTGAGCGTTGCGGCAGTTCCCGGCAACGCCTCCCGCGGTAGGTGGCTTCCCTTCGGCGCCAGCGCAAGGTTGAGCCTGGGTGCTCTGTCGGCGGCCCACAGAATTGCTTTGCCCACACGCATGTCCCATTCGTCGTACGCGACTTCCCAACCGGGGCGGTACGCGATTGTGGGACGTTTGGGCAGACGGACTCCTCGGCCTTGTCGGATGCTGAAGGCTCTTGCGTCCTCTACATCGCTCAGGAACGCGGGCTGCTCGAGCATGTTCTTGGCTTTGAGGACGCGCTTGTCATTGGCCCCGATCAGCACCAGGCCGGCGCCGTCGGTGACCGCTTTGATCAGCGAGTATTGCTGTTCCGGCGGCAGGTTCTCCAGCGCTACCTCCAGGAAGACGAACGCGTCCCACTTCTGGTCGAGCAGATCCGCTATGCGGCGGATTCCCGCGTCGGCGCCATGCCACTCATCGCGTTTGGTGTCCACAACGCGCCCCCAGAAGACCATTTGGGGATCGAGGTCGAACCGCTGCTTGAGCTCGACGACCTCACGCGCGTTCGTACCGCGGCCGTTCACGAAACACAGCACGCGCGTTTGTCCCAGCACATACGGCTTGGCCCAGACCGTGTGCGGGGTGACGAAGCTGGAGTTGACGTTGTGATCTACCTCAAGCTCCGCCATGTCCAGGGCGAGGCAGAATGGACTGATAAGCAGGAGCGGGACGAGCGGTAACAACGCGTGTTTCATGAGGATCCTTCCGTATGGCAGTTCAAGCGTATCGTGTTGTGACAGGTGGTGCCGTTTCCACC
Organism: Lentisphaerota bacterium; assembly: GCA_018676675.1. Classification (GTDB taxonomy): domain Bacteria; phylum Verrucomicrobiota; class Lentisphaeria; order Oligosphaerales; family JABHEG01; genus JABHEG01. The sequence goes on from JABHEG010000237.1 coordinate 26,881, forward strand.
TTCTTCGCCTCATCACCGGGATAGCCGACCTCGCAAGACCGCTCAAGGCAACCTCGACGAACGTCTGTTGGCGTGGCGTGTTGGGGCTGACAGTATTGATATGGGGCGTCTAGTCAGAGGCCGGGAAGGCGACTGCTCTGGGCCTTCCCTCCGAGTCTTCAATAAGGAGTATACACCGTTCCGTCCGCTTGGCGTGGGCACGTAGCGTCTTCGACCCATGGTGTGATCTGGTGGGGAACACGAGGTCCCCTGGCGTACTGCTCGCGAAGTGTGGTCCGTAGACTCAAACCTAGCCCTCAGGCGGAGGCGTCGTCCTGCGGTAACCCGATGGGCAAGTGTTAGTGGCGGCGGACCGGAGTCCCCGCCCGCCTCCTACACCTACTGCTCGGTGGCCAACGTGGTCGCCTCCAGAGCGTAGATCCAGAATCCGGGGCCACGGGAGACGGCATCACCGGCGCGCAGCGTACCGTATGTCTGCGCGGCACCAATCCACCACCATGCGGGCAGGTACAGGCTTGTGTTGTCCGGTATGGCTGTGGTCTCGGCTACGCCCACCAAGTTCCACTTCGGGGCGAGCTCAATTGCGCTCGATTGACAGGGGTGTCCGTACATCTGCAGCACCCCCGGTGCATCGACGTGGAGCCAGTACCCGGTTTTCGGCCCCATCGCCTGCACGTCTTCGTATCGCCCCAGATCTGCATTCCAGCCCCAAGCTCTGTCGACGTAGATGTTGTCACGGGCACCACTGGTGGGCGTGATATTCTCCTCAGCGAACACGGCTGTAACATCGGGATCCAACGGCATCATCGGCGGGGCGATGAGGTTCCACCCGGCGGCCAGTTCGATGTTGCAGGACATCAACGTCCCGATGGTGTAGTGGTGGATCTCTCCACCTGGCACATTCACCCACGTCCGGTCGGACATCGCAGCCGCTGTCCCCGGAATGGCGGGACCGTCCCGCCCATCGACGCGCCACAGCCACAACTCTCGATCGGCAGGCAGCGTAGCGGGATCCCAGGACAAGCCAACCTCTTCCCCGAACTCCGCATTGGCCTCGATCTGCCACTCCTCGCGGTCGAAACCGCCGCGAATATCGCGTTGGAGTCGTTGGTTCCCCGTATCACCATCCGCCGGTATCAGGAATGCCGCCTCACTCGTTTCTACGGGCGCTGGCGGCATCAGGTGGTCGATTCCCGGATCCGCCCCTTTGCCCGCGTACGTCCCGATACCGAACTCAAGGGAGTTCACCGAAGCTCCGGTTAGAGAGATCGCAAGGAGGACGTTGGAGGCAGCGAGGAGGTAAGATGCCTCTGCTGGCGCACTGGGCGGGAGACCACCGAGGAACGCCCTGGCTCTGAGCGTGGTTGTGTCGCGTATCGCGAGAGGGCCAGTGTACTCCGTACTCGTTCCTTCCCCGACGGTTGGTTCGCTGCCATCGGTCGTGTACCAAATCGTCGCCCCGGCAGGACCGCTCAACGCCACATCGAGCCCCGCATCGGGTACCAGTGTCCCCGATGGGGGATCGAAGACGGGTGGCGTCACCACCTCTGGAGCGTCGTAGGTGACGGTGTTGTCGGTACTGGTTGAAGCTGTGTTCGGGTTGCCTGCCGTATCGCGCACAGTTGCGCCTTGGATCGTGGCGACCACCGTCCCGGATCGTGCCATGCCGCTTGCCATCACTCGATACACCGTGCCATCATTCGGCGCGATCTCCGTCACTGTCGCGATGTTCGCACCGGCCGTGCCGCTTAGTACAATATCTCCCGGCGCGAGCTCGGAAACCGGGGCGTCGAAGAGCACGGCAAAGGCGATCGGAGCCGCATCCGTTGGGTCTTCCTGCGCCGTCGCCTGGTCGATGGTGACGGCAACAGGGACCCACACAGCAGTTGGTCGATCGGAGAACGTCGGCCCCCAGCCGGCGGTGTCTGGCAGGTAGTAGACCGTCGTGTCGAGGTTCTCGCCGACAAACATAACCCCAGGCATGCCCACACCTGGCGCGTTGCCTTGGAAGTACACACCAGCAAGGCTGTCGCAGTAGGAGAAGGTGAATCCCCCGATGCCGGTGACGCTGTCTGGGAGCATGACGCTGGTCAGGCCGCCGCAACTGCCGAATGCTCCGGCAGCGATGGCCCTGACGCCGTTCGGGACCGCGTAGCTGCCTGTTCTTCCCGCGGGGCACTGGGTAAGTACGTCTTGCTGATTGTTGAACAAGACCCCATCCACGCTGCAGTAGGAGGCATTGCCCTCGTCCACACGGATCGTGGTCAGACTGCTACACCCGGCGAACGGACCCATACCGATGGTGGTGACGCTACGAGGAATGGTGACGCTCGTCAGGGCGGTGCAAATGGCGAACGCATAGGTGCCAATGCTGGTGGTTCCATCGGACAGTGTGACGTCGGTCAGGTTGGTGCAGAAGTGGAACGCGCTGTTCCCGATGCTGGTGACGCTACGTGGGATTACTATGCTCGCGAGGGCAGTGCAGTGGAGGAACGCGAAGTCGCCGATGCTGGTGACGCTGTCTGCCAACGTGACGCTGGTCAGGTTGATGCAATCACAGAAGGCTCTGGCTCCGAGATCGGTGACGCCATTTGTCAACACGACGCTGGTCAGGTTGTTGCAGCCGTAGAAGGCTCTGGCCCCGATACTACTGACAGGGCCGGGAACCACATAGTCCCCAATTCTCCCGGGGGGATAGGCGATCAGTGTGTCCTGACTCTCGTTTAGAAGCACGCCATCTACGCTACAGAAGGACATGTTGTCCGCGTCTACGGAGATTGCCATGAGACTGGTACAGCCCGAAAACGCGGACGCCCCAATCGTGGTGACGCCGGCCGGGATCGTGACGTGGGCCAAGCTCTTGCAGCCGTAGAACGCAGATCCAGCGATGCTGATCAAGCTACCGGGGATCGTGACGCTGCCAAGACCTGTGCAGTATGCGAACGCAGAGCCGCCGATGCTGGTGACGCCCTCGGGAATCGTGTAGTCTTCCGTTCTGCCTCCCGGATACTGAAGCACTGTGGTAAGGCTCCGGTTGAACAGGACACCATCCACGCTGGCGTATGATGCACTAGCGTCGTCTACAACGATGGACGTCAGATCGGGGCACGCACGGAACGCTCGATCCCCGATGCTGGTGACGCCGGCGGAGATCGTGACGCTGACCAGGCCGTCGCAGTCATTGAACGCCGAGTCCCCAATGCTTGTCACGCCGACCGGAATCGTGACGCTGGCCAGGCCGTCGCAGTCGTTGAATGCCGAGTTCCCGATGCTTGTCACGCCTACCGGAATCGTGACGCTGACTAGGCCCCTGCAGTCGTCGAACGCCGAGTCGCCAATGCTTGTCACGCCGACCGGAATCGTGACGTTGACTAGGCCGCTGCAGTCGTCGAACGCCGAGTCCCCAATGCTTGTCACGCCAATCGGAATTACGACGCTGACCAGGCTGCTGCACCCGCTGAACAGCCCGCGCGCGATGCTTGTCACGTTAGCGGGAAGTACAGTGGTGGAAATGCTGGTGCAGCGACTAAGAGCATAGCTTCCGATGCTTGTCAGGCTGTTCGGCAATGTCAGACTAGTCAGGCTTGTGCAGCGACCAAGAGCATAGCTTCCGATGCTTGTCAGGCTGTTCGGCAATGTCAGACTAGTCAGGCTTGTGCAGCCACTAAATGCATGGCTGCCGATGTCTGTCACGCCGTCAGGGAGCGTCAGCGCTGCCAGGCTGGCACAGCCGGAAAATGCGGAACTGCCGATGCTGGCGAAGCTCCCGGAGAACGGGAACGTGACGTCGGCAAGGCCGCTGCACCCATAGAACACGCATTGCTCGATGTCGGTTAGGCCATCGGGCAACGTCACGCTGACTAGCCCGGTGCAGCCATTGAACGCGTAGGGGCCGATGCGCGTGACGCCTGGGGGAATCGTGAGGCCGGTCAGACTGCTGCACCTCTCGAACGCGCTCTCTTCGATGGTGGTGACGGTGGGCGGCATCGTGACGGTCGTCAAGCCGATCGCGCCTGAGAAAGCACAGACACCGATGTTTTCCACGTCGTCTGGGACGACGTAGCCTCCCGCTCTGCCAACCGGGAACCGGACCAGTGTTCTTCCTGCCTCGCTGAGCAGAACACCGGCCACACTGCTGTATGATGTGTTGGCCGGATCCACGGTGATCGAGGCCAAATTCGTGCACGAAGCAAAAGCGCCATCGCCTATGCTGGTGACGCTATCGGGAATCGTGATGCTCGCCAGGCTCGTGCAGGAACTGAACGCTCTGCTCCGGATGCTCATAATGCCTGGATTGAGCGTGATACTGGCAAGGCGGGTGCAACTGTCAAACGCATTGGTGTCGATGCTGATCAAACCGCCTGGGAGCGTGAGACTCGCCAGGCCGGTGCACCAACGGAATGCTGCCTTCCGGATGCACGTCACACTATCAGGGAAGGTGATCCCCACAAGGCTGCCGCATCCTTCGAAAGCACTGGGGCCGACATCGGTGACGGGGAGGCCCTCGATGGTGTCAGGGATGACAACGTTTCCGCCGGGGCCGTTGTATCGGGAGATGGAAACGCTGCCGTGCATGGTAGCGTAACTGAACTCCCCCGACTCACTGGCTTCTGCTGCCGGCGTGAGGCCGACTGCCAGGACGACCGGCACGACTGAGGCCGGCAGTCTACCCAAAACGTCCGCGGCACTGCGAACAATGATCTGGCCAAGGGAGAGAGCTACGCCGAGGCCCTTCCGCCCCTTCGCGTGTTTGGTTCGTGGTGTGATTCCTGAAGGACTCATAGCTCCTGCGCAGTTTTCGCATCCAGAGCGGCTTTGTCGAATTGGTTCCGGATGGCCATTGACTTCTGGGCTTACGGCCAATGCCTTCCGCCCCCGTTTCGGATAGAGGACAGGCGACCGTTTCCTCGCCCACGCGCCTCACGTCTTGCGTTGGGCAGGGAATGCCCCTCACCGGCAGCGCCTCCCAGGCGCGGCGGTACTGAGGTATCCATGGCCTAACGCACACGGTCCGTCCGTCGGCGCTCGTTCGCTCTGGAAATCCCCGCCCTCATCAGCGTCTGTCGGCTCTGCCCGAGCATGCAGGTTCTGCGATGCACCCGGCGTCCGTCGAACACGTCGGTACGATACCGTCTCCTCGTTCTTTCCTCCACCTATTGCCGACTCGATGGCGGGGGCGTGCGGCGTCTTGGGTCCGCGACGTGTTACTTGTGTTCGTTTGCGAGCGTGTCGATGGCCTTGATTCGGCTTCGTGCGGTGGTCACGCAGGCGGGGGCTGCCTGCTCCATATCCACCACGCGCTGGTACAGGAGACGGGCGTCTGCGTACTGCCTGGCGACAAAACGGGTGTGTGCGATGTACAGCTGTGCTTCCGAACGTTGTCGGGGGGTGGCTCCCTCCATGGTCAACAACTTACTGAATTCGCGCCCTGCGTCTTCATACCGGCGCTCGTAGATGAAGCTATAGGCGATTTGGCACTGCCCGATCACGCGATCGGCCGGGAGGGTGTCCGGGGTGGCGATTCTCGCATGTATCCTGTCGCGCATGGCGTCATAGCCGTTGGTGAGGCGGCAGAGCGTCCACAGGCGATGCTGCATGTCTCCTCGCGCCTGGTGCTCGCCCGGCACGTCCAGGTAAAGGCGGAGGGTATCCTGCGCAGCTGCCCAGTTCAGACGAGCCGCATGGACCTCGGAGAGACCGAGATATGTTGTCCTGAGGTCGCGTTGCTGCAGCGCCCTGTTGGTGACCTGCGGCGCGTGGAGCCACTTGAGGGCTCTGTGATAGTGCTTCTCCGCCCGGGCAGGGGCGTCGTGCTTCTGCCATTGCTGAGCAATGCCGATTTCCGCCAGCGCTTTGAAGATTACCGTTTCGGCAGTTTCCTGAGTAACGGGTACGTCCAGGATGCGCGCATACTCGTCTCGCGCCCCGGGCCACGCTGTGCCGCGCATGTTGGCGGCCGAGTAGTAGCGCCGACGCATGGCGTTGACCCACGCCTTCATGGCGTCTCGATTGTTGCCTTCGGCCTGCAGGCACCGGCCAATGTGGAGTTCGGAATCGGCCTTCTGCCCATGCTCTTTGGTGTATCCGAGGGCTTGGACGAACGCGTTCCGGGCCTCTCCCCACTCCTTGGCCTGCATCTTCTGCATACCGACCTGCCAGACCGTATCGAAGCTTTCCGCCAGGTCTGCTCCACAGCAGATCAGTGCGGTCAGACAGCAGAGCGTCATTCCGGCAACACGTTTCGGCGCTGTCACGCCTCTTGTTTGGGACTTCGGCACAGAACACCGCCTGGCCTGATCGTCAGAGCCGCGACTTACGGGAGCGGTCTTGCTGGGCGTTGCCCCAAGGCACCGCTTCCGGTAGTCGCGGCTCTGTTCCGGCACCAGACGAATGTGGCCGGTGCAACCGCGAGGGCGGTTGCGTTCGTCTGTGACTTGGCTCACTGTTCTGCCCACAGGACGTCCCCTTGTGTGCAGTTGCGGAAGACGTTGTTCGTGCTGCGGGCTTCCCAGGACTTGCGGAGCGGGTCGGGATAGATGACGAGGGCCTGGGATTCCGCTTCATCAAAACCAGCAAAGGTGTTGCGCTCGACGGTGAAGTTCCCCTTCACCGCCATGGCCTGCGCCACACCGGTGGCCAAGCCCCGTGTGATGAGGTTGTCGGTGAACAGGGATGAGTCGCTGCCGTAGCTGTCGAGCACCACCGGTCTGCCGCAACCGCTGATCGTGTTGTGGTGAAGAACCCACTCGGCCTGCCCCGGGTAGTAGGCAAACCGGTCCCCTTCGTTCATGAGCAGCGGTTCTTTGATGGCGAACGTCAGTTTCTTGGCATCGAAGGAGTCGAAAGCGGACATGGTGTGGGCGTTAACCCCGGTGAGCCAATGCGCGAACCATCCGCGGTAGCGATGTGAATACTCCCACTCCTTGTCAATTTCGCGGCCGCCCTTGAACGTGTCTGCGCTGAGCACCTCTGCCACGGAGGTCGCTGCTCGCCCGGTGATGATGCCCTGGTAGCAGTTGCGAATGATGTTGTCATGGATCGTGACGTGGACGGCTGAACCGGCAACTCGGATGCCGGTGGTGTTTGGATCAACATCTCCGCGGACGTAGATCTGGTTGTTACTCACGATCACGTCGGAGGTGGCGATATTGATGCCCGCCCGCAGGTTTGCGGCCCGGTCGGCTTCCGCCGTTAGGTCGATCATGTTGTTGCTCACAGTCACGTGGCTGCTGGGGTAGGCCGGATCGGGGTGCACACCGAGATTCAAGGCTGTGCCGCTGCTGAAGTTCACGAAGATGTTGTCAGTGATAATGACCTGGGTTGCTGGTGCGACCACGGTTGGGCCACGGCCTCCGCGGTTGGGACGTCCATCGGGCCCCCTCTCCAGCCCCTCGAACACGTTGCCTGAAATGACCGTTTGGCTGGTGCCGAAGTGGTTCAGGCTCTCGACCCGGTGTCGCGTGTTGCCGAAGGTCCCGTAGTTGTCGCAGTTGCGCACGTGGTTGCCGATGCAGTTGATGCCCCGCGATAGCCCCTCCCAGAAATTGCTGGCGCCGTTCACGGTGCAGTAGAGGATGTCCGTGTTGTCGGCCAGGTCGTTGTTGTTGAACGCGTTGAATACGACATCGGTGACGCTGCAGCGGAAGTAGGTGAGCGCTTGCTGGTAATACTTCGGGTCGGGTTTCAGGCCGTGGCGCATTGGTCCCTGTGCGTAGAAGCACTCCGAGGACATGCGTGAGGCGTGGACGTTCTCGATCCAGGTCCGTGCGGCTCCACCGCTGATCGAGACGGCATTGCACGGCTTCAGATTCATGGTCCAGAAGCTCGTGTTGTCCGAGCGCCGGAAGTTGAGGGGCATCCCGCCTTTCCCCGTGTGGCCGCGGAGACTCATGTTGCGGAGCGTCACATTTCGGCTCTTTGACAGCCGGAAGACAGCGTGCTTGCCCTCGCTGATATCGAGTACGGTGTGTTCGGGGTTCTCGCCCTCGATCCAGATGGAGGCGTCCGTGGGAACGGTGAAGCCGCGATCGAGCCGGTAGTGACCGGAGGGGATGAAGAGATTTCTGTGCTCCTTCAGAGCCGTCTTGAGTGCACGCTGGATCGCGGCGCGGTCGTGATGGCGAACGCGTGCGGACCCCGCAGTGGTACTGGCGGCGTCCTTCAGGGTCAGGACCTTTCCCTCGATAGCACTGATCTCGGTGATCAACTCAGCCCGAGCGTGGAAGGTGATGAGTTGGCCCTTGCGCCATTCCCTGGTCTTGAAGCGGATTTCTACGCCGTCGCTGAGGGATTGCCAGTCGTTGGTGACAGCGACCTTAGTCGTCCACGTGTTGGCTATATCGTTACTCCAGCGGAAGGTGAGTGGCTTTGGGCTGTCGATATCCAGCACGAACGTGCGCCAGCCGGTCTGCTTGCCGTCGAAGCCGCGCAACTCGATCTCATCCTTGATGGGGTGGCTCTTGTACATTTGGCCGGGGTCGTAGATACGGGTGTCCTCGAAACGGATGTTGGCTTGGGTGACCACTATGCCCTGGCCGACCTGGAAGTCACCGACATCAGCCATGGTGATCTGCTCTGAGCCCGCCCCGACCTTACCCGTGGTTTCGAAGTCTGACCCGGAAGTGTCCCAATCACGCACATCGACCCAACCGTGCGTGGGACGCGCAGGGCGCTGGGCCAAGCCGTCGGGGGTGGGGCCGGGGGCGGCGTCAGCAGTGATGGCGGGAAGCACTGCCAGGAAGGTGGTCAGCAGCGCGAGTTTGATGCAGATCCGACGTGTGTTGGGCTGGCGGATACTCATTGCTTCCCTCCCGCTTGGTCCGGGGCGTTGCTGCGCAGCCACTCGTCCCATTTCGTGCTGTCAAAGCCGAATTCCTGGCCGGTGATCTGTTTGAGTGAGACGGCGGCGTAGTGCTTGAGTGTGTCGTCCGTGGAGCGCTGCAGCGCTTCGACCAGCGGCTTGGCCGCTGCAGTGGCCTTGAGGTCTCCGAGGGCCCAGGCACAGTGGTGGCGGACGCGTGAGTTGGCATCGCTGAGCCCGGTGACGAGGGCGGGAACGGTTCCCAGGTCCTTCAGTTCCCAGAGCGAGAATGCCGCCCGGAAGCGCGTGTCCGCGTCGATACCCGGGTGCATGAGCGCCGCGAGTCCATCAATGCCTCCGGCGCTTCCTCTCCGAGCCGCAGCGCCTGCGGCCGCTTGACGCACGAGCGGGGCTTCGTCTTTGAGGGCGCGCTGAATGACGTTGTCGGCGCGTTGATCCTCAAATCGAGCGAGGGCGCGCACGGCATAGTAACGCACGCGGAAATCGGCGTCTGTGGCCGCGGTCACCCATCTCGACAGAAGGTCGGGGTCGTGGGTGGTGGCCAGTGCGTAAGCGGCGGGATACGTCGCCGCAGTGTGTTTCCCGGCGAGGACGTTGCCGAGGGCCTTGGCCGCGGGCTCACCGATCTCCCTGAGCGCCCACGCTGCATGGAAACGCACGCGTTCGTCCTCGTGCCGAAGGGCGTCGACCAGTGGTTCGACGGCAGTGGCCCCGAGCTTGGCCAACGCGTTGGATGCTTCCCGCTGCTGTTGGGGATCTCCCGTTCTGATCTGCTGCACCAGCCCGGCTGCATCAGGGGAGGGCGGGGCCGCCGGAGCTTGTGCAGCGAGGAACACTGCTGTGGCCATCCACGCACAGATCATGGTCGTTACGCTCATTTCCCGTTCCCTTCGTTCTTCCTCATCTCCGGGCCGGTATCCCTGGTCGCGGGGGAGGCCCCGTGGTGGTCTTGCTCAGCAGCAGAACGAATATGACGGGGAGCGGAGGGACACGCAAGCTCCCGCCGGCACCAAACAGGAATGCCACTAAGATAGGGGAAATCGGGGCATGGCAGCCCTTCGACTAAGCTCAGGGCCTTGAGCAAGTCCCACAGCCGTGGGACGCGTCGAAACGGCCCCCCCACGTTGGCTGCACGTGACCTCAATGTGGGAGGCGGTGCCATCCGGCGACCTTCTCCTGGATGTACTTCCCACCGCTCATCTCAGTGGCACACGGCGCCCGAATCCCGAGCCCCAAATGGCGAGTTGCCACTGACGAACAACTCCGGCTCTGGCATGCCCTCATCGGCGAGATGCTTGCTCTGGTATCTGTTTGATCAGAAACACCCTATCGACCAGGACCAGGTTTTCCTCTCCACCGCGCAGTCCCTTCACTGGTTCCCCACCATAGGCAGGGCCCCGGAACTTCAGGGAGGCATGTGCTTCCCACACGTTTGCGTCTCCGGGTTCCCACAGATCATTGAGCGTGACTTTGGTCGACCAACTCCTGGCCGAGAACCAGATCTGGCATTTGGGTGACAGCGTGACAGTGCCCAGCTTGTAGAGTCGATACGCTCCCGGGGTGATCTCGTCTGCGTCGATTGTGCGTCGCAGCCCATGCGTCTTGGTGTCGTCCTGGTAGAAGCCGATCTGGAACGGCATGTCCGGTCTGTGGACGGATGGGGCGTATCCGAACGCGGCCTCCCGGTCGTCGAAATACCCTTGGGCGTACTTGTTCTTCGCGTGCATGGTGGGCATGAATGTCCGGATGCGCAGAGGATCAGTGCCGGCAAATTCCTCTGGCAGGGGCTTTTCGCCGCCGCCCCGGATCATGCTCTCAAACAGCGACACCACACGCGTTCTCAATGGGCGGGGTTGGTGGGCAAGATCCACTCGTCTGGACTCATTGACCGCTCTGATCCGCCGCGTGTGCCTGGTGTAGTCGGTGAAGTAATCCGGGTACGTCTTTGCCAAGTCGAACCACCTGAAGAGGGTGGCGAACTCGAGGTTGCGCCGGAGCCTCTGGACGTTGGCCAGTTCCGTCGGGGACGCCGCGGCGTCCTGTTCCATTGCGTCAAAGCACGTCTGCCAGCGGAGGATGTTTTCCGGGGTCAAGTAAGGCCATATGGCCTTGGTGTATGTGCGGGAGGAGTATGTAACGCCGCGCGGCATCACCTTGATGGCCTTTCGGCCTTGTTCGAGTTCTGCCAGGTAGGTCCGAACGCGGCTTGCGGCCGGGCCGTACTGGTGATCGGTGAACTCGCGAATAGCCGCGTCTGTGTCGCAGGTGACATCCCGCATGAGCCTGAGAAACAGATGGGTGAGCAGTTCGGTGAAGTTCCCTCCCTCGAGTACTCCGGACGCGTGTTCCAGGTAGACTCCCTCGACGCCGACCTGGTGCATCATCCGGATGGCCGTGATCAGCCGTTCCACATTGCCAAGGGGCATCACGGCGCCCGTGCCGTACGGGTTGGGGTAGTAGTAGACCCAGATGTGCGAGACGATTCTGCCCCAGGCCGACAGGTCCTGGTGGGTTTCCTGCAGGCCGGGATCGGGTTGAGTCCAGTCTCCCAGGTAGGGGTCCTCGATCGGTGCGAACAAGAGCACGAAGTTGTCTGGAAATCGTCGCCCGTCTGCCAGCGTTGGTGGCTTCTGAGACTGTGCCCGGCGGTAGGCCACTCCCTTGACGCGCACGCTCGGGCGTTCCTGCTTCACCCTGTTGCACAGCTCAAGGAGATAGTCGAAGTAGGCTCCACCGGGGGCGCTGTGCTTTGCTTCCAGTTCCTTGCAGCCGGTGCAGTGGCAGAAAGCTCCACCTGTGTCCTGGGCGCCCACGGTGATGATCGTGGAATCCCCTTCGCGTTTTGTGTGCTCCAGGATCTTGCCCGTCAGTTCATCCCGCAGAGCACGATTGCTGAAACAGAGCTGTCGATTCGGCACGCGCTTGCCTGCGTTGTTCACCGTGAAGAAGTCGGGATTCGTGCTGAAGTAGTCGCGCTTCGTGATCCATTGATACCGTTCCCACTGGCGTGTTTCCGGGGTGGGGGGGATGTAACTGTGGAGTGTATGACAGCCACCGATGCGGTCCCTGCCATCCAGGACGGGCACGATTCCCTGTGCCTGCAGTTTGTCCCAACTGCGATGCGTTCGCACCCAGCTGTAGGCCAGGTTCACGCCTTGCTGGTAGTAGAAGTGGTGGTTGAAGTAGGGGAGGATCTCGCGGTATTTGAACGAGAAGCCATGCTTCCGGTTGAAGGGAGTCAGCATGATCGTTGAACGGGACTCAAGCGCGGGCTGGCTGAACACCGAGAACCAGCGCCGGCCCAGTGACTTTTTCAGAAACTCCATGGCGGCGTACAGGTTCCCATGCAGGCCCTTCCCGTATAGGAAGATGTTGTGCCCGATGCTGCGTGCGACGTGTTCCTGATCTTCCAGATCGCCCAGGGGGTTCTGCCCCAACTGCCCAAGCGCCGGAGCACTCAGGCCGACAAAGATGACTTTGCTGTCAGCAGCCAGATCGCCTGGGGCGACAGTCGAGAATTCTGCGCCGGTGACTTGCTTCAGGACCTTGCCCAGCTCGTTGACTGCGTACGTATCGACTTTTGTTGGTGAGGCTGGTGGGACGATGACATAGTCAGTCATCCCTTCCCGGGAAAGCTGTAGTTCGGTCGGGGCAGCAGCCATGCGGCAGGGGAGGATACAGACGGTGCACATCGTCAGCATCGTAACGACGATGGGGGGCACATTCGGGTTCATGCTGTCCCTTCTCTTGCTTAATGGCTCTGGAAATGCCGCTCCGGCGGACATCACTAATCTCGTTCCCACAGCACCAAACGGAACCCGCGGGGGGGAATGGTGTCCCCCCAGACATTCCCCAGGATGAACGCCTTGCTCGTCTCGAAGGCGTCCTGCCCAGTCATGCCCGGCTGGACACCCAACGCCGGCAGGTCCAGATGGAGCGTGATGCTCTGCGGGTGGTCTGTGTCGTTGAGGACTGTCAGGAGCAGCTTGCCGTCCCTCGAGTAAGCCGAGCTGAGGATGCGAGTGGATTCAGGGCTGGCCAGTGTGACCGCTGAGTCTTTTTCCCAATAGGGATGGAAGCGGACGTTTTCATCCCAGCCAAGCTGGTCTTGAACTTGCCACACCGTCTCGCGAACGTCACGGGTCTCTTTGTGGCTGTCCCATGCATCGACATCGTGGACCATGCAGTAGCCGTAGTAGTGGCGAGTGGCCCGTTGGGCTTCCGGATCCTCGGCGAACCGGACGAGTTTCTCTGGTGACCGGGCGGTTGCCCGGACGAGCATGTTGAGGAACGCCGTTTTGACACCCCAGATCTGCGGGAGGAAGGTAGCCCGGAACATCTCCGGGGTCAGAACGCTGTAGTAGCTCCCAGTGCTGCTAATCATGTTCTCAACGCCTTCCCCGCCAATGATGACGTCCGTGAAGTGTTGCATGGGCATCACCCGGTACCAGCCTTGGTGCGTCATGATCTTCGCGGCCGGCCCCGTCCGCCTGATCATCCGGTAGGTGTCCAGATGGACTTTCCTGTAGGCATCAATGGCCATGCGGCCATGAGGCTTCCCGTAGGCATCAAGCCAATTGGAACAACCGTGGTGGGTGTTTGCGCAGAAGGTCGAGCCCACGCCTGTATCGAAGTAGTAGTTGATGGCTTTTGGGGTAAGCGGCGTTTTGGCTCTTGAGAAGAACTCGTTCCGTTTGTTGAGCAGGTAGTTCCGGAATGCGTCACTCCTGATGCAGCCTTCCGTGTAGCAGGTTCGAGGACGGCCGGCAAGATCTCCCGTCCAGTCGCCGTAGGTTCGTCCGGGGCGCACGTTGCGCCATTCTTCTTCCCAGAAGGCCCACTCGGGTGAGAACGGCGAGGTCAGACCATCGCCGTTGTAGAGGAAGATTTCACTGACATCGGCCGAGCGTCGCTCGATGTGTTTCCGGTCAGCAGTGTCGTAGTCGGGAACAGCGAAGTACTTCCATGGCTGACACCAGCCCTGCCAGTCTTTCCCGAGCCTCTTACGCAGAATCTTCCGGTCGAGGGGACGAGTCGGGGTCAAGGCGAACCCGAATCGTACGGTCCTGGGGACGCTGAGTTCCAGGGGATGATCCACCAGATTCAGGCGCACAACTGCGACGTCGTCTTGACGGACGATCTCCACATTCTTGCCGGTGTCATGGCAGTGCCACTGCTCAAGATCCGGGGCTAGCCAGTTGAGGCCTATCCGCTCATTCCCCACCCAGAAGAATGGGTTTTTCAGCAGGGATTGCGACCAGTAGTTCCCGATGGGGCCGCTCTTGCCGCCGATCAGAGTCGATAGCTTGTTGTCGCGCACCAGGGTCACGAGTTCGCCATTCAGGGGAATGTCGAGTGACAGGCTCTGCAGGGCTACTGTCTGGCGAGCTGGGGCGAAGGTCATGGCCACGGCGCAATACCCGTCGAAATGCGTCGTGATCCGGCTACTGACCCTCAACTTTCCCAGTTCAGCATTGGTGACCATGGACGTTGCCATGGGGTCTTGCATGATCCGCACCGGGGCAGTGTCGTTCTCGGGCGTGATCGGTTTGCCATCCACACGCAGAATGGGGGGAGAGGCGAGCAGCTCTGTTCCCTGACTGCGCAGGGACGTGCACAGGAAGCCCCCGGAGAAGTCATATTCACGACCCCACATGGTGACCACATCGCCTTCGACGGCCAACGGAGTCCACGGTTCAGGGACCACCCCTGCCTCCTCATCGACATAGGTTTTCAGGATGGGGGTGTCGATCGCTGGTATTTGGTAGTCCTGCCTCCAGGTTTCAGTTTCCGTTCCATCGGGGGCCACATGGTCAATGGTCACGGTGTAGTTCTCAGGCGGGAGTTGGGAGAAGTCCAGGTCAAAGACGGCGGTGAAGTAGCGGGACTCGGAGGGGATTTCCTGCGCGACGCTCCATGCCTTCGAGCCGTCCGGCCTGAGGAAGCGAACGCGCATCTGACCGGGACGCCTGGCCATCGCGGAGACCGACAGGCGTTCCCTAGCCAACGTGTAAAGGAAGATGGTCTTCATCGGCGCCCGTTCTTCGTAGATGAAGTCGGCCCAGTAGAGACACGTCGTTTCGTCTCCGTGTTCTCTTTCCATCTTCAGATCCACCAGGCAGAACTCTTTGAGCTTCCATGGCTTGTGTGGCGGCTTCGGGGCCCTAAAGGGGGTTGGCTTTCCATCGGCATACAGGCTGTGAGAACGTGTCCGGAGACCGTAACTCAGGGTTGTGTCGGTGGTGAGTATCGCGTTGACATCAGCTTCACGTTCGTGTGGCTGAGCGGAGAAGTCGATCGCGCTACGCTGGTTGACCAGATCGCATAGACCTGCCACCCGGATGGCGTCTGCCCTCGGTCTGAAAGCGAGGGTCATGAAGTTGCCGACATCGCGCAAGCTGCCGACCACCGGTGCGACGGATATGATGCCGGGCGGAGCGGCGAAGGCATGACCGATGTTGATTCGCCAGTCTTGGTTGTCCGGCGGGGAGTTCGCCCCAAGAACAGCGAAGGGCACTGCTGCCTCAAATATCCACATGTCGTCGGTTGGAAGGCTCTTGACCGTCAGGATCGACAGCTCCGTTTTCGTGCCATCAACTCCCACCCGCTGGACGATTCCGTCGGGGGTGAACACGAGCTGTCGAACAGTTCTGGCCCCGTCTGGCAGGTGAAGCAGGAGCTCGACCCTTTCGCTTTCGGCCTCTGCTGGGGGACTGATCATTCCCGATTCGAGCGCAAAATAGAGATTATCTCGGTCGTAGCTGAGATGGTAGCGGCTCTGGTGGGGAGACAGCATCCCGGTCTTTGGGTCTGAGAAGCCCGTTCCGGTAAAGCTGTACTCGAAATCATGGATCTGGCCATCAATACTGGGTGTTCTTCTCCCGACGGTGATCAGCCCGACGTCTCGTTCGGTCCTGTCGGCGTATTGCCGATAGAGGCCGATGATCTTGCTCTGAGTCAATGGGCGCCCATGGATGCGGAGTTCGTCGATGAGGCTCTCTCCAACGAATGCCTTTTCCCATGCGTTTCCTGGGCCGACGCTGAGCGGTTGGATCGATTCGGCGTCCACAACAGGATGCTTCACCTGACGGGCACAGACCATCTTCCCGTTGATGTACATGCGCATTTCCGCCTGACTCCAGGTCACGGCGACATGCTGCCACTGGCCGGGTCGCCAGTCGCTGAGCTCGAACTTGGTCTGGGTCCATGGGCCCTGCGGTCCCCGGATGAACAGAAACCGTTCATCGCTGAAGAACTTGTAGATCTGAAAGTAGTTCTGACCAGCGAATGTGTGGAACAGGACGTTGAAGCCTTTGGTGTCCCCGCTCCACTCGAGAGGGCGTAACCAGAATGAGATGGTGCCCTGCTCGACGTCGAAGTTTCGGTTGGGGGAGTAGGTGCAGTTCCGTCCCTGTTCCTCGACCACAGGAAGACCGTCGACGATCGCCTGGTTGGCGGCTGGTTTGCCCCCGATGAGCAGGGCTTGGCCGTTGACGCCAGGCTGGAATGCCGGGGGCGTTGCGTGGGCTGCCGTTTTGTCTCCCTGCGCATAGGTGGCATCGGCATCGCCATCGTAGGCGCAGTAGAAGAGCAGGGAGCTGTCATCGGTGCCAAAGGCGTTTGAGAGTGTGATGACGGCGACCAGAACCGGGACTGTGAGTCGCTTCTTCAGCATATTGGGTCCATCCTCTCCACAGTCCACTCCCGTCCGTCAGCTGTCGCCCCGATAGTCGTTCCGCAAGCCACCACGGCTTGGCTGTGTTGCGCGCGGCGTTCTCGCGGGCGACGTTCCTGGCTCATTGCGAGTGCTTCCAGGCCGTGTGGTTCGCTACGGCTTCAGACACTCGAAGGGCTCGATTGTATAGCCAAAGGCGTGTGACTCCACTGGCGGGAACACGGTGGAGCGCTGGCTGGCTGATCGCATCTCCCGTGGGTAGATAGTCCGGGGGACACCTGAACCATCCGCACTGCTGCTCAGGGCCGCCGTCAAGAAGCACCCCGTTGACTACGAACAGGATCAGACGCGGCGCCGCGTCGAGGATGACGACCACGTGGTTGGGGTGGCCAGAACGGAGGACGCCCGTCTCTGTAGTCCAGGTCTTGTGTCGGCTCCCGGACGAGATGTCCAGCTGCAGTGCCCCCGTTCGCGCTGTTCGGAGAGAGAACGTGTAACCGTCCGTGCCTCGGAATTCAGCCAGCGTTCGCTTGTCTTCCTGTTCCTCGGTCTGCTGGAACAACAGGTCCAGGGAGAGGCCACCACCGGACAGAACGTTCACGTCTTCTTCTGCCGCCTGTTTACCCCTTTCTGGCTCTGCCTCGCTCCAGCAGACGATTCGTCCTGCTGCCACGGGAGTGCGATTGGTGCCCTGTGCCCAAAGCCCCTCAAGGAGTTGGGGAGCAATCTCATGTACTCGGGCTTCAGACTTCTGTGTTTCCGTCACCCAGAAACGTCCGGCTTGTTCGATGAGATCGGGGTAACTCATGCGCGTCGCGAGATTGTCGGCGAAGAGCAGGATCTCAGGCTGCGACCAATGGATAGCTCCGTCTCGCGCGGTACCCCCAGTGATCCAGACGGGGTTACGTCCTCGGAACGATGTCCCCCCGTGGTTGTGGTACCAGAACAGGTAGTGCCCATTTGCTGTGCGCCAGAGCTTCGGGCAGGCACGCGGCTGTTTGAATGTGCGGCCACCGGGTGTGTAGGTCATGGGCTCGGGGACACTCCAGGTTCGGCCGCTGTCGCCGCTGGTGCTCTGACACGGGTGACCGCGAGTCGTGCGGTAGACGCAGAACAGGCTGCTGTCGCCCAGTGGGACAACATTGTGCTCCTCTTGGACGGAACCGAATGTCGGGTTGCGGATGCCGTGGTCTCCCGCGGGCAGGAGCTCGAATGTGAGCAGGTCGGGGTTGGGCTGCGTCAGCAGGTTCGCTGATCGGTAGAGCCAGCCCTCGCCATTGCCGAGGAAGTACCTGGCCAGCTTGGTGATGGCAAAGTAGACGGAGCCATCGGCGATCTTGGGCTTGTCGATACCCCAGAACATCTGGACGCGGCCCCCGAAGGTGTTGTCGCGATCGCAGGCCGTGTTCCGCATTGGGATGCGATAGCGCCGGGGCGACCAGGTCTGCCCGTTATCATCGGTATAGCGGAAGCAGTACCACCCATGGGTGTCGCTGCGGACCCGTTTCGTGCTGCCTGGGAGTTGGGTGACCTCGTCACCGTTGAAGGTGTAGAACGCGTAGATGCGCCCGCTCGGAACGATCAGGGGAACGGCCCATGAGGCATTGGGACCGTTAGACGGCTCAATGTCGACCAACGGTGACCATGTCTGACCGTGGTCGCTGCTTGTGGCGGACACGACGTGCTGACCGGCCTGCCCCTCGTGTCCGGGGCCGGTCGTCAGTGTGCACAGCCACTTCCCATCGTTGGTGACGACCACATAGGGCTGATCGCAGTATCCTTCATCAGGGATTTTCAGGCCATTTCGGATGTCTCGGGGATCTTTGCGCGGAGGAGGGTGCATTGCGGGGCACAGTGCCCTGATTTCGGTGTCTGTCAGCGTTCGCCCGTAGATGCGGACATCATCGATCGCGCCGGCAAAGTGGCGCTTCTCCATCTCTCGCCCGATGACTTGTCGAGGCAGTCTGATATGGGCCAGCCCCGGGTGGAACGTATCGCTGTCCGTCCTCATCCCGTTGATGAAGAGTGTGATCGCTCCGGAACGCGCGTCCGCGATGAGCCCGACGTGGTACCACGTCGCGTGGCGGAGTGGTGGGCTGCTGACCCGAGCACGTGACCCGCCCCCTGTATGCAGGAACACATCCACCTGCCGTCGTCGCAATGGCACATGGAGACAGCCCCGGCCCCACGTGTCGCTGGTGACCAACCCCTGAAAGTCGTCTGGATTTCCTCCCGGCTCCAGGCGCATCCAAAACGCGATTGTCACAGCAGGATGCGTGCCCAGGTCCCCAAGGGCGACGTAGTCGTCGACGCCATCGAACTGAAGCGCGCGGCCCCGTTTCCCCGGGATGGTGTCGGCCCCGTGAACAGGGCCTGCAGCGCTGCCACGGGCCGCATCACTGACGAGCCCGCTCTCTCCGTCATCCAACGACCAGTGGCCGATCAAGCCATCGTTGGTGGCGTTCGCCGGCAACGTCGAGAGGAGAGCCCAGGCGAGTAGCCACATCAGCATCAGACGTTGTTGGGGAAGAGCCGGTTGAGGCAGGGGAAGGAAGGAGGCATGCTTGCGAGGACGTGAAGACCGGCCGGTTGAGAACCGGCTCCTCCAGGGATGCGTGCCCCAGGGAATTGGCGATAGAGAGGGACTCCTCATCTCTTCTCCGTCGTTCCGCCCATGTCCTCGATCAGGGCATCGAGCATTACTCGAGCGTTCTCCCTGATTGAGTCAGGGACCTCGGCCAGACGAAGGATCTTCACCAGTTGTGTCGCTGCCTGACCATTGTTCCTCTGTTCCCTGAGAACGCCGGCGTGACTGATGTAGAAGAGGGCCCGCCAGTAGTCACTGGGCAGGTCGCTGTACTCGATGGCCTTGAACTCTTCAGCGGCGGTATCCAGTTCCCGACGTTCGACCAGAATAGCCACGATGCTGAGAAGGCATCGGTTGCGCCAAGCGTAGTTTCCTTTGGTTACGGCGAGGCCTTTCCGGTACACGGCCAGAGCTCTGTCGTGGTCATTCATCTCGTCCTGGTAGAGATCTCCCAGGCGCTTGCAGGCCCAGCCTCGGTCAATGACGGCCCCGCTGCTCGCCACTGCCCTCTCCAGATCTTCCTTTGCGTCTGCCGGCCGCTTCAGTTCTCCGTAGGCCGTTCCGCGGGCGAGGAAGCTCTCAAGGTGGCACGTGTGAGGCCAGGACTGGATCTCGGCGTCGCCGAATTGCGCGATCGCTTCGGCAAAGTGTCTGCCGTTTACCAGCAGCACCAACTGTCGACTTTGGGAATGGCCCTGTCCCTTGATCTTCTCTGCCAGGGCAAGGGCTCTGTCTGGATCTCTCAGGCGTCTCAGGGCGATCTCGGAGGCGGCCTTGAGGAACGATGCGTTGTTCTGCAGATCAGCCGTCGCATTCGCGGCCCTTTCGTAGCAGGCGATCGCTTCTTCAAGCCTTCCCTCTTTGACCAACTGGCTGGCCACCGCCCGAACGGCGAGGGCTTCAGCGGGACCGGCAAGGGGCGCTGGACCCGCGAGCAGGAGCAGGGCGCAGCAGGTTTTCAGGAAGGCATCACGCATCGGACGCTCTTTTCTACTCGAACACGATTTCACCGAAGTACCCGTCACCGGGCGTGCGTGAGATGTTGAGTTTCGCCGTCCACACCGACAGCTCACGCTTCTTCTTGCCGTCGTAGAAATGGACTCTGCCGAAATTGGCCCACCAGGATGTGCCCGTTGCGGGGGGAGGCACACCCATTGTCTTGAAGGGAACCGTCACCAGCACCAGCCATCGGTTCTGATTTCCCTGCAGAACACTCTCGTATTGCCAGTCGCCATCCCAGGTGTTGTCATTCCAGCCGAATTTCGGGTGCAGTATATCGGTCTTGAGAGTACCGAGTTCTTGCCTGTTAGGGGCTGGCCGCCCCAACGTT
The DNA here is from genome assembly GCA_018676675.1 of Lentisphaerota bacterium. Lineage (GTDB taxonomy): Bacteria > Verrucomicrobiota > Lentisphaeria > Oligosphaerales > JABHEG01 > JABHEG01. The sequence continues at coordinate 47,294 of JABHEG010000237.1, forward strand.
CACGCGGCCAGCCTCGTGCCTTCAGCGCGCTTGAGGTCGAGTCTGTCGCGGATGAATTTCGTAAGATATGGTGCGGAGAAGTCATCGGCGA
>JABHEG010000174.1 GCA_018676675.1 Lentisphaerota bacterium
CGGAATAAATAGCGAGGAACGAGCGGCTTTATGCCGGATCTGAACTTGCCCGGTAGCAAGCGTCATGGTAAACCACACCATTCTCCATACCGGCTCAGTCTCTCTTCATTGTTTTCATAGAACTTTTGACGCTACCCCTGTCATTCCGTGTCCAACAACACTGTGTGGCCGTTGTCAGAACGTTAGAGCCCGTGTGTGAACATCAGGTGATGGGACAGTGAAGGGAATGAGAAAAGTGTGTGAGAAGAGCGACGGAGTAGCAGGCACACCAAGGCAGGCCTTGACGTGCTGCTGTGGAAGCGAGGATGCCTTACCTTCGGACTTGCCTCCTTGACCGAGACAGCCGTTGAGTCTGCGCTTCAGCTTGCGTCCGGGCTCTGATGCTTGGCATCCATCCGCGGCAGGCTTAGCGTGGCGATCGCTCCGTCCTGCGGTCTGTTCCCGATGGTGACTGTTCCGCCGTGCAGTTCGACGACTTCACGGGCAAACGTCAACCCAATTCCGGTACTCTTTCGTCCCGAGCGTGGGCGCTGCAGGGAGTAGAAGCGTTCGAAGACTTGGGACAGTGCGTAGTCAGGGATGCCTGCTCCATCATCTTCCACCGTGACGGCAGACTCCCCTTCGGCCTTAGCCACCGACACCGTGACGTGTCCGCCCTGCGAGCAGAACTCGATGGCGTTCTCGACCAAGTTGGCCAATGCCTGTCGCAGCAGGACGTACTCGGCCTCGACGATAGCCCCGTGTTCCGGTTCGCAGCGGAGGGTGACCTGTGCGGCGGTCGCGACGGCTGAAAGGCTGTCAGCAACTTCTGAAGCCAGTTGGCCGAGGTCGACGTCGCAAACGCTGTCCAGACTTTTCCGCGTCTCCACGGCGGCAAGGCCCAGTAACCGGTCAACCAGCTCCTGTATGCGGTCCGTCTCGTGATGGATATTGCTCAGGAACTTCCGGCGTTTGTCTGCCGGAAGGTCGTCCTCAAGGATCTCGGCAGCCCCGCGGATAGCGGCTACTGGACTTTTCATCTCGTGGGTAAGTGCCTGCACGTAGTGTTCCACGTATTGCCGGCCTTCGAGGGCGTCCCGCATCTCTTCGAACGCCTCAGCGAGGTTGCCCAGATCGGTTCGTCCCAGTCGTGGCAAAAGCGCCCGTTCGCCATCGCGTACCGATTCTGCGTAGTCGGTCAGTCTCCGGATCGGCCGGGTGATCCAATAGGAGACGAGGATTGCCAGACCTATGCCGATGAAACAGGCTGCGATTCCGGCGAGGACGATCGTGCGGCGGGCGTCTTCGATGAACAGCGTCGCGGCGCCTACAGACTTGTAGACGGTCAGGACGCCCAGGATCTCACCGTCGTGCAGGATGGGCGAGGCGACGTGCAACACTGAGGTCGTCGGGTCTTCCGGGTCGATGCGCGTCGAACGGGCGCCGTATTCGCCCTGCAAGGTGAGGTGGACGTCATTCCAGCGCGCGAAGAGCTCCCCGGTATGCTCGCCCGCTGAGTCGAACAGGACGATTCCCCGGGTGTCGGTTACGTACACATTCATGTCCATGCCGGTCTTGACCAGCTCGTAGATCCTGGCCTTGAACTCCCGAGCCGCTGCATGCTCGAAAAATGCCTGAAGAGCGGTGAGCTCTAGCTTGCCGTCGGACGCCTGTTCGGCCACCATGGAGGAGAGCAGTGTGGACGTGTCGACCAGGGATTCCTCCATCGCTTGGCGATAGTACTTCCGCACGTCTTCCGTCAGCCGGTCAACCAACCAGCCGAGGGATATCGCCATGAGGACGCAGGTCGCGATGATGATGCGTGTCCGGATCTTCACAAGTTCTCGCTCAGTGCATACCCAACCCCACGGTGGGTCACGATCACTTCCTTCCCCGGGCACACTTTGCGTAGCTTGGCGCGAAGGCTCTTGACGTGTGCATCAACCGTACGTCCGGAGCTTGCTCCGGGGTCGTCCCATGCCGCGTCCATGAGCTGCTCACGGGATCTCACCCAGCCGGGATGGACCATCAGTTCGGCGAGGATGTTAAACTCCGTCCGAGAGAGGTCCAGGGCGGTTCCTCGGAGCATGATCTGACGCCTGGCCCGGTCGATCTCGAGTCCGGTCGGTGTCTTGTCTGGTGACGGGCGAGATGCTGCTGTCCGCCTGAGAACGGCCCTGACTCTGGCGGCCAGTTCGCGTGGACTGAAGGGCTTGACCACATAGTCGTCTCCCCCGATCTCGAGCCCGACGATCCGGTCCACCTCGTCGGACCGGGCAGTGAGGAAGATCACCGGTACCGCGGACAAGGACCGGATCTTCTTGCAGAGCTCGAACCCGTTGGTGTCCGGTAGCCCCACATCCAGGACCACCAATGCGATGTCGCGGTCACGCAGGACGCGCATGCCGTCGCCTCCCGTGGCACACCAGACCGTTGCGAAGCCGTCAAGCTCCAACGCGTAGACGAGGTTGTCGGCAATGGCCGGCTCATCCTCAATGATCAGAATCGTTTCGGGCACTTTCTACTCCCGGGGCTTGCTCTCCTCCGCCGGAGCGAGGATCCTTATGTTGTCAATGTAGAGCTCGGCAGGCTGGTTTTCGAAGAAGAAGAATACGACTGAATCGGCGCCTTTCCGCAGCTTGCGCCTTACGCCTTTCCCGTCCGCTTGCGGCGTGCCCGGATCATCCACGTAGATGCGTTGCTTCCCCGCGGCCCCCCACTCCCAGCGGACCCGCCGCCATCTCCCCGGCTCCGCAGGAATATTCGGTTTGAACGCTCGATGACTATTCCTGCCGTCGTTGTAGGTCATCTTCTTCCCTGCATCCACCAGGTACAGCGCGAGGTTCAGATCGCTTCCTTCCGATATTCCGGCCAGGACTTGGCGGCGGACGGCGGGCACCATGAAATCGAACTCTACGGCTCCTGCCGGCAGTGGGTGTTGCGTGCCCAGGTGCAGCTTCATTCGTGGGCCCGTGCCCGGCCAGGTCAGATGCATGGCCCGACTTCCTCCGACCAGGCACACGTCTGCGGTGCCGTCCGGGCGTTTGCGGGTCTCGGCTTCGCCGTAGCCACAGGTGAAGTACCAGCCCTCGGGCAGTTCGCTGCAGAGCCCCTCCGGGACGGACTCGAAATCCTGGGCGGCAACGACACTCATCCCCTGCGGCACTGGGCCGATCTTCGGCCCTGTTCCCTCGACAGTGATCTCGATTTCGTCTGTTGCCGGCGACAGGGGTGAACCGTCTACGCGGACCTTAAGCCTGTGTCTTCCCGGGCGCAATGTCTTTGGCGTGTACCAGGTGAACGGCGCGTGTTTCTCGACCCGGATCGGGGTCCCGTCCCAGATGAACGTGACGGCGCTCTCCTCCGGATCCCCCGTTACCTTGGCCTCGAAGACGACCCCGGGCTCCACGGTTGCGCCGGACGTGTGCGACGAGATGCGGACATTCCCGTCGTCGTTCTCTCCCACGGTGAGGGTGCCGTCTGCGAACGTGAACGTCGCGTGAAGGAGGGAGGGGGGAGTTCCGGCGGGGCTTGGAAGCGCCAGGCGGATTCGCCGCACACTCTCTGCCGGTGTCAGAGTGGTCTGGAACTCCTGTGCACCCGAGTGGGAGCCCGCTTCTTTCCACGCATCACCGGTTGTCTTGTCACACACCAGTACGTGTGCTTCGGTCAGGCGTCCCGCAAACTGGAACGTGAGGCTGCTCAGGGAGCGGGGTTCCGGCAGATTGAGCTGCCACCAGCATGGTTCTGCTCCGATCGCCTGCCAGGGAATCAGACAGTCCCGCGTGGCTCCCGACGCCGTCAACCACGGTTCAGTTACTGCAAGGCGGTGTTTCAGTTGCCGGTAGGCCTGCACATAGGCCGGCTGGGTGGCATAGACATCTGATTCGTAGATCGCGACACCGTCGAACCCCGCGTCGTGCGCGAATCGTGCATGGGTCAGTGTTTCAGCCGGGCCGCGCCCGTGTAACCCACAGATCAGCTTTACAGGGCGCCCCCTGATGAGTCGGAAGTAAGGTTCCCCGACTGCGGCCATCTCATGCGGTTGATGCAGCAGGTTCGGTCTACTGAGATAGCCATTCATCAGGCACAGCTCCTTGACCAGTCCGCGCTCCACCAGATCTTCCACATCCATCCCGTTGTCTCGGTTCCACGCGAACGGGGCGAGGGAACAGCGCAGACCGATCGGCACCGGCTTGCCGATCCGTTTTAGTTCGTCAGCAAGCTCGATCACAAACTGTGTGAACGAGTGGCGGGCGCGGTAGGCGCTCCAGCGTGCGAACTCCGCACTGTCTGACCGTTTGACCTTGCGGGCGTCCACACCGTGCACCTTCATGTAGCCGTCGACGAGCGGCGGTTCGTAGCCGGCCAGGGGCGGATGCCGCAGCAGGTCCAGCATCAGGCCGTCCACACCTTTCCGGACCATCTCGACGCAGAGCGCGCGAACGTAATCACGGACGGCAGGATAGGCGAAGCTGTACTTACTTGACTCGGGGCTTCCGTTTGCCCTGAGGAGGCGGAACTCGGGATGGCCCATGAAGAACGTGCTGTTGAGCCCGGGACCAAGCTCTTCGAGGATCTGCTTGGACGCGAAGTTGTTGTTGAGCCGGTACCATCCGAGAATCTCTACTCCCATGTCGTGTGCAGCCTTGACCCCGGCCTCGAGCGGCCGGAAGTTCTCCACCATGTAGCCGGAACGCGGGGTGAATCCGCGCTTGTCGCGCTGGTACCGAGTGCCCACGTCCGTGTGATAGAACACGGCTCCCGCATTGGCCATCCAGTACACTCGGTTGAAACCGGCGTGGACATGCTGGCCGATCGTGTCACGGAAGTCCCATTCCGAGCGCGTGGTGTACAGCCACATCCACACGTTGACATCGTTGATCCCGACCACGTCCATCTCGTGCGGCGTCTTTCGCTGCGTCTCTGTCTCTGCGAACTCCGCCGGTGTCAAGGGCTCGAAACGGATGTAGTCAACGAATGCGGGGCGTTCGCTGAGCGTGGCAAGCACCAGCCGACGGCCGGCCATTTCGGCCGCTTTGAACACATGCTCTGCAAACGGTCGCCGCGATTCCATCAGGACGCGGTACGGCTCACCATCCAGACGCACATGCAGCGCTGCGCCATAGTAACGCTGGTCACCGGTTGTCTTTTCGTAGTGCAAGCCGATATGGATTCGGTGCGGTCCCTGCAGCCGGGGGGCGATCTCCAGTTCACTCATTTCCAGCGCTGCCGGAGCGACCAGGAGTTCACCATCGCGCGCCCCTTTGACCCCTGTCCGCACCGACCACGGAGCGACTAGAGGGACGTGTTTCGGAGCGATGATCGTGTCTGCGCTCGCTGTCGCAACCAACCCGGCCAAGCCCAGTATCCAAGGTGATCTCATTCGGATTCTCCAGCCTCTATTTTTTGCTGAGCCAGTAGACGGCCGTCTGTCCCGCAGGGAGTCGGACTCGGAAGGAAGCCAGGTCTTTGCCCACCGTGGTTGGGACCTGTGCCAGCCGGTGTGAGGTTACGTCGACGACTCTCGCGATCGGTACCGATACTAGAATGCTCGCCTCAGTGGCTTCATCCACATTTGGGTTCAGAACAAAAAGGAATTGCTCCTCGGCGTTGGTTTTCCGGAGCACGACCTCAAGCTTGCCCGGGTCGGCACGGGCCACGGGGGTCGCCTGTTTGAGGACAAGCTCCGCCAGCCGCGTACCGTTTGCTTCGGTACTCAAAGTGCCGGTGTCCGCGATCGTGACGACCGTACCTTTGCCTGACGTGAACTCCCCGGAAGAGGCGGGTGGTGATTCTGCTGCGACGGTATTTCGGAACGCTGTGGCCTCGTTCGGCGCCATCTGTTTCGCCAGTGTGTCGTTCAGGAGGCCTGATTCCAGGGCCAGATCGTCCCGGAGACCGGCAGGGCTGACGCAGACCAATGTCGCACCGTTCGACACGGCTTTTGCGAACGCGCGTTGAGAGCCTTGCTCGAGGCAGGTCGCGTAAGGGAGAATGATCACATCGTAGTCTTCGGGCTTCGCCTGCCCGGTCGTGAAGTACGTGTCCGGAACAATCTCGTAGAGGATGCCGCGTCCGTAGAGTTGCTTGTGAAGGGCCAGCATGGCGCCGTATGCATCAGCAGCGGGGCGGGCGATTCGGGCGGCAATGGTCGGTTCGACCACGACGACCCGCGACGGGACGATTCGGCTATGGGTCAGCACCCAGTCAAAGCGCTCCATTCTGCGCTTGGCCACGGCGAGGGCAGGGGCACAGTAGCGCATCAGGAGCAGGTCGTTACGTGGGTCGAACCAGTTGCCATTGTAGGTGAACAGATAGCCCCCGGTGGTGTATCCGTACCACTTCATCTGCAGCGTTCGTCCCCAGATGCACGTTCGTGACACGTGCTTCTCCAAGCCTCGTCGCTGGGCCCGTTCATCTGCCACGCGGCTCGCCTCCTCCTGCGTCCCCCAGAAGTCCTCCAGGTACCCCAGACCTTTCCGATGGAATCGATTGAGACTGTTCAGGTAGACGTTGAGCAGCTGCATGTGAGGGGTGCGATGGTGGAAGCAGAGCACATCGCATGTCTCGAATACCCGAGCTCCGCTTATGCGCTTGAGCAGAGAGCTGTGTCGGGCTGCCACCGGTTTGTTCGGGTCGGCTGTCTTGAGGCTGCTGTAAAGGAGCCCCAGGTAGCCGATATAGGCGTCATCACGGAACGCCTCGAACTCGGCCACCAACGGGCTTGGGCCGCCACGCTCACCCGAGTAGCAGTCCGGCGGCGGTGTGATTGCGGTAACGGATTCGTAGTTCGTGCTCCATGCCTCGTTGAGTTGAGCCATGGTCCCGTACTTCGTTTGAAGCCAACCGCGAAATGCCTTTTCTCCGGCAGGTCCATATCCGGTTTCGCGCACCTTGCCACTGGCCGTGCGGAACGTGGGGGTGGCTTCTTGACTGGTTTCGTGAAAGAGGACACGCGGTTCGCGACTGCAGAAGCTCGCGTAGGCCCCGAGGTATGACCGTATATGGTCCCGAACGGCTGGGTGAAGGAAATTCAGTCGATGGTTGCGGCCCTTGCCGGGGGCAGCCGTCTCACCATCCCAGGCGGTCTTGAGAAAATCTGTATCGTTTGCGTGCTTCTTCAGGAGCCAGTCCGGCGCGTAAAGGCTGTCGTGGATACCGAATGGCAGGTAGCCGAACGTCCCGGCATAGCCCATCGAAGACAGCCGGTCGCAGGCGTCGGTCACATTGGTCAAATCGATCTCAGATGGCGTGTGTTTCTTCGGAGTGCCGGGTGCACTTGAGTGGAACTCAAACTCGAAGGGCGCCTCAAACTCCGAGAACTGGGTTGGGCTCCAAGCTCCGAAAAGCAGGCGGTTCATCGTCCCATCGGCGTTCAAAGGCTTGAGAGTCCGCGGCTGAGCCCCCAACGGCGCCTGGAGCGCGGCGGTGTTGGCTCCCGGAATGCGTTTCCAGACGCGTTCCGTCAGTTCATCGCACTGTGTGAGTTTGGCGTCCAGCACGCCGGCAACGGTCGGGAACTCCTCCCACTTGGCTTCTGCTCCCCGTAACAGCAACTTGCGGAATGTCCCCTGGGCATCGTTGAGTGCCCTCTCACAGCCGGCGAAAGCGTCCACCACCTGGGCGGGCAGGGAGTCGCCAGTGTAGGCAAGAGAGCGATCCAGGTCCCGGAGTGACTCCTCGACGAATGCAGAGCGCATCAGCAGTGCGTTGTAGCGCCTGGCCGACATGTAGGTGGCGTCTTCATCCGCCTGGTGCCGGCAGAAGCGTTGAAGCGGGGGGGCACCGATCTCGACTCCGAGTGTCACGCTGGTCCAGACATCTGCCTCGATGGCGTCGGGAGCGACTTCTTCGAAGATGAGTCCATCGAACCACACCCGGCCGACTGCGAACTCAAGGCCCAGGCAGAACTGTCCGGTCTCGAGCCATTCGGGGAGGTCGAAATACCCGACCCACGTTGTCCATTCTCCACTCGGAGTGCGGGTTACCATGCTCGGATACGCGCGACCGCTCTTCTTCTCCTCTCCGTCGCAACGGGTGTTGATGTGGGCCGAGATCGCTCCCCAATCGACGCTCTCGTTTTTCCGGATGGACATGGTCAGGCGGTAGATGGTGCCCGCCTTCCACGCGGAGGATCCGACGTTTGGGAACATGCGGTCTGCGGCGGACACCGCGGTCAGGCGCAGAGATTGCTCGCCCGAGGCGGACACGCTTGTGTCTATCTCGACCTTCGTTCGACTGTCTCCGGGCCATGTGAGCCACCCCAGTTCGGGGGCCTCGAAGTCCTGATTGGGTAACAGGGCTACCGGTTCAGCCAGGACACTTGCTGCTGCGAACAGCGCAATGACAGCCCCCAGGAACGCGTGAAGGAACGGTCGAGGTGGGATTCTGAGGTCCGCCGGCATGGGGGGATTCTCCTAGTGGTGAATGGCGCTGTGACAGGGCGTCGGGAACGCATCCCAGAAAAGGTCGCCGGATGGCACCGCCTCCCACATTGAGAGTCACGTGTGGCCAACTGGGAGGGGTTGCCATGCCCTAGTGACATCAGCTCCTATCAGTGTTGTTGGGCGGAGACGGCGTGGGCGACATGAGTGACATGTACGGCATCACCAACGCCATAGTCGTAGATGCGGAAACGTCCACCGCTCCCCACTGCCTCGCGCAGACTCGCGGCCGAGGCGTCACGAGCGCTCAGGAAGACGCCGCCCTTCGCGCTTACGGACGCAACGGCGAACTCCGTCCCGGTCTTCGTGCCCGCCACCCGTGCGCCGTGGTAGTACGCGTGATTGGCCAGAGGGAAATGCGTCTTGCTGTGGATCGTTCCTGCGGCAAATCCTGTCGCATCACCTTCGCCAATCAGCGGGTCATTGTCGAGGGTCAGCAGGAGTTGCTCATCGTCCTCTTGCGCATTGAGCACACGGTAACAACTGCCGCGGTACGGGTTCCGCACGGTCACGAAGGTCCCGGGCAGGACGTTGCTCCGCGCAAGCCCGCTCACCGTGATGACGTTGCCTCCTCGATCCACGCCGGTGATTTCGCCAGTCAGGCGTGGTTCTGCCGTGCGAAGCCCAACGCCGTCCTTGGCCAACACGCTTCCATTGATGAGTGCAGTCTGGTCCAGGACACCCGACCGTTCCGACCAGAGGCCGAACTCCCCATCAAAGTCGATATCCCCGCTGTCCTGAGTGAGCAGAATCGTGTCGACTCGATTCCCGACTGTGACCCGAACCCCTCCCGGAACTGCCTCGACGTGATCCACCTTCCTGGTGCCTGTGTAGGCTTCGATGACAGAGACGAATGTCGTGGCGAGCGGGGCTTTCCCTGCACGTTTGGCGAAGACGAAGTCCAGTTCGTAGGGCTTCCCTCCGGAGGGCGATCGCCCTTTGGTCAGAATCGCTTCAGTGTCGTTTGGCGACACCAGTGTCACTCTCAGATGCGTGCCCTTCTTGTCGCCGACTTGCCAGTCGGCACTCCATTCCCCAGAGGGGTGCCCTCGGCGGACCTGATCGAGGAAGGCAAACGCTTGCTTCTCTCTGTTTCTGATCTTGGCGATTTCACCGTAGGAGATGTCAGTTCCTGCCAGTGTTCCGTTCTCTTGGGGCTCGAGCTCGAGTCCTGTCGTGGTCAGCTCGCCCAACCCGTGAAAACTCCAGTAATGCTCTCTCCCGCCTCTGACCTCAAAGACATCGACGACGTAGAAATCCTCAGGCGACAGATCCACAAGCGCGCACCGGCGTCGGTACACGGCTTCTTCGACCGGCTTCCAACGCTCGAAACCGGAACGCCGATCCTCGCGAAAGGGGAATCCACCCACATCCACGTACTGCAGTCCAGGCAGGTCGGCTACTGCCCGGACGGCTCCCTTGAACGCGGCATTTCCACCAATCACCCCGACTCGGTAGTGCGTGGCCCAGTTCTTCTCCCAGCGGCGGGAATGGTGCCAGGAACGGGGATATCCGAGGCACTGCATCAGGCTGAGTCCATGGGCAACCAATGACAGGTCAAAGAGATCATCGTGTGCGTGGCCTCTGAGCTTCCCGTAGAACAGGCCGAGACCGCGCTTCTGGTTGTCTGTTCCGCTCCTGAGCAATGCCAGCCCGTACCCGTCGAGCACATCTGTCGCCCGGGCTATTTCGCTCCCCCGCGTCTGAAGGATCGCGCTGACTTGGTCATCCAAAGGCGCCCGGAACAGGTTGGGGCGTGGGATGCCTCCCTTCGCTGAGGCCAGGACCTGGGCATACCGTGGATCGCCATAGAGCCGGAACGCCGTGTCGTAATCGGCAGGAGCCAAGTCATTCGAGACCTCGACCCGCTGCGGACGTCGCAGGTCCGGTGGGCCTCCGGTGTCGCCGACAGCCGGCGGGAAGCGGTCCCCAAGGACCAGGCGAATGGGGAAATCGTAGAGGAGGCGGTGTTTGGGCTGTTCGGTGATGGCCGGGTAGCGCGCCACGGGATATAGCTCCGGGCGTTCCGCGCGCAGCCGTTCCAGCTTCATGACGACGTCATTCAGGCCACGGATGTGGATGCTGTTGTATCCCCCGAGGCTCTCGTACGCGGAGCCATCCTTGAAGAAGTAGTTCGCCAGGTGGAACTGCATCTGCCCGGGGCCGGTGTAGCACCAGTCGACCAGTTCCCTTGCCCTGGGAGAGTCCATCACCAGAGCCAAGGTGATCATGGCATTCTGATGCATTCCGTCATTGCCGTAGATGGCGCGATCCAGGATCCCCTGAGCCATCACCCGCAGCATGTTGGTCTCGATGAATGCCCGGGCCTCCGACATGGTGCCCGGGGAAGAGAGCTCTGCCAGGTGTGAATAGAACGCGCGTTGCGGTCCCGCCAGGGCCTCCTGACGCTGCTCGTACATGAAGGTCGGGAGGTCTGTCTCATCGCCGGACAGCGCGTCGAAGATGCTGTCATAGGCGCTGGCGAAGCGGACGACATTCTCGTTCTCCCAGATGCGATCCGTGAAGAACCCCACCCAGCCGTTGCCGTTCGGCTTCCGAAGGGGATCCCGCGGTCTGACTCGGGGGTATCCACAATCGCAACGGGCCCGGTCATTGATGACCGTGGCCATGTGACCATATTCCTCTGCAATTCGGAGCAGCAGGATGGCCGCTTTTCGCGCGTATACGTCCTCGCCCGTCAGCAGGTAGGCCTGGGCCAGTGACGACACGGCCGGTCGGATCCAGTGCAGGTGGACCAGTTCCGCGTACTCGGCCAGGAAGTAGTAATGCTCGCCGTCCGCGGCGACATACGCGAAGCCATCGTCAGGGAACGCTCCCCCGGTGACCTTGCCGTTTGCGAAGTCGTTGGACGGGTACCACTCCCCCCCAACCGGGCACTGGATCTTCCAGGGATGCCGAATGGGATCGATTCGCCAGGGGTGGAAGTGCCCGCTTTTCTTGATCTCGGTACCATGAGTCGGGCACCCCTTCAGCTGGTTGACGTAGTGTCGCCGCGGCACGGTGGTGGGCAGAACCAGAGACCACAGCAGGTGGTCGGCCATCTCCTTCCATTTCCGAGCTCGGCCCAGAACGCCCTCCAGTTCCTTCCTGCCCCATTCCGTCTCCCGGACATTCCTGCGTGCCAGCTCCACGTCCTTGTCTGTCTGAAGCGTCCGCCGCATCTTGCGCTCATGCAGTTCCTCGCCCAGAGGCCAACGTCGCGGCAGGACGAGCTCGGCAGCTTCGACTGGATTCATCACAGCAAGGGCTCCTGTTAGGGCGAACAGGACGAGATGACAGTTGGGATTCATGCCGTTCACCGTAGACACGTGGGCGGGCAAGTCAACCCGAAGCGAGATGGCAACTCGTGGCTTGGCGGACTGGCAGGTGGGGACCAGGGCTCCCTGCTGCCTGATGACGGTGTTGCTGCCCCAAATCGATTGACAGAACCTTGATTAGCACGTCAACTTGGGCGGAATCCCTGACAGAAACGCCCCAACACAGAAGGAGGCCGTCGTGAACACCCGTGCCCGCCCTTCCGCAGGAGCGGCCTTGCTCTGTCTGTTCGGCGTGACCTGATGCTGGCAGCTGGGCGAGAAGGTAAGAAAGGTGAGAGTTACCCCGGTCGAGGAGTCTGTATCACATTGAAGCCCAACTGGTTTCCCTTTGTTGCACGCAATACGAGTGAACTCCGCGTCCTGTGGTTGAGGACGCTTTTCCCAACCGTCGAGACCATGGCATCTCGGCAACTGGGGTGCGGGGGAGGGAAGCCGTCCGGGCACGGGCGGGGAGGATAAGAGGAGACATGCCCGGACGGCGGGGAGCGAACCCGCGCTCTGAATTAGCGGGCGGGGAAGGGCTCCAGGATTGACTCAACGGCCTCCGCCATCTGCGCGTGGCGCTTGGCGATGGACGCTCCTGGGGCTACATCGCCCGTGACCGTCCCTTGCCAGTACACGGTCGGGTCCACCCTACTCACACAGCGGAGCACCAGCGTGCCCTTGCTATGGGGCACACTCTTGGTGGCACCAGCATGGTCTTCACCGATGTAGTGTGAGATGGTCTCCAGCGCCGCATTGCCGGGCGCTGCCGTTCTGCTTCCCTGCTTGAAGGACGCGTCATAGCCAATCCAGAAGCTGGGCGAGCCATCAGTGGCTTTCGTGTAGCCCTTGGCCGCAAGCACCCGGTCCGCAGCCTGGCGAACGACTTCGGACAGACCAGGATCGGTGACGCCCGAATCGGGCGACTCCTCAGCTCCGTCGGCCGATGCCCACGCGTAGGAGCCCAACGCGGGGCGATCGGTGTGCTCGTACACCACGCCCAGTCTCGTTGTCGTGCATCCTGCTGTCACTAGCAGGAGTACTGCGCTACTTACTAAGCTCACAGACAGTGATTTCTTTCTCATCTTGTCTCCTCCTTCACGTTGTGGTTCTGTCAAAAGTCCTTGAGACAGAACCGTGCTTGATCTTCCTGCTATTCAGTTCGGTTCTGTCCAGACAAACCTGTTTCCCTGTTTTCTTGACTACTTGAGCTGTTGAGGGAAGAGTGCGGACCTCCACCACAC
>JABHEG010000290.1 GCA_018676675.1 Lentisphaerota bacterium
CAGCTATCTGGGCTTTCGGGTCTGCCTTGCCCACTCAGTCCGATGATGGTCTTCACGGTCAAGATAGGAAGCGAGGGCGCAAGCGCGGAGAGGGTCGCGCCCCGTCAAGAGGGGGCGACCAGGTCCGTGATGGCGCGCGCCGGGGGTCTGGGGGCATAGCCCCCAGCGAAAGCTGATCATGAAATACCGCATGTTCACCTACAGTATCGGCGACGACGGAGAGTTGCCCGAGTTGAACGCGTTTCTGAGTTCGCACCGTATCCTGGATGTCCGGCACCACGAAGCCGACGACGGCCGTCGCGTCGTGTTCGTGGTGGAATACGTGGACTCCGGTCGTTCGGACCGGAAGGAAGGTGGGAAGCCGCCGCGGATCGATTACCGTGAGGTCTTGTCGGAGGGAGGGTTTGCGGTGTTCGCGCAACTGCGCGATCTGCGCAAGGCGGTTGCGGAGGAGGAGGGCGTGCAGGTGTACAACGTGTTCACCAATGCGCAACTTGCTGCGTTCGCGCAGATGGCAAGTCCGAGCCAAGTCGAGATGGGGAAGGTCGCGGGGGTTGGTCAGGCGCGGCTTGAGAAGTACGGGGAGCGGTTCCTGTCGGCCCTGAGGGATCTGGGGGGAGGCACGGGATGAAGTCGGTCGGCGGCATCTGGGATCGGCTGCTGTGCCTGGACACGTTCCTGGAGGCGTTCCATGGGGCGGCAAAGGGCAAGGCGACGGTCGAAGAGGTGGTCTCGTTCCGGCGCGACCTGCACGGGAACACCCGACGGATGCGACGGCAACTTGAAGCCGGGGAGTACCGCTTCGGGCCGTATTCGTCCTTCATGGTCCGGGACCCGAAGCCGCGGCTGATCCGGGTTGCGCCTTTCGAGCAGCGGGTCATGCACCACGCGATGGTCATTGCCTGCGGGGATGTGTTCGAACGCTCGTTGATCTTCGACACGTATGCCTGCCGAAGGGGCAAAGGCCAACACGCGGCCGTGCGTCGAGCACAGTGCTTCGCCTGCAAACACGCGTGCTACCTGAAGATGGACATCAGGAAGTTCTATGACTCGATCCCACATGAGTGCCTGCTGGGGTTGCTGAGAAAGCGCCTTCGCGAAGCACGCGTTCATGACCTGTTTGCGAGACTGCTGGCGAGCCACGAGACATCTTCGGGGTGCGGTCTGCCCATCGGAAATTTGACCAGCCAGCATCTCGGCAATCTCTGCCTCGACGGCCTGGACCATTGGCTGACCGAGGTCCGACGCGTTCCCGCTTATGTGCGCTACATGGACGACATGCTGGTGTTCGGTGACCGTATTCCCAAACTGCGCGAACTGCGCAATGAGACGGCCGAGTGGCTGGCGAACGAGCGCGGCTTGACGATCAAACACGACGGTGAGATCAACGACGTGGTGCGGGGACTCCCGTTTCTGGGCGTTGTGATCCGACCGCACGGGATCCGGCTGCACCCGCGTTCGGCGCAGCGCTATAGCCGGAAGCTGGCTTCACTGAAGCACGGGTACCGCCACGGCTTGTGCGATGATCGTGAGCTGCAAGATCGGGCGTGTTCACTGGTCGCGGCAACACGCCTGGCGGACGCCGCCGGGTTCCGCCGAGGCGTCGAACGGAGACAGACGGCAATCAAGGGATACACATAGGGCCTCCAACCGCGTGAAACGCGGTGGCAGCTGGAACAACCAGCCCGAGAACTGTCGTGTGGCTAACCGCAACAGGAACAGGCCGGAGAACACGAACAGCAATCTGGGCTTTCGGGTCTGCCTTGCCCACAGCTCAATGATGGCAGAGACCATCGTCGGACATCGTGTATTCCTGCTCCCCGTCTCGACGGGGACAAACACAGCGGCGCGCCGTGTGCGCCACCCCGGCGGCGGCTGGTAGGATCGCGCGGATGCCGATGCCGACGGTCGTCGCTGGGACCTTCCGTTCGTTGCGCAAGAACGCAACGAACGGGGCGACCTGCAGGAAGGCGAACGATTGGCCCTGCTCATGAAGGCAGACGGGGGCTACATGCGCACAAACCCCGGGGCGAACCGCCCGGCAAACAAAAGACCGGAACGCGCGTAAGAACGCGGCGTTCCCTCCGGATATGGATATGGTAAGCAGTTGCTAGCGGAGCGGTCCCAAGGCAAGCCCGCATCGAGCAAAGACGATGACCGTTGACGAGCGTCACGGCATATCTGGTCGGCGACCGTGAGCACGACACGACACATCAATTCCACGTTTGGACGGCATAGCATGGAGTCTGGATGACATGACCAAGAAGATGCCCGAGTCCGAGTTGCAGGACGGCATCCCTCTACCCCAATCACCACACCCGCCCAAGGTGCTGGCCGACGGTCGGTACGAGGTCGGCAAGATAGTCGGCGAAGGCGGTATGGGGTATGTGTTCCAGGCCCGAGAGACGACCTTCCCGCCTGACGGGCGTGACGTCGCGATCAAGTTCCTGAAGCCGACGAGGGAAGCCGACCGGGCCGGAGCACATCAACGCTTTCTGGACGAGATTGCCCTGGCAGGCAAACTCAGCATCCCGCATGTCGTCCCTGTGTTCGATGCAGGGGAACAGGACGGCTGGCTCTACTATGTCATGCCGCTTCTCGACAAGCCTGAGAAGCTCACCGAATTCGCAGATGTCCGGGCAGGCAGCTTGGACGCGAAACTCAAGCTGCTGGAAGAAGCCATTCGGGCAGTCGGTGAACTCCACACGCATAGCTCCGTGATTACCCATCGTGACCTGAAGCCGGACAACCTGCCGGTCGATGCCAACGGCAGGCTCTGGATCTGCGACCTCGGCCTGGCCTTTGCGGCGGAAGAGGGGCTGATGGAAAAGCGGGGCGAGACGATCGGGGTCGTCTCAACCCCGGAGTACATGAGCCCGGAGCAGGCAGCCGGAAAGAAGCGGGCCCATGGCGAGCTCGATACACGCACCGATGTCTATGCCCTTGGCGTGGTTGCTTACTACCTGCTGACCGACCGGTTCCCGTACGATTTCGAGGGCTCGATGCTGGCTGATGCCAACACCATCCGGAGCGAACCCCCGCGTCCGATCAACCTGTACTGCAGAGACCTGTCCGAACAGGTCGCCGGCGTGTTGATGCAATCCCTGCAGAAGGCCCCGGAGCAACGTTGGGAGAACGCGGCTGTCTTCGCCGATGCACTCAAACGGGCGATTGCCGGTGAGACCGTCGAGCTACCGCTTTCCTCCCCGGAGAGCGAGGCTGTTGCGGGAGGCCCCCTGCCTTCCTCTGATGCGGGACGCACACACGACGTTGCGTCTTCGCGCGTGGCGAAACGACGACAGATGCTCGGGCGCGCGGCGTTCACTGCCGTGCTGGTCCTCGCGCTCGGATTCCTGCTCGTCTGGGCGCTCGCCCCCGATTGGCTCCGGCTGAGCCCTGCCGATACGACCATGGACGAGCGTCCCGGACCGACGATCGCCCCAACATCGGCCCGGTCAAGCCAGCCCACAGATGCGCCCTCGACCGCGTCAGTCAATGGTGGCAATGAGAATCTCCAAGCGAGCGAGACTGCCCCGGATGACAGCGCGACGAGTTCATCCCGGGAATCGATGATCGACGCAGATGTGTCGGAGATGCCCGGCGCATCCGGTCCGGCCCCGCCAAAGAGCGAGGGATCCGGATCTGAAGACAACCCCCCGCCCCCAGCCCCTTCGGAGGCGTCTGTTCCTCCCGAGCAGCAGCAGAATCAGGGCAAGCCTGAGCCTGCGAGGGCACAAGAGAACGCGGAAGAGGACACCGGAGTGGCTGTGGAGGAAAACCCGCGACCACCGCCTGCTCCCAAGCTCGTTCCACAACTTCTCACGAGTGAATTCCCTGCGGACTTAGCAGAGCTGGTCCGGGAGGAACAGGAGGATCTACGCCGCGGCATCTTTGGTGACCGGGGGGCGCTCGTGTTCCGGTTGCCGGAAGACTCCCGACTCGAGATCCGGTCGGGTGACCGTGTGCGTTTCCAGGAGAACGCAAAGCTGCGCCGCCAAGGGTATTTCCGGACTGCTTCTGGGAGAGCTCTGACCGTTGTCCTCATCGATAACGACGGGGGAATGCGAGAATGGCCATGGACGCCCCGCAAGGGCCAGGTGGATTGCCTGGCAGAGGCACCGGAGAGAGCCGTGATGGATAGGTGATCGGTGATCGGTCATCACTGAGGAACAGACAAAGACGGGCAGTCGGACTGTCCGGGGTGAGTAGAGACCAGGCACCACGTGGAGAGCTTCCGCGACCCGGTTTTCTACCATAGATGATAGGCAATAGCAGGAGCCCAAAAATGGACCTCGTAACACGCGCAACACTGGTCAGCCGCCTGGGTGATCCCGAGGACAATGAGGCCTGGTACGAATTCGTGGGCCTCTACGGCGGCATGATCCACGGCTATGCCCGGCGCAGAGGCCTGCCGGAGTACTCGGCCGACGATGTGTTGCAGGAGGTGTTGGCCCGCCTCATGAAGCGTATGGAGGCTTTCGAATATCGGCGTAAGGAAGGCGGGAATGCGTTCCGGTCATATCTGTTGCGAATTGCGCATGGGTGCATTGTGGATGAGTTCCGGAAGGCGGGGAAGCATGTCCTGCTTGCCCCCTCCGACGACGGCAAGGACGACCCGTTCGAGCGGCTCGCGGATGAGTCAGAGGACGCTGCGCTCAGTACCGAGTGCGATCGAGTCTGGTTCGCCTCCGTCCTCGCTCAAGGGCTGGAACGAGCGCGCGGCAAGGTCAAACGCACGACGTTCGAGGCCTTCCGTGCCTATGTGTTGGACGGGGAAGATGCCGAGACAGTGGCAGACCGCTACAGTATCGAAGTGAATGCGCTCTACCAGATGAGGCATCGCGTGATCGACCTCCTGCGCCGAGAGGTCAAGCGTATCCTGGCAGAGGCGGACGAACTGGACACGTTCAACAGCGTCATGGTCGCGGACCTTGCCCAAGTCTGGCAGCCTGACATTGAGGCCGCCTACACCCGAACCCGCCAGCTCACCGCCGAGGGGAGCGATTGGCTCGAACGGCTTGGGCAAGATTGAGGGGAGGGGACGCAGACGAGGCGCACCGATTGGTCGGGCGAAGGTGTTTCAGGAGGTGCGCAGAACCCATGGAAACGACGAGTGAATGAGGTCTCAGAGATGTCTAATTGGCGATGGATGGAGTGGGCAGTCGTGGGCCGTTTGGTGACGGGCATCGCGTTGGTGTCGATTGGCTTCCCGCTCGTGCATGCGGCGGACCGGGGATTTGCCGCGCGGGCCAAGACGGCCGGCTTGGTGGACTATGATCCGAGCACATTCCACGCGTTGGTCATTGGGATCAATGAATACGCACACTGGCCCGACCTGCGTTGCGCGGCCCGAGATGCACGAGCAGTCGGCAGTGTCTTGCGTGACCTCTACGGCTTTGGGGACGTGGCCCTTTTGCAGAACGACCAGGCCACCCGGGCCGGGATCCTGACCCAACTGGATGCGTACCTGGATCTGGACGATCGCCAGAGCTTGTTGATCTACTTTGCGGGGCATGGCTGGATGGATAAGCGCGCCCAGACTGGCTATTGGGTGCCAGTGAACGCCCAGCGGGACGCGAAGTTCGACTATCTGGCGAACAGCACAGTGTTCGGTGACTACCTGAGCAAGTACCGGGTGAAGCATCTTCTCGTGATCTCCGACTCCTGCTTTAGCGGAACCATGCTGCGAGGGGGGGACTCTGAGCGGCCGAGTAACTGGAAGCCGCCGGCCGGATTCCGGAAGCCGTCGCGTTGGGTCTTGACCAGTGGTGATCTGGCCCCCGTCTCGGATGGCGATGGTGTCGGACACAGCCCGTTCGCCACTCGGCTTCTGCAGTTCTTCAGGTTCGGTGATGACCGGGTCTTCGGGGTGAAGGACTTGGCGACTTACATCACCCGGAACCTGCCGGGTACCGAGCCGATCTGTGAACCCCTCAGAGTCTCTCGACACATGCCGGGCGGCGAGTTTGTCTTCTGCCGAATGGATGCCCGGGCCGAGCCCGAACCAGCGCTTGAGATGCCCGCCGCCCCAGTCGTGGAGACGGGCAAGTTGAGGGTTACGGTCGCAGTTCCCGCGTCCGTCCTCATCTCCAATCTGATCCCGATCACATACACCATACAGAACTGTGGAGACGGTGTCGCCAGAAATACCAGGATCAGAAGTGAACTGCCTGCCAGACTCAAAGTGCCGGGTGGCGGCGTGCTGTCTTTCGATGGCGGAGAACTCGATCCAGGTCAGGCCCGTGAGTTCCGCGTGGTAGCCAAACCTGGGAGGATGGGAAAGTACCAGATTCCTGTGACAGGTCGTGCGGCAGGAGGTCTGCATGCCGAGGCGTCAGCGGAAGTTAGCGTGCAGGCGCCGATCCTGAGGATCGCGATGGAAGCGCCGAAGGCAACCTGCCTGGGGCGTCGAATGACGTGCAGGATCACTGTGGAAAATGTTGGCGACGCCCCCGCTGTGGACGGTGTCGTGACCTGCACACTGCCAGTGGGAGTGACATACGTCTCCGCCAGCCATGGGGGGATCCACAAGCCCTGTGCAAGAGGACCAAGAGGCCTCCTGGAATGGCGTAAGAAGGACAGCAGGGAGACCCCCGCCTCGGTGAAATGGGGCCTTGAGACATTGGCCCCGGGTCAGTCAAGGGATCTGACCTTGACGACCAAAGCCAGTGCCCTCGGCATCGTGCGCCATTCGGCAAGGGCTGAAGCGCCCTCCGTAGATGTGGCGGTCACAGCTTCTACCACGATCATGGGCATCCCTGCTGTTCTGCTTGAGGTCATTGATATTGAGGACCCCATTGAGGTGGGTGCTACCGAGACGTATGTGATAACGGCCACGAATCAAGGCACGGCGGCTGACACGAATGTCAGGATTCGGTGTGAACTTGAGCCCAACGAGACCTACGTGTCCTCGTCCGGCGCAACGGCCGCACATGCGTCCGGCAATGTGATCACCTTTGCTCCACTGCCCAG
>JABHEG010000267.1 GCA_018676675.1 Lentisphaerota bacterium
ATGGGGGTGTATTCCAATAGGGTAATACGATAGCAATAGAAAAGGACAATCGCGGAAGGCTATGGGGGACAGGAGTTTGGCGCGCGCGCTCGGGGCGGAAAGGTGTACTACGGACCCAATCTACAGTAAACTACCGCTAGTGATCGCTCTTCTCTCCCATACCAGTGCGGCAGGCACGCGAAGCAAAGCTGGCAGATAACCCGCCCGAACGTGGCCATCAGTGACCCGATGCACGGGCCGCCACCTGCATGGCGGGGTCGGCCGATTCCATCTTTCTGCCGACCACGATCAGCCGTCTACTCGACCGTGTGTACAGTTCCCCGTCGTGGGAGCCATACATCGCCTCGACATCCAGACCGACCCGCTCGAATAGACTTCTCATCTGGCCAGGAGTGTAGAGCCTCATTGACGTCCGGTTGTGCTCAGTCTTCCCGTTGCGCTGAACAATGCGGTCCGATTCAACCCGTTGGGTCTCCCCGTCCCAGCGATTCTCCGTGACACAACCACGAATGGCTCTCCTGGCCACGAAATGCCGCAACAGTGTTTCACGGTTCGGTTGATCGATCAATAGGCGCCCGCCCGGGCGGAGGGCTTTGGCGTATCTTCTCGTCACGTCCAGATTCTCGGTGTTCGAGAAGTAACCAAAACTCCCGAGCCAGTTGTAGATTCCATGGAATTCGCTCGAGAACTCCATCTCACGCAGGTCGAGAGCGAGAAATCGGGCGCTCTGCCTTTCGCGGCGAGACCTGGCCGCCGCACGGTCGGTGAACGATCTCCGTAGATCGACGCCAGTAACGTTACAGCCCGCATGAGCAAGATGGATCGCGATGCGGCCAGCACCACAGGGCGCATCGAGTACGCTTTGGGCCTCCCGAAGGCGCAAAGCCTTCTTGATGAACGCCGCCTCTTCAGCACCAACATCATCCGGCCTCAGCCAGAGATCGTCGGCAAATGTCTGGTACCAGTCGCTCATGTCTTCCGGCCAACGCATTACTCAAATAGCCGCCCGGTTCACGCATCTCCCCCACCCCCCACCAGCATCAGCAGCTCTTCATCAGAGCAATCAGGAACTCCCTCAGTCTTCATGATGATCACGATACCAGCACCCCCGCGCCCATGCAACCAGGGAGAATCCTCCCGAGGAAGACCGGGGCTTCTCGAGCCCAGCCTTGTGCCCGCTGGTTCGGAGGCCGGCGGGGAACGGCTTCAGCGTTGGGGAAGGTCGGTCAGGGATGCCGGTTCTGAGTACGGATGGAGTTCTCGAGAGGGACAGCCCTCAGCCGAGCTCGCAGCCTGATGGCCGTGCGCATCAATCAGTCAGAGCCACTCACCGCTCGAGTGTCACAGATCGACACCCATCTGAAAGGCGCCAAATGCAACAATAGGGACCCCGAGCTCCCATCTCACCCCTCGGAGTCACTGCAGAACCAGACCGATGAGTTCTCGAACAGGACAGGAACGCTTGGGGAGCCGCCCAGTGAGGCGGGGGGGATCCCTAAGTCGGTAATCGACGGTTTGCTCCGGGGGAGACATCTCAGGCAACCGGACGCTTGAACAACGAGGCCACAACTGCACCCACGGCACCGTCAAATGGTCTTGTGTCCATCCCAATATACTCAAAGCCATACCGGTGGGCCTCTTTCTCCACGTACCGACTCATCTGCACCACAAATGTCGCAAAGGCGTCAACATACTCATCGCTGGCATCGCGCATCCAGTCATGCTCGTTGGCCCCCGCACTGTTCTTGATGTTCTCTTTGTGTTCGTCTCCCTGATTCCCAATGAACACAGCCTGGCAGCCAATACTCTCAAGCTGACCAACCAATTCGGGGAGAACGGCAACTCCTTCAACCACCACATCTCGTCCCTCATCCCTCTCTCTCAGAACAAAGGGCTTGACAGCCTTCCAGACAGCAAAGCCCTCCTCTATCTGGTAACGAATACGCTCAGCCGTATTCTCTACCATCATGCTCATCCTGTCTACCGGCGTCAGGTCATTGAATCTACTGACAATGAACAGGCCCGGTTCTCTCTCAGGGGTCAGAACGTTCTCCAGTATTGTGGCAAGTGAGTCCGTTGAGACAACGTTAATCCCATGCGTCTCAGTGATCGCCCTGCCTATGGTCGATTTACCGACCCTTGGAGGACCGCCAAGCAAGTAGATCATGAGGCATACATCCTTTGGGCTCACGCAGTTTCCGAGTTCAGGGCCTCGATGACGATCCGCCTCCTGGCGTCAGAGTCGATCGCGCCGGTGCAGTCCTGGACCTTGTGGCCGAAGCGATTCAGGGCGTCGAGGGCACCGGTTTGGGCGTGCGCCTGCCGGGCCATGCGGGTTGCCTGCTGATCATCCGCTTCGTCGTCAGCAAGTGCGACACGGCTCAGAACGACCAGCAGTACGGCAATGGTGGCCAACTTCGTCTCCATAGTGCATCTCTTCCGCCGGACGCGCTCCGCTTGCCCTGCGGAATCGCGGCGCTCATTTCGCTCATGGCCCTGTCCCTCGCCGCGACTATTCGCTATCATTGTACGGTAGGTCTTCTTCAGCAACATCAACGTAATCCGGCTCCGGATCCACCCCAAACTGCACGGCCTCGATATCGGCGTCGGATCTTGTCCACGAAGCTGTCGCTACCAAGGACACTCTGTTCCCTGACCGAAAGAGACAGACGGTGATGCCTAGTCGAATGGAACACGCGAGAAGCTCACCGGAGCAGGAGGAGCTTTCCTTCTTCCGTGCCCGCGAGCACCCCGAGCCGTGTGTTGCAGAGGGCGGTGACGGGAGCGCCGGTGGCGGCGGTGCGCAGGACCTTGCCTGCCGCGTCCATGAGGTGGACAGTACCGTCACTGCGAGCCACGGCGACGGTGCCGGGCGTCTGCGTCGGGCACATCCTGCTCACGCCGACGTCGAGCAGGCGCTGCCAGAGCGCGGTGCCGGTGAAGTCGAAAGCGCAGACCCAGCCGTTGCGCATGCCCACGACGACTTCCTGCTTCCCGTCGCCGGTGAGGTCCGCGACGACCAGGCCGGTCATGAGCCGAGTGCCTTTATTGCCGGGCCCGAACGAGGCCTGCCACCGGCAGGCGCCCTTGTCCTCGTCGTAGATCTGGAGTTGGTTCCAGTGTCCAGACCGGACGATGACGACCTCTTCGAAGCCGTCGGCGTCCAGGTCCGCCACGGCTAGGTGCGTGATGCCGCGCTGCATCCAGGCGCCCATGGGCGTGGCGCCTTTTGCCACCGCGCCGTACAAGCTGTTGCTGACCACGTTGTAGCTGTTCGCAACCCCAGAGACTCGGTCCGAGCCGGTAACGAGCTTGCCGGTGAGCACCCACGGGCTTCGGGTCGGGTCTTCGCGCTTGCGCAGGACCGCGAGAGTCGTGTTGTCGCCCCACTGGGTTGGGACACGCTTGATGAGTGTACCGTCGAGCTCCCGGAACTCGAGGGTTACAGGCCGGGCAGCGACGACCTGTTGCGTGCCGGTGCCCCAGAGGTCGCCGACCAGCAACTGGAACACGCCGGTGTGGCCGCGGGGCGGGCGTGGGTCGCTGAACCACGGCGCCTGGTAGCGGTCGCCGATCTTGAAGCTGGGATGGACCTCCGCCTTCTGCTCCCAGCGCACCTTGCCGTCGGCGTCATAGGCTTGGATCGCGTCGCTGTGCGCACCGGCCAGAAGCGTGAAGGCCTTCCCCTGAGTTGCGTCTGCCGCGGCCCACAAGCTGTGCACGGGCGAGTCCAGGTCCAGCACCTTCCGGACGTTGCCGTCAGGCGCGAGCAGCGCGAGCTGACCTCTCTCTGCGCGCTTGACCGGGAGACGGTCAGCCAGTGCCGCCCAAATCCCCGTCGGCTCTGGGACCGGTGCCGCCGCGACGCTGGTGACGACGCCATCGCCCAGGTCCGTCGTCCATACCGCTTGCCAGTCAGCCGTGGCGGCGGGGCCCGCCAGTGCCGCTTCGGACACTGCGGCACCGGCTTGTCCGGCGGCGGTCAGCGCGACGGTAAGGGCCTGGGCTGCTTCCGGTGCGAGCCGGAGCCCGTCGATCTGTTGCGGACCTTTCCGAAGCGCGAGTTCCCGGGTGTCGGCGCTGGCCAGCGTGAGTTGGCAGGCTTCGGCGGCGTCGACCGCGAGGGTTCCGGCTTGCGTCTGCCAGGAGAGTGAGACGGGCTTGTCGGCCCGGGCCAGGGCCAGGTCGCCGCATGTCACGGTCGTGCCCCGGACCAGGAAGATTCGGTCCCCGGCGGCGTAGAGCATGTCGCCGTCGTGGACCAGGGGCAGTGCCGGAGTGGTTGTCGGCCGGTCTTCTGCGGTCGGCGGCGGTTTGCGGAGCGCCAGCGCCACGAACGCCGGGTTGCTGCCCCGGATCACTGCGGCGCGGGGGCCAAGGGGCTCCAGCGTAATGTCCGGCTTGGTCTTGGCGTCGGACCAATACACGACGTTGGTGAAGACCCGTTCCTCGTTGGCCGTCAGGCGGCCGTTGTGAACCTGGGACACGACTCGGCCCGAGCAGGTCGTCTTGACCGGCTGCGCGCACTGAATGACGGGGCCGTTCGGGCACACGGCGCGGCGCGGGTCGGCCGGATCGAGCGCCGGCGTGCCGTGCGGCGCCCACGTTACCGTTACGTCGAACACGCCGTCGTTCCGGCCGGTCACGCGGTCGAACGCGAGCAGGTACCGGTCCGGAATGCTGACCAGGTGCCGGTCCCACGCGGAGAAAGCCATGTTCGGGACGCTTGCGTGGATGTAGACGGCACCGTCCAGCGCCACACCGCATTTCAGGGCTGCGGCCCGGGGCACGACCGGCTCGACCATGCCGTTGGCCCGGACCGTGACCTTGTTGGCGTAGGCGTGGTGGAACACGCGCTTGCCGCCGAACATGCGCAGGTTGTAGAGCGCGTTGACGTGGTACGCCGTCCGGGCCTTGCCGTAGAAGCCGTCCACCTGGAGCACATCGTCGCCGGGTTCGAGTCCGCCGCGGTAGGCCAGGAACTGGAAGCCCTCCTCCAGCGGCACCGATCTGCCCGCCTCGAACCAGCGTCGTTCCGGCAGCGGGAACGTGCGGACCTGGCCGACCAGGTCCAGAGGCGGCTTGACTTGGAGCTCGGGCTTGGGCCAGAACGACTGGCCGATACGGAAGGCGTCCAGGTCGAAGCCCAGGCGGTCGCGGAGCCAGATGCAGCGTCCGTCCCGGAGCATGTAGGCGGCCTTGTGCAAAAGGTTGATGGTCAGGCAGCTGTTGGCTTCTTCGAACTGGGTGTTGGTCCAGAGCGTTTCCAGGGCGCTGAACATGGTGCGGGCGGTGCCGGACTTCACGAACTCGTTGAAGCCATCGAGCATGAAGAACTCAAACACGGGTTCGGTCGAGGTGCTGACCCAGCTGAGCGTGTCCCTCTCGCCCCAGGTCGGGTTGCCGAGGATGCTGGCGAACATGCGGCGCGCATTCTCGATGCGCTTGGTCCAGCGCGGGTCCGGGTAGTACTTGGAGAGGTACCGGCTGCCGGTGTAGATGCAGAGCATGTGCCACATGTCGTGACGGCTACCGTTCCGGTTACAGAACGAGTCGCCGGCGTCGTAGTGGATCTGGTGCTGGACGAACTTGTTGCTCAGGAACAGCCGTTCGTCGTCGGTGAACAGCGGGCTCTCCTCGATGAGGTCGTAGACGCAAACGTGGAGATGGGCGCGGTAGTGGTAGTTCTTGACCAGCGGGTCCATGGGGTCGTTGAAGGAGGCGTTTGTGCGATTGGGAAGCGGGATGTTGCCGGGGGCGGGCATGGCCATGGCCTTGAAGTAGTCCAGGTACTCCTTCTGCCCGGTCATGTAGTAGAGCACACCCGCGATGCTGATCGGGCTCCAGCCGAAGTAGGACGACGGATCGTAGCCGATCGTCTTCTCCTCCGACTGCTTCCGGAAGCTGTCGCGCCAGCTGTAGACGACCCACTCCGGTACATCGTCGCCGATGCGCGGCGGTGTCATGCCGGCGCCGAGCTTGATATCCATGAGCCAGCCCGTATTCAGTGCCTTGGCGCCGTCCGCCTTCAGCCCACCGGCAAAAGTCTTGGCGGCCGCGAGCACACCGTCGTCGTCTGAGCCACCGAGCCAGATCACGTTGTGCCCTGTCGCCAGGGGGTTGTGGCAGGACCGCACCACGTATCCGCCCGGGCCTGGGTAGCGCAGGTCGAGCATCACGTACCATTTCCGGTACATCTCTTCGGTGAACGGGTTGGTCGCCATGTTGCCGAGTGCGATCACGTTCTGGGACTTCAGCAGTTCCGCAGCCTGAGCCAGGCGCGTGCTGTCCCGGAGTACGGGCAACGTGATGCCGGTTTCCCGTTTCACGGCGTTTTGCAGGACGGTAACCGCGTCGTCGTATCGGTCCCCCGGCGGCGCGGCGATGATGGCGGCGGCTGTGCTGTTCGCGACCAGGGCTGTCGCGACACGCAGGTCTTTGAGTTCCGTGATCTTCTCCTCTTCCAGGCGCGTCCATGCCGGGCCGTCAACGTGCACCGTGAACGCTTCGGGTGTCCCCGGTATGGTGTGCTTGATGGCGATTTCGCAGCGTACCGGGCCTTTCGCGTTCTGGGAATCGGGCAGGCGCATGTCCACGGGCAGCCAGGTCCCTGGCGCGGGCAGTGCCGGTGCGGTTGCTGCGCGCTTCCCCGAGACCATGAGCGCCAGGTTCAGCGCGTTTGCCGGGAGCGGCACCGAGACTCGGCACATGATGCGGACGGCATTGAACTGCCCCCGGTCCGGGTTCTCATCAATCGTGCACCTGAAGACCGACCACCAGTCGTTCTTGGCATCCACCTTGACGTCGAGTCTGAACGACTGTTTCCCGTAGGCTCCGACTTCCGCGGCCTGGGACGGCGTCGCAAACTGGGCGCCCTGGTCCGGACGCACTTCCCAGGCCTGGGCCTCTTTGCCGTCCTCGATGGCGGGCAGTGCCCCGTCTTCGGCGCACACAACGGCCGCCTGGGCCAGGAGCAACCCGGCACACAACAGCCACGAAACCCAAGGGACTTTGATAGGCATCCGATCGAGGCTGAGACGGCTCGCCTCGGAGGGAGTTCTCTCGCGCATGACGGTTCTCCTGGGTTACATGATGTCCGCAAGCCTGCGGACGGGGGAATGGAAGCCTGCGTCAATCATACGCTGAAGGGCTTGTTCGGCCTGTTCAAGAACCAGATCATCCTCAAGCAGCGCCCGTGTGGTCAAAATACTCGTCCATGCCGCATTCCAGCCTCGGAATCCTGGCCACGGGTTCTCCTCGGCCTCGACTTCACAGTCCCCCCCACGATACCAGCGCCCCCGCGCCCATGCAACCAGGCAAATCCCCCCGAGGAAGCCCGGAGCTGCTTGAGCCCGATCCTCGTGGCTGATGGAAAGAAAGGTAGCAAAGCCCGGAATGTCCCTTGCCTGCCCTTGCTTGTCTGCGGATGGAGGTCCTGTGGCCAGGCGGGCAGGGAGGGCCGGTTGTGAGTCCCTATGGCGTTTCTGCGGGGGACACCCCAGCCGCAACGGCGTGGGCAAGGTCGTCGTGCCCGGAACCACCGGCTCCAACGCAGGCTGCGAACTAAGCCTAGCGCTCCAGCAACGCACACCTGCCAGCCGGGAGTTGGACGGACGTCGTGCCTTCCCTCAGTTGAGGCCTGATTTCTCTACCCGCTAGACCGCTCCAGACCCGTGGCGGCGCCTCGCTCCAGGGCACGCGGATCTCAGTCTGCTCAGAACCCGGGTTGAAGACGGTGGCCACCCGGCGACCATCCTCCCACACGGCCAGCCAGCCCATGTCCTTGGGCAGTCGCTCGAACTGATCCGGGGGCGTGGTTGTCTCCGGGCCAAGCCAGACGCTGTAGACGAAGCGCTGCCCCGCCTTCGCACCATCGGTCAGGGGCTGTTCGCAGACGATCCCGGGCCAACCCGTTGGGGTTGTGTTGGCGGGAACGGGTTGCACACTCGCGGTGCCGAAGGAGTCATAGAAGCGAACACGGAGGGGACCAGCCTGCCAGTCTTTACCCCCGACTTGCTTGGGGTCAATCTGCCCCAGCGCAACTCGGCCCTGCACGGCGATTCCGGGCGCATCCTCGAGCGCTTCGAGGACAATCATCCCCAGCAAGCCATCGCCTCCCGCGCGCCATACTTGAGTGACCTGCCAAGGGGAGTCGGGAGTCTCGGGCGTGGGGACGCCATTGATTCGCCGCGGTTGCAGGCGGTAGCGCACGCCCACGGCCCCGGACACGTTCGGGCGCATGGCCAGCCCCGCGTGGTCTTCAATCTGCGAGAGCCACAACCCCTGCATGCGCTTGTCTCGACGTTGCAGGACGTTGATTTGCAGACCACGGATCGCGGCCCAGACTGGGCGGCTGTGGGTGGGATGCGTGATCATGCCGCCGCAGAAGGTGTTGCGCAGACCACGACCGATGCACACCCCGTAGTACCAGTTGCCGGCCCGGCCACGCACGCCGCGCATGTTGCGGTCAGTCGTCACGAATGGATCGGGCAGTGGCGTTCCCGACGCCGCTCCGGTCCAATAGGGCATGGCACACACTGTGCTCCATCCACGAGCAGTGGCGGCAGTGCGTTCGAGCACGCGCCACAGCAACCATTGGTTGCGGGCGTCCCCCGTGGCCCCGGCAGCGACGATCAGGCCATTGCGGCTGACGTATCCCCATGTCTGCTTCCACCACACATCGCTCCAGTACTCTGGTTGCCCCTCGGCGGACAGGACCAGCGGCCAATACGGCGCCGTGTCGTGCAGCAGTTTCACGACCACGGGGTCCTTGGTGAGGGTGGCGTAGCGACCCAGCACGGTCAGGTTGAGGGAGTGGTAAACGGGGGCCTCGTTGGTGATGCCGATGTAGCGGATACCGCCATCCGGGAGCAGGTTCGAGGAGATCTTCCGGGCCATGTCAGCCGCCAGCTCTTGGTCTGCGGGACGGTCATAGAGCTGCGCCGAGAGAGCAGCAATGATGACCAGGTAAGCGTCCTGGTTGGCGTACTCGCCTCCGGCCTTGCCGCCCCAGTCCCACGCAAGCTCAAAGCGATAGGCGGCCCTCTGTAGTTCGATGGCTCGGTCAAGAGGGGCTCGCCAGCGGGGCCAAGCCGCCTTGCCCTCGGGCCGCATTCGAGCGAAACGCACGGTGTCGAGGAGGGGGCCAAGGACGAAGCGGTTCACATTGGGGTCTCCTGTCGGCGGGTTCTTTCGCCACCACCAGCCCTCCTCGTTGCACTCCGCCACCAGCCAGTCGATCCCACCCAAGAGACGCTGCACCAAGTCCTCGCGCCCAACCTGAGGAGAGCCCGGATCACAGGCTACCCAGGCAAGGCTGGTGAGCTCCTCCGCCACCGTACGGTACTGCCAGGCCGACGTGACCTTCTCGGGCGGTTTGAAGGGGGCGACCTTTGTGTCGTAGGCCCGGACGAGCAACTGTGCGAGGGGATTGCCCGTACCGGCAAGTTTCTCCCAGATGCCTCGGTTGACCTCGATGCTGCTGGTGAGCGCGAGCGTCCGCCCCGACTTCGGGAGGAGAGCCACGTCATCGACCCACCAGATCATCTCGCGGGGCAGCTCCGGTTGCCCGTATCCCTGCATCCGGAAACTAAGGCGTTGCATGTCCGCGAGCTTGGCACCCCGCACGGAGCCAAAACGCTTGATGGGAACGGTCAACAACTTCCAGCCGGTCCAGTCCAGTGGCATTGTGCTGTTGAAGTAGCCTCCGCGCCCCGTTAGAAGCACGTTTAGCTTGTAGGCTTTTGGCCCATCGGTCCAAAGCCGGAACCGCACGGCGGCCACATCTTCGAAGTGGGGAAGCAGAACCGGCGAATTCGGTCCGGGACGGGTCGCAACCGGCCAGCGCAAGGCGCAGGTGTCCCCACCGTCGCGCGGCGGCCCCGTTTCCGGACGCAGGACGACCGACCATGGCTCGCTAAGGCCCCCGATTTCGTCCGCCACCACCCATGATTCGGCGCCCTGTGCCATGGTTTCCTCCAAGCAACCAACCGTCACCAAGACCAGCAGGGAAGCGAAGCAGTTTGTGTACATGCGATAGTCCTCAAAGTTGGGTCGGCGCCCCCGCTTCGGCGGACTGGAGGCCGGCGTTCTGGATGCGCACGTAACGGGCTCGGGGCTATACGGCGCTGTGCCGCCTGGTAATCCGTACTCACTCCAGACAACGGCTTCCCCGGTCCACGCTACTTCCTTAGTCCCAAACATGCCGATGCAACTCCCTGCCCCGTCATCACGATCCCCCGCATGCAACCTTCAAGAATCCCCCCTCGCAAGCCCGGAGCTGCTCAACCCCACCCCTCGTGCCTGATGGGGAGGGGGGAAACGGCCCCCGGCTTCAGTGCTGAGCCAAGTCGATCAGGGATGCCTGATCTTGAGTGCGGATGGAGTATTCGAGAGGAGCAGGCTTGTCAGGACGCCCCATTTCCGACGCGTGCCAGCTTTCTCCTGAGGAACGAAACGCAGTCACTGACCTGATCCTCCGGCAACCCGTGAAGCAACAGAGGTCCCGGAAAGCCGCAGTGACTCAGTAGCGAAACGTAGCGATCGTAGTCGAGCAGTCCTTTGCCTGCTGGCAGGTGGCCAGCTTCACCATCGCGCGCGATGTCCTTAGCATGCGCAAGGATGATGTCATGGCCGAGCAGCGCAAAGGCGCTGTCCATCACCTCGGCCATGCGGGGCAGTTCGCCCGTGTGAAAGAGGTTCGCCGCATCCATCGTGACCTTCAGGCGCGGGGACCCGATCTCATCGAGCAGACGACGTGCCCTTTTCGCCGAATGGACGACGTTGGTGACTTCAGGCTCGAGCGCCAGCGTCACGCCCGTGCCCTCCGCCATCCGCACCGCCTCGCGCACGCAGGCGCTCATGTCGCGCCACGCTTCCGCATGTCGCGCCACGCTTCCGCGGTGTCATTGTCCTTGTGATGCCGCCACATGTTTTCCCGGTTGCGCGTGCCGATGCAGATGCCGATGATCGACGTACGCATAGTGCTGCAGACATCTGCCAGAACACGCAGCCGTCGCAATCCGGCTCGACGGTGCTCTGGATCGGGATGGCTCATGTTGAACGTGCCCTGCACCGCCGCGATGCTCAGGCCACGCGCGGACGTTTCGTCCCGGATGTGTTCCGCGAGCCCGGCGGGAATCTCGTCAGGCAGCGATGGCAGGCCGACGCTTTCCATGTTCAACTGCACGTAGCGCAGCCCTGCGGCAACGACGGCATCCAGCACGAGTTCCAGTGAGAATCGCGGGAAGGTCTTTGTGAAGATGCCGATTTGCATGAGTGGAGGTGAACTGGACGGCGTCCGGTTGAGCCGATGAACGGCGTGACGTATCTCAGGAACCCATTTGATATCGGGTCACGATACCCGCGCCCCCGCGCCCATGCAACCGAAAATCCCCCGAGGAAGGCCGGAACTGCCCCGAAGTCCAGCAGATTCCCGGAGTGTCCTCCGTCTGCGTCTGATTGGTGTTGGGTAGCTTGCAGGCGACAGGATTCGTTCTCTCCGACAGCGTCTCAGATCCGGACCTAACCACCCTTGGTCAGATGCTCGGCCAGTTGGCGCCCCAGAGCGATGCTATTCTCTACATCCTGTGCCGCCTCTGGCGCGCCCTGGCAGATGGCATTCGGGGCTGCTGGCACGAGTTTTGTTGCCTTGGCCAGCCTGTCAAGGCTGCCAATGGCCGTTCCCCCGCCTCCATGCGTGAGGAACCCGACGTAAGGCTTCCCGGTCGTGGCACGTCCGCCCCAATTCGCTAGGAGGATATCGTCGAAGAACTGCTTGAGATTCCCGGCCACGTAACTGAAATAGTCGGGGCTGCCCAGCGCGTAGGCGTCCGCTTGCTCAGCCGTGTCCATGTCTACACGTCGCTCGTTGACATTGATCATCTGGACGGCAATGCCCTCGGCTTCGCGACAACCTTGGGCCACCAGTTCGGCCATGCGGTGGGTGTTGCCCTTCTCCTGTGAGTGGTAGACAATCAGGACCTTCTTCATGGTGTTGCTCCTGCTTTGGCAGCTGGTACGGCCCGGGGCTCACACCACCGGACCACAAGTCCGGACAGCGGCAGCTCCTGCCCCAAGTCCCATCTCGTATCAAACAATGATCCTGAGCATCCCCCATTCCCCCCACCAGCATCAGCAGCTCGTCCTCAAAGCACTCATGAGCTCCCTCGGGCTGCTGCTCAATGATACCGGGGAGGATGAGGGGATGCAAGAACCGGGAACGCCACCGACCAGTCTCAAGAGACAGAGGAGACAAGCCCGTTCTCCCCCACGCCCCGCACAAAGATGTATCTGGCCTCGATTCCTACCCATTACAGCAGCGGAACAGGACCCAAGTGGTCACTGACATTACCGAGATGGCACAGGATGAAACCACCAGGTTGAGTCGGCCACGCCGGCCATATCCAACCCCGAGGACCATCGCAACGACAGTACTCACGCCTCCAACGATGAGGGCAACGCCATCGTTGGGCAACATGTGAGTACGGGCCAGTACATTCCCAAGGATCTCGGCGAGGAAGCCAAGCCACATGCCCGGGAGGAAAGCCGTCCCCAGCAGACGCATTGAACTGGGAATGACTGAGTAGGCCAAGAGGGCTGGCCAGTAGGCAGAGAACACCGTGACGATTAGGACAACGGGAAGTGGTAACTCTCTGTCTTCCATGTCTTGCCTCCACAAAACTGAGTCGCCAGGCAGCTTCTCCCCGCCCAGCTCTCACACTTATCCTGCTGTCCAGCAGGACCACCGGGCCACACATCCGGACAACGGTGGCTCCAGCCCTGAGTCCCGTCGTGTCTCAAACAGCAATCCTGATCATCCCATCCATTCCCCCACCAGCATCAGCAGCTCGTCCTCAAATCGCTCAGGAGCTCCCTCGGTCTTCTGGTTCAATGATACAGGGAACGGAGAGGAGAGTCAACTTGGGGGACAGTCGCGGCAGGGAGCCCGGAAGATCCCGTGATGATCGGGCCGCCGACGGCTCGTGGCTGCCCGGGGTTGTTCGGCAGGATGACGAATCAGGAGGCAGCGGGGGCTGTCTCAAGTCATTCGGGGGCCTGTGACGAACCACGAGGCCCGAGCGCGGACGATGGCCTTCCTCCAGGAGGGCAGCGAAGCGCCATCAGACGGAAGTACGCAGGAATAATCGTCACCACGGCAACCCCAAGAGCCGCGAAGTCTTCCACAGTCATTGCACCGGTGGATACTACGGGAGGAAGAATCGCCATCGTGGCGAGGCAAAGGCCATAAGCCACAGCAAGGCAGACCTGCCAGGTCCTTTCCCAACGCAATGCGATCACCAGGAAGAAGAGAAGACCTGAGACGCAGAACATCGCCATCGCACCCCAGAAGTCGTGCGGCATTGCGCTTCGCCTCAACCCGGAATAGGTCATTCCCCCAAAATAGAGCCACAGCAGTCCGTTCAATGCCAAGACGTTCTGGAGCGCAACTGTAGCCGGAGATGACACCCGCCGCCGGGCCGCCGATGGTCGTCCCGAGGAGACCAATTCATGGGTTCTGGATTCCTCCCGGGTGTCATTCGTCTCTTCGCTTGGAAGCTGGGCCCTGCTCCCGTGGGGAGAGTGCCTAAAGTTTCGTTTGTCGCGTCTCACCAAGAACTCCCTCGATCTTCTGGTGATCACGATACCGGGGAGGAATGGGGGATGCAAGAATTGGGAGCTAGCCGGATACGGCCACAGAGCAGCTTTCTTGCTTGCCACACCTGCAAGATGTGGGTATCATAATATTGGAGTGAGGGACTTCCGAGAGAGACAGAGCCGGCCGGCCATGCCGTGCGTGCTGTACGTGTGGACAGGGAGGGAATACGCCCTTGGATATCAGGTGCTCATCGTGTGGGGTGGAGCTTGAGGCAGCTGGGGCACAGTTGGGACAGCTGTGTGTCTGCCCCGACTGTGGGGAGCCTATCCCAGTACCAATGCCTGACGTTCCAGCTCCCGACGGGCCGCCTCTGGGGCCTGTCGTTTTCCGCGAACGCGTCCTGCACCAGTCACTGCAAGCAGACGCCCCGGGATCTGACAACCCGCCCGAAGGAGAAGCGGATCCATCCCACTTGGGCCCCATCGTGTTCAGAAACCGCAGTCGGCACGAACCACCACCGGGCGCGGAGGCTGCGCCACCGGACAAGAAGCCCCGGGCGCCGAGACAAATTCTGGCAGGGATGAAGGTGTGCCCCAACTGCGGTCATGTAGGCATGCCGGTACGGGTGACAAAGGGGAGCTTCGCTGTCGAGCTCGTTCTGTGGTTGTGCTTCTTCGCCCCCGGGCTGCTCTACTCCCTGTGGCGACTGGCCAGTAGATACGCGGCCTGTTCACAGTGCCAAGCACCGAACATGATCCCCGCGAGCTCGCCCCGCGGAAGGAAGATCACCGCAGCGCTCAAGTAAGGGCTCCCCTTCACCCGCCCCACTCAGCAAATCCTCTCCTCGACCGCCCCTGAACGAATCCCATCCGCCCTTCCTCAAAGCACTCAGGGACACCCTTGGTTCTTCTGATGATCACGATACCGGGGAGGACCAAGAAGCGCAGGATCCGGAAGACGCCCGGGATGGGCTGCCCGGGCTTGTTCAACCACACGGTAGATCACGGCTCCGCGTGATCTATCTTAAGTCGTTCGGTTCTCATGTTGCCTCCGCCAGTTCAAGATGCGCCCATTTCACAGGTTGATCATCCATCTCTCGGTTGACGAAGCACTCGAAGACAAGGTCGTCAGATTCATGCGGCCCATTCACAGTCCACATTCCGCCCTGGAGTGTATTGGCAATCTGAAGCGTCTCGTACACGACATCTTCGCGACGAGTAGCCTGCAGCAGTATCGTGAAACTGGCCCGGAACTGCGCATCATCCTTCCAGTACCGCTCAATCTGAATGCCCAGCAAGGCCCGATCGAGTTCGTTGGCATAGCGATCAAGGAACCTGCGCACCTTATCCTCTCGACGGACCTCATAGTGTACTGTGGCACGCAATTGAGCCATAGTGTTACTCACCCAACGGCGGGATGACCGGCGGGGGACTGCCAGAGCGAAGCGGCGGCAGTTCTCGCCGTCCCTGTCCATCCTCTTGTACGTCCGGCTCTTCTTCAGATCGCCGGCAACAGCTGGAACAGCCACCGCGCCGCAAATCCACAACCGATGGCAAACCTAGTGGTTCGATCCCTTCCCGGCTTCATGAGTAGATAGACCCCTGGCACGAGAAGTGGCCCAGTCACAAGCAACATAAGCAGGCCATGCCCGACTGCACCATGCCACCTAGGCTTGGCAAGCCAGACGATGCCAATGCTCGCCAAGCACGTGAGGAAATAAGCATCTCCCACGATCTTCGCAACATAGGCCTTGCCATTGCAGCTAAACTGGATCAGGCCAATCTTCTGGCCATGCTCTATCGCCGGTTGCGGCAAAACGCTCTTGAGTACGATCAGGATCAGCACGAATAGAACTGCTATTGCTGACATATCTTCCCCGGTACAACGCTGTGCTCTCCTGCCTGGGATCGTGACGCGGAGCGGCGCGATTCTCCGATCAGGAAAGGCTACTCGTTCGGTCCTGCCTCTCTGTTTCGGTATTCCATGAATGCTCCAGGCAACCGGTAACTCTTGCCTTCCTCAAGTGTCCCGAGAAAACCGGCGACCTCCCGGTCAGCTCCCGGGCCACCGAGCAGGAGCTCTCTTCCGCTTGCGGTTCTGAAACGCCTTTTGCAGGGAGATACCAGTTCCATCGTGGCCTTGCAGGAGGGCATGGCAAGCACTTGAGCGGCGTACTCGTAGTGCAGGTGGTTCCCGGCGCACGGGGATGATGTGGCACACCCGCTGCCGAGAAGGAGCACTGAAACCGAGACCAAGGGAAGAACACACGTCGTGAGGCACTTCCTTCGTTCGCCCCTGAGACGTCTGTCAGACTTCACGTCATCCTCCTTTCTTCAGACCGAACGCAACGCTCACTTCCCGGGGAGCGCGTCAGCAGCGTCCAGGACGGGTGCCGCGACCTTGCTGTTTGCCGCGTTCTCCTTGAGGGACACACCGATCTCCTCCGTGGTCGCCATTAGCTGTTTGTACAGTGCCTGATACTCCTGCTCAGGTCTGACCTCGGCGAAGACCTTCCGCAATTCGGGCCATGAAGGATGCCCTTGGCTCTTGTCTTTGAGGGCCCTCTTGCGGGCACAGAGCTCCACGTATCCGGGGTCGCTCGCCTCGAGTTTGGCTTCGTCCTCAGCCGACCACTTGAAGTTCACCCAAGCAGAAAACCCCTTGTCACGAGCGATCCTCCCCGGGGCCGTCTCAAGGAGGTAGTAGTACTTCTTCCCGCGCATGCCGATCATCGTCAACTGCAGATCCCGTTGGACCTCGATCAACTCCTTGAACTGCGGCGCCTTCGTGACAAGGAGTCTGGCGATCCCAACCTGCAAGGTCTTCTGCGTGTTCGCCAGCCTCTCCCACTGGACGTCCTCCTTGGGCGCCGCGCATACGGCAATGCACAGACAGAGCAAGACTCCAGCAAACACCATGCGGTCACAGTATCTCATCACATCACCTCACTCAGACAACAAGTCCATTCGCCTAAAGTCAGCTTTCGGGGGGACCTGGCCAGGGACGGCCACTTCTCACCCCTACGAACCCATCCGTCAAACACAACGCATGTAACACAACACGGGTGAAACTGCTACTTCGCTACACAACTCCTCAATTCTCCCAGCCCCCATCCCCCCACCAGCAACAGCAGCTCTTCATCAGGGCACTCAGGAACTCCCTCGGTCTTCTGATGATCACGATACCGGGGAGGATGAGGGGATGCAAGAATTGGGAGCCGGGCGGCTTACGCCTGTTGAGGCTTACTCAGCGGGGCTTCTGACTGTCATCATCAACTGCGATGGCATAGAAGGACCTCTGCTTGCGATTGAACCCCAAAATCCCGAAATGCTTGGATGGCGCCATGACGTGGAACACTGGCGCGAGATCGAAGACATCGGGCACAAGCTGAGTGACTGTCATGTCGTGATCGTCGACCCACATGATGGAATGCCCATAGGCGAGGACGCTCCCTCTGTATTCGAACCACGAAGTGACATGCCCCAAGTCTCCTATGGAGTGAAGGATCTCAAATGTGCTGGCAGAGCTCCAGTGGATGGTTCCGGTTGATCTCCACGCAATCCGGCCGTCGCGAAATCGCATGGTTTCCACATTCACGAAAGGGGGAGGAACCTGCTGAACAGAAACCTGACCCGTAGAAAGGGCCACGGCCAGTGGGTATGCGGCTGAACGGCCTATCAGCAGTCGCTTGTCCTCTGTCTGAGTCCCGGCCTGATAGATACCCATCCCAAGAGGCACGAAGCCCAAACGGGGATCGCTGATGTGGGCCTCCCACTCCCGTGTTCTGTCGGATATACCTCGAGCTTCGAAAAGGACGCTGACCGCTTCATCGTCAGGGGTGATCGAGCCGATCCAGGTTCTGGTCGCGACAGAGCTCCCTCTCTGGGCCCCAGCGACAAGCACCCGTTCCACGAGTGGACAGAGACGTATCCGGGTCAACGCCCCCTGAGTTTTCCTGCCCAATGCTTCCATCGGAACCCCCTGTGCTGCCCCCCACTCCCTGGGAACGCCACTCTCTGGGTTCCAGCACAGCACTGCATTTCTGCCATTGGGATCTGCGTGTGACGAGATCGCCAGCCACAGGTTCGCACCATCCCAACAGGCATCATCAATCGCCCCGTAGTCGTCCTTGGGCCAGTTGAGAATCGGGGTGGCTTCTGATCGTGAGGCAAGGAAGAAGACCTGTCTCTGCAGGCAGACAGCATCACCAAACTCTCCGCAACGAATCACTCTGCTCACGTGGTTCGGACGGAATGCCTCTTTCGTGGAAGAGTCCACAAGATGGAGTTCAGCGACGGTGAAGCAGTCAGGATACTGTTTGGGCGCGCTTGTCTTGCTCTTGGTTGGGGAGCGTTTGCCAAGGGAACGCTCTCTCTTTGAGATGACTGCGGCTGCTTCGCGGGCCACCTTCGGGCAGCCCTTCAAACGTAGGACCCTCCGCAGGTAACGCGTGTATTGCACACTCTCCGCGGCCGATGGGGCACGTGTCGGCTCGAGGAACTTGCGCCAATGGACGTGCTCCGTGACACCGTCGCCGACGCTACTGAGGACCTCCAACCGCTGCTGGTACTTGTCGTTTACGCTTCCGTCAATCCAGGGCTCCGCGTAGAGATACCAACCGCAAGCGTCTGTCATACCGAGGTGCTTCCGGAAGAGCTCTGCGTCATGCTTGACAAGAATCGTCATGCTTACAGCCCTGAGATGTCGCATGTGCTCAGATGCAGTGTTCCGTATCGCTGGATCCAGGTCTCGTAGCGACCGCGCTGGTTTGGAGTGGTGCAGGGAAGCGCGCCACCACCAGCCCGGCTGCAGGAAGGCCGTGATCCGCACGACATCATCGTTGGACAGCCGGCGCGCGTTCCGCAGAATCCACTCAATCAGATCCACGCCGCGCCCGTGGAGCGCCAATAGTCGCTGCTGTTCCTCGACCAGAGGCAACGTCCTGAAAGGGACTTCCTTGATGAGCTCGCCGTAAACCAGGATCAGGTCGTTTCTCAACGTGCGGGACGATGGGTCTGCCAAGAGGGCGGCTTCGAACTCCTGTCTCGCCTCGGACCATGCTCCAATCCGCTTGTGCACCGCACCACACGCCGCCAGCCACTCGATCGTGCTGTACCGCGACTGAGACCTGGGAGGAGGCCGTGGAGGCCGTGGATCTGTCAGGATTCTGTCCACGAGGGACTCTATGGCTTCCCCGGCAGCCCGGTCGTCGGTGGGGATCTGTGCTTCCAGGTGCCTCCGTTGTCCCGCGAGTGTCGTCAGCTCGAGGTCCAAATCCAGTCGTTCTCGGTCAGTCTGCGTGACAAGGATTGCTCCCCTGATGGCAGTCAGGGCCGGAAGTTCAGTACGAGTGGGGCCTTGGGAGACTTCACATTCATCTAGGAGCTTGCGGGCTTCCTCGAACTCAAGCACCGGTCTCCCTCGCCTAAGGAGTTCCTGCCTGATCAAGTGTGCCACGCTGTCCTGGTAGTGGTCGAGACGAAAGCTCAACTCCCGGTTGACAAATGGAGCTACAGCGTAGTATTCCGGCTTTTCCTGGCTCAAGGCCTTGCTGAGGGTGTCGGTGACCGTGGTGACATATGGGCTGAGATCGGAGACGACGTTGGGGAAGGTCTCATCGACAAGTTTCAAGCCGTGGCGAGTCTCGAGAATGCACAATCGGGCGCCCTCCTCGTCATCTTTCGAGGCGGAAAACAAGACGAGGAGATGTGCGCGAAGCAGGGCCCCCATCTTGAGCCCAGAGGAACCGTCACCGGCGCTCCCAACAGACTGGAGCTCTTGTTCCTTGAGAAGCGTTGCGATCAATTCCCTCTCTACTACCTCAATGCCTTCCCTGTGTGTCAGCTCGATTTCGACCAAATCTGCCAGGCCGGCGAGCTCTGCAGATTGCGGAGTAAGGTTGAGAACGGCGATCCGTGACAGCCGCCTTGTATCGGAAGGAGACGCAAGGCTCAGCAGGGGGCATGTCATCGCCGTTAGAGCGATCGCGTACAATCTGTTCCTTACACTATTCATGGCTCTTGCTTGCTGACGGACCGCCGCTTCGGGCTACGTATTCTCGCGAGGAACGTTGTGGCTCACTGGTTTGGAGGGGCGTCAGCCGCACCAGGTCCATTTGAGGCGTCTGGTTGGGGGCGGCTTTGTAGGAGTCCCCTGTCAAACGTCAGGACCATCTTCTTGTATTTTCCGCGAGCGTAGCGGACCTCACGGACAGGGATCTCCCCCGAGAACCACTCCGCAAAGCAACTCTCACCGACTACGTCTGAGACGCTCTGTTTGTTGCCGCCAAGGAAGGTGTCGATCGAGACGAGGATCAGTTTCCCATCCGTCACTGTCCATATCGCCTCATACCCTCGCCAGCAGTTCGTCCCGATGCTGCCTTCTGCATTCCTCGAATACATCGGACGTTCACGCCCTTCGAAGAACGCTTCGAGCGGGAAATCCAGTTTCCACCCCTGAATGAAGAACGTTGTCCCGTCCATGATGAGTATGTCAGGCGACTGGCGCGTTGCCTGTGCTGCAATCGGCAGCAGCAGTACAGCCATCAGGATGATCCGGTGTGTCCGTGTCACCATCATTCACCAACGTTGCACAGATCCCATCCGCCCCTCATCATCAAAGAAACTCCCTCGACCTTCTGATGATCATGATACCGGGGAGGGCCGGGGGATGCAAGAACCGAGAAGCGGCCGGAAAGACTGCTTTGCCAGCGATCACTTTCTACGACCATCGGCGATTGCCTTTGCTCTGTCGATGAGCGTAACACATTCTCGCCGATGCGCGTCGCTATAGCCAGTGAGGGAGTCACTGGCCAGCGACCGGACGTAATCATGGGTGAGTCCTTCCACCCCGGGGTCCTCGCTCAGCAACATTGCGAATCCTGCCACTGCCCCGGCAAACCGGAAGTCGGGTGAAGCGTCTTTGAGCTCCTTGCCCCCGTCCTTGAGCGGAAGGCTGAGCAACCGGCTCTCGTCCTCGCCTGGGAGCTTGTACCGGACTTTGACGACAAGCAGTTCATCGCCTTTGTCCGTGGTCTGTGTCGTCTGGAACCGGAGCTCGTCAACATCAGGCATCTGGAACGCAACACCTGGCGGGACGACCTCGTAGAGAGCCAGAATGCTGTGCCCGGCTCCCATTTCGCCTGCGTCCTTCGTGTCGTCATTGAAGTCCTCGGCGTCGAGTAGCCGATTCTCGTAACCGATGAGCCGGTAGGCCTGGACCTGTGTGGGGTTGAACTCGACCTGGATTTTGACATCGCGAGCGATTGTGAAGAGGCTGCCGGTGAGTTCCTCCACGAAGACCTTCCTGGCTTCATTGCGACTGTCGATATAGCCGTAGTTCCCATCACCACTGTTAGAAAGCGTCTCCAGCATGTCATCCTTGTAGTTCCCCATCCCATAGCCGAGGATGGTCAACTGGATCCCCTTCTTGGCCTCCTCGGCCACAAATCGCGTCAGTTCTCCCCTGTCAGTCAAACCCACGTTGAAGTCCCCGTCCGTGCACAGTATCACCCGGTTGTTTCCATCCTTGAGCAGGTTCTCGGCAGCAACCTTGTAGGCGAGCTCAATGCCTTCGCCAGCATTCGTGGACCCTCCTGCTCCCAACCCCTCAATTGCATCCGCAATGGCGCCTGTGTCATCCGCAGGGCTGGAAGGCAGAACCAGCCCTGAGGATCCTGCATAGACGACGATGGCCACTCGGTCACGTGCGTCCAGGTGCCCCACAAGGTAGCTCAGGCTGGCCTTGACCAGAGGCAACTTGTTCGGTGTGTTCATTGAACCGGACACGTCCAGCAGGAAAACCAGGTTGTTCGCGGGCCGCTTTTCCCAATCCAGCTCCCGCCCTCGGATGCCGACCTGTACGAGGCGGTGTTTCGGTTGCCAAGGAGCGCTCGCGGCCTCCAGGTGAACGGCTATCGGGGGTTCTCCCTCCACGGGAGCGGCAAACGTGTAGGGGAAGTAGTTGATGAATTCCTCGGTGCGGATGGCATCAGGAGGAGGACGTTCATCTTGCATCAGAAAGCGTCGCGCGTTCGTGTAGCTGGCGGTGTCTACATCGATAGAGAATGTAGACAGCGGCGCCACAATGGGGGAGTGAAACCTGTTGCGCTTGATCACGTCATACTTCTCGGTGTTCCACTTGAGGCCCGGTGAAGGAATGCAGCCGGCAACAGAGCGTTCGGAGAATGCCGACATCGATGACGCAAACCCCATGGACACGCTCCCGAAACTGCCGCCTCCTCCAAAGTCATCGCCTCCCCCAAAGTCATCGTCTCCTCCGAAATCCCCCATGTCGGAATGGCCGCGGCCCCGATTCCTCCGCCGGGCACGCTTCTGTGCGGCTTCCTCTCTGCGTGACTGCTGGACCTTCGCGATGGTCACACGCGTCGGTACAATCAGTACCGCGTTGCTTCGGATCGTCCAATCCAGGCCCTGAGGCAGGAGGAAGGCTTCCAGGAACGCATACATGTTCGTTTCTGCACTTGAGAAAGGGACGAGAGGGTCATGGTATTTCTCAAGCAGACGTGTGCGGAACGTGATCTTCCGGAAATCCAGCCTTCCCGTGCGATCCTCGTGCTTGTTTGCGAGCGTTTCGAGCACATGCACAGCTTGTGAAACACGCACATTCGAGATCTCCACACGCGGCAGAATTAGCGCCTTGAGCCGGTCCCGGGTTAGAGGCGCGGGGGAGACCAGGTAAACGATGTCACCTTGCACGAGAAGCTCCGCGCCTGTCTGGTGCTCCAGACGGACCATCACAGCGTAGAGACTGCACGCGTGCATTGTGATCGACACAAGGGGTTCGTCTCTGCCCGGCGTCCCATAGTACCGAAGCTTGGCCCGGCCTTCGCTACGGGCCTCCAGCCCTTGGAGAATCTGAGCCAATGGCATACGAAGGTGTGACACCCGGTCCAGCTGGACCCCTTTGAGGACATCGAGCACTGTCTGGGCCGGGACGACAGTGGGCGAACCGATGCCCAATAGGAACACCAGGATCGAGATGGTCCGGACCTTCATTCTATCTCCCTCCATATCGGCAGGATCTTCGCCTCCAAGGCTCAGCGAATCCCCCTGACAGCAGTCGGCGTGCGTGGGCGCACAGCCCTGCCTACTATCAAAGGAACTCCCTCGGTCTTCTGATGAACGATACAGGAAGGGCTTCGGGGGTGCAAGAGCCTATCCCAATCGCACAGGTTCATACCGTGCCGAAACGGCTTGAGGCCGCCGCCTTCCTTCTCTTCCGGAACTCAGCCTTGATGGATCTGATGTCGCATTTCAGGCTCCGCTTGGTCGTTAGATTGGCAACCCTCTGGAGTTCCTGCTGGAGAGGAAGGAGCGTCTCCTTTTCTTCATCGCGCAGAACTCTCAGGTATGCTCTACGACCACCCGCCCAGAATCCCTTTGAGTCAAGAATGCCCATCGTGCTGTCCCGGGAAACGACACCATCACCAGTGGCTGAAGCATAGCGCAAGACGTCTGTATGAGCCGAATGTCCGGATGCTCCTCATGGCTTCTCGACGAGAAAGAGCTGGATGTTGCCGCATGTGGCACAGACTCGCATCGCGGGATTAGTGCCACGATTAGTCCAGTACGTTTCCTTTGGTTCCACCCCAACGCGTCCTTTCAGGCCGAACCCTTTGGCATGCATGGCTCCCCATTGGAATTCAGTCCCTTTGCAGATAGGGCACGCTGCGTTCGCGTAGTCGTCAGTCATGCGTCTTCATCCGGATTCATGCTCCATCCACCAGTCACCCAACGACGGCGCAGCAACAGCCATCAAAGAAACTCCCTCGGTCTTCTGATGATCACGATACCAGCACGCCGGCACCCGTGCAACCCTCGAAATCCCCCCCGAAGATGCCGGAGCTGCTCAAACGGCCCTTGTGCCTGCTGGGGAGGAAGGAGGCAGGGCCTGTGTTCCGCGCTGAGCCCAGTCGGTCAAGGACGCCGGTTTTGGATACGGATGGAGTTCTTGGGAGGGACAGGCTCTGGCGTGACAGGATGACCGGGGCACTTGGGCGCCATGCGGCTGCTTTCTCTGCGTTCAGTCATCCACGCGTCCGGCAGTGCCCCGGGCGTGCGCCTGGATCAACTCCAAAGGCAGGGCGCAGCTCAGCAGCACCACGTCCGCGACTTTCCCCTTGAGAAAAGCCGGGTTGGGCGCGTGTTGGCGTCGGCCGATGCACAGAGGGTGGTCGTTG
This sequence comes from Lentisphaerota bacterium, assembly GCA_018676675.1. Taxonomy (GTDB): domain Bacteria; phylum Verrucomicrobiota; class Lentisphaeria; order Oligosphaerales; family JABHEG01; genus JABHEG01. Next base: position 23,799 of record JABHEG010000267.1, read on the forward strand.
ACGAGGGGGCCGACCACGGCCAGGTCATGGAGTTCGCCGTTCGCTTGGCCGTCGACATAGGCTCTGCATGTGTCGTCGCGCTTGACGAGCGCGATGTGCACCCATCGCCCTTGGGGCACGGATCCGGGGGCCGTTGAGAAGAAGCTGTTGTTCACCCTCAGCGACACGCTTTCGGGCACCCCGGCTTTCGGCCAGCCCAGAGACCACTGCTGCACGCTGCCAAAGCCGTTGCCTTTGGAGAGGACGGTGCCCCAGTTCATGCGGCAGACCCACAGCATGATGGTGAAGTCGCCATCGCCGAGGTCCAGATCCGCTGATGCCTCGGCAAAGCCCGTCTCGCCATCAAGCACCAGCGCCGCTCCTCCGAAGGGCCCCGCGTTGGGCTGCACCACCGCGCCGCCGTGCAGCAGGGCGTCGGCGCCGCCGCCCGACGCATCGCGCAGCCGGCCGGGATCTGCACCCCTCAAGGGATAGGAGACGACGGTCTTGGGGGCGGCAAGCGCAATGCGGCTGTCCGCGGCGACGACATTGCGGGAGTGGCTGGCATCGCGCACGCCGACCACGGCCAGCGCATACGGCGCGTGCCTGCGGAATCCCGCGACCTCCAGCTCGATGCATTCAGGGCTGAGCTGCCGCGCCTTCTTCGCCTCCAGTCGCGGCTCGAATCGGTAGTGGGTTGGCGTCAGCGCGGAGGCGGAGTCCAGCGGCTCGGTGAACGCGATTCGCACGTGTTTGCCGTCGGGGGTGATATACCCGCCGATGAGCTCCGGCGGAACCAGGTCGGGGGGCGTGGTGGACGCGCACTCCTTCGAGCGCGCACCCAACTTGGTGAAGTCGCCTGCTCTGGCCGCAACGCGGTAGCGGTACACCGTGCGTTCGTTCAGTGCGCGGTCCGTCAAGCCCAGGGCTGGTGTCACGGCAATCTTCTCATCGTTCCGGAAGACCGTGTAGCTCAGTTGCTCGCCAGGCTTGTGTTCCGGCGCGTCCCACGACAAGGCCACGGTGTGGTGCGCGGAGACCGCGGCTCTGACGTTCGTCGGTGCGGTCAGGGGCGCCGGCACCGACGGACGGCCGCCGTACTCGACCGGGAATTCCGCGGTCAGGCCGATGGTCTCGTAGTCCATCAACTCTTCGCGGAAGCCCGGCTCCCAACTGACGTTCACTCTCTGCGCGGACGCTGCGTTGTCCGGGCCGTTGCTGATGAGCGGCAGGCCCTGCGAGCGGATGATGTGGACGCTCCGGAAGACCTGATGCATGGTCATGCGGGGCCAGTCCAGAAAAATGCCGCCAGGGCTGGCGTCTTTCATGGAGGGGATCGCGCAGGTGTCCGCGACCGTGATCTGCTCGAAGGTGTTGATGCAGTCTCCATCGGGGATATTCAGGTTGGCGGCATGGAGCGCGCCCATGTCGCCGCTGTCCTGGCCACAGCGGCACACGCGCAGGTGATGGAACCGGTTGCCCTTCGCTCCCGGGAGCTTCGTGTCCCATAGGGCGGGTCCATAGGGATCGGGCGCGGTGTTCCCCCGCAGCGTGACGCCGTAGCGCACGGAGTTGAATAACTCACAGTGGCTGAACTCGTTGTGGCTGACGTTGAACGCGTTTACGCATCCTGCGTAGCAGTGGACCTCGCCGACGTCGTGGATGCGGCAGTTGTGTACTCGGTTGCCTTCGCAGCGGTCTTGGGTCGCGGTCTTCTTGTCCGGGCTGGTGAAGCGGTTGCAGAGCGTGACGCCGTTGACGGCCATGTGCTCGATCCAGCAGCCGGCGACGCGGTTGTTCGTGTTGTGCCCGACCATCATTATTCCGTTGCGTCCGCTGTTGCGCAGATGGCAACTGCGGATCTCGACCCGATCGGTGTTGCTCATCCAGACCAACGCGGCATCGCGTCTGCCGTAGCCTGCGGCCCACCAGTTGTCGGGCGATCCATCGGTCTCTTCCAGCCCAAGTCCTTCCAGGTGCAGGTTCTCAACGCACAGGTCGCGGGACTTGCCCTGGATACGAATCAGCGTCTTCAGAACGGGCGCGGCGATTCTGAGCGTGTCGGGGTGTGCGTTGCCCATCGGCATGTAGTAGAGCACGCCCGCGGTCTCATCAACGAAGAACTCGCCCGCCGCGTCGAGGAACTCGAGTTCATCTTCGTAGAAGAACCGCGCCTGCGCTTTCACGCCCCTCCAGAAGCTGCCGTCGAAGGTCACGCGCTGTGTCTCCGGCTCGATGGCTCTGACCTGGCGCACACCCCGGAACCAGTCGCACCTGCCTTCCGCAAACAGCAGGATCTTCATCTTAGTCACGTCGGTGACGGGCGGGGCATCCTCCGGTCGGTAGGTCAGCCAGCCCGTCTTCTCGCCCTTCTCCGCTTTGGGACTGCCGTCGATGCTGACGAGATAGCGGCCCCGCGCGGTGGGCATGTCGGGGTGGTGCTCGTGGTTGGGGAACCGGGCCTTCCGCGCGCGCTGGCCGTTTTCATAGAGCGTGTTGAAGACCATCCTCTCCGGCAAGGCGACCTTCCAGATCCCGTCGCGGTACGGCTGCCAGCCCTTCAGAGGCACGCTTCCGAGCAGTCGCGCCTTGCCCACCAAGCCCCCCGCGCTGCGGTAGACCACGCGGTGGCCGTTGCGTCCCGAATCGGCTTCTGTCAGCACGAGCGTCTGCGCCACGCGGTACTCACCCGGGCCCAGGTTCACCACGATGTCCCCATCCATGGTCGTTGTGGCGGCGCGCACAGCGACCTGAGCGCGGTGCACCAGAGCTCAGTGCTTCTGTAAAGTGAGACGCCCGTTTTTTTTCGGCCTTGGGCCGCACCGGGCCTTCGAGCGCAGAATTCGGTTGGATTCCGTAACCTGCTTGCCGCGTGGTCATAGGAACTTCTCCTTGTCGATAC